>NC_017034.1:1200000-1800000 GCF_000251105.1 Methanocella conradii HZ254 | reverse complement strand
TATTCCGATGCGGGCGGAGGACTTAAGAGAGATCCCTGGCATGCTCATCGCAAGGTCTACCACCTCAGCATAGCCCGTAGAATCAATCTGCTCGATGGTATCCCTTATATCCGAATGTATGATGTGGCCGACCAGGACGACTGTCTTGTGCTCTAGCAGCCTCAGCTGGTTAAACCCGACCACCTTGATGCCCCGCGACTCCAGCTTTTCCTTGAGCGCTCCCAGCCCGTCCTCAATGTCGAATACTACCTGCAATGGTATAGTTCCCCTGTTTGTGCGCTGCTCGTGGTGGTGGACGACGCTCACTATGTTGCCGCCCGCGTCCGATATAGGCTCCAGCGCCTTTACGAGCTGCCCCGGTATGTCCTTAAGCTCCAGGTCCATCGTGATTCTCATTGCATGTCCACCAGTATACCCTTGTAAGGCTCGATACAGCTTAATACGATGTCCTGATATAAATTTATTGGTGGTATCATGGAAGTCGCTGAGGCGGTCGACCTCAGGCGGTCGATTCGCAGATATCAGGATAAGGATGTTCCGGATGGAATGATTAAGGCCATACTAAGGGCCGGCCACATGGCTCCTTCGGCCGGAAACCTTCAGGGCAGGGATTTTGTAATTGTTAAGGATCGTCGTATGAGAGAGCTTATATGTAAGGCTGCCTTGGGGCAGTCGTTCATCGTGGAGGCCCCGGTTTGTATCGTGGTCTGCGCTAACATGAGCCGCTCATCGGAGAAGTATGGCAAGCGTGGGGAGCTTTATGCCGTGCAGGACGCCTCGGCGGCCGCCATGAGCATGATGCTCATGGCCGTTGACCTGGGCCTGGGTACGTGTTGGGTTGGGGCGTTTAATGAGCAGGCCATCTCAGAGTTGTTAGGCATACCTCAGGGCGTCCGGCCTGTCATGCTAATGCCGCTCGGCTTCCCCGACGAGTCGCCCTACGCTCCGCCCAGGCTTGGCGAGAAGCTCGAACACTGGGAGAAATGGTGATGTCTTTTTTACCACAAGGTACACAAAGTTAACACCAGGTTTTTCACCACAAAGAACACAAAAACACAAAGTACACTATTTCCTATATTCAATTTAAAGCATGAGAGCATGACCTATTTATTTTAAAATAATTATATAATTTGTGTTAACTTTGTGTACCTTATGGTGAAAAAGCTGGTGTTTAAGTTGTGAGCTTTGTGGTGAAAAGCGATGCCATATATATTTATTTTTTCGCCAGTAGCATTTCCAGGTATGATTCCCTGATGAGCTCGCCCTCAACTCCAAGTCGCCGCATCTCGCCTATAAGCCAGTCCCGCCTCTCCTCAATATCTTTCGTATCGGAGGCGAGCGCCTCGAGCTCCACGAACTCGCCCAGGCCATCCACCATGTCAAGGCACGCCACTGCATCCCCAAAATGGTAAATCTCACGCGTCTTATGGACCCGAAGCGACCTCGTAAACCCGAGGGAAAGCAGGATGTCCTCCATCCTCCTAAAGTCGGCAACCTCCACCTCTACCTCTTTACGCGTCTTGCTCTTTGCGTCAAGCTTCTTGCCCTTATAGGTCAAAAATACCCGGCCCTCTTCCTTGCGCAGCCTTAGTGCTTCATCCGTCCGGGCGAAATCCCTATGCGGGGCATTAAAATATAAATCCGTCTGTTCCACCCTCCTCTCCAGGGTGGCGCCCTCCTGCCCGAGCCTCCTGCGCAAAGCGCCAGCGTCCACACGGGCCTTAATCTCTATCTCAATCATCAATAGAGAATCAAACGCTTCACATATAACACTTTCACCACACTTATTACCGTAAGGATTATGACATCATAATATCTTTAAGACTACAACATTTAACTAAAAGGTGTCATTTATGGCTATACAGAAAGGAGATTTCATCAAGCTATCATACACGGGCAGGCTCAAGAACGGCGCCGTCTTCGACACCACCGATGCGAATGTCGCCAGGGAGAACGGGGTCTACAACGAAAATGCAAGCTACGGCCCTGAGACCATCATCGCGGGCAAGGGATACGTTGTGGCCGGCCTTGACGAAGATCTTATAGGTAAGGAAGTCGGATACAAGGGCCACGTTGAAGTGCCCCCTGAGAAGGGCTTTGGGTTGAGGCGCCTCGACCTGATCGAGACCATACCGGCGAAGAAGTTCAAGGAAAAGGTTAAGCCGGGCATGCGCGTCCAGGTCCAGGGCAGGACTGGCGTTGTGGAGAGCACCGCGGGCGGCCGCGTGCGCATCAACTTCAACCCGGCGCTGGCCGGGGAGACCCTAATCTACGATTATGCCATTGAAGAGCTCATCGAGGGCACCGACAAGAAGATAGACGCCATACTAAAGATGTACAGCGGCCAGGACATGCAGCACAAGACTGAGGGCGAAAAGGTCATCATCGAAGTCCCCAAGGAGCTCTCGTTCAACCAGCGCTGGCTCATCGCAAAGGGCGTCGCCGCCAGCGAGATCATGGAGCAGGGCAACATAAAAGAAGTGGTCTTCCAGGAGACCTACAAGAAGCCAGAGGCTCCTAAGGCAGAAGAAGCCCCTACCGAGCAACAAGAAAAGAAAGAATAGGCTATAATTTATCTTTTTTTATCTCACAACATTAATGCGTATGGACGCCCATTCCATTAGCTAACGAATATTGCGGATTGATATTATGCCTATTACAAAAGGAGATATTATTAAGCTGTCCTTCACGGGAAAGCTAGAAAATGGGGCGGTCTTCGACACGACGGATGAAAGCGTGGCAAAGGAGAGCGGCATTTTCGACGAGGAAAGGGTCTACAGGCCAATGATCGTAGTCGTAGGCTCGAACACGGTAGTACAGGGCCTGGACGAAGATTTTTTTGGAAAGGAGAAGGGGCATAAGGGCACCGTTATAGTGCCGCCGGAGAAAGGCTATGGGTTCAGGAGCCTGGAGCTTATCGAGACCGTCCCGACGAAGAAGTTCGAGCAGAAGGTGGAGCCTGGCATGTGGGTGGAGTCGGGCGGCAGGGTGGGCGTCGTGGAGAGCGTGAGCGGGGGCAGGGCGAAGGTAGACTATAATGAGCCATTGGCCGGCAAGACCCTTGTTTTTGAGTACACGATTGAGGACGTAATAGAGGGCAAGGAGGATAAGGTGGATGCCATCATTAAAGGCTATATCAGCCCCGATGCGGAATACGTGCTCGAAGGCGATGCCGTGACCATTGAGGTCCCTAAAGACTATAGCATGGATACGGAATGGCTGCTGGGCAAGGTGCTTATCGCCCGCTTCCTGGTTAGCTTTGTCGGCCTCAAGCAGGTAGTCTATAAAGAGGTGTTTACCGAGGCTGACCTGGTAGAGGAGCCTAAAGAATAGGCCGTTATACCGGCTCTTTTTCATTTTTTTTCTGGGCGGCTGCCGAATGCTTTATATACATAGAGTGATACAGTATTGTTTGTGATATAATAGATTATATCACACACTATGTGGTAACGCAAGTGATAGTATGGATGATATTTTGGAGCGCTTCGAAACCGAGGTGAAAAGAGGGGTGATGCAGGTCGCCGTAATGTGCCTACTGGAAAAAGAGCGATACGGCTATGACATCATCAAAAACCTCAAGGAGGCGGGGATAGGCGTGGAAGAGGGCACGCTTTACCCGATATTGAGGCGCCTGGAGGACGAGCGGATATTGAGCAGCCGGTGGGTCACGGAAGGGCCGAGGCCGCGAAAGTACTACGTGATAACTGAATACGGGAAAAAGATTAGAGGAGAATTGCTGGCCTCGCTAAAATCGATTAGCAGGGCCATCGAAAGCCTGGAAAAGGGGATTAATGGAGTGGATTAGATGATCGACACGATCATAGACGATTATATTCGTGATGTTACAAAGGATATGGATGCCTCGCAGCGCGGCGAGGTCGCAAAAGAGCTGAGGACGCACATACTGGATAGCGCAGAAGCCATGGCCGCTGAAGGGAAGGTGGCGGTGGACGAGGCCATCATCAGGCAGGTCATCGACAAGATGGGGCCTGCGGAAAAGATAGCCGCCATGTATCCATCAAGGGAGACGCTCTTTAAAAACCATATGTGGAAGGCCGTCCAGGCCCTCGTCGGCATAGCCGTGGCCTTTCTCATAGTTGCAGCTTTGCTAAGCCTGGTTGCCCCCGGCCAGGTGGACGCGCCGGTGCGTACCATAATCATGGTCGTATCCGCCCTTGCTCTGGCTATCGTGGTCATCTCGGCAATATTTATGGCCATATACTTTTACGAGTCCCGCCTCAAAGCCACGTACGAAGAGCGGCTTAGGCGCTTAAACAAAAGCTTGAGTGACATGACATCGCCTCTAAAGGTGGCGCTATCGATAGCGATGGTCATCTTCTGGCTGGCTATAATAAACCTATTCTGGCAGCAGATACCCTTCCTGATGGGCCTGGAGGAGGGCAGGATGATTAGCCTGCTCACGCCCGACTTCACGGGCTTCCTGCCATATATAAACCTATTAGGGGCATGTACCATCGTGGCTGAGTTATTATTCGTATTCCTCCTCCAGAAATGGGTGCCCGCCATAATCGAGTCGGCGCTGAACGTCGGAAGCGCCCTACTGATAGCATGGGTATACCTGGCATTCCCCTTCAGCCCGGAGTTCACGCCGCTCATCACGGCGATGATCAAGGTTGCATTGCTGCTGTGTATCCTTGGCTTCCTGATGGATGCCGCACAAAAGCTATGGAAGGCGGCGCAATTCTTCATTCATGGCAGCCCGGAAAAAAGCAAGGCTGTCTAAATACAGCCTTTATAATTTATTGCCTCAATTCTACCTTTTTTAGCGTAAGGCCCTTATCGCAGGGTGGCGACTCGTCTAGCACCTCTGAGATGGTATATTTCTCTCCGCTAACCAGCCCTGGAGGGTGGCAAAGGCTATAGGAGGCACATGCGGTATCGCAAGCGGGCTCCTCGTAGACGATCTTAGAGCCATTGAACGCTTTCCTCGACTCGATGGCGACGATTATGGGGCATGGGGTGACCTCTACCGCCCGCACGCATACGTCATGTAAGAAACATTCATGGTCATTCCCGTTGCGGACCCCCACGACCTGGTACTTCTTATCCTTATCCAGGTTCAAGCATACGTTCTTGAGCTTACACTTCTCGCACTCCGCCGCCGCGCCGCGGAAGATGAACTGGATCCCCGGCTTCGCCAGCCGGGCGCCTATTAAAGTTATCGTGATGTTGGACTCGGACATGATCATAACTCCTAAAATGCCGTGTGACGGACAAAATGATAGGCTTAACATGTAATATTAATGTGGCTGTAATCATAAAAATTTTCTCTAATAGAATAGCCTAAAAAATTAATTTTTAATTTCTACCCGTGTCGGCGTATACTTGAAGACCTGCGCCCCCGCCTTTTCCCGGTCATCAGAGTTTGCGCTAGACGCCACCGGCTTAGCCTTATACTTTATGACTTCCCCACCTCTTTTATCTTCATACTTGATGACTTCCGCCTTGATGCTTTCATCGCCTAGAGGCTTGAGGGGCTTATCCACGTATTTGAAACGCTCGCCCTCCGCCTTCTTAGCATCACGCCTCACGATTACGACCTGGCTAGGGTCTATGTCGGGGGGTAACTGCATCAGGGGCTTTATGTCCTCCACGGGCTTACTCACTACAGCCTGGGCCTGGCTGGCGTCGGGCAAAGGCATTGCCGCAGGCGGCCCCTTCATGTCAGATGACACGACAGTCGGCTTCTTAGCGACATCCCCTCTAAGGCGTAAGAAATCGCTTTTTATAGGCGGTTTTTTAGCTCCTTTTTCATTTTTAAAGAGCTTCATCAATTTTTCAAACATTTACCATCCCCTTTACTAAACACCTACATTAGAGTATCTGCTCATAATAATATATCCCTCGCATTAATTAAAACTTACTATGCAATGGCTCTCTATTGGGTAATTTTATGCTGTTCCTAAGCATTTTATTTAGGGGGAGGTAATGATTATGGATGAAAAGTTTAAGAAAGCAATTATTGCAGGAGTGGTGTGCGGGGTCATCTTAATAGTATTGAGCTTTATCTACACGGTCGGCATAAGGCTGGCCTTTGGCAGCGAGCTGCAAAGCTGGCTCAGCGAGCTGCAAAGCTGGCTGGAGCAATATAATGCTGGCTATGCGCCCGAGCAGGGCATACCCGAGGTTCCTATGGGCGTCATAATAGCGGGCGCCGCATCGCTAATATTGATAGCTTTAGGCGCCCTGGCGTTCATCGGTGCTGGGCTGCTGGCTGCCATTATGGGCGCTCAATACATTAAAACGCGTAACGATGCCCTTATTGCGGGCGCGGTGGCCGGAGCCGCCGCCGAGGTCGTACACAGGCCTTTCGCAATGATCTTTTCCATTGTCATGGACATTGTGAGCCCTCTCACCATAGCTCAATATGGGACGACCCCTACGATGATAAGCGCGGCCTGGTCGGCCCTGGGACAGCTCATCTGCTGCTTCCCCGTGGTCCTGGTCTGTGGCGTGGTCTTATCGCTGCTGGGCGCGCTCGCCTATGCCATGCTTAAGCTCAAGGTGTGAGCTTTAAAGGGGCGAAGATGCGGGCTTGCTTTCGAGCTCGCCATAACGCCTCACACTTCTTTTTCGAGAAGCATCTTTCTAGTATGCCATATGCGCTGAAGGGCGGTGATGTGGCTGGCAACGCCGATAATGATGAGCGCCCAGCCCAGCACGCTATAGCTAAAGCCCCACAGGCCAAGCCTTGGCTGGTATACGATATTCAGCGAGCTGGCCATTATCAGGATGGCCATGCGGTCCGCCCTTCCCATGATGCCCCCATAAACACGGCCTACTCCCACGGCCTGAGCCTGAGTGCCGAGGTAGCTGGCGAGCAAGACGCCTGTCAATATCATCATCCCCGCAGTCGCATCGACGTACCCGCCCAGGCAGGCGCCGCCGAAGATTAAGACGTCCGAATACCTGTCAATTACGTGGTCGAGGAAGTCCCCATACCTCGACGCGATGCCCGCCTTTCTGGCCAGCAGGCCGTCCGCCCCATCCAGTAAGGCGTTGAGGAACGCCAGGGCGAGGGCTAGAAATAGCGTTACGCTGCTGCCCATCGAAAAATAGTAGCAAATGCCGGAGAGCAGCGCAAATATCAGGGATAGCACCGTCACGGCGTTCGCCGTCACCCTATGCGTATGAAAAACGTTCACTATAGGCTCCAGGAGTATGGAGCCAACCGATCGGAAGGATTCTATCGTCATAGGAAGGCCTCCTCACTAAAGTCCACGCTTCCAGGGGCATACTTATCCGTGCCCCTTATAATCTCGACCAAGGCATCCCTTACCTGTGTAGGCGTGAGGTTTGTCGTATCGACTTCATAAACCTTTTTACCGGTTTCTAGCGCCTCTATGAGTATGGCGTCAAGCGCCTCAGCCTCCACGTTCTCCGAGATTTTCGCCTCGCTCCACCCCCTCCTTCTCAGGCGCTCACGCAGCGCCCCAGGGGATGCCCTTAACACCACTATGGCGTCCACCGGCATGAGGTGGGATACGTGCCCCTCCAGTATTATGTCGCCTTCCATGCCCTCCACAAGCCTAGACAGCCTCTCAACGTCCGCTATGAGGCAGCCCCGTTCCTCGTCGATGCCCTCATAGTAGCCGGATTTTATAAGATCGTTAAGGTGAATGACGATGAAGCCTGCGTTAGCCATGTCCGCGACTGTGGACTTGCCCGTGCCAGGGGTGCCGGTTAGCGCGATCTTCATAGGCCACCTTTAATTTCGCTCAGGGCTTCAACGAGCCTCCTGTTCTGTGCGGGAGTGCCCACGGTAACGCGGACAAAGGCGTCTCCCATGCCCCGGAACGAGGCGCAATCCCTCAGGATGATGCCCCTCTTCATGCATTCTTCCACCACATACCCCGACTTCAATGGCGAGACGTCCATCAATATAAAATTCGCCTCGGATGGGAACGTCCTGAACGGTATTGCGCCCCTCAAAAACTCTCTGCCCTTTCTGACTATATCAATGGACCTCTTATAGTGTTCTACGTCGCCGAGGGCGCCAATGGCAGCGGCCACGGATATCCTGCTGATGCTGTGTGGCGTGGCGGCCTTCATGTACTGGCCCTTTACCCACGATGGGACGAAGGCGTAGCCTATGCGCAGGCCTGCCAGTCCCCATGCCTTGGACATCGTTCGGCCCACGATGACGTTATCATACTTTTTCACCAGCCCTATGGCGCTCCCATCAGAAAAGTCAATGTACGCCTCATCGACGAACACGAGGCACTCGACTGATTCCGCAATAGCCCTGACATCCTCAAGAGGGGTAATATTACCTGTAGGATTATTAGGGGATGTGACGAAAATGAACCTTGTACGCTTGTTCACGTTATTGAGGACGTCCTCCACGTCGATGCTGTAATCCGGCTTACGCCTGGAAAAGACAGGGCTGGCGCTGCAAAAGCTGGTGACGTTCTCGTAGTATGAGAAAGTGGGCAATGGTATGATGGACTCGTCCCCCTTGTCCATGAAAACGCGCAGCAGCGTCTCGAGCACGCCATCCATGCCCGGGCCGGCGACTATGTTCTCAAGCGGCATATTATAATGAGCGGCCAGAGCCTCCTGTAGCTCTATAGCGTCGACGCTGGGGTATAAATGGGCGGAACCTGCTACTTCCTTTATTGCCTCCACCGCCTTCGGGCTGGGGCCCAGGCAATTCTCATTCGAGGCGAGCTTGATCACGTCGCTCTCCCGGATGCCATAAGAGCGGGCGACCTCTTCTATGTTCCTTCCCGCCACGTATTCCTTCATCTTAGCTATCGCCGGCTTGGGACTGATCAATGAAAACACCCGCCTGAACAATTATCGAGTCCTAGCTTAAAGAATTTACCATGCCGCAAATCTACCCTGCGCTCCTCCGCTATAAATCTAGCTTGATATTATATATAAAAAGGCCATCTTCTCCCTTACTATGGCAGAAGAAAAAGTTTCATCATGCACCGCATGCATGCATTGCGGCGCCGAGATTAAGATAGGCGAAGATGAGGAGTGCCCAGGCTGCCACAGGAACATCGACGAGTGCATCGTGGACACGAGCGTAACAAGCTCAATATACCCGATGTAACTCCACAGGCTGGCACGACACTATTTTTTATATTTTACGCTTAGCGAAGCTTTTCTCTCCCACATCATTAATATAAAATCTATTGCTATATTATAAAGCGCTGGTGGAAAAAGCTATATCATCCTCTAACGCTATAATTAAGGGTTAACAGAGGTTTGCATCGGAGGGCCATACAATGCCAGAGGACAACGTGATCTATGTCGGGAACAAGCCGGTGATGAACTACGTGCTCGCCGCCGTAACTCAATTCAACGAAGGGGCCAGGGAAGTCACCATCAAGGCGCGGGGGAGGGCTATTTCCCGTGCCGTAGATACCGCTGAAGTTATCAGGAACAGGTTTCTAATGGACGTCGTCATCGATAAGATCCAGATTGGCACCGAGGAGCTGAAGAGCGAGAAGGGGGATTCCATCAAGGTGTCATCGATAGAGATCTTTCTCAAGCGCTCCACGCCTACATGAAAACGACTGTCTTTTCATCTTTTCTGTAGCTTTCATTATCAATGGATGCGCACGCCCTTATTTTGACCAGCGTCGATCAAAAATAAAGGGTGAGCGGGTTGGTAGGGGATGGATTGGATTGTGCAGTTATAAAAACGGCATTTCACCCGCTCAAGAACTTATTATGTAAACTAGTATGATAAATACTTTGCTGATTAATGCCATCGATATTGTTTTCACGATGTAAAAAATTTGGTTTTTAGAAATAAAACCCAATTTTGAGCGGCTCCTCCTCATGCGGATGCTTATATAGCATTGACGCTTGCCCTTTTAATCTTAACGTTTTAACTCGTGGCATAGCTCCTTCACCTTATCCGAGGCGTTGCCTATGACGGGTTTGCCATGCCCTGGGAGCAAGACGTTGAAGTCCAGCCCGGCCATCCTCTCTATTGCTTCTATGGCTTTTTCGCCATTCTCTGTGAATTTCGGGTGCGGCGCGGCAATCTTACCGTTAAGCACCCTTATCGTGTCGCTCGAAAAGAGGATCCCGCGCTCCCTGCTGTATAGCCCGATGCTGCCAGCGCTATGGCCGCTCAGCAGGATGGCCTCGAAGCCGCCGGGGACGCCTATCTTATCGCCATCCTTCAGGCGGACGTCCACTTTCACCGGAGTGTACCTGTAGTAGAGCCTCAATAGCCTTATAAAGGCCCCGAAAAAGCCGCCGACCCCCCTGATTGGCCGCCTGCCCTCTATTACCTCAGAGTCCTGCTCGCTCGCCATCACCAGCGCCCCCGTGTCGGCCTTAAGCCTGCCCAGGCAATTTATATGGTCGATGTGGGCGTGGGTTATGACTATTCGCCTTATATCCTTTGGCCCGTAGCCGAGCTTTCCAAGGCAGTCGTATATCCTCTTCTCATTTCCCTTCAGCCCTGTATCGATGAGCGTGACCCCATCGCCCACGATGAGGTACGTATTGCATCCTATGGAGCCGTCCACCAGGTGGACGCCCGGAACCAGTTCTGACATTTTATCAGCCACTATTCGCTCATTAGGCTAAAACATGACGGTCATCATCGCTTTATTTTTTCCCCTGGTAGAATCCTGAGTATGGCCCAGACACATGCCACGGCCACGAATAGCCAGAACACGTCCCACGGATTGATGGGCAGGAGACGAAGGACGGCAGCGAGCATTACCAGCAGGAGGAATCCAAGCACGGCCACCCAGACGCTGAACCTTAGCCTCATCACAACACCTTGAGCTTGTGCCGGTAGCTGAAGCGCTCCTCTTCCGGTATATGCTGCATGGCTATCGAGCGTATCTCCATCATGATGTCCCGCTGGAGCTTGCCCTCGAGGTACTCAGAGACGTCGCTTGACCCATCCTCTTCCATGTGCCTTATGACGCGAGGCATGTAATTAGAGGCAAAGTCGTAGCGGTCGACGAATGCCCTTTCCATGGCCAGGCGGGCGATAAGGGCTATATAGTTTGCCATCCTGACATCCAGGTCTGTCGCCGCCTTTTTCAGGTCGAACCCCACGAGGCTTAATTCGGGCTTTTCTATGCCCGCCTCCCTCATCGCCTTCTCGAACTCGGCGTAAATGCGTAGGGATATCGCCTTTATAAAGAGGTCGTAGGACCTCTTATCGGTAATAGGGGAAAGGCCTACCATGGCGCTCGAGGGCTCCATACATCCGATAATGGGCGCCTCGTCAACCTTAGGCTTTGTGTGGGCTTTCTTAGCGGTCATTCTGCGCCTCACCATCCCTAATCATTAAAAAGGCTTCCTTGCATAAGTGCTTTTTTGTCCATTAAGAAAGCTTTATAAGCGATAAAGCCAAAAAATTTAAGTGCGGCATCAATAGCAGTAATTATAGCGGCAGCCATCATTTTCATTTTCAACTATATGAGCAAGCGTGCCGCCAATAAAATGGCCTCGAAAGCCGAAAAGCCTTATACAGTAAAGCCAGTAAGGCCTGAGATGAAAGGGACGGCCACAGTAAAGAAGCCAGCTAAAAAGAGTGATGACCTCTCGCAAGACTACCTCTACGGGCTAGTCATGGGCAAGGGCGAAGATAAGGGCCAGCAGGCAGAAAGCCCAATTGGCTTGAAGAAAAAGGGATGATCAGGTTAGCTTTAGGATGCCTATACGAGGCTCATAGCATCGGCCCGCATCCATGAGCGCATTCAGCGTTTTTTCAACCATCGCCTCATCGTAGCCCAGCTTAAACGACGCCTCGAGCAGCGCCTCATATCTCACGCCACCGCCCCTGTCCAGCCTCTTTATCAAGCCCTCTATGGCGGCCATCGCCATACCATCGCATGAGGCATCCGCCTTTTGAGGCGGCGCCACGTCTACGATGGCGGAGAGGGCGTCAACGACCATTTTCCGGTAGGCGTGCATCCTGTCCCGGATGGCGGGGTAATGGTCCAAAGCCCTGGCTATGCCTGCAGCATCGCACGTGAAGGGCCTCATATACCTTTCTAGCTCCGCGCCCCTGAGGCCGCTTTCCACGGCTCTCTCCATGTTCTTTATAGCCTCTAGCGTGAATAGCGCGGTGTTGTATATCCACCGGTTCCTCACGTACTCGTCTACAACGTTTATCTCTTCCGGCCTGATGGACGTATAAAACGTGTCCCTTTCCGGGTTGAACACCCTGGCCTTTCCTACTACGGCGACGTATGCCGGAGTCTTTGCAGACGATAAGAATAGCGCTGCTGAGGGCTGGTACTCTCCCGCATAAACCGTGAACACGCCGGTAGGATCGGCGACCCTGGCCCTGTGCATGGCCTGGCCCCCTGTGCCTATGCTCTCTACTTCCGTGAGCACTCCCACCACGAATACCCTGTTGCATATGACGCCTGACGGGGTGACGATGAAGTTCGCTGAGCGCTCGGCGCTTTCGCCTTGCTGCAGGTTAGAGTCGTTGAACTCCCTCGCGAAAACCCTCCTGGCCACCTCACGCTCGCTCATCGCATTCCCACCATGAGCTCTTTTGCGAGTTTGCCCACGTCTTCTTCTGGCCTCTTAACCCAGGACGCTATCAATATCCTGCCATAGTCCCCGCAGGTCACGTTACCCCTTATGACTAAAGGCTTCCCTATCAACGCCGCCCTGACGCGCTCCTCGACGTTATCGCTTTCCTGCGCAAGCGCCATTTCAAGCTCTATCCCCAGTATGGCTCTGGTCATGGCCCTGTCGAAGACGCATATCATGGAGCCCGTCCCGTCGTCAATTATGGCCTTTATTCGGAGGTCTTTGACGCCTTCCGCCCTGCCGTGTGCCCTACACTGGCCCTTCTGCATGACTCTGCTGCACACAGGGCACCGCTCAATGAGCCCCGATCCCGGCCTTATGGAAACGATATCCCCCTCTACTTCAACGTCATAAGCCCCCTCCCCATCGGCCAGCTCTGCGAGGCTGCACCGCCTCGTGACATAGCCTGGCACCTTCCCTTCAAACTCCTCGACGAGCGACCTCTCCCCTATGTTCACGCTCGGCATGCCGTGGAACCTGCTCACGTACACGTTCTTTGCCAGCACGGCCTTCCCCGAGAATAAAGCAGGCGAGTCCACCCACGAGGTGAAGTGCACCCTGGCCGTCGAGTCCTCCAGCATGCCATTTATTACGGTCATCTTGCCCGTTGGCGTTGTAATCTCTCGATACCTGGGCTCGAGGACGTTGGCCAAAATGGTGACCCCGGCATCCCCACTTCTCAAGTCTTTTAATAACTTCACCGGGCTGCACATAGCGTCGACGGGTTTCTTCTCCATCACAGGCCCACAAGAATCGTCCGCGACCTCCTTCGAGTGCTTCTTGATGATGCTCCGCCGGGCCTCCTCGGGCGGCACCTTAAAATCCACGATAAGAAGAGTCAATTCCTTTTCCAGTACCTCCCTATCCACTCCAAGCGCCCGGTTTAGCTCGTCTATAATGGGCGCAATTAGCTCGTCCATTAAAACCACCAATAACACTCTATTATAATAATCGAGTAGAAAAAGCTGTTGTTCTCATCTCGTGAAGCGGAGGAACTTTAAGATGTAGAAGGCGTTGACGATGAATACGGCAGCCATGAGGTATAGGTATATGGTGTTAAACAGGTCAAGGCCCGGCCTCATGATAAGGTCGATTATCGCATAGCCGAGGTACGCCTCTATGAATACCGTTATTATCATCATGCCATAGTAGAAAGCGCTCTGGCTCCTCAGGGCCTGCTCATTGCTCCTGTTAAAGCTTTCTATGAGCTTTTTCTGCTCGCTGGTCAGGTTTAGCGTCGCTATGTACTCCTCCAACTCTTGCCTGTCCAATTCATCCTCTATCTTCGTCGTCCTGAGACCATATCGACGCTGGTTAATCTCGTCTATCTTTTTATTGATAAGCTCGATCTTTCGCGCGGTGTCAGGGTCGAGTTGCATTTCCATTACGGTCGATTATTAAGCTCGCGCTAGGGCGATAAATAGCTTTTCATCATGCCCCGAGTTGCAAAAAAGATATAATGTGGGCATGATGATTATCTCAAGCAGGGCATTGAATTGAAGCTATCGTTCTCCCACAGGCTACAGTCTGAAAGCGATGTTTGGGCAATACAATCGCTAGAGGACCATGGCTTTGGCTGCTGCGAGCTCTTCTTCCCGGAGAGGGAGCCTATCGACGCCCAGACGCTAAAGCTCGTCGAGGAGGTGTCGGGCACGACAAGCCTGACGCTTACCGCCCACCTGCCCTATAAGAACATCAACATCGCCAGCGTGTACCAGTACGTGAGGGAGAGCAGCATAGAGCTTTTTATAGAAATGATAGATAGCCTGTCAGACTACGTGCGGCTGGTCACCCTGCACACGGGCTACGCCTCGCCATCCGTAAGCGGCGGCCTGGAAAAGGCTATCGAGAACAACGTGCTAAGCCTGGCGAAGATTTGCGGCCACGCGGGACAGTATGACATCGTGGTGGGCGTCGAGAACGCGATGAACGAGAAGTATATGGTGGGCAGGAATGTCCAGGAGATGATGCAAATCATCAAGAGGGTGAACCGCGGCAACGTAGGTCTTACCTTCGACGTCGGCCACGCCATGCTTACCGGCAACGTTGAAGACTATGTGAATATGAAGGAGTACGTTGTCGAGGTACACCTGCACGATAATTTCGGCTATACTGATGAGCATCTAGGGCTAGGCCAGGGAAAGATTGACTGGGGCTATGTTTATAGGCACGTCAAAGACCTGGATTGCCCGCTGGTGCTGGAGCAGAGGACTATAGAGGAGACGATGGAGAGCCTGAAGTACTGGCAGGGCCTCTCCTCAGAGTCCAGCCCATACTACAGGCTTAATAAGCTTATAGGCGAGATCCGCTCGGAGAAGGACCCGAGGCATCTTCTGCCCATCAATAACGAGATGATAAGGCTGTGCGAGAACGTCCTCGCCCTTGGAGGGACGGGCAGCAGCATAAACCACATCGTCTCTTCCTGCAGGGAAGCGATGGCGTTCAGCGTAGCAGAGCTAGTCCTGGAGGAGATGAAGTATTCGATGGGGCCTCCAAGGCATAGGTTCGCCCTAATGGCCGTAGGAAGCTTCGGAAGGGAGGAGATGTCAGTGGAATCCGATCAGGACACAATCCTGGTGCTCGACGATACGGTGGACGATGGGGGGCGCACCTTTTTTAAGATGTTCTCGGAGAGCCTGGTCTCTAGGCTTTCTGCCGCAGGATTCCCACGGTGCAGGGGCAACATGATGGCGAGCAACCCGAAGTGGAGGGGCACCATCACAGAGCTTTTGGCCAGGCTTGACACGACATACGAGCGCTCGGTCATCATGGACGCCCGCTTCATCTTTGGCGACCGGCCGCTGGCAAACCGCTTCCTGAAAACGCTCCACTATACGCTTAACACCGATCCCACCTATGCCATGGAGCTCGCCATATCAGCCATAAAGGCGGACGTGGGCCTGGAGGGCGACTCGTTCAGGCTGGAGTACTTCGCCGGCTCCGAGGACGCCTTCAACATCAAGAGGTATGGCTTCAGGATATTCAGCCAGGCCATAAAGGCGCTATCCGTCAAGTACCACATAACCAGGACTAATATAGCGGATCGCCTCTGGAAGATGTACGACCTTGGGGTCATCGACAGGAAGTCGATAGACCGGTACATATTCGCGTATGACCAGCTCTCCCGCGTGATGATGCTCGGCTACGTTCAGAACATCCAGCGGGGCATAGTGAGTAACGAGTACATCTTTCCATTTTCGCTATCCAGGAAGGACCGTGAAGGCCTCAAAGAGGCGCTTCGCATCGTCAGGGACTTGCAGGGCCTGTGTAGCAGCCAGTTCGCCATCGCCCGCACAATGCTATGAGGCTCTAACTTTGAGGCCTTATGGAGGCTACTTCCCACATCAGGTTGAAGTTGCTCTGCATAAGGGAGGCGACCTCGTGGTTGGGCGTCCACATGGCTATGGCATTCTCGACGTCGGGCACGTCATCCGTCACCTTCGAGAACATTATTAGTATCTCGCGGCCATCGATGACCACGAACTTGATGAAAGGCGTCTTATAAAGCCTGATTTCGGAGGCTGCGCCTGATAATGCGCCCAGCAGGTCGAGCTCGCCCTCTTTAAGCGCTATCCTCGGACGGGTGATGATGCGGACCCTTACGCCCCTCTTACGCGCCCTCTCCATTTCCTTCCTTATGCGGCCAATCTCTCCTGGCGAATAGAGCGCCCCCAGCAATAATATATCATGTCTCGCCCTATCCATCATGTCTACCATGCGAGATGAAATGTTATCCATGCCACGGATGAGCCACACCCTGGGTGACTCCTTGTCCATCTGCCTGTCATAAATGGAAGAAAGCTCCGAAGCCGCATATTCAATATCTGAGTAAAGGATGGCCTTGCGCTCATCGATGGCGTCCTTTGGCCGCCTGGGCTTATACTTCATGGGCCGGCCCCTCTCTACGCTTACCCAGCCCTCCTCTTCCAGCCTCTTAAGCACCTCATAAATCTTAGACCTTGGCACCTCGGCCTCCCGGGCTACCTCTCCCGGAGACGATGGCCCTATGGCCACGAGTGCCGCATATGCTTTGGAGCCATAGTACGTTAGCCCCATCTTTTGCAAAGTATTAATGACCTTCTCATCCAGAAGCATAAAATATTATGTATCATATCACCTTATAAAAGTTACACTATTTTTAAATATGCCAGATAGCGTTAAATAGGTTCGTATAGATACGTAAATTATTATTTACGGTGAGCATATGGAAGCGAAAGAACAGAAAAAAGTCGTACTAATGCTGGAGAACCTGAGCTGTCCGGATTGCGCCATGAAGATAGGGGCTGCATTAAAGCATAGCAAGGGCGTATTTGATGCGGAAGTGCTATACACCACGAGCAAGGTAAGAGTCGTCTATGACCCTAAGCTCACGAAGGCCGAGAATTTCGTCAAGATCATCGAGGATATAGGCTACGGCGTTAAGGAGATCAAGCATTTAAGCTAAAGATATGGCCTTCGATTTTAAAAAGCTTTACCGCCGGAACCTGAAGCTTATCATAACGGTGGCTTCTGGCGCCCTAATCGTGCTGGCTTACGCGTCGGGCGAATTGAGGCATGCCAATCTGAGCAGCGCGCTCTGGGTTCTGGCGGCCATCGTGGGCGGATTTGACATAGCGAGGAGCGCCGTAGCGCAGCTTCGCTATAAGGTGCTGGGAATCCAGGCGCTGGTTAGCATCGCCGCTGCTGGAGCCATCCTGATAGGGGAGTACTGGGAGGCCGCTGTAGTAGTATTTCTCTTCACTTTTGGTGGATACCTGGAGGCGCTAACCATTGATAAGACGAGGAGCTCTCTCCGTGCCTTGATGAGCCTGACGCCTACCGTCGCATCCGTGAGGAGAGGTGACGATATCGTGGCCGTGGCACCGGAAGAAGTGAAGCCGGGCGAGATAGTCGTGATAAAGGCAGGAGAAAAGATACCTGTGGACGGCGTGGTCGTTAAAGGCGAAGCGCAGGTCAACCAGGCCTCCATCACGGGAGAGTCTGTGCCAGTAGGAAAAAGCCCGGGAGACCATGTTTTCAGCGGCACCATAAACGAGGTCGGCTTCATTGAGGCCCGGACCGAGCGGAGCGGGGAGGATACCACTTTAGCGCGAATAATCGCCCTTGTGGAGGAGGCACAGGAGCAGCGCGCCCCCACGCAGCAGCTTATCGAGCGCTTTTCCAGGTACTATACGCCTGCCATCATCGCCCTATCAGTCATAGTGTTCATCGCTAGTGGGGACCCATTGATATCCTTAACCCTGCTGGTCATATCCTGCCCTGGCGCGCTCGTCATCTCCACGCCGATAGCGGTGGTGTCAGGGATAGGGAACGCCGCGGGGCACGGGATATTAATCAAAGGTGGCGCACATCTGGAGCGGGCGGGGCGAATAAGCATTGTGGCGCTCGATAAGACGGGCACGCTGACAAGAGGGGAGCTTGAAGTGGTCAAAGTAAAGGCATTCGATGGCTCTCCGGAAGACGCCATTTTCAAGGCGGCAGTGGCTGAAAAGATGTCCGAGCACCACCTAGGGCGGGCCATCTTAAAAAAGGTTAAAAAAGGCGTCGTAGTGCCCGATCCGTCCGATTTTAAGGTGCTGCCTGGCAAAGGCGTCATGGCCACGTATGAAGGAAGAAAGCTCGTAGTGGGAAACCGCAGGCTCCTGTCTGAGAGCGTTTTCTCGCTTAGCGAGGAGCATGAGGCATACGTGAGGGATGAGGAAGAAAGCGGGAACACGGCCATATTCCTCATAGAAGATGGACGGCTCCTGGCCGTAATTTCGCTGGCAGATGCGATAAGGGAAGAAGCCTGGGGACTTGTCGCCAGGCTCAAGAAGGCAGGGATAAAGAAAGTGGTCATGCTCACCGGCGATAATGAGCGGACTGCCAGGGCAATCGCTGAAAAGCTGGGCATAGACGAATATCATGCTAGCCTGTTGCCGGAAGATAAGGTGGAGGCTATAAAGCAGCTTAAAAAGGAAGGCATTGTGGCCATGGTTGGCGATGGCATAAACGACGCGCCTGCGATGGCGGCCGCTGACATCGGCATAGCGATGGGCGCTGCTGGCACTGACGTGGCAATAGAGGCGGCGGACATAGCACTCATGGCAGATGACCTGAACAGGATAGGCTATGCTATAGGCCTGAGCAGGAAGACTCTTGGCATCATCATGGAGAACACGGCCTTCTCCATCCTGGTCGTACTATTGCTGGTGGCCGGAGTTCTCTTCAAGTCGGTCGTCCTGGCGTCGGGCATGTTCATCCATGAGGCAAGCATATTTATCGTCATTATTAACGGCATGAGGCTTTTAAGGTACGGCGAGGTGAAATTAAACGATGTTAAGTCGAGCGGTACCGCCGCCATACATAGATTTTATTACCAATGACGATATATTATCTTGTTCAAAGGAAACCATGAAGGCGGCTATCGTATTCGACAGCGCGGGGACTCTTCTAAAGGTCTACCGTGTGGCAAGAGACGTCTCGACGAAAAAGATCATCGAGAACGTGGTCTCGACAAACATGGTCACAAAAGGCCGGGGATGCGCACTCATAGCGCTGCAGGCCGACTCCGTCGATTTCCTGGAAGCCGCCGATCCCTCGATGAGCATTTCAGAATACATGGCCTGCTCAAACCTCGGATTTGACATAATCTGCGGGGGTCTCAAATGCACCCACGAGAGGATAGGCGATGCCATAAAAAAGGACAGGACGGCATCCATGGGAGACCTGAAGCAGGCGATAGAGGCGGTTAAGCTTAAGTGCAAGGATATATATTACCTTAATATAGGCCTTGTCGTGGACGTGCCCAATGGCGCCATCCCGTACGTGCTGGCTACCGGTGGAAGGGTGTTCCCGGGCGTTCACGGAATGCTTAAAAGGCTCATGGATGCGGGGATAGACGTCTACATAGCGTCCGGGGATAACCGGAAGTCGCTCACCTCCCTGGCCCGGGAGCTGGGCGTCCCGGAGTCGAACGTGTTCGACGCGGTATCGCCTGAGGGGAAAAAGGAGGTCGTAATGTCCCTTAAAGAGCGATATGACCGCGTTCTCATGGTGGGCGATGGGGTGAACGATTACCTGGCGCTCCAGGCGGCCGACCTGGGGATTTTGTCCTTACAGCAGGAGGACATGAAGCCGGACATACTGTTCAAGGCGAGCGACGTTATCGTGGACGACATCCTCGAAGTCGAGGGCGTCGTTAGGGAAAGTTTACATAAGAGTAAAAAATAAAATGAGCAATAAAAAGATATGGCGTTCATCATACTTATATCTAGTATGCGGAGGGACAGTTAGTGGCTGCATTTATTGAAGTCAAGGATTTGAGCGTGAAATACGGGGATAAGAGCGTTTTAAAGAACGTGAGCCTGACGATCGAAGAGGGCGAGATGGTAGGCATCATAGGGAGGAGCGGTGCCGGCAAGACCATACTTCTACATATCATAAGAGGCCTGGATGAGGACATCCCCGCATCAGGAAAGGTTATTTTTCATACGGCCCGGTGCGAGTCCTGCAACTTCATAAACCCTCCGTCATGGAATGGCAAGAAATGCCCCAAGTGTGGCGGCACGATGAAGCCCTGGAGCGTCGATATCCTGGATGCCGACGATGACGCGAAGCGCCTGATATCCCGCCGGGTTGCCATTATGATACAGCGCACTTTCGCCCTGTATGGCGACGACAGCGTCATCGAGAACGTGATGAAGGCGCTCAAAGACATCAACTATCCAGAGGGCAACCTCATAAACCGCGCGGCAGACCTCATCGACCAGGTCAAGCTCTCGCATCGCATGATGCACATAGCGAGGGACCTGTCTGGTGGAGAAAAGCAGAGGGTCGTGCTCGCCAGGCAGCTAGCAAAAGAGCCGATGATGCTTCTGGCCGACGAGCCTACGGGCACGCTTGACCCCAAGACAGCAAAGATCGTGCACCAGAGCATAAAGCAGGCGGCAAAGGACTATAACATGACCGCCTTGATCACCTCGCACTTTCACGACGTGATAGAGGAGCTTGCCACAAGGGCGGTCCTGCTCGAGGATGGCGTCATCAAGATGGTGGGCAAGCCCGAGGACGTGATCACGGAGTTCATGAAGTTCCAGAAGGCCGTCGAAAAGAAGGAGCACGCCGCGGGCGAGCCCATAGTAAGGGTGAATAATCTCCAGAAGATCTACTTCTCGGTGGACCGGGGCGTCATTAAGGCCGTAAACGGCGTCTCATTCGAGGTAATGGAAGGGGAAATATTTGGCATCGTCGGCGTTAGCGGCGCAGGGAAGACGTCCCTTTCAAATATCATCACAGGCAACCTTGAGGATGCGAGCGGAGTCGTCGAGGTACGCATCGGCGACGACTGGATAAACATGCTGGAGCCAGGCTACTATGCGAGGGGAAGGGCGAAACAGTATATAGGGCTGCTGCATCAGGAGTATGACCTGTATCCCCACCGGACAGTGGTCGATAACCTGACCGACGCAATAGGCCTGGAATTCCCGGCAGAGCTGGCCGAGCGCAAGGCCATCCACACGCTGCAGATAGCGGGGTTCAGCGAGGAAAAGAGCAAAGAGATTTTATCCAAGTATCCGCACGAGCTATCAGAAGGGGAGCGCCACAGGGTAGCACTGGCGCAGGTCCTCATCAGGGAGCCCCGCCTCGTAGTGCTCGACGAGCCCACTGGCACCATGGATCCCATAACGAAGAGAGACGTGGCGAGTTCCATCTTATCCTCCCGCGAGGAGATAAACGAGACCTTCATAATCGTATCGCATGACATGGAGTTCGTGCGCATGGTATGCGACCGCGCCATGCTCATGAGGGCGGGCAAAATCGTGGACATCGGAAACGTGGATGCCGTCCTGGCAAAGGTGACCGAGCAGGAACGCGAGATAATGGCCAAGGGGCCGTAAATTTATAAGGCTAAAGCAAATGCGTTTCTTTTATCTTAGTGATGTATGGAAAGTATATTAGGTATAAGTGAAAAAAAGATTTGAGCGGTAGAGTGAGGGCTTTGGATAACTCAAGCAGGCCGATAACGGTCCAAATAAACGAGAAAAAGGTCACGCTGCCCTACGGGTCGGCCATCTCTGACGCGCTGGCCGCCGCGGGCTACCAGCACCAGCCGGACACTGTTATAGGAATAGTGTCCGGCAGGGAGGAGAAGCGGAGGGAAGTGGCCACCGAGTTTCGGGTCCTAACCTCTAAGGGAGAATTTAAGATAGAGCTTGCAGCGGAGGCGGCAAAGCGCATATGGATAGAAAATTATGGCCGCCTCGTGGGCTGTAAGGCAAGGTGGACGACGGCGCAGGCAATAGCGTTTGGCCCCATCCCGTCCGGCATAGAGGTGGGAAAAGGTGAGCACGAGTACGCCCGCTGGGAGGTGAGCTTTGGCACCGGAGGCTACGATGCCAGGAACACTTATCTTATCCTATCAAAGGCTAGCCACTCATCGGACTATGGCGTAAAGGGTGGTGGCGTGCTGGGCAGGGTGGTGTCGGGGCGCAACGTGCTTGCGAGCCTGGGCGACGACGACGTGATAACTGGCATAGAGCCGGTTATAAGGCTAGAGTCTTTTGCCAGCAAGATAGTGACCACCGATACCTCTACTAAGCTAGAGGATGGGATGGAGATATACTCGCAGGCCGAGGTGGAGCTCCTGCCGAAGGCCAAGGATGGCGCGGAGCACTTCTACGCGGCCGTCAAGAACGGCTTCTTTAAGGTCGACTTCGTGACCAGCTCCTTCATTTCCACGGATACGATGCTGGGCGAGCTCTGCCCATATGAGAACCTGGCCGCCCGGAGCGAAGGGACGATAAGCGTGAGGACGAGCGGCAAAGGAAGGGGACGCATCTACATATCAAAGCAGGACATGACATCTAACGTTTATCACTCAATCGTGGGAAGGGTCATTCATGGAATGGAGCTAGTAAAGATGGTTTCGCCCGGCCAGAAAATAGCCATAAAGACCATCCCGAAGCGGCTGAGCATGATGGGCTACGGGTTCGAGGAGGCGGGCAATATTCTGGACGCTGCGGGCGTGAAGTATGAAAAGGCGGGCTACCAGGGCAAGGACGCCGTGATAGTCGACCAGTCCCCGAGGACGACCATGGAGATAATATCCTCTGGCAATGTCAAGCTAACAGGAGTCCCGCAGAGCAACCTCATCGAGATTCACCTATACGATGACCTTGCGCCGAACACGAGCGACTACTTCAGGAAGGCCTCCGGCCTTAAGGAGCACCGGGTAGGCGCGCTTCCCGTCTTCTTCAAGTATGAGGAGACCATGCTGTTCAAGGGTAAGCCCGTGGCCACGGGCAGCCTCATACCTGAGAATAAGCCCAAGGAAGGCTCCATCGTGAAGGGCGGCGACATCGCCCTCACGAACATGGCATCGAAGCATGAGGGCATGATTGGCGTCAGGTTCAGCGATAACGACAAGTTCGGGCCCACGGGCGAGAAGTATGCGGCAACTAACATTGTGGGCCGCGTGATTAACGTCGAGAAGCTTAAAAAGCTGAAGGAAAAGGACATGGTCTATTTCAAGGAGGTGTGAGGATGCCCGAAGACATTATCACCAAGATGGTAGTCATTGCCGAAAGCGAGCTTCCTTCTGACATAGCGATCAGCGCCTATAAGGTTTCGAGCGACGTCACGATAAAGGAGACGTGCTACGGCCTGATGGTCACCGGAAAGCGAGAAGAGGTGGACAAGGTGGTCAACGAGGTCAGGAAGCTTAACCCTACGAAGATATTCGTGAAGGAGCGAGGTTTCCCCCCTGGCGATGAAAGGCGCTGTAGGGCGAATAGGGGTGGAGGCCCCAGGCCGGGGTTCCACCAGCTAAAGAACGAGATAGATCTCCTGCCCGATATAAGTAAGGGGCTCGTGCTCGTGGAGAGGGGCAGCAAGCCTGTCGCCCTTCCAGAGGAAAAAAACCTGCCAGTGGACATATTTAAGAAGATCATCGAAGAGGAAGCCGCAAAAATAAAAGGAGAATAACGGTCATGAAAATATTCATATACCCCGCTAATAGCCTGATACTCTCAGACCTTGTGGAGAGGTTTGGGCACCAGCCTCTGGCCATCATGAAAGAGATACGCAAAAAGGTGACGGACCCTGGCCTGGATTCGCCGCCATTGAACATGACGCCCGACGATGCCAAGAAAGGCTTGAAGTACGCGGCCATAGAGATACCGTCCGGGGTGCGGGGCCGGATGGCGCTCATGGATCCGCTTATTGAGCAGGCGGAGGCCGCCATCATCGTGGAGGATGCAGACTACATGTTTGGCTGTATGGGTTGTGCCCGTACAAACGAGCTTTTAAAGTATGTTATCAGGAACAAAGGGATACCCGTTCTCGAGCTAAAGTATCCGAAGAATGAGAACGAGGCTAAGAATTTTGTTTTATATGTGAAGGAATTTTTGGATAAGCTAAAAGTTAGCGAGGCCGGTGTGGAGCTTACGCCCGAGCCGAAGCAGGAGGTAAGGCGATGAGGCGGATAAGGATAGCGCACCTCTCATGTGGCTCGGAGTATAGTGGAGTTGAGAAGGAGGTGGAGGAGGCCGCTGACCAGGTCAACGCGCAAATCGTTTACCCGGAGGTGGATATTGGCGGAATAAAGGAGGCCGCTGATGGGTTCGGCCTGCAGGTGGCCAGCCCTGACCTGCGATTGATGATAGCGAGGGCGAAGAGCATAGCGGCCGGGGACACTAAAGCAGATGCAGCGTTCATCACGACATGCTTCCGCTGCGCTGAGGGCGCCATCGTCAGGAATGCAGTGCGTAACTACATCCAGCAGCATGCCCACATACCTGTCATCAGCTACTCTTTTACTGAGCGCACGACCCATGAGACATTGCTCACGAGGCTGGAGGCCCTATCCACCACGGCGCTGAGGAGGAGCCTGCTAGCCAGAGAGGAGCAGGTCGGGCTTACCGCGGGCATAGACTCCGGGTCAAGCACCACCAAGGCCGTGGTAATGCGCGACAACGAGATAATCGGCACAGGGTGGGTGAAGACCACAGACGTGATAAAGAGCGCCGAAGACGCCTTCAGCAAAGCTCTTGAGATGGCCGGCGTAAAGAAGGAGGACCTTCAGGGCCTCGGTACCACGGGCTATGGCCGTTTCCTCATCGGAAAGCACTATAGCGCCGACCTCGTACAGGAAGAATTAACAGTAAACTCAAAAGGCGCGGTCTACCTTGCGGGGAAACAAAAAGGCCCGGCCACGGTCATAGACATAGGCGGCATGGATAACAAGGCCATCTCCGTCATGGACGGCATCCCTGGCAGCTTCACAATGGGCGGCATCTGCGCAGGCGCATCGGGCAGGTTCCTGGAGCAGTCGGCCAACAGGCTGGGCGTGGACATAGCGGACCTGGGCAAGCTGGCATTAAAGGGCAACCACAAGAACGTGGTCATGAATAGCTATTGCATCGTGTTCGGCACCCAAAGCCTGGTTAACTCGCTCTCGATGGGCAAGTCGCGGGAAGACGTCGCAGCCGCCGCCTGCTATAGCGTCGCAGAGCAGGTCTTCGAGCAGCAGCTACAGGAGATAGAGGTCAGGATGCCCGTTATCATGGTGGGCGGCACGTCGCTGAACATCGGCCTGGTGAAGGCAATGAGCGACCTGCTGAAAGTCGACGTTGTCGTGCCCCCATACTCTCAATACATTGGCGCGGTCGGCGCCGCGTTGCTAGTGTCCGGGCTCAGGGAGGACTCGAAGAGATGAGCGACCTTGCCATGGAACCCCTGGAAGTATTCACCGTCGAATCCGAGGACAGGGAAGGGGCGGCAAAATACCGCGAGGTCATCTCTGATATCCTGTCCGACCTTAACCTGGTTAGGGCCATCGGACGGCTGAAGGTCTACATCGACCCAAAAGCCCCGGTATTCATCATCGTGGGGCTGTTCAGGCCTGGCCTGGCTAAGCTCACCCTTGGAGACGTGGCCGACATCACAAGCGTTGAGGAGGGCCTGCTGGTCTCAATAAGGGAGGAGCTATACGCCTCTAAGGCCGTGGGGAAGCTATGGGCAAAGTATGGCCGCGAGAGCGTCATCCAGACCGAGCGGGCCGCGGTCATAGTGCCACTAAAGGGCGACTTCGCGAAGCAGATGGACGACATCTCGTCCATAGTCGTCTACGACCCCCGTGAGGACCTAAAGAAGAACGTCATAGACGCGCTGCTGCGGATCACGCCAGAGGGCTTTAGGGTCAGGAAGCATTACATTGACGAGCACACGCTGGCCTTCATCGCTTCCGAGGACCCCATCAAGCCGGAATGGGTGGAGATGTGTAAAAAACTGAGGGGTAGCATAGGGGCATAACGATGGAGCCATTCATATTTCAGGGCGGCCTTTACAAGCACGAGGAGTTCGAAGAATTAGTGGAGGACCTGGGCGGCTATATACTTCAGAAGAACGTTTTGCAGCTTGACGTTATAATGGTCGTGCTGGTCCCGAATGCCGATATCCCCGTTGTAGAGGCTAAGGCCAGGGAACTGCTGGCTAAGCTGACAAAGGCACCCCTCGCGGGCGCAGAGGTCGCGGTGGTCACTCCCACACTTGCATATCAGCATCTGCCTCACCTGGCATGCGACATAGCAGAGTACTTGAGGCGTTCCGGCTCTAAGACTAACATGATTGGCCTTGCAAGGGGCGTTGGCAAGAGGCTGGCTCAGCTTACCGCTAAGGAGGTTGACCTCATCAACGAGCACGATGCCGCCTTGTTCTTATATGGTAACTTTAGGGAGTGTATCAGGGAGAAGACGAAGCTGTTCCAGGATATTGAGGTGCCGATCGTAGTAGCTGGTGGCCCCATGATGGAGGCGTCGGAGGTTCCTGGTTGTGAAGCCTACGTGGGCGGCCTGGGCCGTATGATGCACCGTCTAAGGCAAAAGGATGAGACCGCTCGCATGGACGCCATAGTGGCCGCCATTGGTAAAGTATTGGATGAGCGCAGGGCCGAGTTTGATAAGGACCCATTGAGCGTTAGCCCGCCCCGCGTAAAGGCAGAGATCGAGAAGCAGGTTCCGGATATCCAGGATAGCATATCCCCCACCCCTGTCACCCTTAACCTTAACGGCGCGAGAATTAAGCTCCCATATGACGAGTATAAGGATACAATCCTTAACGTTCGCTTTGATGAGGGCGTCTATATGCGTGAGGTTGTCAGCCTCTCGAAGTCGAGGATGAAGGGCTACATCGTGTTGCGCATTAAGCCAAAATCCGAGACTGGCTTCGTCATATAACACCACAGAGGCTATAGAGGGTAAATTTAAACCACAGAGGTTCACAAAGGACACAGAGATCATATTCACCACAGAGGTTCACAGAGGACACAGAGGCTTTTTATTTCCGAGGGGGGCGAAGCCCCCCTCGGAGACCCCCTCAATCTTTAATAGGCTAATCATTTGATATACAATTATTTAGTATAATAAATGGATTTAGTATAAAATGGAAGACGCACAATAAGAAAGAATCTCATTTATAATGGGTAGAAGGAAGGTCTCTCAGGGGGCGAAGCCCCCCTAGGAAATAAAAAGCCTCTGTGTCCTTTGTGAACCTCTGTGGTGAATATGATCTCTGTGTCCTTTGTGAACCTCTGTGGTGAATATGATCTCTGTGTCCTTTGTGAACCTCTGTGGTGAATATGATCTCTGTGTCCTTTGTGAACCTCTGTGGTGAATATGATCTCTGTGTCCTTTGTGAACCTCTGTGGTGAATATGATCTCTGTGTCCTTTGTGAACCTCTGTGGTGAATATGATCTCTGTGTCCTTTGTGAACCTCTGTGGTGAATATGATCTCTGTGTCCTTTGTGAACCTCTGTGGTGAATATGATCTCTGTGTCCTTTGTGAACCTCTGTGGTGAATATGATCTCTGTGTCCTCTGTGAACCTCTGTGGTTTAAATTTACCCTCTGTGTCCTTTGTGCTCTTTGTGGTTATTATTAGCCGTATCCTTTGTGTTTATCCATGAGGTGGCATGCCACGAAGTGCTCGCCGCCTATATCCTTAAACTCGGGCTCGACCTTTTCGCATATATCCATCTTATGCCTGCACCTCGTATGGAAGCGACAGCCTTTAGGCGGGTTAATGGGTGTAGGGACGTCGCCCTCAAGGATGATTCTACTCTGACGCTTAACGGCTGGATCGGGAACAGCTATGGCTGACAGCAAAGCCCGTGTATACGGGTGCAATGGATTCTCGAACAGGTCATCAGTCCTCGCCATCTCCACCACCTTGCCCAGATACATCACTGCAACGCGGTCGCTCAAGTACTTTACCACGATAAGGTTATGCGAGATGAAAAGGTACGTCAGCTTATACTCTTTTTGCAGGTCCTCCAGCATGTTCAGGATCTGGGACTGGACGGAAACGTCTAGCGCCGACGTGGGCTCGTCAAGGACGATGAACTTCGGGTTCAGGGCAAGCGCCCTCGCTATGCAGATGCGCTGCCGCTGGCCACCGCTAAACTCGTGAGGATAGCGGTTCATGTCGATGGCGTTAAGGCCCACGGCCTCCAGAAGCCTGCCAATCTTACGGTTCATCTCATCGCCCTTCTTCATGCCGTTAACGATCATCGGCTCGCCGATGATATCACGTACGAGCATCCTTGGGTCCAGCGAACTATTAGGGTCCTGAAACACTATCTGCATGTTCGGGCGGATACTACGCATCTCATTTCTATTTAATTTCGTTATATCCTTGCCATCGAAGATTATCTTACCATCATCCGCATCTATCAGCCTTAATATCGTTCGCCCCACTGTCGTCTTGCCGCACCCGCTCTCACCTACCAGGCCAAGCGTCTCGCCATTTTTAATGCTGATGTCAACCCCGTCCACGGCTTTCACGTACTCGACAGTTCTCGCCAGTATGCCGCCTTTGATAGGGAAATATTTTTTAAGGCCTTTAACCTCTATCAGGTTCTCGGTCATTTTTTCTGCTCCTCCGCATAAAGGAAACACGATACACAGTGGCCATCTTCTACCTCATACACGCCTGGCTTCTCCTTTTTACATATGTCCATAGCCTTACTGCACCGCGGGTGAAATCTACAACCTGTGGGTGGGTTAATCAGGTTTGGCACGTTACCGGGGATGGTCTCAAGCCTGCGCTTTTGCTCGGCGGATAAGCTTGGTATCGCGTTTATGAGGCCACTTGTGTAGGGGTGGAGCGGCTTTTTGAATATCGCCACCACGTCCGCGAGCTCCACTATTACGCCGCCATACATTACTCCCACCCTGTCGCACATCTCCGCTATTATGCCCAAATCATGAGTTATCATTAGTATCGAGGCATTGGTCCTGGATTTGAGGTTTTTCATCAGGTCCAGGATTTGAGCCTCGATAGTCACGTCAAGCGCGGTGGTCGGCTCGTCAGCAATGAGCAGTTGAGGCTGACAGGCAAGTGCCATAGATATCATCGCGCGCTGAAGCATACCGCCTGAAAGCTCATGTGGATAGCTTTTCGCTACCCTCTCTGGCGCAGGTATGCTGGTAAAGGATAGCATCTCTACCGCTTTTTTCCATGCGCTCTTCTTATCCATCTTCTGGTGGAGCATGATGACCTCTGCTATCTGGTCGCCTATGGTAAATACCGGGTTGAAGGAGTTCATCGGCTCCTGGAAAATCATGGATATCTTGTTGCCCCTTATTTTACGCATCTCTTTCTCAGGCAGCTTCAAAAGGTCCTTTCCATTAAATATGATGCTACCCTCATCTATGCGGCCGGGCGGCCACTGTATGAGGCGAATGATGGATAATGCCGTAACGGACTTACCACAACCCGTCTCTCCGACAAGGCCGATGGTCTCGCCTTTATATATATCGAGGTCTATTCCGTCAAGCGCCTTGACCACGCCCGCATACGTATAGAAGTTGGTCTTAAGGCCTCTTATGCTAACTAGAACTTCGGGCATATTATCTCCTCATCCTCGGGTCAAGTATGTCTCTAAGCCCATCGCCCAGGAGGTTAAACCCGAGGCAGACAAGCAATATGGCAATACCTGGAAACGTAGATATCCATGGAGAACTCAGAAGCCTTGATTGGCCATCAGTTATCATGCGACCCCACTCTGCTTCTCCTGGCCCCGCCCCCAGCCCGATGAAGCTCAGGGCTGCTGCGGTGATGATGATGCCCCCCAGGTCCATCGTGGCCTGGACTATGATTGGAGAAAAGGAGTTCGGTATGAGATGCCTCGTAATTATGCGCCAATCGCTCGCCCCTACGGCCCTGGCAGCCTCTATAAAGTTACGCTCTTTTATCGAAAGGATCTGGCCTCTGATAAGCCTGGCATATGCAGGCCATGATACTACCGCTATGGCTATCATCACGTTTTGCAGGCCGCTTCCCATGGCGGCTACTATCACCATAGCGAGCACAAGGGATGGGAATGCCAGGAATATATCCGTTATCCTCATCAATAGCTCATCGATATATCCGCCGAAGTATCCTGCAATAGAGCCTACTATCGTTCCAATAATGACGACGGTGAACACGATGGTGAAGCCTAATGTCAAGGAGGTCCTGCTACCCCAGATTATCATGCTAAGTATATCGCCGCCATATATCTCAGTGCCAAGGATGTGCTCCATGCTGGGCGGCAGGCATTGCTTGGTGATGTCTCTCCAGTTATTCGGGTAAGGGGCAAGATACGGCGCAAATATTGCCATTAATATGAATGTGGTGACGATTATAAGGCCTATCACTGCAAGCGGGCTCTTTAGAAATAGCCTTATAGAGTGTTTCCACTCCTTTATCCTCGAATCGTTCTTTTCAGCCCATGCCTCTATGAACGAGCGCTTCTTACCCACAGTTACGCTACTTTGACCCACTGCCATCGTATCACCCGTACTTAACCCTTGGATCGAGGTACACATACAGTATATCTACCACGAGGTTCGAGAACACGTATACTATGACTATTAAGAGCGCGAACCCCATAATAGATGCGAAATCCGTTGAGCCGATGGCGTTAACCGAAAAGCGCCCTATGCCAGGCCACGCGAATATGGTCTCAGTCATCACGGCTCCGCTCAGTAGCCCGCCAAATGATAGGCCTGCCACGGTCGTCGTCGGAGTCAGCGCGTTCCTCAGGGCATGCTTCATGATGACTACCCTCTCGGATAAGCCCTTTGCCCTCGCAGTCCTTATGAAGTCCTGCGTCATGGTCTCCAGCATGCTCGAGCGCATCATTCTCGTAATAATGGCCATGGTTATAAGGGCAAGGCAGAACGATGGCAATATTGCGTGCTTTAATGCTATAAAGAACGTATCCCATTGCCCGGCCAGAAGGGCATCGACTGTATACATGCCCGTAACGGTTGGCGGAGGCATTACTGTATAAGGAAGCCTCCCATCAAGGGGTAATAGGTTAAGCTTGAATGATAGCCAATACTTTAAAATCAGGCCGAGCCAGAAAATCGGCATGGACACGCCTATAAGGGCAAACACCCGCACGATATGGTCGATGATTTTGTCCTTAAAAATTGCGGACAATATTCCCAGGGGAATGCCTATGAGCAGGGCAAGTATCATGCCTATTATGGCCAATTCTAGCGTGGCAGGGAAATAGTCTGCCAAAGCCTCAGCCACAGGCCGCCCGCCCTCATTGCGGCCGGTCCTTCCTAGGTCTAGCTTTGAAAGGTCAACCAGATAATAGTAATACTGCATTATTATAGGGTCATCAAGGTGATGGGCTTTTCTTATTTCCTTTACTATATTTTCTTGTCCAGCGGTCTTTTCGGAGAGCCAGGCTGCAGCAGGGTCGCCAATCATGTGCGATAGGAAGAATGTGATGAAACTTATGCCAATTAATACCGGGATAAGCAGCAATAGACGCCTTATTATATAATCTCGTAGCCTCATGTTCATCCCTTTTTGTTTTTTAGATAAAAAGGCAAGTGGCCGTATTAATTTGCATACGGCCACTATATATAGTTTTAGTTATTCCTTGTACATCGGATACCAGTAGAATCCGCTCAGCATGACGTTCCACTGATAGCCTTTAAGGTCCTTGTTCATGACGTACATGGAAGCCGGCTGGAGATACACTATGTACGGGTTGTCATTCAATAAGCCCATCTGTATCTCATAGCAGATCCTGTTCCTCTCATCCTGGGTCTTAGCGAGGAAGTATTCATCGTAGAGCTTATCGATGGTCTCGTTCTTGTAGCCTACCTGCTTGGCGAAGAACATGTCAGAAACTGCGAACGGCCCCAGGAAGTTATCTGCCGTTGGGAAGTCCGCCTGCCACCCCAACCAGAATATATCAAGGTCACCTTTCTTTTGCTTATCTAGAAATGTTGCCCATTTAAGTGGCTGTGTTTCAACCTTTATGGGGAGGCCATACTTATTTATCGTATCTGCCAGCATGACAGCCCCTGCCGCACGCCCAGCGTTATCTTCATTATAGGCTATTGTTACGGTGAGCGGATTGCTTGCGGTATACCCTTTCTCATCCAGGACTTCCTTCATGAGCTGCTTTGCGTGCTCCGGGTTATACTGTGACGTGGGTATGCTTTCATTATATCCTCCCAGGCCCTTGGGCACTACGCCGTGCGGTAACGCGCCATAGCCATAGGCTACCTCATTCCTATAGGTCTGATAGTCGAAGGACTCGACGAAAGCCTGCCTCATCCTCGTGTCATTAAACGGCCACCTAGCCATGTTCAAGCCTATGAAGCTTATCATCAGGGTGTCATTCTGGATGTCAATTACGACTTTGGACGAGTTATTGAATACTGGCAGATTCCTTATATTCTCCTGTGAGAAGTCGCACTCGCCTCTCTCGAAGGCCAGCCGCCTGGAGTTCACATCGGGTACATTCCTGACAACGACGCGCTCGGCCTTGGCCGGTGCTCTCCAGTAGTCATTATTTCTCTCGAAGACCAGCTTATCCTCATGAGCCCATGATACGAACTTGAACGGGCCGGTGCCACACATGTGTTCCTTATAGTAGGTGTCAGAATAATTGTTGGGAGTGTATGGCATGTTTGTCATCTCGGCCGTCGGGCTGACTATCGCAGTTGCAGGGAACGCGAGGATGTGGTACCAATCGGGGTACGACCTGCTCAACGTAAACTGTACCGTTGTCTCATTAATGACCTTTACCGCCTCATTAGCGAGGTATGCCTGTACATCGGCCTCAGTACCGTTTGATGCCATCCACTCGTCGCCACCCTTAAGCAGCGACGTTATGCCGGCCCCTACCCACGGGCCGTTTGGATTATTCATGAGCACGCCGCGGTCAAAGGTATACTTGACTGCAGAAGCGTTAAACTTAGTACCATCATGGAACTTAACGTTATCCCTGAGATAGAAAGTCCAAACAGTATAGTTATCATTCGATTCCCATCCTGTAGCCAGTAACCCTACCGGCTTGGTGACATCTTTACCTTCATACCAGACAAGCGTTTCGTAAACGTTCTGCGTTAAGCTATAGCATGCAGTGTCATATTCCAGGCCCGGGTCCAATGATGGTGGGTCTGCACCTGTCATTTCCACAAGCGTAAACGGCTTAGTAGTTGGAGTCGGGGTCACGGTAGTCGGTGAAGCACAGCCTGATAAAATCATCACGGCCGCGATAACGAGTACCACGAGCCCGATAATCCCAGATCTCTTATCCATATTTTCACCTCAAATATATAACTAAGATTGTTGGTATGCCCCATTTTTGGCGACCAACAGCTTAACCTAGATATCGAATTCTTCTTATTTATTAGTATCGGGGGCTATTACAAAAAAGGGAGTTGCTTACGCTTTTTAATCAAAATGCATAAAAGTCTATATGTGTCCTTGATTGCTTATGGATATACATGGTTGTGGTAAGCAAAAGTTTTAAAAGCCTTAGCAATGTTCTATACGGCGTGTAGCAGGAGAATCGTTGAATGTATCATCTGGAGTGCATAAAGTGCGGCGCTAAGTATGGTCCCGATAAGGTCATCTATACATGTAGTAAGTGTGGTGGTTTACTGGATGTGGTTTATGATTATTCTGAGATCAGGCTGTCCAGGGAGGATTTGAAGGGGCCTTTATCCGTCTGGAAGTATAAGGCTTTGCTGCCTGTGAGCAGGGAGCCTGTGACGCTAAAGGAGGGCGGCACTCCAATATACCACTTGAGGAGCATTGGAAAGGAGGTGGGCCTGAGGGAGGCGTATGCGAAGCACGAGGGCATGAACCCTTCGGGCTCTTTTAAGGATAGGGGCATGACCGTGGGCGTTACGAAGGCGCTCGAGCTCGGGATGAAGAGCGTCGCGTGCGCTTCTACTGGCAATACTTCGGCTTCCCTGGCTGTCTATGGCGCACGTGCAGGGATTCCAGTAATAGTATTGTTGCCCTCTGGTAAAGTGGCGCTTGGCAAGGTTGCCCAGGCGTTGATGCATGGCGCTAAGGTGATAAGCATCAAGGGCAATTTTGACGATGCGCTGCGCCTTGTGAGGGAGTTGTGCGTCGAGAACGGCATCTACCTTTTGAATTCAATTAACCCGTATAGGCTGGAAGGCCAGAAGACAATAGGCTTTGAGATCGTGGACTACTTCGGATGGGAGGTGCCGGACCGGATAATATTGCCGGTCGGCAATGCCGGTAACATTACGGCTATTTTTAAGGGCCTGAGCGAGATGAAGAGGCTGGGCATAATCGACCGTGTGCCGAAGATGACTGGCATCCAGGCGGAGGGGAGCGCGCCCATCGCTAAGGCGATAAAGTCCGGGGCGGCCAGCATAGCTGTTGAGGAGCACCCCGAGACGGTTGCCACGGCGATAAGGATAGGGGACCCAGTGAATGCCGTCAAGGCCTTGAATGCTATCCGTGCGTCTGGCGGCACCGCGGAGACCGTGACTGATGAAGAAATCCTGGCAGCCCAGAAGATGCTCGCCACGAAAGAGGGCATAGGAGTTGAGCCCGCATCCGCGGCCTCGGTCGCGGGACTTATCAAGCTCCGCAGGATGGGCGTTATCGAAAAAGACGAGCACGTCGTCTGCGTTGTTACTGGCCACCTGCTAAAAGACCCCGAAACTGTCATCAAGAATTGCGATAAGCCCATAGAGGTAGAGGCAACCAAAGAGGCCATTGAAAAGGCATTGGGCATGAAGCCATCTATTGCCAGTTATTAGGATGAGCTAGCCGAGGTAATAGTATTGCCTGGTGACCGGGTCTATAGCTATGCGCTCCCCGGTCTGGCTCTTTTGGGCAAGCCCTGGGTACCCGTATTTTCCCGCCGTCGTGTCCAGCACAACGCAAGTCTGGTTATTTATAGTGTAAAAGGTCATGTTCATATCCTTAAAGATGCCGTCCGTTCTGTAATAATTATATTTTTTAATGCTAACTTTAACTATGGCGTCATTATTGCCATCGTTTTCGATTACGAGGCCGCCGTTTGTGCTCATGCCCTCACATGAGTCCCTGAGGCTGACCACGTTCTTAGCATCCGTCCCAGGGTAGAAGTTGAATGGCTGGCCCTTACATATGGCCTCATAATCCTGCTTGGAGGGCACGACGTATACGGTGATGGGGGAAGATGACTCAATCTCATAGCGCCAGTCCATGGAAATGATAGGATCGCTGAGCTTCGAGCCATTGCCGCCATAATACCATACATAGCCGCCCTTAATGGCCGCCTGCGTATTATCCTCCCTTAAGGTGAACAATTTCCCATCCTCAGCTTTCATGGCGCTGCCGCCCTCTCTAGCATTATAATCCGCCGCCACCTGGCTAAGGAGGGATTGCTCGGCGTATCTCCTCAGCTTTCCCTCATCCACGCCGCTGGCCAGACAGTACGCATGGTTATCCGTGAGCACAAGATAAGTCCTGATGCCCAGATTTTCCAGGAGTGAGCACGTCAATATGCTTAAATCCTCGCAATCGCCGCCGCCTATGGCGATGGTCTCGTATGGCGGCTGTATGTACTCCCGGCTCCGTGGGTCGCTATAATATGAATAATGCTCGACTATGTAACGATATATTGCGTTGACCTGGTAATCCTTGTCTCCTGTGGGGCCTCCTTTTACGATCGACGCCGCCATGGCCCTGAGGGTGGCGTTCTCCACGTCTATCGGCTTTATATAAGGCTCCGCCCTTCTCAGCACTGGGTCGCTATTCTCGGTAAAAAAATCCTGTACCTGTTTTATATAATCTGTGCATCCTGATAGTAAGATGACCGCCGTCAAAATAATTATAAAGCATACTGCCTGTAAGCCAGTTGATTTTACCATGCGAGTCCTGAGCATTATTGAGCAGCCCTCTACATATAACTTATTTTAGAGTGACAAAAGATAATGCCGTTCTAATTATTGTGTTGAATGATTTGGAGGCTATCCCGTGTTTTGTAGTTGGAACGCGGAGAACGCAAAGATTTTTATTACGTTAATAGAAAAGTATATTAATAAGTAATACACTTGTATATGATTGTAATACCATTGGGGTGAATTGAGGGCGCAAGATGCGGGGAACCGAATCCTCCTCCAGAGACATAGATAGACCAGGTAACGACTCAAATAACGCACAGCCTCCTTTTGAATAAAAGGCATCTTGCGCTCTTAGCACTTTTTTGCTAATTATAAAGGAAAAATCATTCGATATGTTTAATCGTACCTTCTTCCAGATATGCAATCCGATCGCATACGGCTTTCAGGACTTCGATGTCATGCGATATAAACAAGTAGGAGACGCCCGTCTCATCCTGGATCTTTTGCATGAGCCTCAGGAATCGACTGGCAGGCTTTCGGCGTCGCCTTTCCCATAGCGGATTTCCATGCCACGTGCTGCGGCCTTTGACCTGGCCTTCTCGAGCATCTTATCGGAAAGGTCGATGCCCGTTACCTTGAACCCCATCTCCGCGAGCAGAAGGCTTATTTCGCCTGTGCCGCAGCCTACGTCAATTATCTCTACAGCACCTGCGGGTATGGCCTTTTTGAAGACGCTCTTCCATGCTTCGTGCTCCTCATCGCTTTTAATCCCGTGGCCCGCATGGTCATCGTAGGTCTGGGACGATTCATCCCACTTGCGGGCTATGGCTTCTTTTACCTGAGCATCCGGTAATGGCATAAAAGCTAAATAGCTATCCAAATATTAAAATTTTTCGTTTTTGTAGCAAATAGTCTAAAATGTGATAGCTATTATAAGCAAAAATATTACATATTGATAAATTATTAATACTTTGAGGCTATAATAATAGTTTCATGTGTTACCCTCCGCCGGGCAACACGTGGGCAAGGCATCGAATGGCTAAGATGGCGCTACATAAGAAGGTGAAATGAATGGACAGGATGGTCTTGATGGTCAGAGGCCACGAGATTTGGCTCGAGGCCTCGAAGGTGAAAGGCAAAAACGTTGAGCTTGAGCTATTCTACGGCCATAACATGGCAGTTGACGGGTGTCCAGACCCTAAAAACATCACTCCGACAATATACGACCCGGCCAAAAAGAAGTTCGCCCTGAAGATAACCCCTAAGAAGGACTCCCACTCCCTCAAGTTCAAGGCGGACAAGGATGGGTACTATACGGCGGTCGCGGACATGTCTCCTGAAACTTATTCGAATACGAAGAAGGAGGGCTTCAAGGCGGGGCCGAAAAGCATGTACAAGGACGTCGTGTATGCGGGCGCATGGCACCAGATGGCCAAAACCATATTTAGCGTGGGCTCGAACGGAAAGTACGTGGCAGAGCCAGTGCATGGCATACTGGACATAGTGCCAAAGGATGCCAGGGCGAAGGTCGGAAAGGAACTGGAGCTTACCGTATACTATGAGGGCAAAAAGCTTCCGGGAGTCGAAGTGAAGGCGGTATCCAAGAAGGAAGGCAAAGAAATGGCCATAGTAGTGACCGATAATGAGGGCGTGGCTAAGGTCCCGATCAAGGCCGAAGGCCCCTGGATGTTCCTCGCAAGGCACAGGGACCCTTCGAAAGGCGTGCCCGACCAGTACGATGAAGCGGTGTTCGTCACGACGCTAACGCTAGAAGCCTCTAAGAATTAGGAAAGGAGCGCCTATAAGATGAAAAAGATAATAACGACGGGGAAAGGCGGCGTGGGGAAGACTACCCTCGTCGCAACCCTTGCCAGGCTTCTCGTAAACGATGGCTATCGAGTGCTCGTCATCGACACCGACCCGAGCATGAACCTGGCCATGTCTCTGGGAGTGCCTTACTCGATGCTCACGACGTTGGCCGATAATAAGGCTGCCATCAGGGACAGGCTAGGGGTGAGCGGAAATGAAGACGATAGGCAAGGCCACGCCCACGAGGTCGATGACGATAGCCTGGAGGACGTCATATCCACTTATACCGTCCTGACGGGTGATAAAATAAGGGTAATGGTGATGGGCACGATACCGTATGGCGGCGCGGGGTGTATATGCTCCTCCATCGCCCTGGTAAAGCTCATCATCGAGAGGCTGGAGAAAAGGATGCCCTACCTCGATTTCATCATCGTGGACTCGCAGGCCGGGCCTGAGGTGCTGGGGCGGGGTCTCGCCGCCGACTACGACTACAACCTGGTCGTGACCGAGGCCACCCCGAAGTCGCTGGAAGTGGCCAGGCACGTGATGAAGCTGGCCAGGGACATTGGCGTGAAAAAGCAGCTTGTCATCGTGAACAAGGTCGAGGACGGCGCTGACATTAAGGCGACCCTAAAGGAAATGAGCCAGGATTTTAAAGACATCTATCCAGTCTGCTATGACAGGATGGTCGTCGAGGCGGATAAGCAGAGCAGGCTTATCATGGACTTCTACCCCGACTCGCCCGCGATATGCGACATCAGGCTGATCAAAGAGGCCATTGAGAGGTGAGGTGTCGAGAACGGCCGTGTCTTATGTGTGAGCTTGCAGTTTTTATAAACGAGAACGGCACCAGCAGGAGGGTTGCCAGGAGCATAGTGCGGGCGGAGGCTGGTGGGGGATGTACGTCCCTTCTAGGCTCCGGTGGCACGGTCATAAAAATCGAGGGAGCCATTATAGTGAGGCTGGATGTCATTGAAAACGAGCTGATGCTTGAGATGCTCAATAAGTCAAAGCCATAGGGAGAATTTAGTTATGTGCGAGTTTACGGTTTTTCTTGAAAATGATGGAAGCAGGGAGAAGATAGCTAAGAACGTTGTGAAGGCAAAGCTTAAAGAAGGTGTCGTAACACTCATGGATGTGGGCGGAAATCTGACAAAAGTCGAGAAGGCCAGCATATTGACGGTCGATACGCTCATGCAGGAACTGATCCTAAAAAAGGAGACATGAGTGAAATATAATAAAATAAAAATTATATTTTTATCGAATCTCGCTTATGTCCTGTCGTCCCCATTTGTTGCCGCCAGAGCAGCACAGCCCTATCCTCGATCCGACGAGCCTCTTCGTATATTCCTCATGGGGGCTAAGCATCACGTCGTGGGCGTTACCTGTCTCTACGATCTTTCCAGCGTTCATTACCGCTATCCGGTCGGCGATCTTCAGGGTCAGCGTCAGGTCATGCGAAATATAAATCATCGCGAAGCCTCGCCTGTTCTGCAGTCCCTTGAGAAGGCGCAGCACGTTAGCGGCCGTGGAGACATCCAGGGCAGACGTTATTTCGTCGGCGATCAGGAGCTTTGGCCTCATGATAAGGGCTCGTGCCAGAGCCACTCGCTGCCGCTGCCCGCCGCTCAGTTCTCCACAATATCTATTAAGGAAATCTTCCGTCGACGGAAGCCTGACGAGGGAAAGGACATCTTTCACCATACTGATCCTTTCCTCTGGAGTGCCAATATCGTTAATGTCCAGAGGCTCTTTAATGGCGTCCAGCACGGTGAACCTGCTGCTAGTAGAATTAAACGGGTCCTGAAACACGATTTGTATGTCTCCAAACCTGGAGCCGTTCCCATTCTTGTTCCCGTTCACCTTTACGCCATTGAAAAATATCTCCCCGCTTAATGGTTCTATAACTCCCGCCAAAATGTGCGCAAGCGTCGACTTGCCGGATCCACTTTGCCCGACAATGGCGAGAACCTCTCCCTCCTTGACATTCAGGTCTACGTTATCGACAGCTTTTATCTTTTTGCCGTCAGGCAAGTAATAATTGAACACGAGACTTGTGGCATTTAAAAGGGTGGCGATACCGCCCCTGTGACACGCGACTTCCCTGCCACCATGGTCTTTCAGCTCAGGCGGCGCCTTCAAGCATATATCGATGGGCTGCGTGCATCTTGGATAGAAAGGGCATCCATCATGCCCACCGGATGACGACTCTCCGGGTATTCCCCACATGTCCTTGTATATAAAAATGTCCGGCGTTGAATTGATGAGCCCTCTCGTATAAGGGTGCCGCGGAGAGCTGACCACATCTCTGGTGAGGCCTTTTTCCACGACCTTACCCGAATAGAGCACCATCAGCCTTGCCGCCATCGATGAGACGAACGTGATGTCATGCGATATCACTATCATGCCATACCCATACTTCTCATGGAGTTTCAGCAGCAGGTCCCTGATTTCCTTTCTGGTAAAAGCGTCCAGGGCAGACGTGACCTCGTCCAGGATGAGAAGCTCCGGCTCACAAGACAGCGCCATGGCTATTAGCACTCTTTGCCTCATGCCCCCGGATAGCTGGTGCGGGTATGCGTCCATCCATGAAGGGTCGAGGCCAACCATGCTGAAAAGCCCCGCACAGCGCATCCCTGCATCTTTCTTGCTCAGCCCCAGGTGGTTTATCATCGGCTCACATACCTGATAACCAACCTTCATGACAGGGTTCAGCACCTCGAGGCCGTTCTGGAAAACCATGGCCATCCCTTTCCACCTTATACGATCCTTTTCATGTTCTGGCATCGAGGCCATGTCCATTCCATGAAATAGCACTTTACCCGACGTTTTCGTATTATTCGGCAACAGACCCATGATACCCAGCGCTATGGTGGTCTTACCGCTGCCTGATTCGCCTACTATGCCGAGCGCATCTCCTTTCTCGAGCTCGAAGCTCACCCCGTCAACCGCTTTGATTGAGCTTTTTTCAGATATGTATTCACATCTGAGGCCTTTTACTTCTAGCAGAGGCATCATTAATCACCCTTCTTTCTTAGTTTAGGGTCAACCACTCGCTCCAGGTCTCTTCCAATAAAGGCGAGACACAAAAGCAAGAATATTAGAGCGACCAAAGGAGGTATGAGCCACCATTGCCAGTACGGGGTGAAGTATATCGACCTGAAATGGGTGGCATAATACAGCATCATGCCCCAGCTCTTTGAAGTAGGGTCGCCCAGTCCCAGGAAGGCGAGGCCGGACTCTGCGACTATAGCGTAAGAGGATAAGTTTACAATGCTGACGAAGATGAGGGGCAATACTTCGGGTAATAAATGCCTCCTTATGATGTATAGCGGGCCTGCCCCGTATAGCCTTGCCGAGACGACGTATTTTTGCTTTTTCATCGCCAGGGTCTGAGACCTCGCAATCCTGGCCGGCTTTGCCCATGAAAAAAGGACGAGGACGAGTATGACGTTTACAATGCTCGGGCCGAGAAATGCCGCTATCACTATCAATAGCGGAAAGCTGGGCAAAGCTAGAGTAATATCGATAGCCCTTAAAAGTAGAGCATCCCATATGCCTCCCACATAGCCGGCCAGTATGCCCAGCGTTCCTCCACCCAGGCCTGCTATCAAGGCCACTGCCAGCCCTATCACCAGGCTCATCCTCGCGCCATAGCAGAGCTGCGACCATATGTCCATTCCTAGCTCGTCTGTGCCCAGGATATGGGATGGTCCGGGTGGCTCTAAGGATTTTCCCGATATTTCGGATGGCCCATAAAAAGTGATGAATGGAGCCAGGGCTGCCATCAGGACAATAATGATGATGCCCGCCACGCCAGCCTTGCCCGGTATCGTAAATCCATTAATGATATCAATAGCCGACTTAATAGGACCGGATGCTACACTTTTGCTTAGCATCATCTTTATGCCTCCGTGGATGCAGTTCTAGGGTCGAGACGCCTGTAGAAAACATCGACGAGGTAGTTCGCCGTCAATATGCTAACGGCCATGACAAGCATGATCCCCTGTATGAGCGGATAGTCCCTGGCTATAACAGCGTTCCTGAGAAGCATGCCTATGCCCGGGTAGTTAAAAACGTTCTCGACCAGCACCGCTCCGCCTACAAGCATGCCGAGCTGGAAGCCGACCCTCGTGACCACGGGCAAAAGCGCGTTCCGGAGAGCGTGCCTGTACCACACTAGCCTCTCCCCTATGCCCTTAGCTCTTGCGGTCCTGATATAGTCCTTGGTCATTACGGTAACAAGGGTGTTTCTGGTCAGGAGATATACGCCCGTAAGCTGGGTCAGTGCCAGGGTAATCATGGGCAAAAATGCGTGGTAAGCGACGTCCCAAACCCTATCTAGCAGGCCCGTATAATGAGCAAAAGGCGTGATAGCACCGGCAATTGGGAATAGCTTTAAATAAGCGGCGAAAACGAGCAATAAGATAAGCCCCAGCAAAAACGATGGAATCTCGGCAAAGCTTATCAAGCCTATGATCATGAGCTTGTCCGTAACGCCTTCTCTTCTTTTCGCCGAGAATATCCCGAGCGAGATGCCGGCAGCCGTGCTTAGTATCGTGGCGCCCAGGACGATTAGCACAGTCCAGGGCAAATGCAGCCATATAGCATCGATAACCGAAATTTTATAATAAATGCTCATCCCGAGATTTCCCGTAAATGTCGAGGTTACATAATTAATGAATTGCTCGTGGATCGGCCTGTCAAGCCCATAATAGCTTATGTAGTATAGCCTCTGTTCATCCGTTAGTATTGATACAACCTCATTCTCCGTATCGGCTGACCTGAGCAAAAACGGGTCTCCCGGCATCATCCTAGGGAGGAAAAAGTTCAATACAAGTATTATAGAAAGGGTGATGGCATATTGTAGTATGACACTCATTCCGTCTTTACTTTTCATCTGCTATTTTTCTCCCAGACCATCATTCCTGTGACGGCTAACGTCTCCGAATGGTAGATTCCGTCCTTCGACCGTTCCTGGAAGTATGCCCGTATGCGGCTCTTCATCTTCTCATCGATGTCTTTCGTGCTGCTGAAGAACCCCGCGACCTCGTCGACCATGCTATCGACGGTCTCATCGCTCGACCATAGCTCCTGCTTAATCCTTAGCGTAGGCCGGTATCCCATGGTATAGAGGTACATGAATGGGAGGTAAAGCCCGTGTGAGGCCTCCCTGTAGTCTTCGTTGAAAAGCATGCGGTAGAGCTCATAGTATGCTTTATCCCATTTCCTGCTTACCCATCCGCTATAGTAGCATACGCCCTTCGAGGCTTCAAGCATCATGTCGAAAGTCTCCGGGCCGTTTATGGCGGGCGTCATGGAAGCTATGACGAGGTCGAACTTTCCTTTAAATCCCAGGGCATCTAGGTCGAGGTCCTTCCATGAGCTATGGATCGTTTTTATGGATGATACTTTTTCTTCTGCCGCATTTTTTTCCAGCCTTTTGAGCATCTCGGCGGATATGTCTATAGCGGTGACTCTTGCGCCCATATGGGCGAGAGGGATGGCAAAGGTGCCCGGCCCGGCGCCGATGTCCAGCACCTCCGCGCCTTCCAGCTCAAGGCCGGCATTCATGATAAACTCCAGCGCCGCCCTCAGCTTACCATCCCTCCTATCGCTTGAGGCGTTCTCAGCGTATTTCTCCGCTTTTCTGTCCCAGAAAGATGCGCTCCTCGGCCCCCTGCCGGCGGCCGGGGTCGCCTGTCTCCAAAACTCTTTCCACAGCTTTGCGCTCTCCTCCATGCTATCACGCCCACGTTATCTCAGTGCGGTCAAGGTACGAGAGCTTGCTATGCGTCACCTCGTGGTGGTCAAACATGTTCATCCAGCCATCATATACGCTGGGACGGTATGCCTCATAGCTGGCCGTATAGTATAATGGTATGCTTGGAACGTCTTCCGCCAGCACTTCCTGTAATTCGTAGATTATCTGCTTACGCTTCTCGCCATTCGTCTCTTTAAGCTGAGCAAGCGCAAGCCTATCAACAGTATCGTTCTGGTATCCAATTAATGGCCTGCTATGGCTGGCTCCCTGTATGCCGAACTTAGTGCCGCAGAACTTCGTCCTCAGGTAGTCAGCATCGCCTCCCCATCCGCCATAGCCGTTTATGGCTATCTCGAAGTCGCCCTGGGCGAGCTTAGTGTCACGGGCCTTGCTTTCTAAGGCCTGGACTTTGACCTCTATGCCAGCCTCTTTCAGGCGCTCCTTCACAAGCTCAGCTATCCTCGTGGTCGTAGCGTCGCTCGACACCGTCATCGTAAACGATAGCTTCTTGCCATCCTTCTCCAGGATTCCATCGCCATCCGAGTCCTTCCAGCCCGCGTCGGCGAGCAACTGTTTCGCTTTTTCGGTGTCATGCTTGTACTGCTTGACATTAGAGTTATACCAGATGTGATCCTGTGGGAGGATGCCCAAGCTGCCAGGCTTACCCGCGCCCCTTCCCACCTTTTCGACAAGCTCCTCCCTGTCGATCGCATAAGCGAACGCTTGTCTCACCGCCTTCTCTTTAAGGGCCGGCGACTTATTCATGTTAAACGATAACTCATAGCCCCATATGGCAGGCTGCTGGAACACTTTAACGCTCGAATCGCCCTTAATCCGGTCTATAACGTCAGCGGAAACCCCTGTGAAGTCCACTGCGTTCTGCTCGAACGCCACGACCTCGTCGCTCACCGGCACGAACTCAAGAATCTTTACGCGCACGGTCGGCCCCCAAAAGTTCTCATTGGCGACGAACTTGTACGTGCCGTGCTCCTTGCTGTACTCGGCAAGCTTATACGGCCCCGTGCCGATGACCGCCTCAGGAGCACTAAACTTATTCGGGTCCGTCACGTTCCTCCAGATATGTTCAGGGATTATCTTTAGGGAATAAAGCTGATATATGAACGGCGCTATTGGCTGAGAAAGCCTCATCTTAATCGTATAGTTATTAATGACCTCGACATTGCTTAATGAGGATAAGTCGGCGCCGGAAACTGGCGGGTATTTATTATAGTAGTCTATCGAAAACTTAACGTCGTTAGCCGTGAAATCCTGGCCATCCTGCCATTTTACGTTCTTTCTCAGGTAGAACGTGTACTCCGTGCCATCATCGCTAATGTCCCACTTTTCCGCAAGCCATGGTATGATGCCCTTATCATCTTTTTCTACAAGGGCGTCGAAGATGAGGTTCATCTTGAATATCCCCGGCCCTCTAGGGTACACCTGGAATGGTGTCGGGTATCCATAGTCCCCGCCTGCCAGGCGTATCGTATCGACTATCCTCGGAGACGAGAACTGGCTTCCAGTACTAGTATTCCCCGACTGGCCGCCCGTGCTGGATTGCGACACGCACCCCGAAAAAATCAAAGCCATGCATAGGCAGGCCGCTGAAAATCCAATCACGACGCTTTTCTTTACGAATGATTTTTTATCAGATTTTCTATGCATTATAACTCCCCTGTGAAAATATAATTAAAGGCTACAGGCATAATATATCGTATTACTAAATAAATCTATCTTAACACTTTATGGGTTAGCTATTCATATTTATATGATTATTTAGTCGAATAAAAAATATTAGCATATATGAGATGTGAGAATTAAAAAAATTATTATTAGTATCCATTCCCTATAACTATGGCCTTTATCTTGCAGTTCCACCGCCTGTCAAACTGCTCGACCTTCGATTTTACCAGCCCGGCCAGCGAAGGCTCGGTGATAAGCAGGTAGTCCTCCCCCATGCTCGTTTTTATTAAGCCGTGCTCTATGGAGCTAAAATAGTGGTGGATGTCCAGGCCAAGCTCTCGAGATACCCGTTTTGCGTATGAGCCGTAGGCTCCCCGGTTATGCTTCCTGAATTTTTGTAATGTCCCTGCGTCTAAATTGCCGTGGCTCAGGCATGCGATGTAAAAGGTCCCGGCCTCCTTCGTCGTTTCTTTTTTGAAAAAGGACTGGCAGCATTCCGGCACCGTGCGAGGGCGCGGACATTCCGGGTGGCCTGTGCGCAGGTGCCTTTGCAGGTTAAGGCTGTAGAGGATGGGCCGGGTGAGACGGGCCTTATGCAAAAGCTCCTCTCCCTCAAAAAGCCCGTCTACGGTGCCGCTGAACAATACGCTCCCCTCTGACATTAGGATGACATCGTCAGCCCATTCATAGGCGAGGTCCACGTCGTGCGTGCTTATCACGAGCGTCTTGCCCTTATAGTTGAGCTCCTCCGTAAGCTCCAGGATTTCGCGCACCATCTGCGCGTCCAGCCCTGCAGTTGGCTCATCCATCAGTAGCACTCTGGGGTCCATTGCCAGCGCTCCGGCAATGGCCACCCTTTTTCTCTGCCCGAAAGAGAGCTGCTGTGCGGGCCGGCTCCGAAATCCAGCCATATCGACTATATCCAGCGCCGCCTCGACTCTCTCCTCCACGTCAGCCCTTGGCAATCCCAGGTTGAGCGGGCCAAAGGCCACATCCTCCTCCACGGTAGAAGCGAAAATCTGGTCATCAGGATTTTGAAAAACGAGGCCCACTTTTTGCCTTAAAGAGGCCAGGCTCTTATTATCATACCTCAAAGGCTCCCCTTCATAGAGGACGATGCCTTTTCCCGGCCTTAGCACGCCATTCATGTGCAGGAAAAGGGTACTTTTACCCGAGCCGTTCGGCCCCAGTATGACGGTCTTTTTTCCCTCGGATATCCCGAGGGTTACTCCCTTGAGAGCGGGCTCGCCGTTTTCATATGAGTAGGCCAGGCCTCTAGTCTCAATGATAAAAGGCATGCTTATACCCCGGGTTAAGCATTCCCTACCAGGTAGACGCCAGCGAGGGCTACGATAGAAATAATCCCCCACGCAGGAGTCATCTCAGCCGGCTTCTGAAATAGTGGAAAGCGGCCTCCAAAGTTACGGCTCTGCAGGGCATACTGTGACCTTTCCGCAAGCTCTAGAGAGCGTATGAACATGTTCGCTGCCACCATCCCCATCGTCCTCATCGAGTTCCGCCAGCCGGAAAATCCCATGCGGCATCCGGCCGCGTTAAGCATTTGCCACGACTGCTCAAGCATCATGAACGAGTAGCGGTATATTAGTATGGCGGCCTCGGCGATATGGTCCGGAAGCCCCACGCTCTTCAGTGAATTGAATATGTGGGGTATGGGCGTCGAAGCTGCGAAGAACAGCATGACGAACAGGCCCGCAAAGGTCCGCAAAAACACGAGGGCGGCGAGGCTAAGCCCTTCTCTGGTCACATCTATCGTGGCGCCCGCCACAGCTATCCCGAGTATCGGCTGCCCCGCCTGGGTCAGGGCGATGATAAAGACGCCTGCCATGTTAAAGGCCATAACGGCTCCTATCAAAAAAACAATGAAGGATGGTATTTTTCCTCCTGTAGAGTATAAAAAAAGAAAAAGACCGGCTCCCAGCACCAACAATGGCCCACAAGGGCTTTTGGAGGATAACGAGCCAATTAGCAGGCATATGCTTAATAGCAGCTTGCCCAGCGGAGGCCAGTGCAGCGCCCGGCTTTGATAAGCCAGGGAGTCGATCCCTGCGAAATGTCCCATACATGATCTCTAATTAGAGCTGCCTCTTACGTATCCTACAAAGTAGCCTATTATTACTGCCCCGATTGCCGCCTGTAGCGCGAACAGCATCGCTTCTGTCTCGGCAGGAGGCTCCCATAGCGAGCTAAACCATGGCTGATAGCCCGGCGATAGCGACTCTATGACCTCGCCAGCGCTATCATCCGCCCCGCCAAACCCGGCACCAGGGTTCAGGACAAAGGGCAGGGCGAACAATAGGACCAGGGCAGCCACGCCTGCCAGGTATATTAAAAGCTTGTTTTTCGTCACGCTGCTCACTGTGCTGCCCCCTGCGATTCTGGCGTAGCCATGCCGGCCTTTTCCTTAAGGATGGAGGCGACCATCCTCGGGCGGCTCGATGCCAAAAAGTCGAAGAATATGGCGATGAGAATGCCTTCCCCTATGGCCAGCGGTACCTGCGTGATGGCGAACACCGTGGCGAAAGCGGCGAACGACGATAGGATGTTAGCCCCCGGGTAGGCAAGGGCAAGCTGTATAGATGTAACAACATACGTCGCCCAGTCTGCGAGCACGGCGGCGACAAATATGCTCGGCGTCATGCCCGCTTTAGCCTTTCTCATTCCCTTGAAGGCGAGCCATCCCACGAATGGCCCTGCTATTCCCATCGAGAATACGTTAGCGCCCAGAGTAGTAAGCCCTCCGTGCGCCAGGAGCACGGCCTGGAAGACTAGCACTATTGTCGCCATTACCGAAGTAATTGAGGGGCCGAACAGCACAGATGAAAGGCCGGTGCCTGTCGGGTGAGACGACGACCCGGTTACGGATGGCAGCTTTAGCGATGATAGCACGAATATGAAAGCGCCCGCTACAGCCAGAATCATCTTCTGCTCGGGATGCTCCCTGAAGAGCTTTCTCATCTCTATTATGCCATATAAGACAAATGGCATAGAGAGAGCGAACCATATGATTACCCAGATTAGGGGCAAGAACCCTTCCATGATGTGCATGATGAGCCTCACTAAAATTTACTTGTTTTAAGGTAAATTATTTTGTTTTAAATTGTACATGATAATGGCATATTAAGCTTTCGGTTGTTTCAGCCGTTTAGCAACCGCTAGCTTTATGTGGGAGCTCGAGATAAGTAAAAATAACTTTATTTAAGACAAGTAAAATTTAAAGTGATGGTATGAGGCTTAAGGGAGGCCCGACTCAGGACGAGATAATGGCCATTTCGCTATATAAGTTAGGCCTGAGGCATGGCGACGCATTCGCGGACATCGGCTGCGGGACGGGGAAAGTCGCCGTTTACGCCTCGAGGACGGCTGAGATGGTCTATGCGGTAGATAGGCGAAAGGAGGCGATAGAGCACGCAAGGCAAAACGCCATAGAAGCCGGAGCGTCCAACGTGCGCTTTTTCGAGGGCGATTCCCTCGATTTTTTATGGGGAATAGAACGCCTGGACTGCGCCTTTGTGGGCGGCACGAAGAGGCTGGAAGAGACCCTGGAAGCCCTCTCGATGAAGGTGAGCGGGAATATAGTGGTTAATGCGGTCAGGGTGGAGGCGCTCAACGAGGCCATTTTGACCATGAAACGGCTGGGGATATTCAAAGAGGCATTGCACGTGCAGGTTTCGAGGTCATATGATATAGGCGGCGGTACGATGTTTAGGCCTATCGATCCCGTGTATATAATCGTAGGGGGTAAATAATGCTGGTCGGGCTGGGCCTTGGGCCGGGCGACCCGGAGCTATTGACGCTTAGGGCTGTCAGGCTTTTAAAGAGCGCCGACAGGGTATTCGTGCCGGGAAAGCTCGCTTACGACCTCGTGGCCCCCTATGCGAAAGCAGAAATCCTAGACTTCCCGATGACGAGAGACGAGTCCATCATAAAAGAGCGTATGCGTGAAAATGCGCTTAAAATCGCGCCAACGGCGAAGAGAGGATTGGCGGTTTTAGGCATACTCGGCGACCCCAATTTTTTCTCCACCTTTTCGAGGCTATGCGAAGTGATGAAAGAGATGTACCCTGATGTTGAGAGCAGGACCGAGCCGGGCATCAGCGCTATAACCGCCTTCGCCTCGGCAGCGGGCGTGTCCATATCGGAAGGCTTTACCGTGGCCGATGGAAGGGAGCCGAAGTCCATGATACTGCTAAAGGTACGCAGGCCTGCCGAGGCGGTGGAAAGGCTAAAGCGGGAAGGCTACACCGGGTTCACGCTGGTCGAGAGGATGTACATGAACGGCGAGAGGGTCTATACCAGGGATTTCCCTGAGACGGGCGACTATTTTAGCGTACTGTATGCGAGGCGATGATATGAAAGTCTATTTTGTGGGGGCAGGCCCTGGCGACCCAGGCCTTATCACAGTGAGGGGGCTGGAGCTCATTAAGAGGGCTGACGTGCTCATCTATGCTGGCTCGCTGGTCAGCCCTGCGCTCGTCGAGGCTTCACCCGCTGGCATGAAGCTGGATAGCCATGGCATGAGGCTTGAAGGCATTGTAGAGGCGATGATATCAGGGGCGAGGGAAGGCAAGCTTGTGGTGAGGCTCCACAGCGGTGACCCATCGCTATACGGCGCCATCGTCGAGCAGATTGAGGAGCTTAAGAGGGCGGGCGTGGAGGCCGAGATTGTGCCCGGCGTGTCTTCCATGTTCGCGGCTGCAGCGGCCCTGCAGACGCAGCTAGCGCTCAAGGGCGTATCCGAGACGGTTATAGTGACGAGGCCCGCCGGCGCAACGCTTGAAAAGGACGATATAGCGGCCCTGTCAGCTCATGGCGCGACCATGGTGATATTTCTGGGCGCGGAAAAGGTTGATGACGTGATGAGGAGGGTCGAGTATCCCGCCGATACGCCTGCTGCGGTCATCTATCACGCCTCGTGGCCCGACCAGAAGGTCATACGGGGCACAGTATCGGACATAGCGGATAAGGTGAAAAAAGAGAGGATCGATAGGACAGCCCTGATAATCATCGGCGGCGTCGTCGAGGGAAAATGCGGGGGGAGGTCGGCGCTATACTCATGACGGGCACCGCGGTCATCTCGCTGGGGCGTTTCATCGATAATGCCCGTAAGGTTGCCGATTTTTTAGGCGCCGACCTGCTCCTTTATGATAAGGGCGCCTTCGCGAGCGCTTTTAGGCGCTACCGAAGCATCGTGGCGGTTATGTCAGCGGGCATCGCCGTTCGCGGCATAGCCCCGCTGCTTTCCGATAAGTGGGCTGACCCCGCCGTCGTGGCAATAAGCCCCGATCTTAGGTTTGCCATCCCTCTTGTCGGGGGGCATCATGGGGCCAACCAGCTGGCGAAAAAGCTTGAGAAGCTGGGCATGATGGCGGCGGTAAGCACGGCCACAGAGGCGATGGGCAAGGAGGCAGTAGAGCTTATCGCTGAAAGGACCGGCACAGAGGTGTTGAACAGGCGCTCCACCAGACAGGTTAACGCTGCTATGCTCAACTCTGACGTCCCCCTCTATATGGTGGAGGGGCCGGGAATCGTCGTAGCAGGGCCCGGCGTCTCTATCCTTCTTAAAAAAGGCGAATACGTAGCGGGCATCGGATGCAGGAAGGGCACGAGAAAGGAAGATATCTTGGACGCCATTGCCAGATGCCTGCCGGATGCGGGCATCGCCTTGAGCGAGGTCATGGCCTTCGCCACGACTGACAGGAAGAGGCATGAGAAAGGGCTTATCGATGCCATACATTCATTGGGCGCTAACCTCGTCTTTCTGGACGACGAGACGATAAACGCCCAGCCCGTAGAAAAGCCTTCGAAGGCCATAATGCTGGGCTTGCGTGGGGTTGCCGAGCCGTGCGCCCTCGCCATATCAAGACGTAAGGAGATTATCATGGAGAAAAAAGCGTATGGAAATGTCACAATTGCCATCGCCCGATAAAAAGGGACGGCTATACATAGTAGGGATAGGCCCCGGAAGCGTCGAGCAGCTAACCGGGGCTGCCCTTAAAGCGATTAAGGCCTCTGAATATGTGATAGGGAGCGGCACGTATCTAGACATGATTGCATCACTACTGGATGGCAAGAGAGTTATCAGGAGCGGCATGGGCCGCGAGGTTGAGAGGGCCCGTGAGTCGCTTGAGCTTTCACGGGAATCAACCGTAGCCGTGGTGAGCGGCGGCGACCCGGGCATATATGGAATGGCGGGCATCGTCCTGGAGGTGGCCGAGAAGATGGGGATAGCCGTTAATATAGAGGTCATACCGGGCGTAACTGCGGCCAGCGCTTCAGCGGCGTTGCTTGGCTCCCCTCTTTCAGGCGACTACGTGTCGGTCAGCCTTTCAGACCTTCTCACGCCGTGGGATGTTATAAGAAAGCGACTATGCCTGGCTTTCTCCATGGGCGTGCCCGTCGTACTATATAACCCCAGGAGTAGGGGCAGGCCGGGCCGCTTCAGGGAGGCGATGGAGCTTGCGCTTAAGGCCAGGCCTCCTGACACGCCCGTGGGCATAGTAAGGAACGCTTATCGCGAGGGGGAGCAGGTCATCGTGACCACCCTTGAAAAGGTAGCGGTAAGCCATGATGACGTGGACATGCACACGACTGTCATAGTGGGCGGGGAAGAGTCGAGGATATGGAGGACGGGATATGGGGAGAGAATCGTCACACCAAGAGGATATCACAGGAAATATGATTATTGAGCCTGGCGCCAGGACCAGGGAATCGCTTGAGATAGCCCGTAAAAGCCGTGCCATTGCCAGGAAGGCTATAGGGGACTCTTGCGTAGAAGACCGGATAAGGCAGAGGTGCTCCATAGCAGTAGGGGATTTCGCTATGGCAGGACTGCTCAGGTTTGTAAACGGCCCTGTGGAGGCGGGGCTGGAAGCATTAAAGGCCTGCGCCCCGATTTATACGGATATACGCATGGTACAGGCTGGCATCATCAGCGCCCATCATAGTAAAGTGTATTGTGCCCTGGACTTCGGGCTCGACATGGCGGTCGGCAAGGGCATAACCAGGACGTCGGCGGGCTTTTTGTCATTGGGCAAAAGGCTGGAAGGCTCTATCGTGGTCATCGGTAATGCGCCATCGGCGCTATTGTCGGTCTGCGATATGGTGAGGCATGGGATAAGGCCGGGGCTTATCATCGGCGTGCCCGTGGGCTTCGTGAATGCCGCAGACTCCAAGGCGCTTCTTCGTACCCTTGACGTCCCATCCATTTCTACCGAGGGGACGAGGGGAGGCACGCCCGTGGCGGTCGCAGCGCTAAATGAGATAATAATCATGTACGGTGAGGCTTGCCATGATAAGGGACCCTGTGACAGGCTTTGAATACCCTGAGGCATGGGTAGATGCATGTAAGTCGCCCGACTCTCTGGAGTGCGTGAGGAAAGGGCTTTGCGTCCTCACGTCTTCCGGGCTTGTGCTGAGAAGGGGATACTCTACTGGCGCGACTGCGGCGGCCGCGTGCAAGGCATCCGTGCTATCCTTAAGGAAAGCCGTGGATTACGTTGAAGTAAAAATACCATGTGGCCTGACGATTACTATGGCAGTCACGGCAAAGGATGGAAGGGCATCAGTCTACAAATATGCGGGGGACTATAAGGATGACGCCACTGCGGGCATAGAGATAGTGGCGCAGGCCATGCCAGAAGGCAATGGCGTCTGCATTGAGGCAGGGGAGGGCATCGGCAGGTTTACAAGGGATATGCCAGGATACCCTGCAGGAAGCCCTGCAATAAGTAAGGCCGCCCTGGAATACATCATGAGCTCGGCGCGTGAAGCGCTTGATGAGGTGGGCCTGGAGGGGATCAGGATTGGGCTATCTATTCCTCGCGGGGCGGAGATCGCCAAGAAAACGCTAAACTCGCGCCTGGGCATAATGGGCGGCATATCCATCCTCGGCTCCACGGGCCTTGTCGAGCCGTGGGACGACCACGTGGGGGAGTCTATCATCGATAGGGTGAGCAGGCATGACAAAGTCGTCATAACGACGGGGAGGACGGGGCTGAGGTACTCGCGTCTGCTCTTTCCAGACTACGAGGCAATACTCGTAGGAACAAGGCTCGGGCAGGCTTTAGAGCGTGCGAGGGGCACGGCCATAGTCTGTGGCCTGCCAGCCCTTATCCTAAAGTTCATAGACCCATCCGTGCCCGAGCGGTATGGATATCCCACGGTGGCAGAGATGGCCGCCTCAGGCGAGTTCCCGCACATTGTCCGCCACTGCCTGCAGTCGTTTAAGAAGAAGAAGCCAGGCGTCAGGGTCGTTCTCGTAGACAGAGATGGAAAAGTGGTGGGAGATAGCGGATGATCGTCGTAGGGGTTGGCTGCGGCCCGGGGATGCTCACCGTGGAGGCGATCCGCGAAATTGGCAAGGCGCGGCGCGTCTATGGCTCGAGAAGGTCAATTGAGCTGGCCAGGGAGTATATACCGCCTGGCTGTGAGGTCGTAGAGGTTATGGACTATTCCAGGCTGGGTGAACTCCCTGATGACGCAGTGGTGCTATCCACCGGCGATCCCATGCTGACAGGGCTGGGGCGTTATGGCAGCAGGGTTGTGCCCGGGATATCTTCCATGCAGGTGGCCTTTGCGCGCCTTCGCCTTCCGCTCGATAAAGCATCCATAGTAGACGCGCACGGCAGACCCCGCGAAATGGCAATTTCAGAAACGATTGGCGAGCTAGAGAGGGGAAAAATAGTTTTTATAGTTGCCGATCCAGCGTTTGACGTTAAAGGCCTTGCCAGGAGAATGAGGCAACGTGGGCTGGATTGCACGATAGCGGTGTGCGAGGAGCTGGGATATGAAAGCGAGCGTATCGAGGCTGGCACGGCTACTTCTCCTCCTGAGGCGAAATCAAGGCTGTTTTCGGTTGTAGTATGGCGAGAGGCGGGCAGATGATAATACCGCGCATAGTGATAGCAGGGACTCATAGCGGGTGCGGCAAGACCACTATAGCGACCGGCCTGATGGGGGCTTTAGCGGCCAGAGGATACGCCGTGCAGCCATTCAAGGTCGGCCCGGACTTTATAGACCCGACTCACCACGCGGCGATTTGTGGCCGCCCCTCGAGGAACCTCGACCCCTTCATGATGGGCGAGGAAGGCGTGCTCAATACCTTTAAAAAAGCGTGCGCAGGAGCCGAAGTAGCGGTCGTCGAGGGCGTCATGGGCATGTACGATGGGCTTGAAGGCGCCGATACGTGCAGCACCGCACACGTCGCCAGAATACTATCGGCGCCGGTATTGCTCGTGGTGGACGTGAAGGGCATGTCGAGGAGCGCCAACGCCATGCTCAAAGGCTACGCCTCGTTCGACCCGTCCATAAGGATAGAGGGCGCCATATTCAACAGGCTGGGCAGCCAAAACCATAAAAAAATGATTGAGGCTTCGCTTAGCGTGAGAGCGCTGGGATGGATACCAAAAAGAGACGACCTCGAGGTTAAGAGCAGGCACCTTGGCCTGAGGATGGCGGGCGAGCTCAAGGATAGGGTGCGGCTCGGCGACGTCATAAGTAAATACGTAGACGTCGATGCTATCATGAATGTCGCAAAGGCGGCCGGCCCGCTGCCCGGCCCGGCCAGGGATGCCACGCCTTCTAATAGCGTCCATAAAGTAGCCATAGGAGTGGCCAGGGACGCGGCTTTTTGCTTTTACTATCAGGATAACCTCGATCTCCTTTCTTCAGTCGCCCAGCTAATATACTTTAGCCCGATGGATGATAAGCTCCCCGACGTTGACGCCCTCTACTTTGGCGGGGGCTACCCTGAGCTTTATGCAAAAGAGCTGGAAGCGTCCAGGTGTAGAGAAAAATTGAAAAAGGCGATAGATGATGGGATGCCCGTGTACGCCGAATGTGGCGGCCTCATGTACCTCTGCCAGAGCCTGGCGTATGATAAAGACTATCGAATGGCAGGCGTCCTTCCGGCAAGGGCAGAGATGACCGGCCGGATTCAAGCGCTGGGATACGTTAAGGCGGAGTCCATGAATGGCAGCATATTTCCAGAGGGCATGGCCATGTATGGCCACGAGTTCCATTACTCCAGGGTGACGTGCGGCCACGATGCCAGGTTTGCGTTTAGGCTTTTGCGCGGTAAAGGCATTAAGTGTGGCCGTGACGGGCTTTTTGAGCACAATGCCATAGGCACGTACACTCACGCCTATTTTACCCGAGAATTCGTTGCTTCTCTAATTAGCGCTGCAGAATTGTATAACAAGTCTTGAATCTCAAATCATTCATATATTTTTATAACATTAAGTAATCGTAATTATTTGTTATGTAAGATATGGTAATACAAAAGATATAAAAAGTTATACGCTATATTACAAGCGGTGATATTTATGCATGATTGTGGCACCAATACGCAAAGAGAAGGCTCTATTCCGCATTTTTCCGAAGCGGTAAAGTTCCATGGGCACACCTGCCCGGGCCTGACGATGGGCTACAGGGCAGCGGAGGCGGCCATAAAGGAGCTAAAGGCGGGCCGCGACGTCGATGAGGAGCTGGTAGCTATAGTCGAGAACGACGCCTGTGGCGTCGACGCCATACAGGTGGCCACGGGCTGCACGCTTGGCAAGGGCAACCTTATATTTAAGGATCATGGTAAGCAGGTCTATACTTTTATTAATCGGAACACGGGAGATGCGGTTCGTGTATCCTTAAAGGCCTCTTTCAGCGTCGAAGAGCAGGACCCGGCGCTGGCGAAGCTAAGGGCTAAAGTGATGTCGGGCAAGGCCACCAAAAAGGAGGCCGAGGAGTTCCGCCGGCGCATGGAGAGCGTATCGAATGCTATGCTGGCCGCTCCAATCGAAGAGATGTTCGAGGTCAAGCACGTCAAGGCGAAGATACCCGAAAAGGCCCGCATATTCAAGTCAGTGAAGTGTAAGAAGTGCGGCGAGATGGTGGCCGAGCATCGTGCCAGGGTGCAGGACGGGGGCTTCGTGTGCATACCGTGCTACAAAGAGTATACGAGAGGATGGTAAGATAACATTTTGGCGTCTATATGGCTCATCTTAAAGCGTGAGCATTTCTCCATTTTTCACAGGCCTGACATGCCCCCAATTTTCTGCGAACCATTTATGATTCTCGGTATGCACAGGTATTAGGGCGTCCGGGTCGACCTTATCGATGACAAAGGCCAACTCCCTTAAGGAGGCATGGCCCGAAGCATGGTATCCCTTCTCGAACACCAGCCCATCATCGGTAAATCTAAACCCATGCGGCCTAATCTTAAAGAAATCCAGCCAGTTCTTTAGCTTGACGAAGTCGATTTCCTGCTCCTCTGTAAACGCTTCGCATGCCGAGTATATGTAAGAGCCGCCCTCAGGCCATATATCTAGAAGGTGCTTCATGTCGAAGAACGAGAAACAAAGGATATACCTGTCGGGGTCGTCATGTATCTGCCTGTGGCCTACGTACTCGATGGGACACTTACTGGCAAGCGTGTCCGTCTCATACTTGCGCCTTGTCTTGTCGCTTATCTCGTCATATACAAGTAAGCCTTTCGTGCGACACACGCCATCTGCGCACTCCATGGCGTATAATGCGTAGGCGTCCTTCGCAGTGACGACGAGCTGCCGTCCCGTCTCGCCTGCTATCCTTCTAAAGGTTTCCAGTCGCTCGAAGTTCTTTGAAGAAAAGTCGGCGATGATAAGGCCCTTTGTATCTTCAACGGCTGCCCTGCACGTATCATACACCATCGGCTCGGTCACTTCGGCGTCGCCCTCCCTTCCGGCCCGCGTGCCTTCGATGATGAGAACGGACGCGTTTTTAGCCTCCCTCATAAAATCAGGCAATTGTTTCGCATCATCCCCGATCCTGAAATCACCGCTATAGGCGATGGACACTTCATCAGACCTTAAGACATAGGCGAGCGCACCATATATCGAATGATTAACGTTATAGCTTTTTACCTCAAACGGCAGGCTAAGCTCCTCGCATATGCCGCATCCGTCGAACGCCTTCGTATTTTTCCCTCCGCTCCCGGGCCGGTCTGATAAAAAGTCGCATAATTCAGATCTGCATCCTTCAGGGCAGCAAAATTGTCTCCCCTTATACGCTTCCTTTCTATCGGTTTTCAGAAACAGCCCATTGCCCTCCCGTTTTCTCAAGGAAATATATGCTACGTCCTGTGTGACATCCGCAGGGCCTACGTCTCTCATGGCCTTCAAGATGGCGACGCTTGTGGCCGAAGCCATGATGGGTATCGCGGGGTCCAGCAGCCCCATGTTGCCGCTATGGTCCAAATGAGCATGGCTCAACAATACAGCTTCCGGCCTTAACCTGGAAAACGAAGGCACCAGCTCATCAAGGTCAGAAGGGATCAAATCCCTTCTATAAACGTCAATTCGAGGTATCATGCCCAGCTTTATGAGGTCGTGGATGCCCCTGCCATCACGCTCGCTTAAAAATTCATCAAAAAAGGCATTTCGACGGGCGAAGTTCATCCCGAAGTCCAGGAAAACGCCCCTACCGCCATCCTCAACATATATCTTATTGCCCCCTATAGACTCTGCCCCATCATATATGGTAATCGATGCCACGCATAACCCTCAATAAAAAATAGAAGCGGTCATGCATAAAACGGTTACTCATCAGGAAAAAATATTTATGGTAATACAGCGTCTTAGCATCAATTCATAATGATTAATCATTAAGCATATGGTTATAAATCCATTAAACCATGATAATATGAAATTAAAGCGGGGGTATAGCTAACGACAATAAGCTATGCTTTCGGTAGATAGGTGATAGTATGAAGAAGAGCCATGAAAGCAAAGCAAGCGAAAATAAAAGAAAGGTCACAGAGACGTCGGTCTATTGCAAGAACACGAAGCGAAAGTACATATACGAGCTTTTGGGCGGCGAAATTATAAGCGAGCGCATCGTTCAGTGCACCGAATGACTTATTTTTGCTTTTTTGCCATTTTTATTCTGTGTAGGCGATTATCTGGTCAGCCGTCTCAAACCCGTGGCTCTCGTCCCACTTGAAGAGAAGCTCAACCTTGGGCACGTTCTTCTGGTCAGACAGGTCAATGCCCGTAAGCTCCATAATCTTATTCCTGGCCAGGCCACACATCTTATCGCTACAGGAAGTCATGGCCAGGATAAGCTCGTCCAATGGGCCTGACGCCAGCAGGTGGACGACGACGAAATCGCCCTGCGGCGTGCGCTGAAGGTATGCCAGTCTTCTCACAACGTCGTGGTGCCTGAGCATGCCCTCGATGTCGCTAGCCATAGACTTTTTGGCCTCATTGGCAAACTTTAGGGCGTCATTGGCTTTACCCTCTTTTAAGGGCAGGGCGAAGCACCATGGCATCGTGAGCATGCCCCTCTCCTCAATGTACTCTCGCGTCTCCTTCCAGTCGTCTAAAAGCTCGAGCCTTGGAAAATTCTCCTTCCTGGACATATCGATTCCCGAAAAGTCCATGAACTGGCCGGTAAGGTACCGCGAGCACTCCAGGCCGGACGCAAACAGGTCATGGAGAGTCCTCTCGAGGCTGTTTCTCGATTGCATGAACATCAACAAAAAGTCGCCCTTCTCCGGAATGTCCTGCAGGAATGCTATCACCCTGTGGACGCCGTTCAGCTTAAAGTGGCTATCGATATCGCTGCCATATTTTTCGCTGGCGTCGTCCCAGAAGTCCCGCACGTTGCCCAGCTTGTGCGGCAGGATGGGCAGTATGAAGCATGAGTCTACGGTTTTGTCGGTATGCACAAAATATCCCCCACTTACCATTAATGAGGATGTATATCCTTTTAAATCTATGGAAAATATACGCTATAAAAAATTAAAATCGCCTGATTCAAAACTGTTGTTCGAATGGGTGTCCACTTGTTTAAAGGGATAATGGAGAAAATGCTCGAATGGGGCATATCTGAAGATGAACTGGTTGATATGCTAAGTAGAAATAATCTAGCACAATGGGCGGAAGACCATCGTGCCCAAGTTAATACGAGGTATCTCCAGATGAACGGGAAGTGTTTATTGTAGATCACTTCTTGGGCTTCGCTTTCTTGGGGTTGTGCTTCTCGCAAGTGTCGCACATAAGCGGTTACCTCCTGCTCTCACGTATAGAATATAGATAGAGGTTATATATATTTTATGTTATGAATAAAATAAAAATCGTAATACGTCGAGCGTGAATCTTATAGATAATCATGCTAAAAATGTTATGACAATGAAATTTTATGATACAATATTCGTTAATATCAAATATTAGCAATAAACATTCTCATATATTGTGTCTCGGGTCGATCAAAGATATGGTCGACTCTCCCTTCTTCTATGATCCTTCCCGCCTTCATGACCATGACGCGGTCGCACATGGCCCTGACCACCTCCAGGTCGTGGGAGATGAACAGCAGGCCCATGTTATCCCGTTTTGCTTTTTTCTTTAAAAGCTGAAGGATGTGTGCCTGTACCGAGACGTCCAGCATTGATGTGGGCTCGTCCAGGACGAGGTATTCGGGCTTGAAGGCTAAGACGCGCGTAAGTACGGCCCTCTGGATCTCGCCGCCGCTCACCTGGCTCGGGTATCGGTCCAGGATGTCAAGGGGTAGGCTGACCTCATCCGCCAATTTTTCTAGTACGGCCGCACGCTCAAGCTTTGGTATGGCAAGGCGGTTAAAGGACTCGTTTATGGAATCCATCAGCGTATAGTGGGGGTCGAGCGCGCTCTCGGGGTGCTGAAAGATAATCTGTATTCGCTTGCGGTATTCACGGAACTGTTTTTCTGGCATGTCCGTCACGTCTACGCCATCGATAAAAATGCGGCCTGACGTGGGAGGCAACAGCTTGAGGGCGATACGGGCTAGCGTAGACTTTCCGCACCCGCTCTCTCCGATGAGGCCCAGTATCTCGCCTCTCTCCAGCCGCAACGACGCCTCATCGACTGCGATCTTCATGTTCCTGCCCAGGAACCCTGTCCTAAACAATTTCGAGACTTTTACCAGCTCAAGCATGGTGGCACCTCACCCTTCCATTGCCGTCCCGCTCCCTCAACAAAGGGTGAGTCTTACATACGCTATCGGCGGCGTCGCATCGATTCCGGAACCTGCATCCACCATCCATACGGGATAAGAGTGAGTGCCTGCCTTTGATTGGCTTCATGCCTCGGGAAGGCTGGGCTTCCAGAAGCCCTACCGTATAGAAGTGTTTAGGCTTATTTATCACCGAAGCAGTTATGCCTTCCTCGACGATCTCGCCCGAGTACATCACTGCCATCCGCTTACAGGTAACGGCCGCTTTGATATCATGGGTGATCATGATCATTGAGGCGCCCTCGGCCATCTTGTGAAGCATGGCTAAAATGTTCTTCCGTGAAATTGCATCTAAGCCCTTGGTCGGCTCGTCCGCTATGATCAGCTCGGGCTCCACGGATACGGCCATGGCGATTAAAGCCCTCTCGCACATGCCTCCCGAAAGCCTGTGTGGATAGGACTCATATATCGCCACAGGGTCGGGAAATCCAGCCTTCCCTAGGAAATCAATGGCCCTTTGTCTGGCTGCAGAGCCTTTAGCGATCCCATCCTTCTCTATCAACACTTTGATCTGGTCCCCGATCTTGATGACCGGGTTGAACGACGTGGAAGGGCTCTGCGGCACCAACGATATGGCCTTGCCGCGCAGTTTCAATAGCTCGTCCTTTTTCATGGAATAGATTTCCTTGCCCTTGAACTTCACGCTACCTCTTACGATGGCGATGTCATCCAGCAGCCTCATCGTGGCATGACCAAGGACGGATTTACCGCAGCCCGACTCCCCGACGATGGCCAGCGTATCCCGCTCGTCGACGTCGAGGTCTATCCCCTCGATGGCCTTAAACGGCCCCTGTAGCGTGTCGAACGTTACGGAAAGGTCACGAATACTCAACAGCATCAGATCAACTCCAGCAGCTTGCTGTCCTTCTTGCCCTCTATCGTGAGCATGATGAAGCCCAGCACGCTGATGCATATCATGAGGCCAGGCGGCAGATACCACCACCACATGTCGTTGGCGAAGCCGCCCCTGCTAAACGCGAAGTGGATCATCTCGCCCCAGCTTACATTCAAAGGATCGCCCAGCCCGAGGAAGCTTAGCGATGCCTCCGAGAGCATGGCCGAGGCTACGGCAAGCGAAAACTTTGCGTAAATGATATCCCTGGTATTCACCAGAACGTGCTTGAAGATGATATATAAGTCTGAGTATCCGAGCGCCCGGGTCGATTCGATGAACTGCATCTCCCTTACCTGTAGCACTCGTGAATGAACGAGACGGGCGGTCGAGCACCACCATAGCAGGCCCACAACGATGATTATGTTCCACATGCTGGGGTTAAGATAGGCGGCCAGTATGATCATCAGCGGAAGGGCAGGGATGAGCAAGAATACGTCTGTCGTCCCCATTAAAAGCTCCTCGACCCATCCACGGAAGTATCCGGCAAAAACGCCCACGATCACGCCTATCACGATCGAAATGATGCCTGAAAGGAAGCCCACTACCAGTGACACCCTTGTCGCGTAGATCAGCTCAGAGAATACGTCCTGGCCCAGGTCGTTCGTGCCTAATAAGTGCTCTAACGATGGCGCCTGGTAAGGGATACCGGTCTGCTTCGGGTCATACGGGGCGATATACGGGGCAAACACCGCCATTAAGGAAAGCGCCAGGAGTATAGCAAACCCCAGATATTTTAACTGGCTCCTGGCGACATTGCCAATGAACTTATCTCCCCAGGCTTTTCGAACGGTTTTTTCAATTATTTCGTCCATAAATGCCACCACCTATGCTGAAGCCCCTATATTTTTCGCGTCTGCTATCCTCGGGTCCGCGATGCCATAAAGGAGGTCTGCAACAAAGTTGGCCGCCACCACGAATATCGTCAATACGACGAAACAGCCCTGCATGACCGGGTAGTCTCGGGCCATCACCGCATCGTATATCAGGGTACCCATCCCGTTCAGTGAGAACACGACCTCGATTATTAAAGCACCTGATACCATGAACCCGAAGTTCAGGGCCATGATGCTTATGAATTGTGGGAGAACATTCCTCAGGACATGCCTTAATTCTATGATACGTTCCGGAAGGCCCTTCGCCTTTGCCACGAAAACGAAGTACTCGCCCATGATCTGCGTGATGGAGTTTCTGACGACAAGGAAAATATACGTGGCCTCATGTATGGAGAGGATGGCCACCGGCAGGAAAAGGTGCCATCCTACATCGAGCAAATATGGTAAGCCCTCTAGCTTTCCTGACGAAAGGTTGCCGAGTGGGAACCACCCTAGGTGAAAGCTGAAGATGCTCACGATAACCATGGCGAACAGGAACGACGGTAGCGTGTACAAAAAGATGTTTAAAGATGTCAATAGCTTATCCACGTTGCCGCCGTGCCTGAACCCGGCAATCGAGCCAAAGACTAGCGCTAAAATGCCTCCCATAATAATGGAAGGAAAAACCAGCACCAGCGTCCAGAAAAGTCGGTCCTTTATCAAGTCGGCCACCTTGAGGTTTTTATGGATGGAATAGCCAAAATCCAGCTGGATGATTCCAAACATATATTCAAGATACTGCTCATGTAGGGGCCGGTCCAGCCCGTACTCGGCCCGCAGCGCATCGAGTATCTGCTCATCTACATGAAGCGCATCCTCTCCTAATAAGTTGACCATCGGGTCCCCTGGCATAGCACGCGGGATGAAAAAGTTAATCGACAGGATGATAAAGAGAGTGAAGCCATACCTCAACAGTTTTCCTGTCAAATAGTTAAATTTGACATCATTCCATGACATTATTTTTCTCCATTACCACTATACTAAAAAGCATATTATAGGACATTCCAGCTTACAATCCCAATAATCCGGGTTGATTTGATACGATATATGTCTCTTTCCGATCTTTCACTTACGAACTCATTGATTATCCTTTTCTTTTTGTCGTCTATATCCATGAACATCCCGAAGTAAGTGATATAGTTATCAACCACCTTACTGGAAGGCATGCTGACATCTATGTTAGCCGTAAAATATCTGACATTAGCATTTCTGTTAGACTCCAGAAGCACGTTCAGCGGATATATGACATCATAGCCTTCATTTGAGAAATGGTCGCCTGTCAATTTTTCCCAAAGCTGGTATAAAGGCTGGGGTGATTTCCCATCGCCAATCGATACGTAGCAGCAGCTTCTACGAGAGCATTTTTCCATTTTTTGTAAAGCCATTGGGTCGTTTACTCCGGGGCAAAACGCAGAAAAAACAAGGTCGTATCGCTCATCGGGAATATAGTCGGCCCACTTCGAGCGTATAGCCAAAATATTAGTGACACCTTTCTGTTCTGCGTTAAGACGAAGCCGGTCGAGCATTTCGGCCGACATGTCCAACCCGGAGACCATTTTAGCGACTTCAGCGAAAAGCAAAGTATATGTCCCGGGTCCGCATCCGATATCCAGTACAGTATCGCCACGTCTTAGTTTTTCATCATGCATAAGATATCGTATGATATCCTTACACAGACCAATGTTAATTCCTGTCTGGCGCCGGTAGTCACCTGAAGCGTTGTCCCAGTATCTCTCCCACCTCTCATCATTGATTTTTTGGGCATTATGAGGTAGCTTAAGCCGCGCTATAGCCCATTCTTTTTCCCAATCAATGCCTCTCATATTCAAGACGCCAAAAAAGGTGCCGCCCTTAGCAGGCGGCATGTAGATTATAGAACGTTTCATAGGATAAAATACCCCAGAATGGATTCGGCGTCCAACCTTCGTACTTCTTGTTGTACGGCTGTATGAAATCCGACCAGTACAGGGATATTGCGGGCAGCTGGCTCGCGTAATAGCCCTGTATGCTCGACGACAATTCATCATATCTACCATTATCAGCAGTCGTCATCAGCCCATCCACGATGGATTGATATTCTGGATCCGTCACGTTGGACAGCTTAAGCTTTCTACCGTCAATATAAGTCGAGCCAAAGCCTGCGTACATTCTCATGCCTGCCGGCGTGGCAGGGAATATTACTATATCGTGCTTGCCTAGAACGCTGTTGAACGTGGACTGGTCAACGACCCGCACATCCACTGCTATGCCGGCGGCGTTCAAGTACTCTTTTACAAGGCTCGACGCCCTAACGGCATCGTCGAACGCGTTACTCACATAGATGGTCGTCTTCAAAAGGCTCCCGTCAGGCATTTCACGGAAGCCATCCCCATTAACGTCCTTATATCCTATGCTATTCAGAATTCTCTTAGACTCGCTCAGGTTATACGTAAGCCGAGGCGTATCCACGTAATATGCACTTCCAGTGGGCACGAAACCGGCGTTCGGGGCTTGCCCATAGCCGCCGCCAACAAGGTTAGCTATCTCGCCATAGTTGATGGCAAGAGAAATTGCTCTCCTGAAGCTCACATTGTCATAAGGTGCCCTATTCGTGTTAAAATAAAGCGCTGCCGGTATACCTGTATTATTAATCATCAGAAGCTTTATGTCATCATTTTGCAGCAGCTTAGGCACATAATAATACGGAAGGCCCTGGCTATAAGAATAGACCGTATCTATCTCACCTTTCTGAAGCGCCATGACCATGGTGTCAGTACTCTTAAACATGCGAATTTCGATGGCCTCAACCGCAGGCTTTCCACCCGGATATGCGTCATTTGCTTTAAACGTTAGCACTCCGGCCTGCTTATCAAAGCTATCAAACTTATAGAGGCCACTTCCTATTGTAGCGTTAACATCATTAAATTTCGTAGGCTCACTCACGTTTTGGAATATATGCATTGGGTATATCACATCATTAATGTTCGACATCAAATAGTTGGAGTTCGGGGCCTTCAGCGTGATCACTACGGTATAGTCATCGGGCGTGCTCACGGATTCAACGTCGCTGAATGACTTGAATTTGTCTTTCATGTAATTAATGGTAAAGTTAACGTCTTTTGAAGTGACCGGTACCCCATCATGCCATCTAGCGCTCTTATTAAGATGGTATACCCAGGTCTTAGCGTCCTTCGTCTCCCAGCTATCCGCCAGCGCAGGAACATAGGTGCCATTCGGGGCAATCCTGACCATTCCCTGGTGAGTAAGGGCTTTCCGTATCTCTGAGAAGCGCACGTCGTTTATGTTAATGTCTGCGATCTGGAATGTCGTGCCTATTACTAATTTCTTAATATTATAGCCTGTATTGCTCGAGGTATTTCCGTTCACTCCAGCCTGGCCTGTGCATCCGGCGATAATGGCGCATATACATATAAGTGCCAGCGCCTCGATAATGATTGATTTCCCTATTTTGCCCAATCTATCATTGCCTGGGGTCATTACGCAATCCCTCACGCTTCATGTAGGTTGAAAAACGTGCCATATGACATGATGCCATACATGGGGTCATACGTCCATCCCTCGTACTTTTTATTGTATGGCTGGATGACGTTGGAAGTGTAAAACGCTATGGCTGGCATCTCGCTCGCATAGTAGTCCTGCATCTCGTAGGCAAGCTGCTTCTGCGCAGCCACGTCCGTCGTATTAAAAATCCTGTCCACGATGGAAGTGTAGACAGGGTCTTTCGTCATAGTGTAGCCAATGTTGCGGCTGTCAAAGTAGCAGGAGCCATAGCCGCACCAGGTCATCATGCCCCAGGGCGTCGTGCTCGATATCAGCATGTCATGCGTCTTTTCCGTGTTGGCGATCTTCTGGAACGTCGCCTTATCGACCAGCTTTATCCTGACGTCGATGCCAACGGCGTTAAGATACTTTTTGACCACATCGGAAATCCTCGGGTAATCGGCAACATCGGTCCTGGTCAACAACTCCGGCTGGAATTTTTTGCCGTCCGGAGCTTCTCTAAACCCATCGCCATCCCTGTCAATCATTCCAATCGAATCGAGCAGCTTCTTCGACTGGCTGACGTCCTGCGCTAGCAAGCCTTTATCCTCGTAATTATAGCTACTCGTCGGCAAGAAGCCCCTTGTCCCGGGCTCGCCATAGCCAGCGGTGAACAGGTTATTGAGCTCATTATAGTCTATGGCGTAGCTGATGGCTCGACGGAACGTCGCGTTATTGAGCACCGGCCGTTCTGTGTTAAAGAATAGTGCCGTGACGCCCGTAGAGTTCATAATGCTGATCCCGATATCATTGTCCTGCAATAGTTTAGGCACGTAATAGTAATCGATGCCCTTCGAGTACATGTAAGTCGTGTCGATCTCGCCTTTCTGCAGGGCCATGATCATCGTATCCTGGTTCTTAAATATGCGTATCTCGATCGTATCGACCGATGGCTTGCCGCCCCAGTAGTTGTCATAAGCCTTAAACCTGAGGATTCCTGCGTCCTTGTCGAATCCCACGAACTTGTATGGCCCGCTGCCGATGGTGGCGTTCATGTCGTTAAAAGTCTTCGGGTCGCTGACGTCCTTGAAAATGTGCTCGGGGACCGCTCTCATGACCATGAGGTTGGTCAGGAAGTTACTGTTCGGCGTTTTCAGCTTAATGACCACCGTATGGTTATCGGGGGTCTCAACGCTGTCGATCTGTCCCCAGTGCTGCTTATACTCCGCGATCTTTGCAGGGTAGTATTCGAGGTTAAACTTTATGTCCTTGGCTGTCACCGGGACGCCGTCATGCCATGTGGCGTTCTTTCTAAGGTGGAATATCCACGTGCTTGCGTCCGGATTTTCCCAGCTCTCGGCGAGGCACGGCGCGAAGCTTCCGTCCGGGTTCTGGATTATTAATCCTTCGCATACCGTCCTTGCCTTGAACTTGCTGAACGAGTCGTCAACAATGTTAATGTCGTTTACAGCGTTCGTCGTCCCTATGGTGAGCTTTATCGCCTTCTCTGTCGGCGTCGTCACCTGCGACCCCGTGGAGCACCCGGCGATTGCCACGCTTATCAATAAAATTACCAATAGCATAGTAGATATAGCCTTATTCATCCAAATCACCATTGTAGTAGCATCATAAAACTAAATGCTACATAATAGACTTAATACATTAAGTCATAATAATTAGTAACAATATTTATAGCTTATGTATCACATAATGCCATATTGGTGGGATATCAATAGCATGGCTGAATTTATGGGTAATGTTATAGACTGGGGAGAATTATGGAAGCAGAAAACAGCAGGAAAAAAAGAGTGCTCAATGCTATGGCATGACAAGAAATATGCCGGGCGATACGACGAGAACGTAAAGGCCAATAACTGGCGGAAAGGCCGGCGGCTGATCCGTGAACTGAACGTTACGATGCGCTCGAGGGTGCTCGACATTGGGGCAGGGCCTGGCACCTTGACGATACCAATCGCTTCCATGGTAAAGCATGTGACGGCCGTGGAGCCGGCCGACGGCATGATGTGGTATCTTAAAAAGAATATTGCAGAGAAAGGCCTGGACAACGTGGCTTGCGTCCATAAAAAATGGGAAGACGTGGACATTGCGAAGGACCTGGAGGGGCCGTATGACGTCGTTGTCGCCTCGCTATCCCTCGGCATGCCCGACATCAAGGCCGCACTCGAAAAGATGAACGCTGCTTCCTCCGCGTACGTATACCTTTTTTGGCCAGCAGGTGTAACATACTGGGAGGCAAACTATGCAGAGATATGGCATGAACTACATGGCAAAGAATTCCGGCATGGCCCCAGATGTGATTGCCTCTATAATATTTTATATGGCATGGGCATATATCCAAACATAAAAATGTATAAGGATGAATACTTGGAAAGTTTCTCTAACATTAACGATGCCGTCGAGTACTATAGGCCTTTTTATAATATAGAGAATTACCGGCAGGAAGCTATCTTGAGGGATTTTTTACGTAAAAAGCTTATCAGGAAAAATGGTAGGCTAATCCTCAAAGGATACTCTAATATAGCCAAAATCTGGTGGAAAAAACGGTATGACTATTGATCTATAAATTTATATTTATTCAATTTGTAAGACAACAATAGAAAATTTTATTACCAAGTGATATCATAACATGAGCTTGTAATATTGCGCAGGTAATTGCTCCAAAGATAACCCTCCTATTAAATCCGTCTCTTATCCATACGGATCCACCTCAAATTAAAAAAGTATTACCTGCGCATATTATAAATCTAAAACTTATAGTTGTTATGAGTGCGCAAGAAGCACAAATAGAGGCGATGCGTTTTATCGAGTCAAGTATTTGGCTGAAATATTCCCGTATAGGAGGAAGGAAATATTATCCTTATTTTCTTCTTGCGTACTCAACACCCTTATGGGTAATACAATTATTTATTAATGTATTACTTATTGATATATTTTTCTATTTGTGTATTACAATTAATATTATATTTTATTTTTTATCAATAAATTTTTCAGCAATAAAAAAATATTTATTGCAATAAGTAATAATATAATAAATTAATGTAATAACCATAGATGGGTGATACACGATGGAGCAAGGCTTGATGCGAATAGGAGTCTCCCTACCGGACAACCTACTATCAAGATTCGACGAGATCATCGGAAGCTGGGGCTATTCATCCAGGTCAGAAGCGATAAGGGATGCCATAAGGAATTACATCCAATACTATGACTGGATGAACGAGGTAGAAGGCGAAAGGATTGGGGTCATATCCATCGTGTATGACCAGGATAAAAAAGGGCTGTTAGACAGCCTCATGCAAATACAAAATGAATATTGCAAGCTCATGCTTTCCGCGTTCCACGTCTACCTCGATAGGGAAAGCTGCATGGAAATCATGACGTTCAAGGGAAACGGAAAAGACATAAAGGGCGCCGCAGAAAAGATGATGGCCCTTAAAGGCGTGAAGCACGTCAAGCTAACGACCATAGCCCTGGATACCATAACTTAAACAGCTCTCCAAAAATAATACGATATGTATTAAAAAACAAAAGGTATTTTATGTCATACGTAATATTATAGCATACATTAATATCATATATCGAGCGTGATGACATGGAACAAGAGCTAATGCGCATCGGCGTATCGTTACCGGACAACCTGCTAAACAGGTTCGACGAGATAATAGCCAAGAGGGGCTACTCCTCAAGGTCAGAGGGCATCCGTGACGCCATCAGGAGCTATATCCTAAACTATGAGTGGATGAGCGAGGTCGAGGGAGACCGCATAGGCATCGTATCCCTCGTATACGATCACGATCAGAGGGGCCTGGTTAACAATCTCATAGATATACAGCACGAAAATAGCGACCTTACCCAGTCATCAGTACATGTACACATCGATGAGCACACCTGCCTGGAAATCATGACGCTTAGGGGAGAAGGCCGAAAGATAAAAGAGTTCGCAGAAAAGATGATGGCGCTTAAGGGCGTTAAGCACGTCAAGCTCACTACCATAACGCCTGGAGTCGAGCTATAGCCTTTTTATTATTTTCATTCTTGCCTTGTCTTATTGCCGTTATGGTTCTCATAGGCGATGCAGCCCGAGCACTCTTCACCTATATCCTCTTTAGCCTTAAACTCCTTCTTGTGGCTCTCGTAGACACGCATGGCCTGCGCCATCACTGCCGTGCTTGATAAGGCGCTCCCTATAAGTATTGCCTCAAAGACCTCCTCGTCAGGTATGCCCTTACGCTGCGCTACCCTCAAGTGCATGTTCAAGCAATGGTCACATTTAAGGGCGGTCGCAACGCCAATCGTGATCAATTCCACCGTTTTCTCGTCAAGATGGTCAGGGTTCCGCAAAACGGCGTCATCGTAGATTATCTTCGGCAAGAGAACGTTCGGCTTATCGCTCATCGCCTTCAGGATAAAGGGTACCTCTCCGTAATCCTCCTCGATGCTCTTGAGAAGCTCTTTGACGGCCTCCTCGGGCTCCTTGCCGAAAAGGCTTTTAAGCGTGTTCTCAAACTTCAACAGGTATCACGTCCCAGCGCCGGGCTGTAGAATTGTAGAAGTATGGGTACCCACACTATTTATAGATTGCTTCATGCGCTTTAAAAGCGGAAAGCTTTTACCGTATCGATGTTTAGCCCTAATATATGGATAAAGGTCATTTGAAGATTGTTATGGCTGTCTTTTTTTATGCGTTTGTAATACTCGGGGTTAGCCTTTTTGCCATTTTTGTTTACGGGGTATGGAGGGGGGTACAAGATGGTGTGGACATTTTTAATGTGCCGCTTTCCTTCCGTATGATGAGCGACCTTCTTTTTATGCTTGGGGGGATAATATTGACGCTCGGTGCTTTCGTGGAGTTCTTTGCCAGGGCACGCTCGCCCTCTATTGCGAGAAGCCTGTTGACGCCTTTCGAGGCGTTTTACAGGCAATATGCGCTCAAGCTTAAGGACGTGGACGATGCCTTAATGGAGGAAGGCCCGGGCGGATGGATGCTCGTCTTCATAGGGGCTCTCGTCATGCTGGCCTCAGCGGCCTTCGCCATAATTTCGATGAAATAAAACATATAAACATTAAAATACGAAAAAGCTTAAATTTTTAGACCATACTTATTATCATATGCTTGGTCGCCTGTCATTCGTCGTATTCGCCTTATTGCTCTTTGGGGGCATCGCCATTATCGCGTTGCCTGCGCATGCAGATGAGACGTATCTTCTGGGCAAGGACTTCAAGAGGGCTAACTCTAATATCGTGATACACCTGATAGAAGTGAATGTGACGGATAGGTACATGGGCAACATATACCCGTCGAAGGCTCCAGAGGAGACGAAGTGGGCTCACCTCGTCTATCAATATGAAAACACGGGGGATAAGGAGGAGGTCGGGTATATCCAGTACGAGCTGATAGATACAAATGGCAACGTGTATAAGTTTAACCCGAACCAGGATGAATACTCCGGCGCCCTTGTCAAGCCGCGCTCTAAATCTGAATTACGGTGGAATGAGGTCCCTATACCCAAGGATGCAGTCCTGGCAAAGGTCAGGGTATACCAGGGCACCAACCCTTCTTTCCTGCTCGCTGATGAGACGTTTGACCTCACGCCGGTCACGACTATGGCTCCAAGCGCCACGCCTTCAGGCGGGCCGTCAGGCACGCGGCCTTTGCCCAGGTGTTGCATGCCTCTGCTCCCCTTCATCTTAATGGGCAGCCTGGCAATTATGGGGATTTACGCAAAGGGCAAAGGAGTGAAAAAATAAAAGGGCTAAAAAAGTATATACTCTAAAGCGCTCATCTTTACATGGTGTCATCTCGTGGTAGGGTTCGACGAGATCATTTTTATCGCCATAGTAGCCCTCCTCCTGTTCGGGCCTGATAAGCTGCCAGAGTATATCCGCGAGCTGGGTAGGCTATATGCAGAGGTGAAGAAAGCCCAGCGAGACCTTGAAGCGGAGCTAAACAAGGCCGTCCAGGAGCCGGTTAAAGCTCAAAAGCCGCCATCGCCAACCGTGGCAGAGATCGCCCGCAAGATGGGGATTTCAGTGGAAGGCAAGGCCGAAGACCAGCTCTTAAAAGAGATAGACGAGGCCATTACCAGCAAATCTGGAAAGGTATAAGACCTAATAAGCACTCTTTTTAGTGTATGCCTGCATTCATCACGCTGAAAGGTAAAAAGGCGAAAATTCCTTACAAGAAACTACTACAGGCAAAGCCGAAAAAGTGCGATGGAGTGGAGTGGGACGGGGACAGTTCTGAATCCCTCAAGGTGTACGCCCGCTATAAAAAGCCATATCTAGTTAGGCTGTTTAGCCGTTTTATCGAAATACCCGATGAAAGGAGCTTTAGGTTTAACGCCATGGGCGCAATGGTCTGGGAGCTGTGCGACGGCAATCATTCGGTCGAGGAGATAAAGAACATCATCTTGAAGCGTAGCAAGGGTGACGAGAAGGACATCGAGAAGCGGCTCATCAGGTTCATTAACAGGCTTTCCGCCAATGACCTGATCACGCTGGAGCTCTGACTACTTTTTATACTTCGCTATGACAGCCAGGTGGCCATGGTGGAACGGCTCCAGGGAGCTTTTATCCAGGATTTCGAAATGTGTTTCTAGCTTTTTTAGCTCTCTCCTAAAGATATCGCCCACGATTTCCGTAGCGCTAATGCTTTTCGCCTTTATGGCCATGATAAGCGTGCCACTGCTTTTGAGGTATTTACTGGAGTTGGCTATGGCGATGTCCGCCTGGCCGGGCTGGGCGACGTCCTGGTAGACTATATCCACTTTATCGATGAAAGGCGGGTATTGCTCGGGCCGCCTGGCATCTGCTATTATGGGCACGACGTTTACGCGATTCTCCACGGCCTCTAGAAGGTCTCTGGCAGGCCTCGGAGCGAATTCCACTGCGTACACGATGCCATCGATGGCTATGTCTGCCACATGGGTAACCGTTGTGCCGCTGGCAGCCCCCAGGTAGAGCACCGTGGAGTATCTACCTAGAGGCACCCTCATGCCCTTTACTATCATGGATGCAAGCTTGCTTGTCGCAGGGCTCCAGGGCCTATATGCCCTATCATCGTACGTGATAGAGCCGGCTTCGGGGAATTGGGTGAGCGTCGATAGCAGTTCTTCATCATCTACCCTTATGAAGTAAACGTTATCTATCCCGGCAGGACGTATGCCTTTAGCGGCACTCATGCTTTTTTCTCCCTTTAGCTTTTATGGCCGCGGCCTTCTCCTTAAGGTCCCCCAGGTCAACTGTCTCGCCCGAATAAAAGTCGACCCTGGCTGCGATGGCGGCCTTGCTCGCGAGCATTCTCGATATCTTGCCGCGGGCTTTCTTTGAGGCGCCTTTAACCAGAGGATGCTTGTATATTAGCCCATGCTTGGGCGGTGGCGTGCCAGCCTTAAGGTGCTTGAAGAGGGCCTCTCCCGCCCCCATCACCTGTATGCTGCTCGCCGGCATCTTCGCCAGCTTTTCGAGGCCTCCTGCCCTTGCTATAAGCCGTGCCCCAAGGATGGGGCCAGCCACATTCGAGAGGTTGGGCGCAATCTCTTCCATCGCCGCCTTTATATAGCCTTCCAGCGCCTTGCGCTCATCATTTAACGCCTTCGCCGTGGAAGCGAGCCCCTTTATAACGGAATCCTCTTCTGGCAAGCCTTCTTTTAAGATAAAGTCTATTAGCTCGACAGGCCGCATTTGATGCCCGGGGCATAGAACCATGTACCATTCTGCCAGCCTTTCTGAAAGCACGTTAAAGGCCTCATTAAGGTCATCCAGGGCTTTGACAGCCTGCATAAGGTGGGCGTCTCTGCCTGCCAGGCCGCTCGCTACCGCCTCCTTCGCGGCCTTCATGGCAGCATCGTGCAGCCTCCGCCTGTAGTCATCGGGCGGGCTTGAGCCACCAAACCCTTCATCACTCATACGTGACCTCTGCGCCAGAGTTCCTGGCCCTCGTCTTGATAACTGTGCATTCTGGATGATTGCTCCTGATGGCTGAAGCTATATTATCGGGCCTGTCTGTTATGGCATATACCGTGGGGCCGAACGAGCTCATCCCCGCGCCAGCTGCGCCAGCTTCCCTCATCTCTCTGATTAATTCTCGGGCCACGGGCTGGAGGCCTATCTCTCTCCGCTTAAATCCTGTATCCTGGATGGCATTTATAGCCTTTCCAAACGCCTCAAGGTCTTTCTCTACAATGGCCGGGAGTATTTGCATCAGTATGATATGGCAGACCTCCCGGACTTCGTGCAGCGGTATCGGGCATTCTCTCGAAAAAATATCCTTTTCATAGAGGTCGTATGCGCCTTTATATGGGGGTATGGCGAGTACGATGTCCCAGGCCGGGAAGTCATAGCTTAATAATAGCGGCGCTGGCTGAACGCCCTTTGAGAAAGAGCTAGGAAGAAATGCTTTTTTTACGCTCATCTTGTGTCCGCCATCGAGCAGGAAGCCACCTTTTTCAAACGCGCCTATGCCTATCCCCGATGTGCCTCCCCTGCCAGCTTTTATTGCAATGTCGCGCGGCGACATGTCCAGCCCATAGAGCCTGGAGGCGGCGGTTCCGGCGGCCAGCGCTGCCTGGGTGCCAGAGCCGAGGCCAATGTGGTTCCAATACGACTTTTTAATCGCTATTTCAACGCCTTTACCCGGGCACACCGCCTCGCACGCATTCCTCATGCGCTCCCTTAATTCTGGGTCGCCCTTCACGATGACTTTATCGCTTTTTTCTGCCGTGATCTCTATGCACGGCTCGTCAAGCGTAATCCCTATGCCCCCGTCTACCCTGCCGCTCTCCCCGTTGAGGTCGATGAGCGTGATGTGGATACGGGAAGGCGTCCTTATCCTTAACAATGCTCCTCCAGTTATTTAGACATCTTCATCTATTATAGATATTTTTTGCCTCTTTTTGAAAATGAAGGTTTTTGTTGTAGTATGCCGTATTGTTCATTTGGATGTTTAATACGTGTTATGAACGCTTGCTGAAGCTGGCCAGGGAAGATGCCTATCGTATGGATAGTATTGTGGCCCTATATGCGCTTGAGGTCATGGGCGCGGCGCCCCCTGGCAGCGCCAGCCAGCGCATCACAGAGATGGGCTTAGCACCCTCAACCGCTAGCCTAATTATAGGGTCGCTTGGAGAGGCTTTCAATAGGATAGGCGTTCTTGACGCTGCCTGCGGTTTTCTGGATTATTCTGCCTCCAGCGCTTGCGGGGATACGAGAGATAAGGGCGTCTTTTATACGCCTAAGCCCATTGCACGGCTAATCTGCGAGGCCTCGATAGGCTCATATGCGCTACGCCAGGTTCGGCTAAGGACAGGCAGGCAGTTTGCCACGCTTGGCGAGGCGCTTGAATCTTTGGGCCGGGAAGACCTGGCCTCTTTACATGACGTATTAATGGATATACGCTTCCTGGATAGCTCTTGTGGCAGCGGCATTTTTCTACAAGAAGCTCTCGAGGCGCTATATAGCCTGAGAAGTCGGATACTTGTACGGCTTGGCGAGAGCATGCCCATTGATGCTAAGCGGGGCCTCGTAGAGAATTGCCTTTATGGCATGGATGTGGACAGGCACTCGGCAGATGTCGCCTCGCTTCGATTGTGGCTCCTTTCAGAGGGCCAGGCAAATATGGAAAAGGTAAAAGCCCACATAATCTGTAAAAACGCCCTGTTTGAAGATTTTCCAGGGCATGCGTCCTTTGAGGTTATCGCCGGCAACCCGCCATACAGGCGCGTCAAGAGCATGTTCGAAGAGGCGCATGAGGAAAGCGTGAGGATGAAGAAGAGCCTTGCGGCATCGATAAAAAAATGTGGCCAATACCATTACCAGGAGGGCAATTTAAACCTGTATAAGCTATTCATAGAGCGAAACCTTGCCTTTTTAAAGAATGGCGGCAGCATGGGCCTCATCATCCCCTCCTCCTTCTTAAACGAAGCCACCTCTGAAAAGCTTAGAAGGCATTTATTCGACTCGTGCCGCATTGAGGAGATAGTGGAGTTCCCTGAGCGCTCCAGAATTTTTAGGGGAGTCAATCAAGGGACTGCCATTGTTGTGCTTAATAAGTCAAGGCAGGATGGGGGGTATTTTAAGCTAAGGGCAGGGAGAGGCATTGGCGATGCCGGGGCTGGCGATGAGATAATGATAGGCTATGAGGAGTTAAGGCGGCTCACGGATGACAGGATGGAGGTGCCGCTCCTAGCCGAGCCTTCTCTGGAGTGGCCCATGCTTGAGCGCCTGAAGGGCATACCGCCTTTCAAGGGCGACGGCGAGGCGCCGCCCATCGGGGAGATATCCGTGGGAAACCTTGATGAGACATTCGATAAGGATTTCATGTCAGAGGAGCCCACTGGTGACATTTTGGTGAAGGGCATACACCTAAGCGAGTATCATGTTGACCTTTCGCCCGATGGCAGGCAGCCACGCTGGGTTAAGAAAGAAAGCTTCTTACGTAAAAGGCCGTCGGCTCTCTCTACCATCTCAAATTGGCGCATCATCGGGCGCAACACCCAGAACAAGGCCTGTAAGAGGAGGCTAAAATTCGCATTGTTGCCCCCCGGCTACATCTGTACCAACTCCATTAAGCAAATAATAGTCATGGATAAGCAAATTCAGCCCCTTTACCTTCTTGGCCTTTTGAACTCGTCTACGCTCAACTGGCACTTTGAGCTTTTCTGCTCTCAGAATAATATCCGTAATTATCGTATTGAGGCCCTTCCTATAATAAGGGCGCCTCAGTACGTCCAAAACGTGTTTTCACGAGTCGCCAGCCTTATCATGAGCGCATCTCAAGATCGTGAATTTCTGGACGAGGTGTTGATGGATTCGCTCGTCTTTGAGCTTTATTTTAAGAATGAAGCCAGGCTTTTTGACGCTATTAAACCATTTATTAGCCTGGAAGACGAAGTCTTCATCCGGAAAGTAAAGGGCGACCGGCTTGTGCGGGAATGCATAGATGGCCTTATGGCTGATGAGCGGTTCAATCTCATTCGCAAAACGTCATTAAAATGCTGATAATTAATGTAACATTTTGAATCTAAAGAGGAGCCTCGTTTTTAACTTGAGTCTTACATCGGTTTAACATCGCTAACCCGATGGCTCCTTTTATATTAGCTTGCCCCGAAGGGGCAAAATAAACTCGTGGGTCCACGAGGGGGCATACGCCGCGCGGAGCGCTCTAGTAACCGCGCGGAGCGCTCTAGTAACCGCGCGGAGCGCTCTAGTAACCGCGCGGAGCGCTCTAGTAACCGCGCGGAGCGCTCTAGTAACCGCGCGGAGCGCTCTAGTAACCGCGCGGAGCGCTCTAGTAACCGCGCGGAGCGCTCTAGTAACCGCGCGGAGCGCTCTAGTAACCGCGCGGAGCGCTCTAGTAACCGCGCGGAGCGCTCTAGTAACCGCGCGGAGCGCTCTAGTAACCGCGCGGAGCGCTCTAGTAACCGCGCGGAGCGCTCTAGTAACCGCGCGGAGCGCTCTAGTAACCGCGCGGAGCGCTCTAGTAACCGCGCGGAGCGCTCTAGTAACCGCGCGGAGCGCTCTAGTAACCGCGCGGAGCGCTCTAGTAACCGCGCGGAGCGCTCTAGTAACCGCGCGGAGCGCTCTAGTAACCGCGCGGAGCGCTCTAGTAACCGCGCGGAGCGCTCTAGTAACCGCGCGGAGCGCTCTAGTAACCGCGCGGAGCGCTCTAGTAACCGCGCGGAGCGCTCTAGTAACCGCGCGGAGCGCTCTAGTAACCGCGCGGAGCGCTCTAGTAACCGCGCGGAGCGCTCTAGTAACCGCGCGGAGCGCTTGAGTTAAAAGCGAAGCACCCCTTTTAGTCTCAGGAGTAGAAGATGTGGTGTTTAACCATTCATTATATAATAGAAGCCTCCGGCGAGATTTGAACTCGCGACCTGCTGATTACAAGTCAGCCGCTCTGCCAGGCTGAGCCACAGAGGCACCCAAAAGGCATACTCTACATATTGAGCACGCTATTTAAAATTTACGCCACACCTCAAAGGCTCAAATGATTGGTTAATTTGCCTTTAATGCACAAGAGCAAAAAGGTTAAGCCTATAAAAACCGTTTTATAGGTGGGGATGGAAAAGGATGAGCATACTCTATCAATTCTTAGGGTACAATCCTGACGCACAAGACAGGCTCAGCGCAGCTCGGTATGAACTGCTGATCCGCCTCACGGATCACCCGGTAGACCAGGAACTACAAAATACATGGACCCCTATAGTAGGGTCATTAGAACACAACATCGCTCTATTCATAAGTGAGGGCCTCATCGAGGAGGCGTCGCTCGAGGAAAAATTCGACTCGAAGTTCCGCGTGGCGGACATTAAAGCGTTACTGGAGAAGCATTGTATTTCTGCGAAGGGCAAAAAGTCCGAGATGATAGCTAAATTTTTGGACGCGCTGCCTTATGCGACGGCCGCTAAAGAAGTCGCCGACGTCAGGCTTTATCGGGCAACAGGAGAGGGCAAGAAGCTTATAGAGTACTACTTGAGGCAAAAAGAGATGGCCCGACGGAAGATGGAGTCTGACGCGCTGGCAAGCCTCATGAAAGGAGATGTGGATGAGGCAGGAAAGCGGATAGCGCAGTATGAGTCTAAACAGGTATTCCCGAGGGGCGCCGGCATTGACTGGGCGAAAGGCATGCCCGAGCACTGCCTGAAAGTCGCAGCATACCTGCTCGCCCGCGATTATGGGGAGCTTCCCCTTCTTGAGGCCCAGAGAAAGGAGGTGGGCGCAAGGCTGGCGCTATCGGCCTTGCTGGGCGAGACCTACGCCGAGGCCGGGCGGCGCATCCTGGACGTGGCGAACGGCGAGTTTGGATGGAAAGTATTCGGCAACGTGCTCAGGACCGACCCGTGCTGCGGCTACGCAAAGGCGTGCAACCTGGACGACCCGCTTGAGATAGCCCAGCTATATGCGCGCATGAGGCTCAGCGAGGCGTGCATGAGCCTTGACCTGGAAAAGCTCTCGAGCTCGCGCCTGGGCAAAGGCATCAGGATCCTGCCCGTGAACGGCGACCGCTGCATCTCCTGCACGAATGGTAAGCACCAGTACGCCTGGTCGGAGATACAGGACTTGCCGCGTCTGCCCCGGCACTGGGGCTGCCAGTGCACCTATGCGGCCTGGATTTAAAAATTATTTAGGGGAACTTGCATGAGCTTATGGAGCGAATTCATGGGTTTTATTTTTGCATGAGGAGAAAGCCACAAAAATACAATTTTTTATTATATTACTGGTTAACCAATCGTGAGATAATCTTTTTATAAATGCTTATATTATCATCTTATGGTATTATAATTGAAAGGTCTATACATAAAATCGCTTATCATCGGAATTATTGGAGTACCGTTAATATTGCTCGCCATTTATGGCATATTGGCTATCACGAATGCCGGCCAGAGCGATAAGCCCCTCGACGTCGTTGAGGGGTGGGCGGTTATGTTTTTTATGGCAGTAGCCGCCGTCTATGGTCTTTCCTTAATAGGCGTGATATCTGCCTGGTGGACAGGAAAGGAGACGGCTTCCATAGGAGAAGTAGTAAAATCATCGCTCATCTCGGGGATTATAGCAGTCACCATACTTGCGGTGATAGTGCTTGTCATATTCTATATGTATGTAGCGCTATTATTGCTCATCTTCGGCCTGCTTTACCTGATAGCCATCATATTTTCTACGTTGGGCGCCATGTTTTATGTTTTTATTATCAGGGGTATGGGCTCAAGCCTGGCTGCTGATCCGGCAGCCTCTGCTTATTCCATGGCATCTGGCCTTATAGCAGGGTCTATATCCATGGGCTTTATTGCCCTGACCTGGAACGGCCTGGACTATATTACACTTCTTCAACTGTTTGCAGATATGCTCGTATTTTCGGCTATGGCGGCGTGTGCCGGGATAATAGTTACGGTCTTGTTGAGGCGTAAAAGAGCAGTTGACAACGGGCCCATGTTTCAGATTGGCGTCGCCGGCCTTATAGTTGGAGCGCTCACGTTCACGGCACCGCTTGTTAGCCTCCTATTAAAAGGGAGCAGTATACGTGGGATATCTCTCGTCTTTTATTCCCTGGCCATTCCACTGCCCATCATAGGCGGGGTCGTACTGGCATTGATTGGCGGAATGCTCGCTAATATTTTTATTCGCCCCGAAAAGGCGACAGACGTGAAGGCTATTAGCCATCCGCTGCCGGGCTTATTCCAGATTGAGCTTGCCCTGGCCGGAGGCATTTTAATGGCTCTTCTCATGTTTTCCCCAATCCTCTTCGCTGGAGGCGCATCATCCATTGCCTACCATGGGGTGAATAATATAGTTAACATGGCATCATTTTTTATAGTGCCGACTGGAGAGGCAATTATAGGGGCGCTGGCAGTTCGCTACAGCCATGCCAGGTCGATGCGGGAGGCAGCCTCCATCGCAGGCATTACAGGGGCGATATCCGTTTTTATCTTATTCATAGGAGACATGGCAAAAAATTTCCTGCACATCCACAGCATCGTCAATGATAGGCCTCTTCTCGACATGCATGCATATGGCGGCATGACTAACGTCATGATGTGCTATCCGTTCGTGCTGCTCACGCTAATTACGATAGCCATATGCTCAGGGGTCTTCGAATATGGGCGGGGACAGAGAAAATAAAGCTATACCTTTGAATAAAAAAATATACATGTGAGTAGCGGCGAACTATTCTAAGTGCTTTAATGATGTTCGACGTTCCAAAGATCCTCGATATTATCAAGACCCGTAACGCAAAGACTGTAGGCTTCCAGTTCCCGGAGGGGCTTAAGCGGCAAGGCCCGGCTCTCGCGAAAGAGGTAGAGGAGAAGTCTGGCGCCCTTGTTATAGTCTCGGGCGACCCCTGCTATGGGGCTTGTGATATAGATGAAGGACTGCTGGGCATTGTAGACGTGCTCTTCCACTTTGGGCACTCTCGAATGATGGATGATGAGCGGATAGTCTTCATGGAGTATTACCATGACGTCGACGTAGAGCGGGCCGTCATCAACGCCTTGCCGCTGCTGGGCCGTAAAGTGGGCGTAACCACCACCGTCCAGCATATCCATAAGCTCGACGAGATAGCCAGGACGTTAAAAAATGCTGACAGGGAGCCGATCATAGCGAATGGCGATTCCAGGGTCGTGTACCCGGGCCAGGTGCTGGGATGCAACTTCAGCGCCGTGCCGGAAGGCGTGGATTCGATATTATTCGTAGGTACGGGTAATTTTCATCCGGTGGGCATGAGGCTTGCCCGCAAGTTGCCCGTCGTCGCCGCCGACCCTTTCACGGGCGAGGCCAGGCTGGTAGACGTTGAAAAAATGATGAGACAGCGCTATGCTGTAATGGCAAAGGCCATGGATGCTAAAAAGTGGGGCATCATCGTTGGCATGAAGCCGGGGCAGCGGCGCATGGAGCTGGCAAAGCGCATCAAGGGCCTGGCTGGCGACGCCGTACTAATATCCATAAGGGAGATCACCCCTGACCGGCTCCAGAGCTTCAAGGTGGATGCCTTCGTCTCGACGGCCTGCCCCCGCATCGCCATTGACGATGCTGGCATGTTCCCGGCACCAGTGCTCACCCCAATCGAGTTCGAAATGCTCAAAGGCAAAAGAAAGTGGGAAGACATGGCCTTCGACGAAATAAAAGGAGACTAAAAATCCAGGAATCGGCGCTGGCGCTCGCTCATGCGCTACAATAATTTTTTATACGAATACCCTTTATTGGATAGTGGTCTTAGGCGAGCGTTTATCTACATGAAAGGCGAGTTGAAGGGCGACAGGGTCGCCATGGGCAAAGATGCCATCGAGGAACTATACAATAGCCTCTACTATGGGCGCATAAAAGACGACAGGCTAGAGCTTGCGCTTGTAGAGGCGGCCTACCTGCTGGACCGGGATAAAATAGCCGTGGAGCATGATGGGAAAAAGCTATCGTTCCGGGACCTTTTTATTGCCGCTTCGCAGCTCCAGGAATATTTTGAGTTGAAGTATATAGTCTATAGAGACCTGAGGGAGCGGGGATATTACGTTCAGCCCGGCGTTACAGATTTTCGCGTTTACCCGAGGGGCGGAAAGCCGGGGGTTTCGGCATCCCAGTATTTTGTCCACGTGGTAACAGAGCGTAAGCCGCTCCCTCTCCGGCAGATCATGTCGAGCCTGCGCGCTGCGCTGAACGTCCGAAGGGAGATGGTGCTGGCAATCGTCGACGAGGAGAGCGACATAACCTACTATGGCGTAAAGCTACAGCGCATGAAGGGCAGCATGCCTCCCATGGAAGTCGAGGTAAAGCCCGGCGCCGCCACACTCATGGCCGACAGGGTAATAGTCTGGGACGAGTGCCTCTCACGACAGCTCCACGAGCAGGGCTTCTATGGCAACATGCTCGACGAAAAAAGGCTCCAGATATCCCTGGTTGAGGCTGCATACCTGATGTCAAAGCATGGCATGGAGATACTGGATAGCAAGACGAACGAGCGCCTAACGCGGGAGAGCTTCATAGCCGAGGCGTGCAAGATCGATCCGGCTTTCGAAGGTAAGCTTAAGGTGTATGAAGACCTAAGGGAAAAAGGCCTGGTCGCCAAGACCGGCTTCAAGTTTGGCAGCCACTTCAGGGCATATGAAAGGATAGAGTCGGTTAAAAAAATACCGCACTCCCTCTACCTCGTGGACTTTATCGACAGGGGCCACGAGTTCATCCTGCCGGATTTATCAAGGTCTGTGCGGCTGGCGAACAGCGTCCGAAAGGAAATGGTCTTCGCCTACGAGGAAAAGGGCATACAGTATTTCAGCGTTGGGCGCATCAAGCTATAGGAAGATGAAAATGAACGAGGAATTCAAGGTCACACCATGGGATGTCACCGGAAAGGTGGACTACGCAAAGCTGATAGAGGAGTTTGGCACCGAGCCGATTGATGAGGGCATTCTCACGCGCTGGAAGCGCATAACGGGCAGCATACCGATGGCATTGCAGCGGAAGATATTCTTCTCCCACCGTGACCTTAACTGGATTTTGGATAGATATGAGCAGGGCGAGAAGTTCGTATTGTATACAGGAAGGGGACCGTCTGGCCACACCCATATAGGCCACCTTATGCCATGGATGTTCACGAAATACCTGCAGGATACGTTTGACGCTCCGCTCTATTTCCAGATGACGGATGACGAGAAATTCCTGTATAAGGATTCCCTGTCGCTAAAGGAAGCGATGGCCTTCTCCTACGAGAACGCCCTGGACGTAATAGCGCTGGGCTTCGACCCAAAGAAGACCTACATATTCTCGGACCTTGAGTATAATAAGACTCTGTATAGGATAGCCGTACAGGTGGCGAAGCGCATAACGTTCTCGACGGCGAAGGCAGTGTTCGGCTTCGACAGCTCGACGAACATTGGCTTGATCTTTTTCACGTCGATGCAGTCAGCCCCGGCGTTTTTACCATCAGTGCAGGCGGGCAAGAACGTCCCAGTGCTGATACCTCATGCCATCGACCAGGACCCGCACTTCCGCGTGACCAGGGACGTGGCCCCAAAGCTGGGATACTATAAGCCAGCTGCCATTCATTGTACTTTCCTGCCCAGCCTCGCAGGCTCGGATAAGATGTCCGCCTCCCGCCCGGAGACGACCATATATACGACAGATGACGTTAAGGTTGCAAGGAAAAAGATTCTAGGGGCTTTCACGGGCGGCCGCGTCTCGGTTGAAGAGCAGAAAAAGCTCGGCGGAGTGCCAGGCGTCTGCGCCGTATTCCAGTATTACTACTATCTTTTCGAGGAGGATGGGGCGAAGCTGAAGGAGCGGGAGCGGAAGTGCATGAGTGGCGAAATAATGTGTGGCGAATGCAAGCTAGACCTGGCAGACCGGGTTGCCAGCTTCCTTGAGAGGCACCAGGAAAAGAGGGAGAAGGCCGGGGACAGGATTAAGGATTTCGTGGTTAGCGACTATAGCGCAGCCTATGACAGGCTGAAGAGGCCGCAGGACAGGAAAGAGGTCGCAAAACTTAAAAGGACGATGAAAGAATACTACAGCGTCAAGGAAGGCGACAGCATTCGAATCAACAGGACGAGGGACCTGGAATAGAGGGTAAGTTGGCGATGGAACTATCTACGAATGAAAAGCTGGTTTTAAAGGCCATTGGCGACGTTGAGATGACGGCCCGCGAGGTGTCAGGGGCCACTGGCCTGAAGGTCGAGGCAGTTACGCATGCCGCCTATCTACTCGCGGAGAAGGGGCTTGCGACGGTCAGGGATGAGGTAAAGTTTGAGTACGTGCTTACTGAGGAGGGCCGCAGGTATGCGGAGCAGGGGCTGCCCGAGCGCGTCATTCATGACGCGCTGCCGGAGCGTGGCGAGTCGCTCAGCAGGCTAAAGGAGAGGTTCCCACCGTCGACCATTAGCATTGCCATGGGGTGGCTAAGGCAAAAGGGCTGGGCCAGGTTCGAGAGGAGGGACGGCGACACTGTCCTTGTGCCGCTGCCCGCCGGGAGGTCGCCGGACGAGGAGGCCCTTTCCATCATAAGCGAGGGCAGGACTCAAGAGGGCCTGCAAGAGAAGGCCATGAAAGACCTCTTGAAGCGTAATATTGTTGTAGTGAAGGAAGAGAAGGAGAAGGTCATTGTAATAACGCCTGCGGGCGCCGAGCTAAAGGAAAAGGGCATTGTCGTGGAGGAGGAGGTCGGACAGCTTACCCCGGAGATGCTCGCCTCGGGGTCCTGGCAGGGCAAGCCATTCCGAAGGTACGACGTTAGCGCCCCTGTCATAATGGAGTATGGCGGCAAAAAGCACATACTGCGCATGGCCATGGACAAGGTCAAGCGCACCCTCATTGAGATGGGCTTCAAGGAGATGGAGGGCCCCATGGTTGACGCCGAGTTCTACGTCAACGATTTGCTATTTATGCCGCAGGACCACCCGGCGAGGACGCAGTGGGACCAGTTTAACCTGAAGAGGCCGCAGTACATCAGGCAGCTTCCACGGGAGCTGGTGAGCAGAGTCAAGGAGGTTCACGAGCACGGGGGCGATACCGGCTCGCTTGGATGGAATTACAGGTGGGATGAGAAGATTGCGAAAAGGCTCGTGCTCAGGGGCCATACGACCTCGCTCACGGCCAGGTACCTCGCCATTTTTAAGAAGCCGCCTCAAAAGTTCTTCTCGGTGGCGCCCGTCTTCAGGAACGATACCATTGATATGACCCATCTACTCGAGTTTTACCAGATAGAGGGCTGGGTGATGGATGACCGGCTCAGCATGCGTGACCTGATGGGCACCTTCAAGGAGTTCTACTCGCGCTTCGGCATCAGCGAATTACGCTTCAAGCCCACGTATAACCCTTACACGGAGCCGAGCCTGGAGATATATGGTAAGCACCCGAGGAGTGGCCGCATGATTGAGGTGGGCAACTCGGGCATGTTTAGAAAGGAGATGCTTGCCCCGTATGGCATAGAGTGTGACGTCATTGCGTGGGGCCTGGCGCTTGAGCGATTATTGATGATTCTATATGGATACGAGGATATTCGGGACCTGCATGGGCCCTTATGTGACATCAACTTTTTGAGGAGCGTGCCGGTCATATGGCAACAGTGACAGTCAACTATCCGGATTTAATCAGGCTCATAGGCAGGGAGGTTAGCCTGGACAAGCTGCGAGATGACCTTTTTGAGCTGGGCTTAGAGACCGAGGAGGTGCAGGGAGACGAGGTGACCTTCGAGGTGACCAGCGACAGGGCCGACCTGCTATGTGAGGAAGGCATCGCCCTGATGCTGCGGGCCTACTATGGCGTCAGGGAGGGCATGACCATCCCGCCCGTAGGGCAATCAGGCTATCGCATCATCGTTGAGAGGGAGCTTGAGAACGTCCGTCCATACGTCACGGGCGCAATCGTCAGGGGCGTGAATTTTACAGACGAGTCGATCAAGTCCATAATGCACCTTCAGGAAAAGCTTCATGGCACGTTCGGCAGGCGCAGGAAGAAGGGCGCAATCGGCATCCACGACCTCTCAAAAATTAAGGGCAAGGATATCTATTATAGGGCCGTGCCTCGAGACGCTGTGAGGTTCGTGCCTCTTCAGGGAGAGGAGGAGATGACGCCCGCAGAGGTGCTTGAGCGCCACGATAAGGGCAGGGAGTATGCGTACGTACTTGAGGGCAAAAGCCTCGTACCGGTGATATACGATGCTGAGGGCCTGTTCTCTTTTCCCCCGATTATAAACTCTAAGAGGACGGAAGTAACAATAGACACGCATGAGCTTCTCATAGAGCTTACGGGCGAGGACCAGGCCACCATCGACTACATGCTTAACATCGCCCTTTATTCATTGTACATGAGAGGGGCGAAGGTTTATGGGCTAAAGGTCGAATACCCAGGCCATACGCTAGCGAGGCCTAACCTTGGCGTGCGGAGCATTCGAGTGGGGCTGCACGAGGTGAACTCCGTCCTCGGCCTGGACCTGACAGCCGTGGACGTGAGGAGCCTTTTATTACGCATGGGCTATGGCATCGCCGAGACTGGCAGCGATTATCTCATTGCCGAAATACCCCCCTACAGGACGGACATTCTCCACGTTCGCGACGTCGTGGATGACGTCGGCCGGGCCTACGGGTTCAATAACATGGCCCCCGTGTACCCTGATACGCCGTCTATCGGGCAGCTTACCGAGAAAGGCAGGCTAAGCGATGCGGTGCGCGAGGTCATGATAGGCCTGGGCTGCCAGGACACGCTTAACTTCATCCTCATCGGCAAAGAGGAAGCCTATGGGAAGATGGGGCTTCAGGATGATGGGATGGCCGTCGAGCTATCCAATCCTTACACCGACCAGTATAATATAATGCGGAACTGGATAGCCCCCTCGCTCATGATCGTGCTCTCCAACAACCTCCACAGGGAGTATCCCCAGAACATCTTTGAGGTCGGGACGGTGGCGTTTATAGATGACTCGGAAGAGACGGGCGTAAGGGAGGAGGAGCATGTGGCATGTGCGCTCTGCTACTCGAAGGCAGGGTTTAACGAGGTTAAGGCTAAGCTGCAGGCGTTGTGCTTTAACTTCGGCCTCGGCGATGCGCTGAAGACAGTTCCAGCAGAGCACCCCACCTTCATATCGGGCAGATGCGCCGATATTTACATAGGCGAAAAAAAGGCCGGGATAATAGGCGAAGTACGCCCACAGGTTTTAAAGAACTGGGGCATCGAGATGCCCATAGCGCTATTCGAGATGGACGTGTCCGCGTTAAAATAAGTCAGTAAAGCTAATAACGCCGAAACTAATATTATATTTTGATATTTATGGTTAAGCCTAAATTAGTCGTGGTCTACCTCAGCACTCAGGGGAACACCAAAAAAATGGCGGATGCCATAGCCCATGGGGCGGAAGACCGGGGCATGGAAGCCCGCTCTGTGAGCTTTTATGAGGCAGACATGAATGAGATAAGGGATGCAGACGCCATAGCGCTCGGAAGCTCGACCTTCTGGTATAAGATGCACGATGCCATGGAGCGCTTCATCGAGCGAATGGGCAAGGAGCTTGGCCAGACGGCAATCGAGGGAAAGGTTGGGGCGGCATTCGGGTCATATGGCTGGAGTGGCGAAGCGCCTGTAGACATAGCGAGGATGATGCGGTCGCTTGGCATAAAGGTCATCGACCCCGTGTTGAGGGTGCAATACGAGCCTAATGAAAGAGACCTTGAGGAGTGCAAGAGGCTTGGGAAGGACATCGCCAATGCCGTGAAGAAAACGGTGAGGCCCGTGGCATAGCATGTGACGATAAAAAAATACAAATAGGTAATGAGCGGAATATAGACTAGCATCTTTAATTTGTGTAAAGGAGGACCATTTTTTGTTCCCTAATAAAAAAGTCCAATCGTTGATAGGCCAGAAGATACAGGTAGAAATGAAAGGCGAGAAAAACATCCTAGAGGGGACGCTGGTCAGCGCGGATGACTATTTAAATCTGCATCTCGTTGATACCGCAGAGATCCAGGGCGGCCAGAAGCTGAGGACGCTTGGCTCGGTGGTGTTGAGAGGCAATAACATAATCCTGTTAAACCCCGTGAAGGAGTAATCGGATTTTGAGCGAGGATGGCTTAGAGGAGAAGGCGCTTGAAATTATAAAGTCCCGCCCCAATGGCGTCCTCCAGAGCGACCTTTGGAAAGAGCTGAAGATCGATAGCCGTAAGTGCTCTCGTATCATAGCCAGGCTGGAGTCGGAGGACAAGATAAAGCGTATCTGGGAGACCGTAAGGGGTACCAGGACCTTTCGAATAACCTATAAGCCTCAAAAAGCTGAGAAGAAAGAGGCCGACTTTGGCTTGATAATGGCGGGCGGTGAAGTGGCCCCATGTGTCGGCTGTACGTATGAGTGTGAGCCTGACTATTGCCCCGACCTTGGTAACTGGATAGAGCTGCTGGCGAAAGAGCTTGAGGCGGAGGAGAAGAAGGCCGAGGAGAAGCCTGCGCCTCCCATAGAAGAGGAGGCCGCCGCAGCTAAGGCGGTGAAAGCCCCTGTCTCTGAGAAGCCTGCAGCTAAGGCCAAAAAGGCTAAAGCCGTATCAAAGTCAGTAAAAAGCGGTAAAAAATGATTTATTAGTTTAAAATAGCCTGTACTGCTTTCTTTGCGCCATTACCGCCTGCTTTGACGCTATATTTTTTTGAGAGTATTCAATCCATTGCAACGGGGCGTCGGGGCTGGTACCACCATGTTTGGTAATCCTCTCCCTTATCTTAACAATGGTAGGGGTGTTAATGGCCACGCCCGACACAAGCGCCTCGCCCCTCGCCAGGCCAGGAAGCTCATCGAGCATGTCATTGCTCATGCTCTCGATGCTTGCGCCTATCTGATTCCTGTCTACCGGGTTTATGATGCGCATGGTTATCTGGGACATGCACTGCGAGAGGCAGTCGCTATCCAGCTTAGAGGGGCGCTGTGAGACCATGCAAACGCCTATCCCAAACTTGCGGCCTTCTGAGAGTATAGTCTTCAAGATGCTTTTTGACTTGGCCTCCCCGTTCTGCGGTGCGAAGCGATGGGCTTCCTCCAGCACGACAAAGACAGGGTAGGGCAGGTATTTCTCGTCTTTTTCTCCATACCTCTGGTTTACCGTGTTCTCCCTGGCGTCGAAGAGCCTGCGCAGCAAGACTGCTACGATTAGCTGCTGCTCCTTCTGGGATAGCCCGCTAAGGTCCAGTATAGTTAGCTGGCCGACGCTGAACTGCTCCTTTAGCTGCATGTGCTGGAAATCATCGAATATCGGCCTGTTCATTATGTTGCTCTCAAATCTCCATATTATGCCGTCTATCGTGGACTGGTTATTTTCATCTCGAAGCGCCCTCACCTCGTTCAGCAGGTCTACCTTTTTATAGTTCGAGCGGTCGGGAAGAGCGTTAAACGCCCTTATAAATAAGGCCTCCATTTTTTCCGTCATTTCCAGGACGCCTAGATAGTCATCAAGGGTTAGCTCGGTGACCCTTATCTTGACGTTATCCTTTCGCAGTATTTTGACCGTTGGACGATATCCATCCTGGCTGAACTCTGGCTTGTTTTGGATGTCTGATAGTGTAGAGTACTCTCCGTGCGGGTCTACGACGAGCACGGCTGCCCTGTTAATGGGCTTCATAAGCTCCTCGATGAGCACTCCAACTGTGTAGCTCTTGCCGCTCCCCGTGGCAGCGATAATGCTCAGGTGCTGGCTCGCCAGCTCCTTCACGCTTAGCGCCACTGGCACGTCGGTCCCCAGCACCACCCCGACAGTCGCCGACCCCTGGGAACCTGACGGGACAGGGCTGATATCCTTCAGCATCTCATTACCTGCGAGGTATACCGGCTCTCCAAAGTCGGGCATAGTCCTGGGATGCTTAAACTCCTTTAATGAGCCGCTATAATAGCCAACTATGGAAGCGGTTATAAGGTATTTTTTATAGTCCTCGGCGTCCATCCCGCTAAACTCTAATATCTCCTTTGGGTCGAGGCCATCATCCATCAAGAACTCGTCAGGATATTCCTTTAGCGATCGAGCATATCTTACGCGGCACAGGATGAAGCGGTCGCTGTCAACCCATCTGTCCTTATATGCCACGAAATCGCCCTTCTTGAGCTTTTGCGAGGATATAAAAATTATATCGTTCTCTTCTACGTGCTTGACAATGCCGACGGGCTTCATGCCTGACGCTCCGTGTACTTTTTCAGCGCCGCCAGCATGGGCCTGCTCTCGGGAATGGCCTCTGCCAGGCGGTCGATTATGGCGCTCATTATAGCAGGGTCAAGGCCTGATGAGAGCTTTCTATAATAGGAAAAGCTTGGCTTGCCATTGGGCATGTGGAAAGCCCTAACGCTATCTCTGCTCATCACCTCAGCCACGTCATTGACCACAGGAGCAAAGGAAAGGCTCTGGAAGGCTTTACCATCCTGCACATTTCCTATGCCTTTTATTATAAGGTATGAGCTTCTATAGTCGTTGACGTATGGGATGAACGCTTCCCTTTTCTCTTCAGAAAGGAATGGCAGGTACTCCTCTTTTATGTCGTGCTGGACGCCGGTCACGATGCCTACGATCGAGCCCTGCGCCGACTTTATGGATACGTATGTGCCAACGGGCACGCTGGATGCGGCCACATACCCGTCGCACTCTTCGAGGGGCGCCTTCACCAGATACTCGGAAAAAGACCTGACCTGTATGACCGTCCCTACCTTCAAGCCTTATGCACCATCCGCTTATTTTGCTCTTTGGCGCTCTTATAAATTTTGATTCCATTTTTTGCCGCGAAGCCCTCCAGCATCCGGTTGAACTGGTCCGCCTCAGGCTGGCTTATCATCGTATGCTCGTGTGCCCTGTGGATTATATCAGGATAACCTGGCCTTATGATGCACTCGGCTCTCACCACGTCAGCTATCATGTCCAGCATTTTTTTCTCATAGACCCATCTGGGCACCTCTATTTTAGAGGGCAGGCCTCCACCTGACTGGATGTAGAAGAACGCCACGGAATCCCTGTAAGGTCCGTACAGGTCCAGGGTTGACCTTTTATTTTTAACATCCCGGTCTTCGCGGTCCGATAAGAAAGCCCTGGTACGGTCTCCCCAGTTTAGCTTGCCATCGAGAAGGTAAGCGTCCACTAAATGGGTTGTAAGCGGCAACCCGTAGTAATGCCTCATCATGGTGACCAGGTCCTTATTTAAGGACATGTCGGTATAGGCGACGACAGGGGTCTGTGTATCTTCAGACGTCTCCATCAGCTCTATGATGGATGCGGCGTACTGCTCCCTTACTTTTTCCTCAAGCTGGCTAATGAAAGAGAGAACGAGTGAGCCGTCAAAAAAGACGAGATTTCCCTGCTCAGAGCGCATGAAATCTATGATAGCATTACACTCAAGCTGATGTCTTTTTAAGGAGACGGGGACTGGCGAGTATGCTGACATGCCTCCATGCTCCTCGAATTCACGGGGCAATACGAGAGATAGCTTGTATGAAGCGGAAAAGCCGTCAGCGCCTGTGTGCCTGTTGATTACCAGCCCGGCTTGCGCAAGCCCGATCGGCACCGAGTAGCTACGTGAGGCGTATACCTGGCTGCCGTCAACCGCCGCAATGGTTTTCCCCCTAAGAACCTCCATCGCCCAGTCCGTAGCCTCCCCCCTATTCATGAACCTTTTTGAAAAACGCCGTATAAATGCGCCCTCCTCAAGGACCTTACAACCTGAGTATAGTGGCAGCCGGTCGTTAGCCCTCATGTCTAGCGCATCTATAAGCGGAAGCTTCTCCTTATATGCGCTCATCACCTGGCTCTCTTCACGCTCAAAGCCCAGTATGTCGTCCTTTTTCTCGGAGAGCTCAAGTGAGAGTTGCCTGAGGTCGAGCATCCCCTATCCGCCTCCTTACGCGACTAACTCCGTTCTCCTTCTCTATCTCGATGACGTTCTCAAGTGCAGAGTTAAACGTGTCGTCGTGCGATATGATGACCATCTGCCTGAAGTCCTTTATTCTTGTGATCTCCTGGGCCAGGTTTAGGCGGCGGTTTTCGTCCAGGTTTTGCGTTGGCTCATCGAGGAAGACCAGGTCGCTGCCCGTCAGCACCTTGAGGATTGCCAGCCTGACGGCGAGTGCGGCGCTCATCTGCTCGCCTCCCGAGAGCTGCTTAAAGGGCCGCTCTCTGCCATCTTCCGTCATCACAATATCGTAATCCTCTGTCCATTTTATCTGCACGAGGTCGCCCGCTATCTCTGAGTACATCTCCGTCGCCTCTCTGGAGATGATGTCCATGAATACGCGGATGACGTAGGGGCCGGCCATGCGTATCTTTTCCCTTACCAGCTCTATGAAAGCCTTATATTCAATTTCGCGCTCACGTTTTGACTTTAGCTCGGCTATGGCCTTCTTGTACTCCTGGATTTCCTCGATATCCTTTTTCACGCTTTCGAGCCTTCTGGAGTACGATTTTTGCGTTGCCTCAATGCTTGCAATATCCCTGGTCAGCTCTTCATATCGCTTTTTTATGCTCTCGTGTAGATTTTTGTCGTATGCTTGCCGCTTTACCTTTAGCTTTTCCTCAATAGTGGCGTATTCCCCTTGTAGCTCTTCCAGCTCTTTGAGCGATTTTTGGTATGCCTCTTTCCACTCTTCTTTTGCCTTCGCCATTTCTACGTTTTTCTGGTATTCTTCATATGCTGGCTTTAGCTGTTCGAGCCTTTTATTTAGAGCCCTGTAGGCATCTTCCAGCCCTCCGTACTGCTTCAACGAATCATTAAGCCTTTTTAGCTCGCCACTACGCTGTTCAATATCCTTTTCAATTGCTGCGATATCGGTGAGGACTTTATCTTTCTTTTTAAGGGATTCGAGCTTAATGGCTATAGATTTGCCAGGCTCGCCTAGCTCTTTTAATCGTTGCCTTATCTCTTTTAACTCTATCTCAAGAGATATTTTCTCTAAGTTGAGATGCTCGAGCCGTTCCTTGAAATAGCCAGAAAAATCTGTGACAGACTTGCATTCGACGCCCGGCAATAGCGGGCAAAGGTTACCTTTGCTTTTTTTGACGATATCCATGCGCTCTGTTAATTGTTTTCTTTCTGACTCCTTCTCTTGAAGGCTCGCCATGACTTCTTCTTTTTTCTTTTGAAGGTCTTCTTCCTGTTCTACTTTAGGCCGTAAGGCTTCTATCTCAGCTTCATATCGCTCAAGCTCTTGTAGCGACCTTTTATAGTCTTCAAGCCTCTTCCTGTCGGCCTCAAGCCGCGCCTCTAGCGTCTTATATGACAAAACCAGCCTGTTGTAGTCATCCCTTTTTGCGTCTATGCTCATCCGCTCGTCGAGCTTAGCCAGGTACTCTTTGTAGCCAGGCTCTGTCTCGATGATTTTTTTCGCTGCAGACTCGCATTTTTTTAGCTCCGATTCCGCCTTAGCAAGGGCTGCCCGCTTATTCTGGATGTCAACATCGATAAGCCGAAGCTGGCCTTCCAGCCCTTTAGCCTCATCCTCAAGCTTATCCATGCCATCCTTTTTAGCCTTAACTATCCCAAGCTCTTCATTTTTAGATTGTAAATCAAAGCCCAGGCGCTCTATATCCTTAATAAGGCCATTCATCTCCTCCACAAGGCCATCGAGCCTGCTGGCGACGCCCTCCTTATACCTTATCTCCTCGCTCATCTTGCCTATGCGCGCTTCCATCATGTTTACGAGAGGCAGCAAGTTTCTAAACGCATCATCGTACTCTTCAACCCGAAGAAGTGGAGCAAATATCTTCTTCCTCTCGCCAGGTTTTTTAGAAAATTCTGAGACAAAGGTCCCCTGTAGCACGCCAATGGCGTTCTCGAAGAGCGAGCATAGCTGGCTCATGCTCGATACCCTATAGCCAAGTATCTCACACAGCTTCGAGCCGACGTCCTCCTTGCCTTCAAACCTGTTGTTAAAGCTATCTATAAGATAATATGACTGGGATGCGCCACACTTCCTCGTAACTGTGTACCTTAGGCCATCAGCCCCGATAAAGGTGACAGACACCTCCCCGGTCTTCTCGCCCTTACGCACGAAGTCGGCCTGGCTATAGGGTATCGAGTCGAAGAGGGCGAAGCCCACCGCCTCTAGAATTGTCGACTTGCCCGCACCATTCAAGCCGGAGATGCTAGTGATGCCCTCGGTGAACTCCACCACCTCATTCTTATAGCTCTTTATGTTTTTGAGCTCCACCCGCTCGATGATCACAGCCTATTCCTCCAATCCCACTCGCCGTCGCCCTCAGATATAAGATTTTTTTGCCCTTCTGGAGCTCCTTTTATGGTTTCGAATAGCTTGCGTAAAACGGCATCCAAGCTATGCTCATCAGCGCCTTTAACCGCCATGTCCTTTATGTCTGCAAGCGCGCTGGCGAATTGCTCACTATGCCCTGCCAGCATGCTATCGGCGAGGGCGAGCTTCCTGAAGACCTCCCGCTCGATTGACGCCCTGTCCAGCGAGTCCGAGTCCAGCCTGGCCACTGTGAACTCATCGTTAAGCAGGTCAAAGCGGACATCGGCATATAATGCGCCCGTTCTTTCGATTGCCATCCGCCTTATCTTCTCGATGTCAATCGCTGACTTATCGAAGTTTAGCGTACCATGTAATAAGACGTATACGATTGGCTTATTAGACGAGATACGGCTCAGCTTATGCTCTATCTCGCCCTCAAGACTATCGACGCGCTTATGGCCATCTACATTAACTTTAACGATAAAGAACTCACGGGTGCCTTCAACCTGCTTCAGGGCTGCTGCTCCATTCTTCACATGATAAAACCCTTTCTGCCCTCCCAGCTCTGCGATCGACCAGGTTTCAGGGCAGCCAGGGTTATACACCCATCCATCGATATCGTAAGTATTATGATAATGGCCCAAGGCAAGATAATCCACGCACTCCCTGAGCGGTAACAGGCTCTCATACGAGACCTCTCCGATGATGCTCTCCTTCACCTTGCCTTCCACTCCCAGGTGCATCATCAAAACAGTGTATTCCGGAGGGTCGGAGCCGTTTATCTCCTTTATCTCCTGCGCAATCCTCGGCAAGACTGCCGATGTCGATGACCCGGCATAGCACATGCCATATATCCTTATCCGCCCAATATCAACATAGTTCTCCATCAAGCGTTCCTCGCCTGGCTTGATGAGCTTAACCAGCCCCTCATAGTCAAGCGACTCCAGCCACGACATGCCATCCCTTAAAAAAGCCCTATCGTGGTTTCCTTCTATGGCAATGCAGGGTATTCCCGCCTCTTTTAGCCGCATCAGCACTTGCCTGGCCTGCACGTAGGTTGGCGCATTGATGTTACGCTGGTCGAATAGGTCTCCAGATATCAGGACAAACTCGGCTTTTTCATTGACAGCATACTCCACGATCTTTAGGAACGTGTTGGCAAAATCCCTGAACCGCTCATCGAGGTCATATTGCCTTTTGCCCAGATGGATGTCAGCCGCATGTATGAAGTTCGTGGGATAGCTCATAGGATAATACCAACCAGTAGTAGCTTAAATGCATACTTATCATTATCGTGTAAGCATGCTGAAACTAATTATCTGCCCCTTTTTCTAATGTATCTTGCGGTGTGGTTTTATGCCTTTGAATTTTTGTTTTAAGGTAATCTAGCCTCTCCTTGACCCTTGCCATGGCCACGTTCAGCGTATCGTTATTATAGTGGAGGGCTTCGGCCTCGAGCGTGCCGGCCCGCTCGAGAATTGCCTCTAGCTGCTTCCTTCTGGCCTTTTCAGACCTTTCATCATGGATTGGAGACCTCAAGTTTTCTTCTAGCCGGTCTATGCTCTTTTCGAGGGCGTAGATTTTCCTGAAAACCCGCTTACCGCCCAGAAGCTCATCGACCGAGTTGAGCGAGCGGGCCAGCTCTCTGCCGGACGCCGTAAGCCTGACATACTTGGCCCTGCCCTCCATGGAGAACTCGATCAGGCCATAGGACTCCATGTCCGAGAGGATGTTGGCCGTATGGGCAAAAGTCGTATCAGCCTCTTTCATTAAAGCTGATACGTACGGCCTTTTGAGCCTATAGGCGGCTAAAAGTATCTGGCAGGGCTTCTTCTGAAGGAACATCTGCTTGATGTCTTTCGCTTCCTTTGGCATGGAAACGCCCTATATCTTAAGGCTATTCCGCTCCTTCGAGCATGCCCATTCGATGAACCCCCTTTCCGGGTACTCATGCAGCGCCGCCGCTATTATGTGCCCTTTCCCATGCCTCTTATAAACGACCACTGGCTTGCCGTCTTCCAGCTCCATGGCCGTCTCGCCATCATGCTCCGTAAAATAGCCATCGCAGTCCTTCTCGCCAGGTGCTGCCAGCAATGCTGCCGGGCTGTCCTGCCTTACCAGGCGAACGCTCTTTGTCTTAAAGTGCATATGGTATTTAAGCTTCATCGGCAGCCAATCATACTCATAATCATCAACCATTGCCCCGTAGGCGAGCACGATGCCGCCATTCTCGATAAACCCCGCTACTTTCTCCTTATTCTTTTCCAGGGCAGGCAACACCCTGTAATACTTTGGGTCGGCGAAGCCCGACGGTACGATGAACAGCTTCGACGGCTGGCAGAACGGCGACCCAAAAGCATGGGGTCCGACTTGCTGGCACGTGAAGCCATACTCTTTAAGCAACGCCTCGAAGACGTTGCCCCTGTCTGATAAAAAGGATGCGTCTACCACGTTACTTTAGTTCTGTGGCATGATATTTAATGGTTTTTCTGCTTGCTTTATATTTATGGGATCAGCTACCGAAATGATTTATACAGGCGCCGCGTATCACCTAATGATGCCATCGGAGCTAAAATGCCCGACCTGCGGAAGCATGGATTGCATTAAGCCTGCAGAAGAGACGCTACGGCAGGCATATACTATGTATTCCCCATGCCAGAGATGCTGGCATGATAAGCCTCTCGATAAGCTGACGCCGCTTGTTGAGCTAGGCTTTGAGCCAGGCCATGGCCGATGCGCGGCTTGCGGCAAGCGGCATCTTGACTATACAATGGCCCATGTGCTCGATATCTTGATAAAAAGCGGCTTTAAGGATGCTGGGGCGGCGCTGAAGGACGTGGGCACGCCGCTCATCAGCTATGGGGTTACGATGGTGGAGCCTCCACGGCTTCCGCCAAAGAGCATAGTCATGGTTTTGGATAATGTTGATAAGGCAGTGGCCCACCGCATTTTAGAGGAAGTGCCCGAGGTCAAGGGCGTTTTAAAGCGGACCGGCAAGCCATCGGATAGCGTAGGCATCCTCGATACCAGTTCGAAGCCTCACGTATATGAATTGATGAGTGGATGTGACGTGAGGGCGGACGTGGTATCCTCATTGCTGGGCGACCTTTGCCTGTACCGTAGCCAGTCAGACTGCCACATCGAGTTCTGGCGGAGCAATTCGGTGAAGGTGAAGGCGGTCGAGAAGCTGTTTTTGGACGGATTGCTGGAGGGGGCTGTTGTTGTAGACGGGTTTGCAAGCGTGGGGACGCTTGGGCTGCTGGCCGCCCTGGGCGGGGCTAGGCGTGTAATACTGAATGACGCATGGCTTCCTGCCATAAGAAACCTTTTGATAAACCTTGAGGTCAATAAAGGGGCTTTAAATATTGCTGTTGATAGGCTGGCTGATTTAAGCCTTCTGCCCAGGGTGGGCGATGAGCCGGTGCTGGTGGCACGGGCTTCGGGAAATGTCGAGCTAGACGTCTACCACGGCGACTTCAGGAAACTAAACAGGGCAGTGCCGGCTTGCGATGTATGCATAATAGACACGTTCCCGGGAGTCGACCCTGAGCCGCTTTCCAGGCAATGGCAGGATATAGCTTCAAAAAAAGTTCTTATACTCTGATGAGTAGCGCTCGGCTTTATTATATAGGAAAACAAATGAAATATACGGGTTATAGCCATGTACAAGGTCGTAGGAATCGTGGGTAGTCCTCGCCCAATCAGCAACACGCGCTACCTGGTGAGCGAGGCTCTGGAGACCCTGAAGAAGGAAGGCATCGACGTTGAGCTTATAACGCTTGGCGATAAGCGGATCGCCCCGTGCGAGGCGTGCAATGCCTGCGCTGAATTGTTTAACTGCCGCATCGAGGACGATTTTCAGGAAATATATGAAAAGATGGTCGCAGCGGACGGCATAATCGTGGGAAGCCCCGTATACTTCGGCTCCGCTGCCCCACAGGTCATGGCGCTCCTCGACAGGGCGGGCTATATTGGCATCAAGACCAGGGCGTTTGAGCGCAAGGTGGGCGCCGCCATAGCCGTAGCACGCAGGGCGGGAGCGAATTTCACTTTCGCCCAGCTAAACTATTTCTTCTTCATAAACGGGATGATAGTGCCCGGCTCGACCTACTGGAACGTGGGGTACGGCCTCAACCCTGAGTCGGTCAAAGATGACGAGGAGGCCATCCGCACCGTCCAAAACCTTGCAAAGAATATGGCATGGCTGATCAAGAAGCTTAAGGCATGAATGCGGATAATAAAGGCTTGCCTATAAGCCTTCGACATGGGTACCTGGAAGATGCGCAGCAGATAAGCGACATACACCGGTCATACGTAGACCGCTGGTACCGGAAGATAGGCAACGGGCAGTTCGACGTGCCCTATGGGGCATTATCGCTTAGCGAGCGCTGGGGATTCGGAGGCCCCTGGATGAGCGTCGAAACGTGCTCAATTCACTTAAACTATTTATTATTAAATAATCATATTCCCATTGTAGCCCAGCAGGGAGACCTTCTCGTCGGCGAGATGGAGCTGTTCATGGGCCAGGAGGGCCCTCCTTTTGGCAAGAACCTTCATATCGGCCTCCTCTATGTGAGAAAAGGCTTTACGGGCCAGGGCATAGGAAAGGCCCTCGTCGATAAGGCCATTGAGATCGCGAAGAAGCAGGAGTGTGATACGGTCACGGTGACCTCGAGCCAGGCAAACGAGGGCTTTTATGAGAAGTGTGGATTCGAGCGCTCGGGCACAATGGTGGAGGCAGAAGCCGCCACAAAGGCGTACGATGTTAAGATATCTCGCATGAAGCCGCCCATGAAGCTGGCATCGTTCACGCGTGGCATGCCTATGCGCCTGGGCCGCCATCAAAGCTCTGCATACCATATATTCGAGCAAGCCGTTGACTACGCTATCCCCGAGTTTATGCTCAACGGGCGTAATAGCGCCTTCATGAAGGTTAATGGCCATTCATCCCTTCTTGCTTTCCTCGAGTTTGACGCGGAGCCGTCCAGGGCGGACGTGTACGCCTGGTCCAGGGAGGCCGACGCCTTTGAGCTGGCGGCTGCGGCGCTCACTACATTACACAATCGAGGCATAAAATACGCAAACATGCTAATGACGGCCGAAGACTATGGCTTGATGGCGGACAGGCTTGACGTCACCGTAAAAGGCTCGAGAAGCATCTTATTACGCTACATGAAGTGATGGGGTTGAAGGCGAACGAGGTTGGCGAGATTGGGATTATACGGCGCATCGCCCAGATACTGGGCTCAAAGTACCTGGGAGACGATTGCGCGGTGCTAGACAACGGCGTTGACTACCTCGTGGTGACCACCGACATGCTTCACCGTACCACGGATTTCCCCCGTGAGATGTCGGGAGAGGATATCGGGTGGATGAGCGTGGCGGTCAGCCTGAGCGACGTGGCAGCCATGGGTGCCAGGCCCACAGGGGTGGTGGCAGCCATGGGCATCCCTGGCGAGACGGAAATGAGCTTCATCGAGGGCATAGCCCGCGGGATGAGGGACTGCGCCCGAGCCTATGGCACGGAAGTAGTGGGCGGCGACACGGACCAGCACGCCGAGCTGACCATCGTAACGACTGCGCTGGGCCGGGTAGACAAGGATAAGGTGAAGCTAAGGTCTGGCGCTAAGGTGGGCGACCTGCTATGCGTTACCGGCTATCTGGGCACGCCAGCCGCCGCCTATAAGGTGCTCATCGAGGGCAGGGAGGCGCCAGAAGAGGATAAAAAAGTGCTCATCGACGGCTTTTTTAGGCCGAAGCCCAGGATAGAGGAGGGCGTCAGGCTTTCTAAGTACCCGGAGGTCACTGCCATGATGGACGTGAGCGATGGCCTCGGCAAGTCCATCTTTGAGCTATCTAGCTCCAGCCATGTCGGCTTTCTCGTGGATGCCGATAGGCTGCCCGTTCGTGAGGAAGCCAAAAAACTGGCAAAGGACAGGGGCGAGCTGCTTGACATGGCCATTTGCTTTGGCGGGGAGTTCGAGCTTTTATTCACAATGAGCCCTACTGGCCTGGATAAGGTCAAGGACGTAGAATATACGGTAATCGGAAGGGTCGTTCCCGAGGGCCTCACGCTTGACGATAGTGGGGCCAGGAGGCCCATCACATGTAGAGGCTATGAGCATTTAAGGAAAAAAAGAGACACTATGCATTAAAAGTTTGTCTTTTCTCTGCTTTTCTTTATGTGCCATCCACGGCTCGCTACTTCACCCGCGCCTCAAGCTCACTACGCTCCTTAAGCAAAGCCTCCTCAGCCTTCTTTCGCCTCGTTATATCAAAGAAAGCCTTAATGATGGCGGGGCGGCCGTTGATACGCATATATCCGAGAGTAAGCTCTATCCACCGGGTCTCACCTCTCTTATCCACGATCATTATCTCATAGGGCATTCTAGGGCAGCTGTCGCTATCCCTGGCATAGTCCAGCCTCAACTCTTTTAGAACGCCAAAATGGTCAGGGTGTATGAGCTCCTGCATGCTCTTACCTATTAATTCTTCCACCCGATAGCCAGTTATTCTACTGGCGGCTTTATTGGCATAAGCTATCTTTTTATTCTGCACGATCATGATACCACCGGCCACCGTCTCGGCGAGATTCCTGAACTTTTCCTCGCTCTCCTTTATCTCATTCTCGATGCGCCTCTTCTCCGTGATGTCGCTCATGACCAGGGCAGCGCCTATTTCTCCATCCTCAAAGGCCGTAGGTAAGAACTTGATGATAAAATAGTAGTAGACCTCTCCCCCTCTATGATAAAATGCTTCCAGCGACTGCTCTTTGCCATTCAAGGCGGCCATTATTTGTGGCATTATGGGCGGCTCCACCTTCATAAGCTGAGAAACGTCATGGATATCCTTATTGAGCGCCTCCTTTCGGGTTAGCCCCATGAATTCCAGGAACTTATCGTTTACGTTCTGTACCCTCATGTTCTTATCCACGATGGCTATCATATCTGAGGAAAAGCTTAGCATCGCTGACAGTGGCACTCGTTGGGATAAATAGTAAACTTTGGATTGGCCAAAGGCCTTCATCTCAACATGTCCTGTGGCGACCAGAACCTCGAGATACTTGGCCACCGAATGCCTGTTCATCTTTACTGCTCTGGATATCTCGGTGACCGTCATCCCATAGGGGTTTTCTTTCAATATCCCTTTAATGCTCGAAAGCTCTTTTCTGCTTACGTTCATGTTTTATGGCTCAACTGATATTGTTATAGGCTCAATTGATATTGTTATACGATGTTGTTATACAGATATGTTATGCAATGACCGATAACTATATATACGTTAGGTTCATAGTAAGTTATTGATTATGCCCCCCTAGAAATTATGGGGCAGGCAAGCTATTTTGTGCCTGTCCCATTAATTTCACTTAATGTAGCTATTCTAATTAAAATTTTATGGCGCTATCTTACCACTATCTAAGCAATACTAGGCCATCTTTCTTGCTATTTTTGCAAATAATACCATATTTAATCGTAAATGAGCGAATAGTTAAACAAATTGAAATATCAAGGCATGTAAGCGAAAATAATTCGATTAATCGAGAAAGTATTTAATAAATGGTGAAATTACCAGGAATACAACCACCGGGAGGGGTAATCAATTAAAAAACGAATATTGGCTGCCGTCATCATTAGCATAATACTGCTTGCCGGGGCAATGCTCGCAAACGCTGGCACGCCTGCGGCCGCAACGCGTGCGAACGACTCAAATACGTACATCGTGGTCTTCAATGAAAGTAACAGCATGGTAAATGCCTTAGATGACCAAATAACGAGCTTCGCGTCGGATTATAATGCACGGATAATCTACAGGTATGATGCCATTAATGGCGTGGCCATAAGCATGCCCAGCGGTAACGCCGACAGCCTCAAAGCGCTCAAGGACGTGAAATACGTCGAGAAGGACGTCACGTTCAGCGTGTCGCTGGATAAGGCTACGGGTATCATGGGCGTCCCGCAAGTATGGGATCTGGGCTATACAGGGAAAGGCGTAAAAGTAGCTTTAGTCGATACTGGAATAGATGCGAGCCATCCCGACCTTAAGGGCAGGGTCGTCGAATGGAAGGACTTCGTAAATGGCAGGAACACGCCATACGATGACCATGGCCATGGGACCCACTGCGCCGGGATAATCGGCGGCTCCGGCGCAGCGTCGAATGGCAAGTATAAGGGAGTCGCGCCAGAAGTGGAGTTCATAGGCATCAAAGTGCTGGGCAATGACGGCTCGGGGAACCTCTCCACCATAATGAAGGGATTAGACTACGCTGCCAGGAGCGATGCGCAGATAATATCCATGTCCCTCGGCTCTGACGAGCACTCGCAGGCCATTGACGACCTCATATCTAAAGCTGTAAAGAACGGCAAGATCGTGGTGTGCGCGGCGGGCAACAGCGGGCCAGGCAGGCAGACCATCGGATGCCCCAGCGATAGCCCTGACGCCATCACGGTGGGCGCGACTGATAAGGGCGACATGATAGCATCATTCAGCTCTAGAGGGCCTACGAAGGATGGCCGGATAAAGCCTGACATCACCGCCCCTGGCAAGGACATCATATCATGCAGGGCGGCGGGGATAATGAATAATAAGGCCATCGATAAGTATTATATAAAGATGAGCGGCACGTCGATGGCATGCCCGATGGTATCCGGCTCCATCGCCCTCCTCGTGCAGATGGACCCCAAGCTTACGCCGCAGAGGGCTAAGGAGATACTGGAGAAGACCGCTAAGCCAGAGGGCAGCAAGTGCCCGAATAACGACTATGGCTACGGCAGGATAAACGTGAAGGGCGCCATCGACTTCATGAATGGCAAGAAGCCCGTGGAGCCTGTAAAGCCGACGCCAGGGCCAGTATATCCAGGGCCGGGCACGGCGTATCCAGGCTACCCGTATCCCATATACCCGACATACCCGTACCCGGCATATCCCGGGTACATTCAATACCCCGCGTACTCCGAGGTTCAGGCATAATCCTGCCTGAACCATTTTTATATACGCTTTATTTTTGTGCCCTCTTTTGTGTCTTCAATGGCGATGCCAAGCTCTTTGAGCCGCTTCCTTATCATGTCCGAGGTCTCATAGTCCTTTTTCTTGCGAACCGCATCCCTTATCTCCACGATAAGCTGGAGCAGCTCGGATGCGAATAGCCCGTCCATGGGGCCAGACCATTTGATGCCCAGCACGCTCGAGTATACCCCGTAGAGGTCGAGCACCTCTCTCCATTCTTCCGCCGGCATGTCTCCCTCGGCCAGCCACCTGTTCACGTCTCTCGTTAGCTCGAATATCTCAGCTATAGCTTCTCTCGTGTCGAGATTATCGTCCATTCGCTCTTCAAACCTTTTTCTGCTCTCCTCAAGGCGGCTGCGCGCTCCAGCTATCCTTGTAGCGCCTTGTAGCGGGCTCCTTAGGCGGTTTTCCACGCCCGCGAGGGCATTTCTAATGCGCTCCAGCCCACGCCTGGTATCATCAAGGGCGGCGTCGCTGAAATCGAGAGGGCTCTGGTAGTGGGTATTTAATATGAACAAACGAACAACGTCCGGCGAGTATATCTTAAGGACGTCCCTGACCAGGAAAAAGTTACCCAGCGATTTGGACATCTTTTCCTTGTTGATTAGCATGAAGCCATTATGTATCCAGTACCTTGCGAATGGAGGCTTACCCGTATACGCTTCCGTCTGCATTATCTCAGACTCGTGGTGCGGAAATATCAGGTCCATGCCGCCGCCGTGGATGTCTATGTTCGGGCCCAGGGCTTGAAGAGACATCGCCGAGCACTCGATGTGCCAGCCTGGCCTGCCGGGGCCCCACGGGCTATCCCAGGAGATGGCCTCCCCGGGCTTCGAGGCTTTCCAGAGCACGAAGTCCATAGGGTTCCGCTTACGCTCATCAACTTCTACCCTCGCCCCCACCTTCAAGGCGTCATAAGACTGGTGCGACAGGACCCCCACCTTATCAGCCATCCTATCAACGCTAAAGTATACGCTCCCATCCGAAACGTATGCGTAGCCCTTATCCACCAGCGCCTCTATCATCTTAATTATCGAAGGGATGTTCTGGCTAACCCTGGGGTAGTAGTCAGCACGCAATATGTTCAGGCGATCCATGTCCTCAAAATAGGCCTCGATGAACTTCTCCGCAAGCTCCAGGGGAGGCACATTCAGCTCAGCCGCCCTCCTCAGTATCTTGTCGTCTATATCCGTGAAGTTCTGAACATAGGTGACCTTATAGCCCTTATACTGGAGGTATCGCCGGATGGTGTCAAAGACGACGTAGGCCCTGGCGTGTCCCATGTGGCAGTAATCGTAGACAGTGGGGCCGCACACGTACATCTTGACTTCTTTGTCGTTGATGGGCACGAAGTCCTCTATCTTCGAGGTCAGCGTATTATAGAACCTGAGCGCCATAGAGTTTACCTCATATTATGTGGTCTTACAAGACGGTTAAATCTTATTGTTGAGGCTTTCCCGATACTCGCCTGTAAATTTCCGGCAGCAGTATCAGCAGGGCTGCGAGGATGAGGCTTACCATGAATAGGGGGGACCTTATGTTATCGAGGCTGCTCCCCAGCATCGTCAACACGAATGCTCCGGGCAGCTCGCCGAGAAGCGTCCCCAAAAGGTATTCCACGAAGCCAATGCTGGAGACGCCAGCGAGATATCCCACGGCGTCATAAGGGATGACCGGGACCATCCGCATGGCCGCGACAATCAGGATTCCCTGCCCATTAAGCCTATCGTCAAGCCCTGCATACTTACCTGCCAGCCTCTTCTTCACGTAATCTCTGAAGAGGTATCGCGACATGGCGAACGTGATCACGGCGGCGGAGGTGGTCCCCAGCATTGCGAGAAGCAGGCCGTAGGCATGGCCGAAGATGAAGCCGCCTGCGATAGTGAAAGGGGTGACAGGCAGGAACGTGAACGGACGCATCGCATGCAATGCTATATAGGCTACGGCGGATAGCGGGCCATATGATAAGACCACATCGCGGATGCCAGAAGGAGTCACATGCCCGTACTCCCTTAAAATATTTTCAGGACCCACGTATAAGATTACAGCTACGATGGCGATAGCCCAGGCAGTGAGAAAGGCCAGCCTCAAGTTCAGCATTGTCCGAAGAGCCATCAATATCAAATATCATGTACTACATATAACCGTTGTCATGAGGTTATCATCATGGAATTCAGCCGGGAAATCCTGGAAAGGTTTCCGGGAATAAGCGTGGTGGAAGGCGACATAAAACAGCTATCGATAAGCATTGAAAGCTCGGGCCTGGAAAGGCTGAAAGCAGAGGTGGCGGAGGATATCAGGTCACGCTATACGCTGGAGGGAGTTAAAGATGACCCGACTTTCAGGGCGTACAGGGATTTCTTCTGGAGCGTGGGAATTGACCCGACGAAGACGAGGCCAGCCTCGGAGGCGCTGATAAGGCGATTGCTGTCAGGAGGAGGGCTTCCGTGCATAAACACGGCGGTAGACGCCTATAACCTGGCCTCCGCGTTGAGCGGCGTCCCCATCGCAGCCTTCGACGCCGACAAGCTTGATGGAAGCCTTTTAATGAGGTTTGCCCATCAGGGCGAGGCCTTCCAGGGCATCGGCATGAAAGCGCCCATCAGCCTAAAGCCGAACCAGGTAGTGCTGGCAGACGATGCCAGGATCATAGCGATATACCCGTATCGTGACTCTGACGATACTAAAGTGACCCAAGACACCAGGAACATACACCTGGTATGCTGCGGCGTCCCAAATATCGATAAGGACAAAATACTTAGGGCCTATATGCTCTGCGCCGCCTACCTAAAAGAGCACGCGAGCGGCACGGCATCAGAGCCAGCCGTGTATCCATAGGCCTACCGCGCCGGCGCCTGCTCGATGCCTAGCATCTTCCTCAGCTCGTCCACGTTGAACCCGAGCAGCGTCTTATCCCCGTACACGATGAGCGGCGTCGCACGGGCCTTATACTTATTGACAAGCTCGTCCCATGCCGCCCTATCTTTCGTTATGTCCCTCTCCTCATAAGGGATATTGTTTTTAGCCAGATACTCCTTAAGCTCGCGGCAATACCCGCACGTCGGCTGCGTATATACTATAAGCGTAGGCATGATCAAACACAATAAGATGGCTTCTGCCACAAGTTTAAAAATCATCTCGCCAGATAAAGCGCATTTTCCATTTACTCGCCAGCCCGGATGTTCGCTGCCTTTAAATACTCTTCCTCCGCCTCATCATAGCGTTTCATATCTTCGAGCAGCGCGGCATAGCTAAAACGTGCGTAGTAATTCCCGGGGTCCATGCTAATGGCTATCTTATAATGTATTTCGGCATCCCCGGCGCGGCCTATCCTTCTTAAGAGGCTGCCGCAGCATACGTGAGCATCGACGAAATCAGCCCTCATCTCACAGGCTTTCGCGTACTCTGCGCAGGCCTCTTCCAGCATGCCCTCTCGCTCAAGCAGCCTCGCGTACTGAAAATGCGCTTCTGCGCTATCCGGCTCAACCTCTACCGCCTTTCTGGCGTTTGCCACAATTTCTGCGGACTGCATATCCACCGGTCTAACACCCCTACTTTTGTCTAATAATACAGGCTGCAATAAAACTTACTTGATAATATGGTATTAATTAGCGTGATATCGGTTATAATGTGCGCATTATGCGCCCTTATACCGTTATTATAGCTGTAGCAAGCTTTTTTGGCTTATCATGCCCATTTTTTATTTTAAGGAAAGCCATAAACCATAATCTTTTATATTACTATTGAAAATACCTAATCCAGCACCAATTTCGTGTGTTTCTAAAAAAAGGTGAACTTGATGCTTGACGACATCCCCCAGGAAGAGTACCTATTAAAGGGCAATACCGCGTGCGCCGGGTGCGGCGCCATGCTGGCTTTGCGCTATATCCTCAAGGCCGCGGGGCAGAACACGATCATCGTGAACCCGGCGTGCTGCTCGACGGTGTGCCAGGGCACCTATCCAAAGACCGCTTATGGCGTACCCGTATTAAACATCGCGTTCGCGGCGGCGGCCGCGGCGGCGGACGGCATCGCCTCCGCCAGGCGGAATAAGGGCAAGAACATCATAGTCTTCGCCGGCGACGGCGGGACGGTGGACATCGGCATACAGGCCCTTTCTGGCGCCATCGAGCGCAACGCCAACATCCTATATATTTGCTATGATAACGAGGCATACTCGAACACGGGCATGCAAAAGAGCGGCTCCACCCCATATGGTGCGATCACGACGACCACGCCCACGGGCAGAAAAGACTCGAAAAAGGATATAGACCTCATAATAATGGCCCACAGGCCTAAGTATATGGCAAGCGCCTCCGCGGCATACCCGAAAGACCTTTACGAGAAGGTCAGGAAGGCGCTAACCATCGAAGGCACCAAGTTCATCCATGTATTATGCCCATGCCCATCTGGCTGGCGCTATTCGACCGAAAAGACCGTGGAGCTGGGCAGGCTGGCGGTCAGGTGCGGAATGTGGTTCCTCTACGAGTATGAGGATGGCAAGGTTAAGCTGAATGCCCCAACTAAGGCTGCGCTAAAGAGGCCGGCGCCCCTTGCGGATTACGTGAGGCCGCAGGGAAGGTTTAAGGGCGTCAACCTCGAGCGCCTGCAAAAAGAGGTGGACGAGGAGATGGACAGGATAAGGGCACTGGCGGGCATTGAGAACGCGAAGGAGGCGTCGGAATGAAGAAGATGGCCACGGGTAACCAGGCGGCGGCCCTTGCGGTAAAAGAGTCGAACGTCGAGGTCGTCGCCGCGTATCCGATAACTCCTCAGACCGAGGTCGTCGAAACCATAGCGAGCCTGGTAGAGACGGGGAAGATGAACGCCTCTTACATAAGAGTCGAGAGCGAGCATTCGGCTCTGGCCGCATGCATCGGGGCCTCTGCCAGTGGCGCTAGGGCTTTCACGGCCACTTCGAGCCATGGCCTGCTTTACATGCACGAGATGATACACTGGGCTGCCGGAGCGCGGCTTCCCATCGTTATGGCCAATATAAACCGGGCCATAGGCCCAGCCTGGAACATCTGGGCGGACCACTCAGACTCGCTATCCCAGCGTGACACTGGCTGGATGCAGTTCTACGCGGCGACGGTCCAGGAGGTGTACGACACCATCCTGATGTCCTACAGGCTTGCGGAGAAGGTCTGCCTGCCTGCCATGGTCTGCCTGGATGGCTTTATATTGAGCCACGCCATCCAGCCGCTAGACGTAACCCCATCAGGCGATTTCATACCGCCAATAAGCCTTCCACACGCCCTTGACACCAAAAACCCGATGTCTTATGGGAACCTTACCGGGCCAAACGACTACTTCAAGTTCCGGCGCATGATACACGACGCCATGAAGCGGGCCGATAAAGAGTGCCGTGAAGTCGAGAGGGAGTTCGCGGAGCGGTTTGGCCGCAAGTATGGCCCCGTGATGGAATACCGTACAGATGATGCCGATACGATAATCGTGGGCATGGGCACAATGGCCCGCGAAGCAGAGGTGGCGGTAGACCTTTTAAGAAAGGAGGGCCTAAAAGTAGGCTCCATGAGGGTGAGGCAGTTCAGGCCTTTCCCAAGGCTAGGCCTGGAAGGAAAGAAGGTCGTAGCGCTGGACAGGGATTGCTCATACGGCGCAGGCGGCATACTGGCCCAGGAAATAAGGTTCCACCATGATGTGCCCGTTTATAATATCATAGCGGGAATTGGCGGCCAGGATGTGAGGTATGAGGTAATAGCGGAGCTGGTGCGCAAGGCGAGGCCCGAGGGCGAGTTCTGGCTGGGGGTGGACTAATGCTGGAGATACGTATCCATTCGAGAGGCGGCCAGGGCGGAGTCACGGCATCCAAGCTTCTGGCCCAGGCGGCGTTCCTTGAGGGCAAGTATAGCACTGCTTTCCCATTATACGGTGCGGAGCGTAGGGGTGCGCCGGTCACCTCCTTCACCCGCATCTCCGACCATGACATTAAGGTCGTGAGCCAGATATATGAGCCAGACATCGTAGTAGTCCTGGATGACGGCATCATGGACCTGGTTGACGTCACAGAGGGATTAAAAGATGGAGGACTGCTGCTAGTAAACACGGATAATGGAGATAAGCTCAAAGGCCCTAAGTACAGTAAATTCAGGGTCGCCCGTGTTAACGTGACAGACATAGCGCTATCCTTAGGGCTGGTCCTTTCGGGCAATCCCATTTTGAATACCCCAATTTTGGGGGCGCTGGCAAGGCTGGGCGTGGTAAAGCTCGAGTCCGCTGAAAAGGCGATCAGGGATATGTTCGAGGACGAGCGCAACGTACAGGCGGCGCGCGCTGCCTATGAAAAGGTGATAGCATGAAGAAGATGGCCTTAAAGCAGGAGGCGAAGCTCATGAGCATCTGTGATGACATGCCGCTAACTCCCATGTCGAAGCCGCAGGCCGGGGCGGGTGGCAAGACCGGCACATGGAGGACCTTCAAGCCCGTCCTTGACAAGGAAAGCTGCAAGCAGTGCGGCAATTGCATCCTATACTGTCCGGAAGCCTGCATAGATAGGGAACTCAACATCGACTATGACTACTGTAAGGGCTGCGGCATATGCGCAAACGAGTGCCCCTCTAAATCCATAAAAATGGTAAGGGAATGAACTCCCCTACTTTTTTAATAGAGTGTATAGCCTCTTAATTGCCTTCCTGGATAAGTATGGATTTCCCTCGATATAGAATCGACATGGCTTGCCCTTATGAATACGTCGGCGGGGGCCCTGCGCTTTAGGGCTTATATCGTTTTCCTGCGTCAAACGTCTTAGCCACGAACTCCCCGATTAGCCAGTAGTTACCCTTCCATGTACACACCATGGGGTCGATTCTCCTAATATCCGGCATTCCATCAGTTAGGCAATCCTCATCAACGTATATCTCGACGATATTTCCGATGTAAAGGTCGTGGGTGCCTATGCTATGCGTGGAATGCAGGCTACACTCCATGTTCATGGGGCATGAGACTATCATAGGGGCCGATTTCAGCTTACCGTAAAAGCAGTCGAATACCCTGGACTTATCGACATTCTTGCCCGAGAATATGCCGCAATAGTCGGTTACCTCGACTTGCCTTGATGATGGTATGTTAACGCTAAACGTCCCGTTCTCCTTTATGCCCGCCCTGGTATGCCTTATTCGGTACAGGGATATGGAGACCATTGGCGGAAAGTTATTTACGATACTGCACCATGCTACGGTTAGAAAGTTGGGCTTTCCATTAACGTTAGCGCCTACAAGCGTAACAGGCGATGGCATGAACAAGTTTTTTGTGCCTACAGCAACTTTGCCCGGAGTCATCATTTCATAAAAATCAACGCGGGTTTATTATCATATTTGAAGTTTATCAGCCATGAATTGGCTTTTTTATTGTGACAATTTATCCTTGCATAGTCAATAGTTCTCAACTGGTGATAATGATGAGGAATGGCAGAAGCGCTCGATCCAGGAATCCTTTCGCTACGGTCGGCATATTTCTACAGGCGGAAGCGCACGAGCCTATAAAGAAAAAAGGCGAAGCTCTTGAGGAGAGAGTCGCATCTCCCATCGAGGACCTATCAAAGGAGCATGGGGTTCTGGAGCGCTTACTTCTCATATACGATAAGGTGATAAATGACGCCGCCTCGGGCATGGGGTTCAATGCCCGCGCAGTAAATGGTGCCACAAGAATATTTAAGGATTACATTGGGGAGCATCATGATAGATGCGAGGAGCGCTATATCTTCCCTAAGTTCAGGGAGGCCAACTACATAGTTGAGTTAATTGACATACTTCAATACCAGCATGACGTGGCTAAAAGGCTTACAGGTGAAATCCTGGAGAGGACGTCTCCGGGCAGCCCGATGGACGAAAGTGGCGTGAAGAGGGTTACAGGCCTATGCTGCTCGCTCGTATACATGTATCGGCCCCATATGTCCCGTGAGCAAACGGTCGTCTTCCCCACGTTCTACGATATCGTCACAGAAGGCTATATCAAGGATATCAAGGAGGAGATGGAAGCAGAAGAAAAAAAGCTCCTCGGAGAGACGGGATTCAGGGGCCTCGTGGGCCGCGTCAGCGAAATAGAGAAAGAGGTCGGCACGCATGACCTTCAGCAATACATCCCGCAAGAGATGCACGCCCGGCGTTAATCGTAAAAGAAGTGCCAATTATTAAGGGTCATTTAAGCAATTTCTACGAGGACCTTAATATCGTCCGGATTGTGCCTCCTGCCTTCGGCTAACACGTCCAGCGTTACCCTCTTCCCTCCTGACGAGGGATACGACGATGATACAATTAGTAGAATAAGCCAGCATCCGGAAGGGCTTGAAAAAGCATTTATACCATAGGGATAATCTCTTGGCTATGCTCGACTGGCACACGATGAACTTGCTGAACATAATTCGTGTAGCCGCCTGTCTTCTCATTCTGGGATACTCGTGCGTGACCGACTGGAAGGTACGCCGCGCTCCCAACCAGCTCTGGTACATCCTGGGCGGCATCGGCATCATCCTGGGCCTCATAGAGCTATACATCTCAAATTTCAACGTCTTTCTCATGTATTCATGGGCTTTTGGCGTCGCCTTCATATTCGTCCTTGTATACTTTTTATACTACCTCTTCCAGCACTTCGGCATGGCAGGCCTCGGCGGGGCGGATGCGAAGGCCCTCATAGCGATCGCCATCTTATTCCCATATTACCCGCATATCGGCCTCCTAGGCCTTTCATTGCCAATCTCCGACGTCACGAGGTCCCTCTTCTTCGGCCTCGCCGTGTTCGGCAACGCGCTCGTCCTTAACCTGGCCGTGCCCATCGCCGTCTTTATATATAACCTCTTTAACGTGCCCTTAAGCGAGCTTGCCTCAAATCCTTTTAACTCTTTCATGGGCTATATGACGCGTATTGAAGGCCTGAAAGGTAAATACGTTAGGCTCATGCACCGCTACTCCGATGAAGAGGGGCGGATCAAAAAGAAGCGCGCCCTGGGGGGCGTCGAAATAGATGATAAGGCCTATGATGACCTGCTAAAGTGGAAGAAGGAGGGCAGGATAGGAGAGCGGGTCTGGGTCACGCCCAAGATACCTTTCCTCATACCAATAACTGCGGGATTCGTGGCGGCTATCGCATACGGCGACATACTCACACAGATAATAAGCATGGCCATCCTCTGATAAGACCACCCTCCAAAAGATTTATATTTTAAAAGAATTTATGAACTAGGTCTATAATTAAAATCAACCAATCGAAGTGAGAAGGTAAACATGGCAAACATCAACGGGAACGCAGTGCTCGACGTCCTGGAGCTATTGCTAACGGCAGAGATATACAATAACTCCAATAACCTGGACGAAGACGACCTGCCTCCCAGGATAAGGAAGCACTACTGGGACGCCAAGCAGAAGAAGGTCAACAGGCCCATAAAGGTGGTAGAGTCAGACATCAAGGCCATCTACGGCCTCGATAATGCTAAGGACATCATGTCCTCGCTGCCCTTCGTCAACTTCGACGAGTTTGGCTCCATCTATACCTTGACCGTGTTAGACCTGGGCACGAAGTGGTTTGCCAAGAAGGACGTCATCGACCGCATAAACAACAACCCCGTGCTGGCATATTATTACCAGAATTACGGGAACTTCAACGTAGACTATAAGGAGGTAAGGGCCAGGAACCCGACCAAGGAGTCGGGAAGGGAGTGGATTGACGGCCTGAGCAAGAGCATAGCCGACGAGGGCGCCGAATCCATGGACATGCTCAAGCTTGTCCACATCCTCGCCCCTGAGGAGATAGGCCAGAAGCTAGACGACATCATCCTCACCGCGGAGCAGGAGGCAGAGGTCGAGAAGATCGTTAAGGCCATCCAGTATCGAGACTACCTCAGGAAAATAGGACTCCGTGAGATAGGCAAGCTATTGTTCGTCGGGCCGCCGGGCACGGGCAAGACTTCCACGGCGAGGGCCATGTCCGCCAGGCTGAAGCTTCCCTTCCTTGAGGTCAAGCTGTCCATGATTACTTCCCAGTACCTGGGGGAGACCTCTAAGAACATAGATAAGGTGTTCGAGCTGGCGAAAAAGCTTAGCCCGTGTATCTTATTTATCGACGAGTTCGATTTCGTGGCCAAGACGAGGACTTCGGACGAGCACGCGGCCATAAAGAGGGCGGTAAACACGCTGCTGAAATGCATTGACGAGATAAGCCTTGTGAACGATGGAGTCCTTCTAATTGGCGCCACGAACCACCCGAAGCTGCTCGACAACGCCGTGTGGAGGCGCTTCGACGAGATAGTCATGTTCCCGCTCCCTGACAGGGAGATGCGCAAGAAGATATTCGAGCTCGTGCTGAAGCCGATAGACGGCAAGTTCGACATCGACGCCCTGGCCGACAGGACCGAGAACTACGCTGGCTCCGACCTGAGGCTTATCGTGCGTGAGGCGGTGCTTAACGCCCTTACCGAGGACCGCACGAAGCTCACCCAGGAGGACATGCTAAGGGCCGTAAAGCAATTTGAAGAGCGCATCAACCTCCGCCTCCACGACGACCAGTCTATGTAAGGCTCCAAGTTAAAAAAAATTTAGAGCCTTACATGGGCTTCTTAGAGACTTTTCATTAAACCTGAACCTTAAAGTTCTCGTAGGAGCTCTCGAGGGCGGCTCCAAGCTTTTTCTCACCCTTCACGGGCTTATGGGCGCGGGCCATCTCCTTTTGCTTCTTCTTCTCCTCCATCTCGGCTTTCTCTTCGACGCTGAGGATGTTCACCTCGGCTATTTCCCTCACCGCCTCAAGGATGATGGACACCTCAATGTCGGTCACGCCAAGCGGCGCTATCTTGTTCTTGATGGTGCGGTTCATCTCCTCGTCATCCGTAGCGGCCATGAAAAATGCCAGGTTCTTGTCGCCGCTCGTCCTGTAAATTTGCAGCACGCCGTTGACGGCTTTTAGGTTATTCGTGACCTCATCGAAGCTGGAGGTGGGCACCCTCGCATAGATTATAGCGCTCCTGTTCAGGCCAACTCTGGGCTTATTAATGATGGCAGTGTAGCCTTCTATGATCTTTTGCTCTTCCATGAAGCCGATGCGCTCCCGCACCGTTGACTCGGCGCGGTCCATCTCTTTGGTTATGTCTTTATAAGTGATCCTGCCGTCCTTTTGTAGAAGCTGCAAAATTTTCTTGTTGAGAAGGTCTATCTCCATATTCAGTGCACCAGCTTTTCAAGCTAATAGAACGCTATATCATTCATTAATATTTATATCCTGGCTTATTACATAAATAATTAATCTTCATTATATAAAAATGTTTAGCATTCGTGGCGGATGCCCATGCTTACATGCATACCATTTGCACGTGCGGAACGCCTTCAATGTATATGACATCTGAAGCGTCAGCGAAGCCATTCTCGACGGCACACGCCACGCTCTGTTCGCCCACAAGGTTGGCTATGGTAGCATCTTGCAGCGCAGAAACCACCTCATCATAGTCGGCGCTCTCATCGCCATAAAAGGCCATTGAGACCTTAAGGTGTACTTCGCCCTCGGAAAACTCCTTGCCCAGGAGGCCTTCGTCGCACACAGCCACGAGAACCTCTTCACCCACGTTATAGACTTTAAGGTACACGCACATCATCCTGCGATCATGTATGGCTGTAATAGCCCACTCTTGGCTCGAATATCTCTCCTATCTCCTTTAATTTCTTTATTTCCTTTTCAACTTTGTCTTTGGCCATGCCGTGTTCACCCGCCTTTTCTATGATCTTGTCGAGCGGCACGCCGCCTGTGCCATATTCGTGAGCGAGGTCCACTATGATGTTCTTAAGGTCCTTTATGCGCTCGCGCTGGGACTTGCCCACGCCCACCGTCAATATGTCGATGTCCAGCTTGCCCGTTTCGCGGTCCATTCCAACCTGCTTAAGGCTGGTCATGATGATATTGATGGTGCGCTCGACGTCTTCGGGCGTAACCCTGTCGCTCAAGCGCATCCGGGCACTCGCCTCGGAGAGCCTGACAAGCCCTTCCAGCTGCCTTGCCGTGACAGCTATGGGGCTGTTCTCAGCCTCGCCCGGCTTGCGCAATTCGAGGTAGAACTTCGTGATGCGCTCCCTGGCCTCGTCAGTCATGATGGGGAATATCTTGCGCTTAGCGTATGCGATGTATTTTCTCAGCAGGTTGCTATCTATGTCGGGCTTTATCGGCTTCATCGCCTCGGCCAGCGCCTCATCGGTGATCGAGGAGTTATCGACGAGCTTATGCGCGTTTAGCTCCCCTGCGTAATGTGATTTTAGGATGTGGCCCGCGATGCTCGCGTCCCTCTTCTCGTCGGGCTTGTCCTGAAGTATAAAAATCAGGTCGAATCGTGACATCAGCGATGGCGGCATGTTTATCTGGTCGGCTATGTTATCAAAGGGGTCGAAACGGCCCAGTTTTGGATTTGCGGCTCCTAAAAGGGCGCAACGGCATTTTAGGGTCGCTAAAATGCCCGCCTTGGCCACGCTTATGCTCTGCTGCTCCATTGCCTCGTGCAGAGCGCTCCTATCCTCCGGCTTCATTTTATCTATCTCATCGATGGCTGCTATGCCCTTGTCCGCAAGCACCAGAGCGCCAGCCTCCAGGGTCCAGCTACCATCGAAGTCATCCTTAACGGCAGCAGCAGTAAGCCCCGCGCTCGAGGCGCTCTTGCCCGAGGCGTAGACCCCCCTCGGGGCCAGGTTTACGACATAGCGCAATATCTGCGACTTAGCGATGCCCGGGTCGCCGACCAGCAGGACGTGGATATCCCCGCGTATCCTTGTACCATCGGGCAGGTTTTTAACTATGCCCGAGAAAAGCTGTAATGCGATAGCCTCCTTAACCTCGTCATAGCCATATATAGAGGGGGCTATCGAGTTCGTGATCTTCTTGAAAATATTAGGGTCTCTGGATAGCTTTAGTATGGCCTCCTCATCCTCAGGAGTGATCTCCAGCTCATCGAACTCTTGCTCCTCAAACTCTATAGAATTGCAATCCATGTATATGTCAAAATAGACAGTCTTGCCATCCCGGTTGATTTTTTGTATGGATCGTAATATCCCGTTGACCACTATTCGCTCGCCAGGCGTGGCGATGCCAGCGAGGTCGTTGCTAACGTTGATGTCCAGTGTCTGGGGCTGTTCGCCGCCCTTCAGGTCCTCGGGCGACTCCTGTATCTTTATGCGCTGGTAGTCCTCGAAAGTTGACTCTTTGAATAATAAGCGAAAAACGCCTTTTTTCTCCTCGTTGCAGGGGCAATACGACGGCTCCAGGAATTTGCCCGTGCCTTCCTGTGGAAGGTAAAGGATGTTGCCGCAGCGGGCGCACTCGAACGCCGCGTTGATGATGCGAGGCCGGACATCTGTGATCTTTCTGACGGTGCCCTCTATGGACACGAACGTGTTAATGTGGTCGCTCCTGAGGTCACGCACCTGCATCTTTCTTGGAATTTTCACAATGCGGACGAAAGCGGAGACCTTCCGCTTAACTGGCAGGTCTACCAGCGGCAGCGCGTCCTCAGCGTCCTTCAGCACCTTGCCCGGGTTGCTGAGAAGCTCTTCCGACAGGCGCACGTCGAATTTAACGATATCCTGGAACTCCACCGTGAGCGACTTTGTCCTCGCGTCGGATACGGCAAGCTGCTGGATGGCTGGCTTGTAATACCGCGTGAAGAACTCCTTCCACTTTTGCTTGGATGAGACTATGCTCGCCGCCACTACGATCACACACTCAGGGAAGTGAGAATATACAACCATATAGATATAGTATTTTCGAGAGCTGTCTGAAACTAATTAGAAAAGGAAAAATGGCCGTAGCGGTCTTCATATCCCTTTAATCTTCAATAAATAGACTCCAGCTGAGACCTCTTCAGCTCACGGCGCCGCTTTTCTAGATAGCTATAGACGGCACCATGGGGCGCCCCATCGATGAGCATGTCAAGGGCGGCACGAACGGTGGCAAGCTGCTCAGCATCGCCGATTATGCTTATGGTCTTCCCATAGACGGACAGCCTGGCACCGGTCATCTGCTCTATCACCTCACGAGTCTTGCCACCCTTGCCTATTATGCGCCCCTTTATCCTCTTAAGGTCGGCAGGCGAGTCGCTTAGCACCGACAGGTCCATAATATCGAGGATGAGGTCCTCATTATCCAGCAGCCGCAGGGCCTTCTCAGGGCTAAAGCCCCTTGCTATGGCCTTAATTACCTCGGCCGCCCTGAGCGCCTTCAAGGCATCCGCCTCGGACTGTACGACGACAATCCCGCTCTCGCTATCAACGTCTAACGTAGCCCCTGTTTTCTCCTCTATGGCCTTTTTAACGTTTCCCTCGACGCCTATGATTGCGCCAATCCTGTCCTGCGGGACCTTGATGTGCTCTTGCATTACTATCAGTCCTTTTTCATGATATAGGCGTTAAGCCTCTCTTCACTACAGTCTACGCCCATCTTCTTAAAGTACTTCACGATGTTTCTTATATCTCTTGCCAGGAATTCGCTCGACATGGGGTGATCCAGCATGACTGCCTGCCCCATGTCTATTATTATCGGCTCGCCCTCATATAGAAGTATGTTGTACTCGCTGAGGTCGCCGTGAACCAGCCTCGCTTTCTGGTATAGCAGGCGCATGTATTCTGCCACCTTACTATATATGCCCTTCGGGTCTTCGGGCCGGACATCCTTGAGCCTGGGAGCCGGCACCTCGTCCTTGCCGATGAACTCCATCACGAGAATATTCCTCTCCGAGGTGACCGGCCGCGGCACGCGTACCCCTACCTCCATCGCCCTCTCAAGGTTTCTATGTTCTTTCTTCGTCCACGCGAACACGATGTCTTTTTTCGTGCCCCTGATGCCCTCAAAGCGCGGGTCTCCTATCAAATAGTCCTGCATCTTCTGGAAATCGCTAGTCGTAATCCGGTATATCTTAATGGCCAGCTCCCTTTCATCCTCCCCTAACGCATGGAAAACGTCAGCTTCTTTTCCGGTAGAAACTACGCCGCCCATCGCCTTTATTATGCCCTTGCTCGCAAGCGTGTAAAGCGTCTTCAGCGTGGGAGCGTCGAATACCCCACTCTCCGCCTTAAGGTCGCCAGAATCCTTGACCTTCATACGGTATTCATCGATTTTCTTCTCGATGTCCTTCATCCTCTTATCGTGGTACATATAAGCACATCTAACCTTTTTGTCCCAGAAGCGATCTTATACAGAGGCGCACGCTTTCTTCCGAATTATGCTTCGGCCTCCATCCAAGGGCCTTGATCCTGTCTATCGATAGGCACATGTAGGGCACGTCGCCTGCCCACCCCCTCGCGCCACCCGTATACTCAAGCTTCACATCGTTCAACCCCATCTCCGCCGCGACCATCCGGGCTATACTCGTGACGTCCAGGCGATCCTCTGAACCAATATTAAAAATATTCACCGGCCCATCCTGCCTCTCCACCGCGAACAGCATGGCGTCTACGCAATCGTCAACGTGAAGATATGATTTCGATTGCCTGCCATCGCCCAGGATAGTCAGCCTCGAAGGGTCTTTTTTCAGTTTATTTATGAAATCATATATGACCCCATGCGTGCTACGGCTGCCAATTATATTAGCAAAACGGAAAAGCCAGGATTCCATGCCGAAGGTATGGCAATAGGAGCTTATGAGCGCCTCGCACGCGAGCTTTGAAGCGCCATACAGCGATATCGGCATCAAAGGCCCGTAATCCTCCGGGGTCGGCACTACCGCTGCCTCCCCGTACACAGTAGAAGTCGAGGTAAAAGCGATCTTCTTCACGCCAAAAACCCTCATTGACTCCAGAACATTATACGTCGTGATCACGTTCTGTTTCAAGTGAACCTTCGTATCCTCCGCACCCAGCCTCACATCCGGGTTGGCAGCCAGGTGATATACTATATCAGCGCCCTTAAGGCCTTTAATCAGCCGGTCGCCAGATATGTCCATCTTTACAAAGCTAAAACGGTCATCCGGAAAATGCTGCTCGATGAACTCCAGCCTTCCTCCCGACAGGTCATCGATCACGGTTACCTCATTGCCCTGGGCGAGCAGCCTGTCCACCAGGTGGCTTCCAATAAACCCAGCCCCGCCCGTTACCACACACTTCATGTAGGATGAGTATGGCTATGCTCATTTAATAATTTATTGTACGCTATCAGAGAAAAACGGTGAAAAGAGATAAATCATACTATATAGATTATTTTATAGTAGGCTGGCCACCATGAGGAAGACAAAGATCGTTTGTACGCTGGGCCCCGCGTGCGATACCCAGGACAAGATAGAGGCCCTCATAAAGGCGGGCATGAACGTCGCAAGGCTTAACATGTCACATGCTACGCACGAATACCATGCAAAATTGATACAGAATGTACGATACGTTTCTGAGGCGCTGAACGTGCCGATAGGCATCCTAATGGATTTGCAGGGGCCTAAGATACGCATTGGAACGCTAAGCCAAAAGGTCATCCTTAAGCCAGGGCAGCAATACGTGCTAACCACAAGGGATGTGCCAGGCGATGATAGAGAAGTAAACGTGCCCTTTAAAGAAATAATAGAATCGGTATCGCCAGGCCAAGCATTGCTCATCGACGATGGCCTCATAGAGCTGACGGTGGAAAGCGTAAGCGATACCGATATTGTCACAAAGGTCATGAGAGGGGGCGAGCTAAAGGACCGAAAGGGCATAAACCTGCCGCACTCTACCGTAAAGATGAGGTCTATCACGGATAAAGACGTAAAAGACCTGCTGTTCGGCATCGACCAGGGCGTCACCACGATAGCAATGTCCTTCGTCAGGACGCCACAGGACGTGCTGGACCTGAGGAAGATCATCGAGGATAAGGGGGCAGACCTGCCCATAATAGCCAAGATCGAGAAACACGAGGCCGTCAAGAACATAGACGGGATAATCGACGTGGTGAACGGCATAATGGTAGCGCGGGGCGATCTCGGCATAGAGATACCCATGGCGGAAGTGCCCATCGTACAAAAGATGATCATCTCAAAATGTAATGCAAGGGCTATACCGGTCATAACGGCAACTCAGATGCTCGACTCCATGATAAGGAACCCCATGCCGACCCGCGCAGAGGCAACGGACGTGGCAAACGCCGTATTCGACGGCACCGACGCCCTCATGCTATCCGGGGAAACCGCCTTTGGAGAATACCCGATAAAAGCGGTAGAGACCATGGCCCGAATCGCGGAATACACCGAATCGTCCTCCTATTATAAGCACGTCATCGCCGCAAAAATTCCATCGCCATCCCTGTCCATCACGGATTCTGTGGCCTTTGCGGCCACAGAGGCCGCCCGAAACCTCAAAGCGCAGGCGATCATTACAGCAACACAGACCGGCTATTCAGCGAGAAAGGTATCCAAATATAAGCCGCAAATACCCATCTACGCGGTGACCAATAGCAGTAGCGTCATGTGCCAATTAACTCTATCCTGGGGAATTTTTCCGGTCCGAATAGGGAAGCCCCCGAACCTCGACAGCCTGATAGATGAATCCGTGAGCTCCTGCCTGAAATATGGCTATATTAAAAATGGCGACCTGGTCGTCATAACGGCCGGGGTATTAACCGGCATACCCGGAGGGACCAACATCATGAAGATACACGTAGTTGCAAAAGAAATGGCGCAAGGGATGGGCATTGGAAAGGGTATAGTAAAAGGCCTCGTTAAGGTCATAACAACCCCTGCCGATTTTGGGCAAATTGAAAAAGGCGATATAATCGCGATAAAAGAAGCTAACATCGACCGCATCGATGACATAAAGAAGGCGTCTGCCATATTAAGCGAAGAAAGCGGGCTCACGTCTTTCAGCGCCATCATCGGCAGGGAGATGAGCATACCCGTCGTAGTGGGCATCAAGGACGCTACCACAAGGTTTAAGGACGGAATGAAGGTGACAATCGATACTTTAAGCGGCCTAGTATACGAAGGCTACATCAACCTACCCAGCGACTAAACGTTCAAGAAAATATCTAAAATAAGCAGACACTAAGCGAAATTATTATATATGAAAAATGCCATTCTATAGTCCGCAATTCAGGCGTAACGGGATGGCCGCATAAAAATGTGGCCCGTATGTGAAGATCGCCATTGATAAGGCGAGCTTGACATCCGCCGCTTATAATTGATAGAAAGCTATATATTGAAATAACACATAGTATAAAATCTCGATAAGAGTTGAGATTATACTATGACTATAGTGAGGATTCGAGGGGCGCACCTTTTTGGTGTGGTCGCGATTCTGATGTTGTTTGGTTGGTTGTTCGAGTAGTCTTTGTTTCTTGGTTTGTGGTGTGCGATATTTCTGGTTGATCCTGCCAGAGGTCACTGCTATCGGTGTCCGATTAAGCCATGCGAGTCGTGAGGGGTGAGCCCTCGGCGTACTGCTCAGTAACACGTGGACAATCTGCCCAAAAGTCCGGGATAACCCCGGGAAACTGGGGATAATACCGGATAGGCCACCAATTGCTGGAATGGCCTGGTGGTTGAAACGAGAGGCTTTTGGATGGGTCTGCGGCGGATTAGGTTGACGCCGGTGTAACGTACCGGCGTGCCTGTAATCCGTACGGGTTGTGGGAGCAAGAGCCCGGAGATGGATTCTGAGACACGAATCCAGGCCCTACGGGGCGCAGCAGGCGCGAAAACTCTACAATGCAGGCAATCTGCGATAGGGGGACATCGAGTGGCATCTTCTTAAGGTGCCTGTCCAACCGTCTAAAAAACGGTTGTTAGCAAGGGCCGGGTAAGACCGGTGCCAGCCGCCGCGGTAATACCGGCGGCTCGAGTGGTGGCCGATATTATTGAGTCTAAAGGGTCCGTAGCCGGCTTTGCAAGTCCCCTGGGAAATCCAGCGGCTTAACCGTTGGGCGCCCATGGGATACTACATTGCTTGGGACTGGGAGAGGCGAGAGGTACTCGAGGGGTAGGGGTGAAATCCTGTAATCCTTCGGGGACCACCGGTGGCGAAGGCGTCTCGCCAGAACAGGTCCGACGGTGAGGGACGAAAGCTAGGGGCACGAACCGGATTAGATACCCGGGTAGTCCTAGCCGTAAACGATGCCCGCTAGGTGTCACGATAATCGTGAATTATCGTGGTGCCGTAGGGAAGCCGCGAAGCGGGCCACTTGGGAAGTACGACCGCAAGGTTGAAACTTAAAGGAATTGGCGGGGGAGCACCACAACGGGTGGAGCCTGCGGTTTAATTGGATTCAACGCCGGGAAGCTTACCGGGATCGACAGTTGAATGAAGGCCAGGCCGAAGACCTTGCCGGACTAGCTGAGAGGAGGTGCATGGCCGTCGTCAGTTCGTACCGTGAGGCGTCCTGTTAAGTCAGGCAACGAGCGAGACCCATGTCCACTGTTGCTAACGCGTCCGCGAGGACGGCGAGTACACTGTGGAGACTGCTGGCGCTAAGTCAGAGGAAGGGTTGGTCGACGGTAGGTCAGTATGCCCCGAATATCCCGGGCTACACGCGGGCTACAATGGACAGGACAATGGGTAACAACACCGAGAGGTGAAGTTAATCTCTTAAACCTGTCCCTAGTTCGGATTGAGGGCTGAAACCCGCCCTCATGAAGATGGAATCCGTAGTAATCGCATTTCAAAACAGTGCGGTGAATACGTCCCTGCTCCTTGCACACACCGCCCGTCAAACCACCCGAGCGGGGCGTGAATAAGGACTCTTTTCCTTGAAGAGCTCGAATTCACGTTCTGTAAGGGGGGTTAAGTCGTAACAAGGTAGCCGTAGGGGAATCTGCGGCTGGATCACCTCCTAACGAATAACACAGACAAGAACGACAAGAAACAAGACTCGAAAAACAACCAAACAAACAAAGACACACGACTGGGCGTGCCAACGCCTTGAAAAGGGGCTTGTAGATCAGCAGGAAGATCGCCGCCTTTGCAAGGCGGAGGCCCTGGGTTCGAATCCCAGCAAGTCCACCAAAAACAAAAACAAAAACAAAAACAAAAAAATAAAAGAATATAAACGTTAAACTAATAATGTTGATCGCCCCTATAAGAGGGGCTTGTCAGTGCACCTACCCACCGCGTGGTGAGTGGGGAAGATGTTGATGCACAACAACGGGGACACGGCGTCGACGAATGATCCTCGACGAATGATCATCGACGAAGCGTCCCGGGTTGTGCGTGTGATGCTGTGTGTATGCGAGTCTCTGGACGTAAAATTGGATTGTAATTCACGCCTCGCACATGAGGCGTAGGTGTCACAGCGTATGCTAGTGTGTTTTGGCGTTGCTGTGCCATCCGGTGGATGGCTTGGCTCGAGAACCGAAGAAGGACGTGCCAAGCTGCGATAAGCCCGGGGGAGGCGCAAGGAGCCCCTGATCCCGGGATCTCCTAATGAGAACTCTCTCCCACAAAGGGAAGCCCGATAAGGGCTGGGAACGCCCCGAGTTGAAACATCTGCGTAGGGGCAGGAAAAGAAACCAAACTGGGATGCTGCTAGTAACGGCGAGTGAACACAGCAAATTAGCCTAAACCGAATCCCCCCTAGTAATAGGGGGGAGATGTGGTGTTGCAGGACCGGTCTTTTAGCCTGGTTGTTGTGAGGCCGACTCCCCTGGAACGGGGGGCCGTAGAGGGTGATAGCCCCGTGGCCGAAACAATAACAAGGTGTGACCGGGATCCTGAGTACCGTGGGCCGGAAACCTCGCGGGAAACCGGGGGACACATTCCTCCAAGGCTGAACATACCTCGAGACCGATAGCGTAATAGTAGAGTGATCGAAAGCTGAAAAGCACCCCGAAAAGGGAGGTTAAAAGAGCCTGAAACCGGATGGCTATGGAGCGATAGGGCATGAAAGGACCTCCCCGCCGAAGGAAGCACCCGCGAGAGTGTTGTACGAGGCGGGGTGCCAGTGTCCTATCGTACGTTTTGAAGAACGGGCCAAGGAGTGGGGCCCGGTGGCGAGGCTAACCCCACAGGGGGAGCCGTAGCGAAAGCGACAAGCCCGCAGGAAACGAGGGGCGGCGTAGGATTTGCGCGGAGTCACCGGGCCACGACCCGGAACCAGGTGATCTAGGCGTGGGCAGATCGAAGCGTAACGAAAGTTACGTGGAGGATCGTTAGCGGTACTGATATGCAAATCGTTCGCGTGACCCGTGTCTAGGGGTGAAAGTCCAATCGAACTTGGAAACAGCTGGTTCCTCCCGAAACATGTCGAAGCATGACCTCGCCAGAGGCGGGGGGCGAGGTAGAGCACCGATTAGGGGAGCCGGATGGGAGACCATTCGTCCTCTTGTCGAACTCCAAACTCGTCCCCACCAGAGAAGGCGGGAAGTCCGGGCTGGGGGGTAAGCTTCTAGTCCGTAAGGGAGACAACCCAGACCCGGGTTAAGGCCCCAAATTTGTCGGCTAAGTGTTAACACTGAAAGGCGTCCCAGGCCCTTGACAACTGGGAGGTGAGCTTAGAAGCAGCTATCCTCTAAGAAAAGCGTAACAGCTTACCAGTCGAGGTCTGGGGCCCTGAAAATGGACGGGGCTCAAGCCGACAGCCGAGACCCGGGAGTATCGAGAGATAACCTCGTAGGGAGGCACTCCGCGGGCGTGGAAGCAGGGCCGCGAGGTCCTGTGGAGCGCGCGGAGAAGAAAATCTTGGCACTAGTAACAGCATAGCACGGTGAGAATCCGTGCCGCCGAAAGGGCTAGGTTTCCTCGGCCATGATCGTCAGCCGAGGGTTAGTCGGTCCTAAGGCCAACCCTAACCTAGTTGGCCGAAAGGGAGACAGGTTAATATTCCTGTACTCTTCCACACACAAACCAACGTTTCCTGCCAGCACTGGCAAGCCCGTCAGCTTGTTCAAACACCATAGCACGTTGGAGGACCGTAACGGTGAGAAAACGTGTAAAGTGCGATGACGTAAGCAGTGTCACACAGGGAACCCGTGAAAAGGGAGTGGAAGACCCGTACCGAGATCCGACACAGGTGCCCCTAGTTAAGAAGACTAAGGCGTGTCGGCACACCCTGGCCAAGGGAATTCGGCAAGTTAGCCCCGTAACCTAGGGATAAGGGGTGCCTGCCACGAGGGTGGCAGGTCGCAGTGACAAGGGAGCGCTGACTGTCTAATAACAACATAGCTGATCGCCAAACCGAAAGGTCTAGTACGATCAGTGAATCCTGCCCAGTGCAGGTACCTGAAAACCCCGTCCAAGGGGAAGAAGGGCCTGTCAACGGCGGGGGTGACTATAACCCTCTTAAGGTAGCGTAGTACCTTGCCGCTTAATTGGCGGCTTGCATGAATGGATCAACGAGCGCTCCACTGTCCCTGGCCAGGCGCCGGTGAACATTACATCCTAGTGCAGAGTCTAGGGACCCCTAATGGGAAGTGAAGACCCCGTGGAGCTTTACTGCAACCTGTCATTGGGTTACGGCCGCCGGTGTGCAGCGTAGATAGGACCCGTCTGAAGCCCCCTCGCCAGGGGGGGTGGAGGGGCTGTTGAGACACTATCCTCCGGCGACTGCGACCCTAACCCTGGTGGGGACACTGATAGGCGGGCAGTTTGGCTGGGGCGGCACGCCCTCGAAAAGGTATCGATGGCGCCCTAAGGTCAACTCAACCCGGTCAGAAACCGGGCGTGGAGTGTAAAGGCACAAGTTGGCTTGACACGAAGCCGCACAACAAGGCTTCGTGAGACGAAAGTCGGGCTTAACGAACCAATGCGCCCTAAGTGTGAGGGCCATTGATGTCAGAAAAGCTACCCCGGGGATAACAGAGTCGTCGCCGGCAAGAGTACATATCGACCCGGCGGCTTGCTACCTCGATGTCGGTTCTTTCCATCCTGGCCGTGCAGCAGCGGCCAAGGGTGAGGTTGTTCGCCTATTAAAGGAGATCGTGAGCTGGGTTTAGACCGTCGTGAGACAGGTCGGTTACTATCTGTTAGGGGTGCAAAGGTGGCCTGAGGGGAAGTTGCTTTTAGTACGAGAGGAACAAGGCAACGGCGCCACTAGTCAACCGGTCGTCCGACAGGGCGGGCCGGGCAGCCACGCGCTAAGTTGTAAGGGCTGAAAGCATCTAAGCCCGAAAAACACCCTGAAAAAAGGCCACAAAAGGGTCCCCGTAAAAGACGGGGTGGATAGAGTTGGGGCGTACGCGCAAAGGCAACGATGCGCTCAACCCGCAACCACTAACAACCCAAACAAGCCAAAACACAACAAGACAAAAACACGACAAGACACGATAATTACAATCCAATACGCAAACCAAGAGACCCGCAAACACACAGCAAAACAACAAGGACAACCACCTCTCATGTTCAACACATGACTGGTTTTGGCGGCCAAAGCGGCGGGGAACCACCCGGACCCACACCGAACCCGGAAGTTAAACCCGCCCACGTACCAGGGAGTACTCGGGTACGCGAGTCCCCGGAAAACCTGGAACGCCGCCAAACCAACCAAAAACAAAAAAACACATCTAAAATAATTTTTTTAGCTGTCACAAATAAATATAGAATCGTCTCTGACTATCAAGCCAGAGAAGACGATACCACATTATGGTAAAACAACCATGTAGTCTATCAGGACGGTCTCATTGGGGCTAACGGTAATCTGAGGAAGGTTGCCCAACGGCTTATAATTATGGTAGAAAAATTGGGTTATCGGGGGCGAACCCATCTCACCAAGAGTACCGCTCATCTCGTATGTTACATTGGGCTCTACTTCCAGTAAGTAACTACCATCCCTATTTAAAGCCTTAGAGGTAATAGTATGGTCCTTGGTAGAGTTCAAGTTGATGTCGAAGATGCTCATATCACTTGTATTTCTACTTGGATCTGAACATGTCGCAAATCCGGTGCCCTCGATTGTTGACTTCGGAGTGGTTGTCAGATTAATATTAAAAGTATCCGACCTGTTATCTAGATATACAGGCCATATAGTATGCCGAAGGCCTTGATACGTAGCCGTAATGCTATAGGGTGTAGCGGGCGTTATATTTAGGGTATAAGCGCCATTATTGTCTGTAATAGTGTATAGATTGCCGGCTCCCTTGATGGATACTTTATCGTCCATAATGGTGTATAGCTTTCCAGCTCCGTTTATGGGTACTGCCTCGATAGCAGCACCGCTTACGGCCTTCCCGTCCAAAAAAACACGGCCGCTAGCGATGGGCGGCACAGTACTCGTATTATTGCCTGTAATAATGCCCGTATTTATACATCCACTTAATGAAAGAAAAACACCTATGCTGCTAATATAAATAAAAATAACGCAAATTGCGAATTTTTTGGTTCTCATTTTCAAATCGCCCTCCGCATCATGGATCGTTATAGTCTTTAATCACCTATATCACTAAACCCCTAAGATACATTGTTACCGCTCTCATGCGTGGACAGGATCTGACCGCTGCTCGGATAATTCATTGACAATCCTACTTGTGCATATTGGGAGCTCGTCTTATACAGGGGGATGAAAACATCCGCCGGATTACAATATGTGGACCCCTGGTACGCTCCTTCCTGTACAAAGTTTGAATTGGAATAGCAAACCGGGCACGGGTCACTGTGTAGGAACTCTACGTCCGGGTCCAAGAAGTCTATATATGTGCCACGAGTGGATAGATAGTTCACGTCAAAGGTTTTTCTGCGGGTATCCCCGTTTGCTGGATTATACAACGTTATTTTGTAGGTCGGGTGCCCAGAATAATCTGGGTTGCTGGGAATGTATTCAAACCTATATTCAATCGGTCCATTAACATTTTTTATCTGCATCTCCGGCATTGATTGGTCTTTACCATCTATAAACATGGACGGCCAGACGCTTCTTCCGTCCCACGAATGCTGTGCGATGATTTCACAAGTTTCTCCATTACTTCCAGCATTATTAAGATGGATTTCCACCTCGTGATAAACGGTCGTGCCATCACTCGGTGGAAGCGGGGTTGACGCAAAAGGATATGCTATTCCGTATATACATGATGGATAACACCATGGGTAACGCTGAACACGATAGTCTTCCCTTGACCAATAAAACGTACCTGAAGCAGTTTGTACAACGGTGGTTTGCATTGTGTTTTGTGACGTTGACAAAGGACTTATTTGTTCCTGTAGTACTGTCTGCGTTATAGCTTGGGTCTTAGCGATGAATTGGCTTTCGCTTAAATTTTCCAGAGACGTATCGAGCCTACCGGCTTTAATTAATTCATTTCTTTGCTCAATGAATGCCTTTTGGTCCGCTATAATCTTGTCTTTCCCAAGCTTATTATATTCGTCTTTTGTTACAGTTACGTTCCCATAAGGCGTATTAACCGTAACGACGTCTACTTGCGGAACGTTCTCAAATATCGGGGTGATAGCGCCGTTTGTTTGATAGTCTTTATTTAGCACGATTTTAGTATTATTCCCCTCGCCTACGAACATATCTTCACGGGCGGTTACATTTCCAAAGCCTGGAACGTATTTCGTTACCCATTTTAGGTCTGAAGTCTTTTTATCAGTTGTATTAGCGTTTACTGTACCCACGTTGAGAGTGGCCACAGTAATTAAGAGGACTACCATTATGACCATTCCCATTGTTCCTATTTTGATTTTCTTCAACATACTTTAACCTCCCTTGTTAGCGCCGCTTCTGGGAGGCTCAAGCAAGGCTTTATCTATGATAAAATCTTATCTCTCATTGCCTTCGGGTTCCTGGGATGGGTCTTCTCTGGACGGATTGGCCTGTCCCAGGATAATACGCTTATATAGCAACCTATTACTCATCAATATTTATAATTTCTCTCACGAACTGTTAACTGTGAAAATAAGACGTTAAAAGCTGAAAAGATGTACAGATAGCGATAACTAAAAAACAATTACAAATTTATCTGCTAATAATTATGGTCTTTTGATGTTGTGGTGTTGGCGGCCAAAGCTCCGGGGCCGCCAGGTCCTGCATCGAACCCGGAAGTTAAGCCCGCCAACGATCCATCGAGTACTAAGGTATGCGAGTCCTTGGGAAAAACGGAACGCCGCCAAACCAACAACAAAAACAATTCAAAAGATAACGATAAAATCAGCTAATTATAAAGTACATTATTATATGAGAATGAATAAAGTAGGAGGGAAGGCCTACTTCTTTTCCATCGCCTCTTTACCTTTCCTTATGAGCTCACGGACCTTCTGGCCACCCTTCTTTCCAATGCTCTCATAGTAGCCTTCGCCATACCTCTGCTTGGTGGTGGTCCCGCCTTTTCTTCCGGCTTCCCTTACAGTCATCTCTCCTTTGGTTTCCTTTCGTGCCATAGGATCGCACCTTAATATAATCTAAGCGCATATTCTATTGTATATTCTCCATGTAAATAACGGAAATAGGCTAATTTAGCAATCAATGGCGCAGATGATACCAAAATAATACCTGTATTATTAGCAAGTGCTGAATATTATAGGTTTTGGCTTATTATCCCTTTGTTTAAAAGCCATATGCTGTTCTGCCACTTAATTTTGAGCGTGGGAAAAGGTTATTTATACGAGGCGGTGATTTATCCCCTGAAGGTAGAGGCATTTGACGCGTTTCTTCGAGGTCACGCACAGGGATGGCGCGGCCAGGCTGGGCCGCATACTCATCAGGGGCGGGGTTGAGACGCCTTATATTGAGCGCACTCATGAGAGCATCATGGTTAATGAGGGAAATGCTTTGCTGCATGAGCAGATTTCGTGCGCCATTGATTCTGTTAATATTTTGCCATACATTGGGCTGCCTTATCATGCGCCCAAGGGGCTTATTAACTTTTTTGCGCCATTAGCGCGTGATAAAATGGAAATGGAGGCGCCGGTTGGCGTCGTGGTACACCCGGACTGGCACGTTGAGGGCGCCGACGTGTACGTCATGGCGGGCGCCAGGGCCATTGAAGGTGATGCCAGGGCCTTGCTGGATAGCATTATAAAGATTAGGGCTTCGTCAAAGCCCGATACTGCCTTATATGTGCCCGCGCTTGCGACGCCTGAAAACCTTTCCCTGCTTATTTATCTTGGCGCTGACATCGTCGATGATGTCCTTACCACTGCTAAGGCGTATGAAGGCCTGTATTTGACCCAGGACGGGGAGTTTTCGCCTGGCGAGCTTTTCGACCTTCCTTGTAGCTGTGAGGTGTGCCGTAATAATACTCCAGAGGGGCTGAGGTCCATGCGGGCGAAAGAACGCTTCGAGCTGCTGGCTAAGCATAACTATTTAAGGCTTGAGGAGGAGCTGAAGCGGGTAAAGCTTCATATTCGCAGGGGCATGCTTAGGGAGTACGTGGAGAAGCAGTGCCGCTCAAGGCCGTGGCTTACTGCCCTGCTTAGGCTGGCGGATGCTCAATACGATTACCTGGAACAGCGTACGCCCACCTATCGCTCTTCTAGAATGCTTGCTTGTTCTGCGGAGTCGCAAAACAGGGTGGAAGTGAGGCGTTTCGCCCAGCGGGTGAAGGAGCGTTTCAGGTCGAATGGGGATATACTCCTCATCATCCCATGCTCGGCGAGAAAGCCGTATTCGGCCTCTCAGTCACACATGGCGCTGGCGAGCGCGCTAGGGAAATATAAAAATTATGTACACGAGCTGATTTTAACGTCGCCATTGGGCGTCGTGCCGAGGGAATTAGAGCTAGTTTATCCTGCCGCACACTACGACGTGGCAGTCACGGGCGTCTGGGACCTCGAGGAGCGCCAGTGGGTGTCCGGCTGCCTGCGAGACTACCTGGATACGCATAGCTTTAAAAAGGTCCTGGCACACGTAGACGGGCCATATGTTGAGGTTTGCAAGCAGTCAGGCCACGAGATGGTATTCACGTCAAGAGGGCGTATAACGAGCGAGGAATCGCTTTTAAGCCTTGTGGAGCACGTCAGGGCGGCTGTGGACGAGCTGGGCACGAAGCCGAGAAGCGCGAAAGATCTGATGTTGGACTTGTTCCGCGGCATGGCAGACTACCAGTTTGGGGCGGGCAATGGTGAGCTTCTGGTGCCAGAGGATGCCACTGTCAAGGGCAGATACCCGAGGTACGCGCTGTTCGGTGGCAGGGAGCAGCTTTGCTCGATTTCGCCCGACTATGGGTCGCTTTCGCTAACGCTGGAGGGCGCAAAGAGGATGAGGCTTGAGCCTGACTATGAGGTCACAATAGGCGATTTCGTGCCGAAAGGCAGCGTACTGGCCCCGGGGATAATAGGGGCAAGCCTCCAGATAAGGCCGGGCGATGACGTGCTCGTAAAGGGGCCAAAGGCAATAGGCGTTGGAAAGGCTAAGATGAGCGGCTACGAGATGGTAGGGTCAACAAGGGGCATGGCAGTAGAGCTAAGGCATGTGGAGAGGCTATGATGGAAAATTTGGGAGAAGCCATGATGGAAATTCGCAGGCGTCAGAGGATGAGGCCTCGCATGCCGACGGAGCTGGTCGGCTTCTGGAAGGGGGAAGACCTGCTGGATGGCAAGCCTGTGCGGTCTAATACCATCGTCTTCAGGACGAAGGGCTGCTACTGGGCGCAGAAGGGGGGCTGCACGATGTGTGGCTACACTTATGATGCCGCAGTCACGCCTCCTACTGCCGATGACCTCATAGCACAATACCGCTCGGTAGAGAATAGCATAGATGGCAAGGTCGTCAAGCTGTTCACATCGGGCAGCTTTTTAGATAAGGGGGAGGTGCCCGAGAAGGCGAGGGATGAGATCCTGTCAAGCCTTTCGAAAAAGGCCAGCAAGGTAATCGTGGAGACAAGGCCGGAGTTCGTCACTGATAAGGCTCTTGAGGAGGCTAAAAAGTACGTCGAGCGCCTCGAGGTCGCCATCGGCCTGGAGACGTCTAGCGATAAGATTCGCATAGAGTGTATAAATAAGAACTTTCTTTTCATGGATTTCGTTAAGGCCAGCGAAACGGCAAAAAGGCATGGCGTTACCACTAAGGCATACCTGTTGCTTAAGCCTCCTTTCATCGACGAGAAGGATGCGCTGGACGACATGGTTAAATCGGTGCTGGATGCGGCCCCATATGCGGGCACCATATCGATTAACCTTTGTAATGTTCAGCGTGGCACTATCGTGGATGAGCTTTTTAGGAAGAAGGCTTATAGGCCTCCATGGCTTTGGACCATTGTCGAAATAATTAGGCGGGTACATGGAAAGACGGGGGCCATTATAATGTCAGACCCTCTGGCAGCGGGCTCACCCAGGGGGCCTCATAATTGCTATAGGTGTGATCATGCGTTCGCTGACGCTATAAGGAAATACTCCATCACCCAGGATGTCTCGGTTTTTGATGGATTGGGCTGTGAGTGTCGCCTGACCTGGGAGAAGGTTTTAGAGCTTGAAGCCTGGACATTTGGGGCGCCCTTGCTCTATTAACGCTTCTTTAAACAACCTTTATTATGTATCGCCTTCAAATATTCGTAAAGAAGGTTATGGGTATGTGGAGCAAGATCACCGGCAAGTTCAAGGGCATGCCCTCACAGGAAAAAGTTGTAAGGCTATTGCTGGAGCGGGGCTTCCAGGTCGATGAGCATGGCCATGTGGTATCGGGCAAGATAGAGATCCCTCACACGCAGATCGCAAAAGAGGTTGGAGTAGACCGACGCGTTGTGGACGCGACCACCGAGATGATCTTGAAGGATGAGGAATTGAAGCGCATTTTTATGAATATCCACTCGATAGCATCTTTCAGGGATGTCGCCCCGCTTATAGGGCTGGGCGTCATCATAATAACGCCGGATAACGCCCAGAATATAGGCATAATAAGCGAAGTGACCGGGGTCATCGCCAAGTTCAACCTGAGCATAAGGCAGGCGGTCACTGACGACCCGTTTTTTACGGATGACCCAAAGATGACGGTCATAACTAACGACGTGATCCCGGGAGAGCTTGTCAGCGAGCTTAGGAAGGTCAAAAGCGTAAGGAGCGTTACAATACAATAATTATATTTATATTTTGGCCGGTATAGCTTATCTATATGTACGAGAAGCTGGAAGAGATACAGAAAATCACGGTAAGCGGGAAGGCTTTTCCAGCCCGGGGCGATAGGCTTGAGATCAGGGATAGGATTCTTGAGAGGATCAAGTCTATAGCGGGCAAGGACAGCATAAAGCGCCTAACGCCTATCCAGAATCAGGGCGACCATAAAACGCAGGATATAATCTTCGTTTTGGATGACAACGAATACCTGGCCACTTTAAGGTATGACAATGAGATGACCGAAGGGGCCGTGGAGAGCCTGAGCAAGCACGCCAAAAAGTGCTAGGCTGGCGCCGCAACGCCTTTTTCTTCCAGGTAGCGCGCCGCCTTTTCGCTGTCCTGCCCGAACATCTCGACTGTAATGCCATTCTCCATCCTCATCCTGTAGAGCAGGTCAAAGCCTTTTAAAAGCCCATCCAGGCACTTTTCAACGTTTTTCAAATCGCCGCAAGCCTTTTTTAGCATCTTTTCATTTACCCTGACGACGTCGGGCTTGAACACCTCAAAGTGCATCTCTATCAAGCGGTCCACTGAAGACGGGGACCATTTTTGGCTGGCCATCTTTATGGTATCCTTGATAGAGATGCGCTCACTACTGCCTATCAGGTTGTCGGCGTGGCAGACTATCTTTTCCTCGATAGACTTTGGCACGTAATCCCTTGGGGGTAATCCCAGCTTTTCAGCCTCTTCCGGCGTCAGGCCGGCGCCGATATGCCGCTCTACTATGTTAACGACGCGCTCATCTACGCCTTCTTTTCTCAAAATCTCAGCGCCGACTATAGCGTGATCTATGCCGTGAGACCTCGTGCGGCCTATATCGTGCAGGAGCGAGCCCACTTCTACCAGGCTCCGATCACAGGAGGCCTTTTCCGCAATCTCCATAGCGTAGTCGTGGACGGCCCAAAGATGGTCCATTAAGCGCTTATCTGCCCCATATTTTTTTAAAAGGTCCAGGGCATCCTTTTTTGTAAGTGCTATCATTATCCAATCATTTGCTTAAGCTTCTCAAGCCTGCTCTCGATGGCCTGCTTTTCCATCGCATTATCATAATAGGTCATGGGGGTGCCATCCACCGGGCACGTAAAGTTAGTATCAACGGCGTAGTCGAATAGTATCCTGTGCGGAGGCTCTGCCGAGCAAATATAAAACTCGTTATTCTCGAACTCGAGGCGCCTTTCCAGCTTTCTTACGAGCTTCTTCGTCTCGTTCTTAAGCATGTTCTCGGCGTTACCCAGGTCGAGCTTCCACAGGTATGTCAGCCAGCCACTATCCTTATCCCTCTCCCGCCTATAAATGGCGAGGTGGTTTTCGTATAAGATGTATAGCGTTTTACGGACCAGGTTGAGGTTTATTCCGCTTATCTCGGCGACCTTTTCATCCGTCAGCTCTTTGTCGGGAGCCTTTTCAAGTATTTTTTCTATTATTTTTATTCCGTCGTCCCCAACTAGCTTGTGTAAATAGCCGCTTATCGCCTTGTTCTCAAGAACAGACACGATTTCACCTTGCTGGAAATTAAATTTTGAGTGCTTATAATGTTTCAATGTATGTTTATATATTTTATCAGGTTTTGTATGCCCTGGCCGTGTACAGGCTCTTTTTTACGAAGCCGAGCCTTTCCTTGAGCCTGCCAATCGCCTCGCCCCTGGTCCTGCCAGCCCCCATTATCGTACATATGGCCTCCCCATTCTCGTACACGTTTCCAGGCTTTGGCACATCCGCTATCATGGGCTTGAGCAGGCTCCCCCTTACCACCGTGTGCCTACGGGCGAACAGTATGGCTTTAGCGCCGTATCGCCTTATGCGATATTCGTGCAGCTTACCGTTTATGGCGTCTACGTGAGCTTTGAAAAGGTTTTCTCCTGTAGCTAGCTCTACGGAGTCCACTGCGCCAGTAAAACGCGGGTTGACCTCAAGCACCATTGGGCCGTCCTTATTCACTATAAAGTCTATGCCATTATGGCCGACAAGCCCCAGCGCAGGCACAAGCTCCCTCGCAATGTCGAACATCTGCCGCTTAAAGCGGGTCTCATATGGCGTTACATTTCCGCAATACCCGAACTCGCGGCACTGTCCCAGCCACTTTTTGCCCACGAGTATCTCGTTCACCGAGATGGGCATCGCCTCGCTGCCCGTGGATAGCACCGACACGCTTAGAGGCTTACCCTCCACGTATTCCTGCAGGAAATACTCGTCGCCATCGGGTAGCATCGACTCATCTTTTACCAAAAAATTCTTAACCCCGCCTCCTCCCTTAATAGGTTTTGCGACGCATGGAAAAGCAATGTCCCCTTTCTTCCTGAATATGCGAGGATGCGGCAATCCCAGTTTATTCAGCTTTTCGGCCAGCCAGACCTTGTTTATCACGTCCCTGGCCACCTTAGGGTCATTACCGAGCACCAGCGAGGCTGGCAGGTCCAGGCCTTCAAAGCCAGAGCCTAGGACGACATAGTCTACGTCAAGATGGTCAAGCCAGGGCCTTATATCAGATGGCAGCTCACCGCTAAAGGTAAAGTTCTTCTCCACGCACCTCAAAAGGTCCAGGTCGTCATAATGGCTTAAAGAGTAGACCTTATAGCCTGCCCTTCTGGCGGGGCACGCCATTACGCGAGCGTTATAGCCGACCACGAGGATTGACGGCGCCATCGACACACCTTTATTGCTTCCTGACCACGCTTTTGCCATGCTCGCTCGGCATTATCATGAGCTCGCCACCTTCAAAAGCCCTTTCAAATTCCTTGCCATCCTGCAGCCAGTCCAGGAATAGGGCAAGCGCGGCTATCTCTGAGTGGGGCTGGTTACCCACCGCTATATTATAGTCTGCCAGCCCATAGACATCGCCTGGAACCTTCTCCGCCCCCACCACAACCATGATATCCTTCACCCTATACTCCTCCCTCAGCTTGCCTATACGCTCTGGCATGTTTATGCCATACATGGTCAAATGGACGACGACGCCGCCCGCTTCTTTCCATTTCTTTATGGCGGAGCGGTAGCTTACGCCGGTTTTCACCCAGAAATCGCCGCCCCAGCTCTTGACTACGCCTTCTATGCTCCCGGCCACGGACTTATCACTAGAGGTAAGAAGCATCCCGCTCGCGCCCAGCGCCCTTGCGGTTAGCCCAACATGGGTGGTCACCCTGGCGTCCCTTTCTGGCCTGTGTCCCAGGCGTAATACCACGATCTCGCTCATAAGCATCACAAAAAACGGTCAAAAAATAGATAAAAAGGCTCAATTAGAACGCCTTAGCCTTCTGTGAGAACAGCTCCATGAAGGCCTCACATTCGCCTGCCAGGCCCTTAGCGGCCTTCTTGATGGCTTCAATCGGGTCCTCAGAGCCAGTCGTCCTGACGAAGAGGACCGGGTTGCTTATCCCTGGAAACTCTATGTCATACGTAGCGACCTTGACATCCTTATCATTGAGAAGCGAAGCCTTCAATGCGTTCAAAAGCGTGTGGTCCTCGCCCTTTATCTCAAGCTCGATCTCCGTATCAGTCTTCTTTAGAACCTTGACATCCATAAAAACCACCTTATATTATGCCCTTCCCATAATCTGAAGAGAGCTTTCTGGTCTCCCTCTTCTCGCACTTCGGGCACTTAAGCCTATTGCCCTCCAGGACCAGCGTTACCCTGCATCTCTGGCACTGGGAGGTCAAGACGCCCAGATTCTTATCCACTGTAGATAGGCGCATGTTCTTAGTGTCTATCACCTTCGCCTTGACTATATCCTGGTAGCCGAACTCCCTCGATAGGTCCTGGACGTAGGAATCCTTGACGTTGGATATGTGGATAGCCGCCTGCGTGTTGCCCGCTATCTCACGGTCCAGGTGGCCCTTGATGCGGGAAAGCTCAACCAGGGCCACCGAGCCCTTTATGTCCGTGACGCGTCCTATGACGATGTCGCCTTCCCTGGGCGTGGGCGGGGTATTCGTTACCGGCTCCACGGATACGCTCCTTTCCTTCTTATTGTATACGACCCTTCCAGTAGTAACGGCGTAGATGTTACCTTTATCTTCATAAGTGCCCTTTCCCGGAATGAACTCTTCTGAAGTCCCTATCATGTCTCCGGGTATGACGAATTCTCCTTCTGGCATGTTCTTCCCTGCTATTTTCTTATTATCCTGTACAGCTCGACATTTATTAATGCTATTTCTTTCCTGTGAAATTTAAAGGTATGCCGCATTGGAAACTTCAGGGCGACGATATCCGTTACTTCCCCCCTGCCATCGATGTAGCCCCTTATAAAATCGGCAGAGCCTGCATTATGTATCGAGTAGATGACGCTCCCGATTTCGAGGGCCTTATCAAGAAATGGCCTATCGCTCCCTTTTTCCTGCGCTCCAAAGGGGGGATTCATTACCACCGTATCGAAACGCCCGCAAAAGTCTCTCACGTCGCAGCAAACCCATTCTATTTCCACGCCGAGCCGCTTTGCGTTTTGCTTTGCTATCTTTAGCGCACCTATATCGCTGTCAATGCCTATAATCTTTTTTGTTCCGAGAAGGCCTGCCCCGATAGCCAGTATGCCCGTGCCGCACCCCAGGTCTGCCACAGTGCCCATTAGGTCGCCATTCATGTACGCAAAGTATAGCAGCTCGGCTGCCACCACCGCTGGCGTGGCATACTGCTCGCGCCTCACGTCTGGAGACCTGAAGCCTTCAACCTGCTCGAGTAGCATTTCCAGCTTTCTTTTTTTCATGTGCACTCGCATCATAAGTCATTTTACCCATATTTTTATTTTTCTCAGGTGCCGCCATTTCTTCGGCTTATATTCTTATCTTGCCTCCTTGTACTGGCTAATAGTATGGTGAATTTTAGATTAGCCCCGTTGGCGCTTGTCGCCATTGCCCTCATCTTTTCTTTAGGCTTTATGAGGATGAGCTATCCCCCTGTGCTGACCGAAGCCGATAATAATAGTACCATCGTGGTATCGCAGGGCACGCTTATTGAGATAAGGCTTCATGAGAGGCCTGCCAGCGGTCTCATATGGTGCATCGAGGCTTCGGATGGGCTGGCGCTGGAGCGCGATATCGCCCTCCCTTCTTTCCCCGACCCAATCGTATCCATCCGCCACATGGTAAAAAACCCCTATGGTATACGATGTTTCGACATAAGGGCGATAGGGCGAGGCCATCAAAATGTGACGTGCACGCTCGAAAGCCTGCAAGGAAGGCCTATAGAAAAATTCGTCCTCCACGTAGAGGTAGAAAAATCTGATGTTAGTCCCACGGCCGTTAAATCTTGCATGACAGAATAAATAAAATGAGATACTATGGCTAATCATGAGACGCTGGATGGCATTTACCTGTATTTTTTTAATCCTAATGGCAGGTATGGCAAACGCGACGGCCCTGGGAGAAAAGACCAGGCACTTCGAGATTTACTATTCTGATGCCTTGCCCGATAGCGGGTATAGCGATGTCGGCCGGACACTTGAGAACGCCTATAGCGAAATAAACGGATACATGGGCGCCTGCCCCGATTCTATCAAAGTGCTGGTAGTGGGCAAGAAGACTATGGACAAGGTTGGGGAGCACGTCGAAGCCTTTTCGGCGTGGAATACGAAGTCAAGCACTATCGTGCTCCGTGAGGAGACCCTGAAGGATAAGAACTCCCTGAGAATCGTTGCAGAGCACGAGATATGCCACCTGGGCCTAAATAATATCCTCGCGAATAAGGATTCCAGGGAATTTTCGTGGATGGAGGAGGGCATTTGCATGGTCTTCTCGAAGGAGCCGTTCAGCGACGTGAAGGTCTCAAAATTCATTATGGGCAAAGGGTTCTTGACGCCCGCCGAAATAGCTAAAGCGGTCGATAGCGAGGACTATAGCATTTCTAAGAACGGCTACCTGCAGTCATATAGCCTGGTCAAGTTCATGGTGAAAAAGTTTGGGGTTTCGGCTGTCATTAGCATGCTGAAATGCCCTGAGACGGACTTCGAGAAGGCTTTCATTTTGTGCACCGGGCTGGATTTTGGCACGTTCTATAGGCAGTGGCAGGCATATGTGAAGAGCATTGCCACCGGAGGCCAGGAAGCCTTAGGGCCAGCCCCCGCTTATTTAAGCTTTGACCTATACATGGAGGATTGCACTGCCTAGTAAAATATATGGGGTCACAGGTGATAGAATAGATGGCCTGCGGCCCTGATATTTATGATCACCATAGTTTTCTCGCACAAGACCTATTCTGATAACAAGCTGAAAATTAAGAGGATAATCAAGAAATATGGCATGTCATGGGATGACAGGAAGAGCGGCTGGGTGAATGAGGCCACCGGCGACGGCGTTTATATAGATAAGAGCGTCATCGAGATGATAATGGAGGACACCTTCACAGAAAACCAGCCGATGACATTGTTCGTCGAATCCAAAGACGAGGCCTTTTTAAAGGAATTAGAGGCCATGTGCAGGGAGCTTGGCGGACAGTTCATACGTGGCGGAGCCACGCCTGTCAGGCCTCCGGCACAAGCCGCACCGGCCAAAAAAGTCGCGTTTCCCGCTCCGCATAAGGATATTTTTATGAGGCTTAACATGAGGGATGCCTCTAGTTGCACAACTCCTGAGCTGCGGCAGAAGGCATACGAGGACCTGAAAAATATAAGCGGTCGGTGGGAGCGCAGGAAGAAACAGCTTCTCGCCGAATACCAGAAAATGGGGCTGAAAAAGAGCACGATTGACTCCATGCTTCAGCGTGAGGAGATTGCCTTCAGGAAAAATAATGCGTGCTGGGTCACCGGCGAGTTTCCCGCTGATGGCGGGCAAAAGGCAGAATAGCCTTTTTCGTCCCTAAACTAAGCGCTAGCTTTTTAAGCTATTAGATGAAAGGTAATATATTTCGGCATAATTCCCCCCGTTTTTCGTAGCATAGACAAAAATCGTTATATATGAGCCGGTTTCATACGTATGCTTTAGAGGAGGCCAAAATTACGGCAGACAGAGAGAAGAAAAATTTTGGATTGATCAATGAGAACGGTGAAGAAATAGGCACTTACAGCGGCGCACAGCCCAGAGACGCTGCCCTTAAGGCTGCAAACAGGGGCATTACTAACATAATACTAAGGGAGAAGGGCACAAAGAAGCTGCACTATTTCCTGGGAAAGAGGGAGCTCGTTCCCGTGCCAAAGAGCGCGCCAGCCTGGATTAAGGAGGCCGCGAAGGCGAGGGGCGGTAAGATATATAAGGCGAACGTCGAGAAGCTAGGTACGGCAACCTTGCAGTACAGCGAACTTGACAGAAACCCGAAGGAGCTATTTAAGCTGCCCAAGTCAAAGTCGCCCAAGAAATAAATCATAAAGCACACATTTCTTTTTCCTTTTTTTAAGTTTCTCTCGTTTAATTTGGCATATTCTTATAAACCCGCTGGTAGATTTTCTTTATAGTGATAATCTATGGCCAAAAAGGAATCGAAAGGAGAGATCAGTGTTAGAGAGGCAGGAAGACGCGGTGGGACTACCACCAAGGAGAGGCATGGCCCCGAGTTTTACAGGCAGATCGGGCATAAAGGTGGCCAGAAAGTAAGGGAACTGATCGAGCGCGGGAAAGCCTCTGAAAAGTGAGCTTCGTGCTCATTGGTAGCTTTATTAATCGGACCCGTCTTCTCTGGTTTGCCTTTAACCAGCATATGGCAGGAGCCCTATTTGGCTCTTGCCCTTCAAACCTATTTTTGGCTTTTTTCTGTGGCAAATGGTTCTTCTATATGATAAGAAACACAATGACATCCACAAAAAGTACATGATGCAGGGAGAGAGAGTTGAACTCCCACAAAACGGATCTGCAGTCCGCCGCATTAGCCGCTCTGCCATCCCTGCATCCAGCATGTAAACCAAGGAAAGCACACATCAATATGGCGTACTTACAAATATATTTTTCTTTGACGCGATAATAATATAAAAACATTTATTATTTATATTAGCTATTAATTTTATTGGGTGATGAGTTGGATAAAGACGCGTTGCTATTATTCAATAAAAAGAGCAGGCCATGGATGGTGGCCGCCTTTCTGTTTATTTTGACGCTCGTGGTGGCCGTGGCGTGGGTGGCTTATGCTGGAATGATGCACAGGCCGGCTTTGCCTGAAGACGCGGCAAGGATACTAGGAATGGGCAAACAGGACAAAATAGCGGTCATATACGTAGAAGGGCAGATGGTATCCGACAAGTCCACAGACGCGGCCGCTGGCTCCGCATTTTCTAGCGACGTCGTGAAAGCTATGAGGGCGGCAACAGACGACCCTGACGTTAAAGCCATCGTTCTTCGAGTAAACTCTCCAGGAGGCACGCCAGTCGCAGCAGAAGAGATAATATCACAGATGAAGAAGACTCGAGCGGTGAAGCCCATAGTGGTCTCAATGGGGGATATAGCAACCTCGGCCGCCTACTATATCTCATCCCAGGCTGACCGAATAGTCGCAAATCCTGACACTTTCACGGGCAGCATAGGCGTAATATGGGTCTTTAAGAATAAGTCGAAGTACTATGACGAAGGAGGCGTATCCTTCTATGTCGCTAAGACTGGCAACTATAAGGACCTGGGGTCAGACTGGAGGGGCCTCACGCCTGGCGAGAAGGAATACGTGAATGCCATAATTGAAGAAAGCTATAACAGGTTTGTCGAGAACGTGGCAAAGGGGCGAAACCTATCGGTGGAAGACGTGAGGAAGATAGCAGACGGAAGGGTGTTTACAGGCGCAACGGCTAAAAAGATGGGGCTAGTGGATGAGCTTGGTGGCCTCTATGACGCGGTCGCCCTGGCTAAAAGCCTGGGCAACATAAAGGGAAGGGCCGTAATAGCCTATATGAATGAGCCTGCTGCCAAATAGCATGGGTAAGCATAAATATGCAAACATACATGTAAAGTGTTGAATGCCGCTCGTACCCCGATCAAGGCTCATAGTAGCGCTGGATTTAATGGACGGATATGAGGCGCTATCGATAGCCGAAAAGCTAGGAGGCATCGCTGATGCCATCAAGGTCAACTACCCGCTTATACTGTCAGCGGGCCTGGACATCATCAAGGACCTGAAAAAGCATGGGAATGTAGTCGCCGATTTTAAGGTGGCGGACATACCAAATACGAATAGCCTCATTTGCGCTCAGGCCTTTAAGGCAGGGGCGGACGCCATAATATGCCATGGCTTTGCCGGAAGCGATAGCGTTAAGGCTTGCATAGATGAGGCAAGCAAGTATGGCTGTGAGGCTTACGTCGTTACGGAGATGAGCCATCCGGGCGCAGTCGAGTTTTTACAGCCACACGCATTCGAGCTAGTCGAGCTAGCCCGCAGGGCAGGGGCATCGGGCATAATAGCCCCGGCCACGAGGCCAGAAAGGCTGGCAGATATACGGCGCAAGGCGGGCAAAATGAAAATACTGGCCCCGGGAGTTGGCGCGCAGGGTGGCGAGGCGCGAAGGGCCATAGATGCAGGGGCGGACTTCATAATCGTGGGTAGAGGCATATATGGAGCCGACGACCCATATGAAGCGGCACTAGAATTCATAGAGCAGCTTCGCCGATGATGAAAAAAGGCTTCTGATACATGATGAGCCCTATGAGTCCTGAGGCGTTGCAAAATATCACATAAAATATTTTATATAGATAAGGCCTATTGTCAGCAGTACGCCGCATGCGAGCAAAAGCAGGTCGATGCCCCCATATTTTTTATAAAGGTGGCGATGCCTGGGCTTATCCAGCTCAAGCTTAATAGATAAGATGGAAAAGGCGATGAGAGCGATAGCGGTGGGCAAATCTAGCGTGGCCTGAATCGAAAAGGCGGTTTGCTTATCCAGCACGCCCTTTGCAAGCATCGTGGAGATGACGATGATGGCCACGTATATGACAAGCAGCCCGCCGGTTATTTGCCTTGCAACCTCAACGCCGTGCCTCGATACTATAATATAATCACCAATATAATAAAAATCATCTCTGTTCTTATACCTTGCTTATCAACTTATCGAAAAATGTGGCAAAAAACAAGCCCGTATCCCCTTAGCTTGTGGCAGGCGTCTGGGATACCAGTGTATTCCTCACGGTCAATATGGGGACGTTCACGCTTGCCCTTATCTGCTCGACGGTAGGCGACGTTTTGCCCTCTAGCTCGCCAAGGATTACCACCTGGACGTTGTGGGTATCAATATAATCGATAATCCCGGAGACAGCGTCGCGAGCCGCCTTAAACTCGATCTTAACGTCTATGCCCGTACCCTTCAGCCACTCCTCCAGGGTTTCCATTTCCCGCTTCTTTTCAATCGTCATCTCCTCCGTGAGGTCTTCCCATATGGGCATGATCATCGGAGTCTCGATGACGTGTAAAATGGTGACCCCACACTTATACTCTTTCGCGAGCTCGGCCGCGATATCTATGATGTGCCGCTCATGAGGCTTAAGCTTGAAGGCGATGAGGATTGTCGGCTCCTGCTTATCAATGCTTGTCACGCTGAGCGATTCTTTTTCCTGCACTAAAGGCTTCGAGTATCTGGCGTTCAAATAGTAGATGGCGATGCCCGCCGCCAGCCATGATACGCCCACGACGAACGTCATTGCCTGGGGGAGCACCACCGCGAAAAGCGAGAAAACGCATGCCACGAACCCGATGAGGCCAGTAAGCGGCAGCTTGTACTCGTTGTTGCGGAAATGGACGTGCATTACGAATGGGACCCGATACATCGAGTCATATTTGGCGTTTTTCAAGGCGATGAATGAAAGGTTAATTAAGATGTAGGCGATTAGCGCCCCGAAAGCGTAGATGCCAGCCAGCACATCGACCTTTATGAGCAACAATGGCATTGCGATGGCAGAAAAGATGAAGATGGTAAACCATGGCGTCTTGAACCTAGGATGTGTCCAGCTTAGCACGCGAGGCAGAAGGTTATTCCTGGATAGCGAATACATGACACGGGAAGCCCCTATAATGCCAGAATTTGCCGACACCACGCATACAAGGAAACCTGTTATGCCGGTCACAAGTACGAGGGCGTTGCCATACGTCGGTATCTCGGAAGCGAAGGCGACCAGGGCATTCTCCTTGTTATCTGCGAGCACCTTCCATCCCACCGAGCCTACGGATAGGACTGATATGAGCAGGCAAAAGATGACCACCAGCAAGATGACGACCTTTATTGCCGCGGGGATGGTGTGGCCTGGCCGCTTGGTTTCCTCTGCGGCCTGAGTAATCGACTCTATGCCGATAAAAGCTATCGAGCTCAATCCCACTGCATATGCAAAATTCGTCCAGCTGCTCTCCTGCGCAAATGCCTGCATCTGGGCGATAAGCCTGTCCGGGCTGAATATGAGCAGATATGCGAGGATGCTTATTACCAGTATTAAGAATGACGAGAATACCATTAGAACGTTGTTCAATAGGGCGCTCTCCGCTATCCCCAGCATGTTAAGGACCATCAGGCCCAGTATTACCATAGCCCCGACAAGGTACACGTACTGGATGTCAAGGTGTAATACCTGGTTCAGGTAAAACGAGCCGACGATTGAGAACAGCGCTATATCAAGCACGTATGCCAGTATCAGCCCCCATCCCGCGACGAAGCTCCAGAACCGGCCGAATGCCTTCCTCGCGAAAGTCGAAGCACCCCCTGCCACGGGGAAAGCCGAGCCCAGTTCCGCGTATGCCAGGGCCGTGCAAACGTAGAGTATGGCACCCACGACGAAGGCAACCGGCGTGAGGCCCGCCGCATAGGCCGCTATGACGCCAAGCGCTATGAAAATATCCGCTCCCACGTCTGCGAACCCCATCGCGAAAACGCTAAAAAAGTTCAGGTTTCTGTTCAGCTTCATGCTCTCAATCCGTAATAAACTCGCCTTTAACGATGTTTAGCGCCTTATGCAGGTTTGAGGTATCGTTCGATATCGACGCGGCATCCTCGAGGTTGATTGTCACGGCGAACCGCACTCCATCGGGCGTGGTGGAATGCATGATCTTCGCCCGCTTGTACCCGAATATGTCCAGCTCTTCTAGTATCCGATTGTACACTTTAGATATGTCCGCCTCTGACACCTTTAAAACGATGGCCTCCTGTAGCTTTATGTAGTCAGCCCTCGTGTAGTTTATGACTATAGACCTCGCTACCATCTGGTTTGGCACGCATACGACTGAGTTATCGTCCCTTCTTAGCATCGTATACAGGTTGCCGACCTTTAAGACCCTGCCCTTATGGTGCGCCACTTCTATGTAGTCGCCTATGCCGAATGCCTTCACCGAGAGCAGGCTTATCCTGGTGAAAAAATCCTTCAGGAAATCCTTGACCATGTATAGAATTACGCCGAGCAGCAAGGCGAACATGGCCACCAGCACTATGAGGTCCATCGACAGCACGAAGACGATGAGCGTGATGCTTATATAGGCTATAGATATCGAGAATATCGTGTGTATGGATTCCCTGCTATCCTCCGGGTATGATGCGAACAGGTTATTGATGACTGTGCCCAGAATATACCAGGCTATGAACGCCCCTAAAATTATGCCTAATATGTAAAGCGTCGTGGTTTCTACAGAGATGCCAAAGATGTCCAGGAGCATGTTTTAAATCCAATTCCCTTTAAGTAGATAACCTTTATGTTTTTACAGCATTTTAGCGCTTATATGATTTAAGGGTATTGTATCCGCTAATGTTTTTGTAGTTTGAGGGCGTCAATTATGATGAAAAAAGTATGCATGGCCGATTTTTGCCCATGTCCCGCGAAGAGATGAAAAGCCGGGGGTGGGAGCAATGCGATATCATCATAGTTTGCGGGGATGCGTATGTTGATCACCCCTCCTTCGGAAGCGCGTTGATAGGGCGCGTGCTCGAGGATGCTGGCTATAAAGTAGGAATGATTGCGCAGCCGATTAATAAGGAAGATTTTAGCGCTCTCGGCGAGCCAGGATTATGTTTTTGCGTGTCGTCGGGAAACGTGGACTCGATGGTCAATAACTATACGGCCAATAAGAGGATACGCTCTGAGGACGACTATAGCCCTGGAGGGCGCGGGGGCCGACGGCCTGACCGTGCCGTTATTGTATATTGTAATATGATAAGGGAGGCGTATAAGGATACGCCCATCATCATAGGTGGCATCGAGGCCAGCCTCAGAAGGTTTGCCCACTATGACTACTGGGACGATAAGGTAAGGCAGTCGATTCTCGCGGACGCGCCAGCTGACTTAATTACTTATGGCATGGCCGAAAAGCCACTGCTCGAGGTTGTAGGAAGGCTTAAAAAAGGCGAAAATATCCATGACATAAGGGGGGTCCGGGGGACTGTTATAAAGACGAAGAGCCTGGATATGGAAGGATACGTGGAAATACCAGACTTTAAAGCGGTATCTACTGATAAGATGGCATATGCCAGGGCGTTCAAGGCTTATTCGGATGAGCAGGATCCCTTTCATGGAAGGACGGTGGTACAGCGCCATCCCAAGACGATAATTGTCCAGTACCCGCCACCCATGCCCATGTCTACGGCCGAGCTAGACCATATATATGAGCTACCCTATACCAGGCGGCCCCATCCATCCTATAAGGAGGAGATACCGGCGCTAAAGACTGTCATGTTTTCCATAACCAGCCATCGTGGCTGCTTTGGGGGCTGCTCGTTCTGCGCAATCACAAATCATCAGGGGCGCATCGTGCAGAGCCGTAGCATAGAGTCTATCGTGAATGAGGCTAAAAAACTGGCGAGAATGCCTGAGTTCAAGGGGACTATTACGGATATAGGCGGCCCGACGGCAAACATGTATGCCATGGGGTGCGAGAAGCAATCAAAAGTCGGCGCGTGCAGGGATAAGCTATGCCTCTACCCTTCGCCCTGCCCTAGCCTTAAAAAGGACCATGGCAAGCTCATAGAGCTGTTAAAAGCCGTCCAGGCCGTGCCAGGCGTTAAGAACGTCTTCATAGGCTCTGGCATACGATATGACCTGGCCATGCAAGATGAAGGATACCTCTACCAGATATGTAAAAACAATATAAGCGGCCAGCTAAAGGTTGCTCCCGAGCATGTCTCCAGGGAGGTCACTGATGCCATGTGTAAGCCTTCGATTGAAACTTATAAAAAGTTCGTGGCCAGGTATAAGGAGATTAATAAGGAGCTTGGCAAGGAGCAGTATATCATCCCCTACTTCATATCGGGCCATCCAGGCTGCACGCTTAAGGATGCCATAGAGCTGGCCGAGTTCGTCCGGGACATGGGGTATTATGTAGAGCAGGTACAGGATTTCACCCCCACCCCTTCCACTCTTTCCACTTGTATTTATTATACAGGATTTAACCCGTATACGGGGAAAACAGTCTACGTGCCAAGAAGCATGGAAGAGCGAAGGATGCAAAGGGCACTACTCCAGTATAAAAACCCTGAAAATTACGACCTTGTCAAGAAAGCGCTAATAAAGGCAGGAAGGAAAGACCTCATAGGATATGGCCCGAAATGCCTGATACCGCCATCAAGGCCATACCACCACAAGAAAAAGGGCTAATTCTGTGCAATCTCGTTTCCAAAGAGCTTCCTAATGCCCTCGTGGCTCCGCTTGAATAATAAGATCCTATATATGAACGGCCTGGCCAGCCTAAATTTAAACGTGCCATGCTTACTGTAATAGATGGCCGTTATCATCATGGAGGCCATGTAAATCCTCCTTAAGCGCTCATCGCTCTCGGGTTTTGTGTGCTGTATCGCACAGGAAGACGGCATCCTCGCCCGCAAATGCTCCAGGCTCCCGAAAATCGTGGATGGCATATACTCGCACGCCGATGGCTTCACGAAATGCACCCTGCATATGTTATCATCGAGAAATTGGCATGCCTCGCCATACCTTTTTAAAAATGGCAGTGCCATCGTATTTTCGTCAATCGCCATCTCGACGCAGCACTCGGAGAAAAAGCCATCAGGGTCCATGCCCAGGAATTCGCTGAGCCTCAGGATATCGTCCAGGGCCAGGGGCACGTCTCTCCCTTTACAGCAGGCGCCACAGCGCTTGCATTCAAATCGGCCCTCCATTTTATTAAGCATTGACCCATTAGAGCGCATAAGCCACCATTTTAGAGATGGTTGCCACTCGCATCAACACTAATCTTGCCATCGGAAATTTCGGCTGAAGGCTCGTTTAGGGATTTTAAAACAGGTTTTATGGCTATTTACGATGATGGTGCCGTGGGGCCAAGAAGGCCCACGTGCTTCAGCCGTGGGGTGAATTGGCCCCTCGCAGTAGCCACGCCAATAACTATTTATATCCATATATCGTACATGGAACCGACAATAGCCGCATTGGGGCGGCAATGCGTTGGTTGCAAAGCCATAGAAGCCAACGAATTTATTCGTTGGAGCCGTCACCCATGGGATGAGTGTGTATGTACATATCTCTTAGCTCGTCCACGCTATAATGGGTATAAATCTGGGTCGTGTTAAGCGACGTGTGCCCAAGCAGCTTTTGTATTGCCACCACGTTGCCGCCGTTCTGGAGCATGTGCGTGGCGAAGCTGTGCCTTAGCTTGTGTGGCGTCACCTTCTTGTCGATCCCGGCCCTCTTTGCTATAGCCTTAATGCTCCTTTCCACGGTTCTTACGCTCAGGTCGAATAGCCTGTCATCATCCTTGAGGCCCTCGCAGTATTCCCTTAATTGTAGCCTAAGCGTATCGGGTATCAGTACAGCCCGCTCTTTCGCCCCTTTGCCGAATACCTTGATGGTGCCTCGCTCAAGGTCTACGTCCTGCTTCCTGATATTCACCAGCTCTGACACTCTTACCCCGGTTGCGTATAGCATCTTTACCATTAGGCCATCCCTTGGGGCTATGGCCGTTTTTATTAGCAGTGCCATCTCGTCCTGTGTCAAGTATATCGGGGCCTTTTTGTCTTTCTTGACCTGGCTTATCCCTTTTGCCGGGTTGGCTTTCACGTACTCATTCTCATTTAAAAAAGTGTAAAATGACTTTATTATGCTCATCACGTTTGACACGTATGCCTTTGATAGCCCTTTCTCGAACATCAGATGGTTGAGGTATCTTATTATTTCCTGCCTTGTTATGGATTCTGGCGGCTTGTTGCAGAACCGCTGGAAGCCATTGAGTATGTTCTTGTATTGCTTTATCGTGTTTTGGCTTAGCGATAGCCTTTTTTCATCGAGGAATACTTCTATATAGCCCATCTTGCCTCACTTATTATTGGGCACTTATATTATATGCCCTTTTCGGTCTTTTTATTTGCCTCGGATGTGTCGGTAAATATACATTTATCGACAGCTCGCCTGGATACTACGGCCTTATCACTAAAATTATGGACAATTAAAAATAAATGGCATTTTATGTCATTTTTGTGTAATAAAGTTTTAATTTTACAAAGATAGGTACAATATAATATCTACAATGTATTGTATATATTTTTAATAGACTTCCCGATAAAATAACGTAGGTTAAATCAACAGAAAGAAAAATATTAAAAATAATTAAATAAAATCGTAAATATATCAAAAGTTAACATTTTATATTATTACTAGTTATTAAAAAATAAATAAATGTCCAATAATTTATTGCACAATCCTAAAATATATTGCCCATTAAAAATAAGGGACAAATCTTTATCTTATGGCATAGCTAATGATATTATGAATTGACCAATCCAGGCACAAAAGCAGGCATCCATATGCTATCAGACGCAGAGATCAAAAAAACAAAATACCTTCTAAACCTAAGGGAAACTTATTATAACGAAGGCATGCGAAACCTCGATTTCTCTGGCGTCGACCTGTCAGGCGCAGATCTCCACGGGATGCAAATAATAAATACAAAATTCGACAAGACAATACTCGATAACGTCAACTTTTATGATTCACAGCTAGTCGGGTGTAGCTTTAAAGGAGCAAGCTTAAGGAGGGCAATACTCAGAAAGGCAGATATAATAGACAGCAGCTTTATCGATGCAATGCTATCCCAGGCAGACATGAGCGAAGCAAAGCTCTACAAGTCCTCTATATCAGGCTGCGACATGCACCTCATCAAGCTTATCAATGCAAAAGTGATCAGTTGTTCATTTAAAAATACAACGATGCTGAGCTCAAACCTCTCAGGTATATGCATATCCGGGTCAACGTATGAAGAATGCGACATGCAACACATGAACGCTGAAAAATCGTTCATAACAAACACGGCCTTTAAAGGCTCAAAGCTAAATCATACGTCATTAAACAATGCCCTATTCTACGATAACAGGCTTGAAAACGTAAGCACGAATAACATGCTGCTTGTCGAGACGAAAATGGATGTAAGCCTGGACATGTTTAGCAAGGCGCGAACTGTGGATGTGAAGAACATATCTAAAAGTTTTGAGGAATGCTTGAACTAAATTAATACATGAATGAACGCTTGATGACTGATGAGAAGCGAATATGATGTCATAGTAGTTGGGGCGGGGCCGGCAGGCTCGACGGCAGCAACTGAGGCTGCAAGGCACGGGCTGGACGTACTTCTCATTGAAAAGAGGCAAGAAATAGGGGAGCCAGTCAGGTGTGCCGAAGGCCTCTTTAAAGATGGACTGGAGGATTTCATAAGCTATGACCCAAAATGGGTTTGCGCCGAGATCAGGGGGGCGCGAATATATGCGCCTGATGGTAGCGTATTATGCTTTTCACAGCAGGGCGATGAGGCTGCCGGATATGTGCTCGAGAGAAAGCTGTTTGACCGTGCACTCGTAAAGCAGGCGGCCGAGGCGGGCTCGGAGGTGTACGTAAAAACGCAGGCAACAGGGCTCATCATAGAGGACGGCATAGTAAAAGGCATAAAAGGCATAAGCAATGGAAAAGGGTTCTATGCCCGCTCCAAGATCGTCATAGGGGCGGATGGCGTCGAGTCAAAAGTGGGCAGGTGGGCGGGCTTGATTGGACCGATTAGGCTGGTTGATATCGAGTCGTGCGCCGAATTTATGATAAGCGACGTAGACGTTGACCCGGGATGCCTGGAGCTCTATTTTGGAAACGAGGTCTCGCCTGGCGGGTACGCCTGGGTGTTCCCGAAAGGCAATAAAGAGGCTAACGTGGGCCTGGGCATACTGGGAAGCCGCTTTAACGGCGTGCGCCCCATCCAGTACCTAAAAAAGTTCGTAGATAAGCGATTTCCTGGCTGTGACGTGGTGCAGGCGATAGCCGGGGCCGTGCCGGTATGCGATGTGCGTCATCGTATCTCGACAGGAGGCCTAATGCTGGCAGGCGACGGCGCAAGGCTAGTAGATCCTTTGCTGGGGGCCGGCATCATGAATGCGATGATTAGCGGGCGAATGGCGGGCAATGTTGCGGCGCAGGCGATAAAAAGCGGCGACGTTTCATCTCAGGCTTTACAAAAGTACGATGTCCAGATAAGGCAGGGCATTGGCAAGGCTATCAGGCGTAATTACAAAATTAAGCAATTCGTGGTAAAGGCCACTGATAGTCAAATGAACAAATTGTTGCGTTCGCTACAAAAAATGGACATTGAGAGCGTCCCGGTTTCTAAGATATATAGGACGGTGACAACTTCAGGGCTTCCGGCCATTAAAATCATTAAGGCATTTTTATGAGCTAGCGATTATCTTTTTAGCTAAGGCTGCATTATATTAATTTTTGATAACTATGGCTGTGAAAAAAGTATCGGGAAAGGAGAGCTTATTGGGTAAGGCGTTAAGGCTAGGCGAGCTGGTAGGCTACCAGGAAGGCTCGGTGGTCAGCCGTGAGGTCATCAATAAGAAAACGGGGACGGTGACGATATTTGCTTTTGATGAAGGGGAGGGGCTAAGCACGCATTCGGCCCCCTTCGACGCCATGCTATACGTCGTGGAGGGGGAAGCCGAGGTTACCATAGACGATAATCCTAGCAAGCTGAAGGCGGGCGACTTCATAATAATGCCAGCTAACCATCCGCACGCCGTTAAAGCTTTGAAAAAGTTCAAGATGCTCCTCATAATGATAAGGTCAAAGGAATAATACTAAGTTTGAGCCTTTTTTTATATATTTTATTTAAGTAATGCCTTTCTTCGAGAGCTCATCCCGCAAGAACGCGCTGAACCTTTCCATGTCATCGAGCGCGTTGAAGCCCCCGTTCGCCCAATTATCCTTACCCCCGCCCTTTCCTTTAAATGCTGGTAGATGTTCCTTCAGGGTCTGGCCGCAATTGATGCCGAACTTGCCGCTATGCGCAAAAAGAAGCCTTTTATCGGGTATTGACCCCAATATGACTATGAAATCACCCGACTCAATGATATATTTGGCCAGAATGATTATATCCGCGAAACTTTTGTCTGAATAGGCTTTTTCTATTATCCTAGATTTTGATGAGCTTGCCAGCCCGGTTGCCTCGGCCCTGAGCGCCCTGTCCTTCATTTCCGCCAGCTCTTTTTGCACGTTTTTAAGCTGGGAAAAGGCCGCCTCGGCTTTTGCGAGCACATCGCTCTCGGACATGCGGTAGAGCCGCACCAGGCCGGTGACTATATCCTGCTTAAGCTGATAGTCCTTAAGGGCACGCTTACCACACTTAAAATAAACCCTTGTCTCGTTTCCCCGTTTTTCAGTTTTAACTATCTTGACGATACCTATCTCCCCGGTTCTTTTTACGTGAGTGCCACAGCATGGCGACCTGTCAATCGAGGTTATCTCGACTATGCGCACTTTCCCTTCTTTTGGCGGCGCCTTCCGCAGCTCAATCTTGCTTGCCTCCTCCGCAGTAACGCAATGGATCACGACTGGGAGGTCACGATAGATATATTCGTTAGCCATGTCCTCCACAGCGATGAGCATTTCCCCGGACATCTCGGGCAGCTCTACGTCTATGGAGAGCTCATCTTCGCCCATGTGCAGGCTCGAAGTCTTACACCCGTATAGTCGATAGAGCACGGCTGATAAGAGGTGCTGTCCCGTGTGCTGCTGCATGAGGTCGAACCTCCTCGAAAAATCCAGACGACATGCAACAGCCTTTTTTTCAATTGGCTTGCCGAGGACGTGATAAATGTGGCCATCCTGCTCGTATACATCCTCAACAGCCAGGCCATCAATCGTCCCCCTATCTGACGGCTGGCCTCCACCCCCAGGGTAAAAGGCAGTCCTGGATAAAACAACATGATACCTACCGCCTTTTTCAACGATACTCTCGACCTCTGCCTGCCATTCTTCCAGATATGGGGAATCACAGTATAGCCGCTGCTCCATATTGCCACCTTGACGCATATAATGCCTCAAAGGATATTGACTTTATCCTCCTAGCTACAGGGCCGATCATGCAGGTACTCTTCGTAGCATCTTCTCACATGCGCATATCTGGCTTTTTTGGGGATGACGTCTAAAAAGCTCTCACCAAAGTAACGCTCCATCTGCATTATCTTCAAGAGCTCACGCTCGAGCGTCACGTTTGTCCTGGCCTGCTCCCTTACGTCCATCTCTAACTCTTTTATCAAGCAGCCAGACTTTATTAGCTGCGCCGTGGCCACTATATCCCCAATCCATGAGGGCACGGCCTCAAGGTCAAGACATGAGATGGCTTTATGGGAGAGCAGCATGATGGCGCCAGGCTGAGGGTCTATTAGGGCATTTGGACAGGCGGACCTAAACAGCATGTTCTCACATTCTTCCATGAGCACCCTGTCGATACACGTATCAGAAAAGAATAGGGGCTTTTTCCTGCGTATCGGCATCACGGCATCACATTCGCCAGCATTATCGTATGCTCGCCTTAGCTCTGAGAATATGAACTGCTCGTCCCCATCGCACAATATAAGCTCGCTGGCTCCGTAATCCTGGGCGTATTTTACTAGAAGGTGCCAGGGATAGGTGAAGCCCCGAGGCTTCTCGCCATAATAGAAAACCTCACTACAAGCATCCAAAACCGTCGATGATGGCTCGTCTCCACAAACCGCCAGGATTACGCTAAACTCTGGAAAGAGGCGATGGGCATCCTTTATCTGTGATAGCAAGACGTCTTCATCCTTTTTTATCAAAGCCCTAAAGCCAATAAGCCTCATAGCATACATCAGTCATTAATCAAGGTATTTTTATTTTCTCGTTAGCATTTGAATGGCAACGGTTATATTTATAGAGAACATCATAAAGTAAATTTGTTAATGGTAAAGTTTACTTAAGTATGGTGTGGCCATGGATAAAAAAATGCTCAGGTGGGCTTTGATAATATCATCGCTTACGCTTGCCCTACTAGTCGTAGCCATAGTGGCGACAGCGGTAGGGCCAGCGAACATCAGCGTGGACAGGGTTGCGCTCATAATCATATCAGACTTGACGTCAAAAATACCTTTACTTAATCAGGTACAGATCACGAAAACATGGACTGACGGTGAGGCAGGCATAATATTACTGGTAAGGCTGCCCCGTGTCATCCTAGGACTGCTTGTTGGCGCGACGCTGGCAGTCGCAGGGGTTGCAGCACAGGCCATCTTTAAGAACCCGATGGCTGACCCATACATTCTAGGAGTGTCGTCCGGCGCGGCGTTTGGCGCCGCTACAATCATTACATTTGGCATATATGGGCTGTCATTGTCAATACCTTTAGGTATATTGACCGTAAAGCTTGGGGCCATTCAGCTAGGCGCGCTGGCCGGGGGGCTACTCGCAGCCTTCCTGGTCTTCAACATAGCCCGCACAGGAACAAAACTACCCGTAGAGACCGTCCTGCTATCGGGCATCGCTGTCTCGGCATTCTTCTCGGCGGTCACGTCCTTTTTAATGTACATAGGAGGCCACTCGCTAAGCCAGGTCATATACTGGGTCATGGGAGCGCTGTGGAGCGCAGACTGGGACGGGATATGGCTCATGCTCCCGCTTGCGTTAATCGGAAGCTTCATAATATTCGCATTTTCCAGGGACCTTAACCTGATATTGCTTGGAGATGAGGCGGCGACGCACCTGGGGACTAACGTAACCGTGCTCAAGGCAGGCATACTGGCGCTGGCGGCAGTCATCACGGCTGCCGCCGTCTCAGTTAGCGGCATCATAGGCTTCGTTGGCCTCGTGATACCCCACATCATGCGGCTCATCGTTGGACCCGACCACAGGATATTGATACCATCCTCAATACTGGCTGGCGCCATGTTCCTGACAGTGGCCGACACGTTCTCCCGCATGATCATCCAGCCCACCGAGATACCCGTGGGCATAATCACGGCGCTCGTAGGCGCGCCATTCTTCGTCTTCCTGCTCTCCAAAAAGAAAAAGGAGGCCGCTTGAGGCATGCTTGACGTAGAAAGAATATCGGTAGACTATGGCACGTCTAGAGTATTAAAGGACATAACCTTTAGCGTGGAGAAGGGCGAATGCATAGGCATAATAGGCCCTAACGGCTCTGGTAAGTCCACGCTTCTGAAGGCTTTGAGCAAGATATTAAAGCCAACATCGGGCAGGGTCGTCGTGTGCGGCAGGGGCCTGGAGCGCTACTCCGTAAAAGAGCTGGCCAGGTATATGGCAGTTGTCCCCCAGGAGACCGGAATCGAATTTGACTTTACCTGTTTAGAGATCGTCATGATGGGCAGAAACCCCCATATGGGGAGGTTTGAGGTGGAGGGCAAGAAAGACATGGATATTGCGAGGGAGGCCATGAGGCTGACGAATACGTGGCACCTTCGTGACCGTCCATTCTCCGGGATTAGCGGTGGTGAGCGGCAGCGAGTCATAATAGCCCGTGCGCTTGCACAGGAGCCTTCGGTCCTGCTCATGGATGAGCCAGTCTCCCACCTTGACATAAACTACCAGATAGAGATACTCGACCTCGTGGAGCGCCTGAAAGCCGAGCGCAGCATGGTCGTCATAGTCGTCTTTCATGACCTGAACCTTGCGGCCAGGTATTGCGATCGTTTGATTTTGTTGAGCGATAGCAGGATTCTGGCCGCAGGGAAGCCTGACGAGGTCCTTACGCAAGAGCACATTCGTGAGGCTTTTCACGCTAATGTCGCGGTAAGGAAGCATCCATTGACGGGGTACTTATATGTTACGCCATTAAACTCTTGCGGGGCAGCCGAGCCGTCTAATGGCAAGACCATACACATTATATGCGGCGCCGGCACTGGCACGAGGCTCATGTACCTGCTGCGCTCAAAAGGCTACAACGTTACCGCCGGCGTGCTTAACGTGCTCGACTCTGACCACGATACGGCGGCCCATCTTAACATAAGGACCATTAGCGAGGCGCCGTTTTCGCCCATCACGCCCGAATCATATGGACAGCTCATTGAAACGATAAAAAAGGCAGACGCAGTCGTGATCGCCGATGTGCCCATCGGGTGGGGTAACCTTAAGAACCTGCAGGCTGTTATCGAGGCAAAGCCTGGAGCCCTCTACATAATGGAAAATGATAAAGAAAAAAGGGATTACACGAATGGCGAGGCCACCAGAATCCTTGAAACTCTAAAGGCGTCCGGCGCCATAACAGTTAAAGGCGCGGATGAATTGATGAAGGCGCTGGGTACTTTTTAATATTATAATGGATTAATGGGCTTATCATGATAAGGATAGGCATAGCAGGCATCCCCTACCATACAAAAGGGGAGGGAACGGAGGCGGGGCTGCGGTATCTCCATGATGCCGGGCTTGACGCAATGGAGGTCCAGTTTGTCAGGAATGTGTACATGACGCCTAAAAGCGCCAGCAAAAGTGCAGTCATCGCCAGGGAGTGCGGCCTCGCGCTATCCATTCACGCCCCTTACTACATCAATTTGACAAGTAAGAGTAAGGCCACCCAGGAAAAGAGCAAGGTATGGCTCGAAAAGTCTCTAAGGATAGCGGATAGCCTGGAAGCCAATATCGTCGTCTGCCACCCTGCAAGGGAAAAAGAGCCTGGCATGCTAAAACAGCACCTGCTCGAGCTCAGCGACATGAGAAAAAAAGAGGGCATCAAAGCCCTGATAGGCCTTGAGACGACGGGCGACGCTCCCGAGCTTGGCAGCGTGGAGGACTACCTCGACCTTCTGAAAGACGTGCCGGGCACGGACATAGTGATAGACTGGTCCCACCTCCACGCGCGAACCAATGGGTCCATAAAGGGCATAGAGGACTACGAAGCTATATTTAATATGCTCAAGCCAATAAAAAGGGACGATTTTCACATGCACTTCTCAAATGTGGAATACAAGGACGGCCGCGAGGTGCGTCACCTGCCCCTTGATAGTGAACCCCCCTTCGAGCCGCTCGCAAAAATACTTAAGGAAAAAAACATCAACGCTACCATAATATGCGAGTCGCCCATCCTCGAGGATGACGCCCTAAAGATGAAAAAAGCGATAAGCAGGCTTCACTGATAAATTTAAATAGAAACATGCTCTTTTTAAAGGTATACAGGGGCCGATGGATTGAGCGTAGCCAATATACTATTTGAGCTACTATTGATGCTGCTTTTAGGCAAAATCCTGGGCGACATCGTCAAGAGAATGGGCTTCTCGCCGCTCATAGGGCAGATAGTCGCCGGGATAATCCTTGGCCCTATGGCGCTGAGGCTGGTCGGCCTTTCGTGGGAGCTGGACGAGCTCTCGAACCTCGGCGTACTCTTCATGATGTTCCTCATGGGCCTCTCGGTGGATTTTGAAAAGCTCATGAGAGAGAGCGTGTATAAGGCTTCATTTATATCATTATGCGGCGGCCTGCTCACTTTCTTATCTGCGATGACGATCACCGTATTGCTAGGCTTCGAGCTAAACACGGCCATACTCGTGGGCATCTCTTTTATATCCACCTCTACTGCAATAGGCTTCATGGTGCTCAACGAGCTGGGCGATAACTATAGCAAGGTGTATAAGACGATAATGACGGTGGGCACCACCGACGATATCTTTGCAATGCTGGCATTCGCCCTGTTTAACTCATACATGATTGGCGGCGGGATAGACGTTAAATCGGCATTCGTGCTCTTTCTATGTGCGCTGGGGTTTATAATATTCGTGCTATGGTTTGGCAGGTCCATTTCGGAAAGGCTGATAAGCTGGACCGTGAAGTCTTCCAGCGAGATATCGGTCATAACCGTGGCTCTCATCATAATGTTCATGGTGGCATACCTGGGCGAGAACATAAAGGTGGCGGCGGTAACCGGCGCCTTCCTGGCCGGCACAATCCTCGCCCGCTCGCCCTTCTCCTATAAGATAATCACCCCGAAGATAGAGGCGATAAGCGAGGGCTTCTTCATCCCCCTTTTCTTCGTCTACACCGGAGTTCGCATCAACATAGACCAGATGTTTAAGTCCACGCCTCTCAACCTTTATGCGGTGAGCATACCCATCGACGTCTTCCTGTTCTTAGGATTAATCATGGCGGTGATGGCCAGCAAGTACGTCTCGACTTTCGGGGCGGCATGGCTCATGGGCGGCTACCGCCGGGATGAGATGCATAAAATGGGCCTGGCCATGACGCCAATGGGCGAATACACGCTGGTCATCGGCCTCATCGGCGTGACCACGCTGGGCGCGATACTCCCTGGAATGGAGTCCGTATACTCGGTGCTAGCCCTTATCGTGCTATTCACGTCCATCCTTACGCCTATAATGCTTAAGAAGGCATATGAGAGCCAATAAAAGCCTGACAGCTATTTTTCCTTTTCTAATGCGGCTTTGCCGCGGGCTATCAGCTCACGTACCTTTTGTCCGCCTTTTTTTCCTATTTCCTCGTAGAATCCCTCGCCATACCGCTGCTTGGTCGTGGTGCCGCCCTTCTTTCCGCCGATCTTGCCGCCCTTTTTGCCGATCTCCTCGTAAAACCCTTCGCCATAGCGCTCCTTCGTGGTGGACCCGCCCTTCTGCCCAGCCTCCCTGACCGTCATTTCTGCCTTTTTCTCTGCCATCGAAACACCCCACTCTATGCCATACTATCCCTAAAATTTTATTCTTTTTTAATGTTACTCGGTTAAAGCGCGTTAATAATAGCCAATTGGGAGGATTAATGCGTATATGGGATATTGGGTTCTACCTGTCTAAGAGAAATTTTCAATTATAATCTAAAAAAATAAAAAAGGTGGTCATTCGGTCTTATCAGAGGCCATGAGCTTGCCTATCAGGTATAGCGCTCCAAGGCTTAAGCCGCCACCTATTATGGCCGTTATGATATAGCCGACTGCGCTCTCGGCAAAAGAGTTCTCAAGGCCGGGCACCGTGTAGTCTGGCATGGGCGCGCTCCAGAGCGATGAGAGGCTTTCGATGCCTGGGGGCACGTAGCCGAGCTTTTCCTTTAGCTCCTCGTTGCCCCACTCCCCAAAAGTCTCGCCCGTCGCTAAAAGCCCCAGCGGGGTCAGGACGACCAGTATTGCCATCGCTATCAATATGGTTTTAAGGTTCTTGTCCACGCTCTCACCTCAAATTGCCGTCGGCTGCGTTTTTTGGCCTGCCGACGATTTTACCTTTTTCTCTTCGAGAAGCGAAGGGTCTGATTTTTGTATGTATAGTAATATTATTCCAGTCATTATTCCTTCGAGGATGCTGAAGAAGAGCATATGCTCGGACAGCATGGCCGGGAGCGCCACGTTCAAGCCGTAGGGCATGTATGGGAACTCCCCGTTGACCGCTGGATGGAGGATAGGCTGGATACCGAACTCAAAGCCCGTGAACCCTGCTGCCAGCGTTAACGATATGTAGCCCGCGATGACCGCTGCGGCGACCCTGCGCATTGACGTCACTTCTGATTTGCCGCTGATCAGCTTATAGATTATGTAGGCCGAGAACGGCATTACGAACGCCATGTTGAAGCAGTTGGCCCCTATGGCCGTAACCCCGCCGTCGGCGAACAGGAGCGCCTGTATTATCAGGGCGACCGATATTGAGACCACCGCTGCCCATGGCCCCAGTATTATGCCAATGATCGCGCCCCCCACCATGTGTCCCGTGCTGCCGCCGGGTATTGGCATGTTGAACATCATGATTACGAATGAAAATGCCGCCGATATCGCCAGTAGCGGCACCTGTTTTGACCTTAAGTCTTTTCTCACCCTGTACCCCGCATAAAGCCATATCGGGACCATTATTAAGAACAATGCAATATAGGTATATGGACCTAGATATCCTTCTGGTATGTGCAAGATATCACCAAAGCATAATAAGAGCTTAAGTTATAAAAATTTATCCATTAGTAACACGATTATATACGCATCTAATTTTTGATTATAATAAATCATAAAAATTTTAGCATTGTATTAAATATTTAATTCATCGGGCATTATCAAAACATTTTTACGCCATCAAGGATAATACAAAAGCAGGAATGTTTATTACACATCATATAGGGGTTATTATTAGGAAGCCCCTGGCTATAGGTAAGCCTTATGATCCCTGAATGGATGAAAGAGGCCGAAATAGGCCCATGCCCGCCCAATGCCACGGCATCTAAGAGAAAAAACTTCGTCCAGAAGACGCTGAGCGGAATCTTCAGCTTCCTGGAGGATGCGGTCACCTCTGAGGCTATTAGCAGGAAGAAGGGGCTGTTGCAAAGCCTGGACCCCCGCGTTAAGCTAATATCTATTATAGCCTTGATAGTGGCGCTGAGCCTTACCCATGAGCTATGGGTATTGGTGGCAGTATACATGCTGACCTTTCTTTTCGCTTATTTGAGCAGGATAGGTTTGTGGCTATTCGTGAAACGTGTGTGGTTTTTTATACCCATTTTTACGGGCATTATCGTGTTTCCGATGATTTTTAACGTGTTTTTTCCGGGAGACAGCCTGGTGACGCTGGCCGTGCTGGGGGAGGGAGCAAAGCTGGGCCCATTTTTGCTGCCAGAGACGGTCTCCATTACGAGGCAGGGGCTGATAAGCGCGACGATTTTCACCCTCAGGGTCGCCACCTGTGTATCGGCAACCGTATTGCTATTCCTCACCACTCCGAGGGACGTGCTCTTCAAGTCATTAAAGACGATTGGCGTCCCAAAGGTATACGTGTTGACGCTAGACATGTGCTACAGATACATCTTTCTCTTCATTGATATGGTCAAGTCATTCTATATGTCTAAAAAGAGCCGCTCAATCAGAAGCCTGCCTTTGCTAGATGAGCAAAAATGGGTTGGCGGGCGAATAGGATACACGCTCATAAAGTCTCTTGACATGGGCGAGAAGGTACACGGAGCAATGGTTTCAAGGGGCTTCAATGGAGATGTAAAGATAATGGAAGATTTCAAGATGAAACCGAGGGACTATACGGCACTAGCCAGCGCACTGGCGTTTAGCCTTTTGCTCATACTTATCGCTCAAAAGCTCATAACGCTATAGGTTTTACCATGGACGCGATATTTGATTTACAGAACGTTTCTTATAGATATCTTGGAAAGTTCGTGGCGCTGAAGAACGTCACGCTCAAGTTTAACGCCGGGGAGCAGGTGGCCATAATGGGCGCCAACGGGAGCGGCAAGTCCACCCTTCTCTCCATCCTGGATGGCCTTTTGTATCCTACGGAAGGCGAGTTCTACGCTTTTGGAAATAGGGTGACCGAGGAGACATTTGACTCTCTGGAAGACAATGAGATGTGCCGCTATTTTAGAAGAAAGGTGGGGTTCGTTTTTCAGAATAGTGACGTGCAGCTGTTTTGCTCTACCGTATATGATGAGGTCGCCTTCGGCCCGCTTCAGCTCAACCTTCCGAAGGATGAGGTTAAAAAACGGGTTGAGGATGTAATGGAAATGGTTGGCATATCAGGGTTGAGGGACCGGGCGCCTCACACGCTGAGCGGCGGTGAGAAGAAGAAGGTATGCCTGGCCTCGGTGCTCTCGGTAAACCCGGATGTCCTTCTTCTGGACGAGCCCACCGCTGGCCTCGACCCCAGGAGCCAGCTATGGCTCATCGAAATGCTGCAGGAGCTTGCGAAGGCGGGAAAGACCATCATAACCGCCACCCACGATTTAGACATAATAGAGCAGATAAGCACGCGGGCCATAGTGATAGGGGAAGACCACACGGTAAAGGTGGACACAGACTCCCACAAGGTCATGAACGACCTGGAGCTTTTAATGTCGACGAACCTCATCCACAGGCACATGCATCGGCACGGCAACCTTGTGCACCAGCATCTTCATTCACACGATAAGGAGCATCGCCACGAGCATTAAAGTCACATCTCGCCAACGCCCCTGACAATGGCGTCGGCGTCCAGCTCTTCCAGCTTGACGTACTTTGCACCCATCGCCTCGGATATCCGCTTGGCCAGCCCAAAGCTAAGGAAATTCTTCTCAGAATCGATTACAAGCGACTTTATGTGACCTTCTCTATAGAGGGATGCGGCCTCTACCGCCTCTTCCACCGGCTTTCCTCCCCTCATACTAACGTTGGCCTTTCCATCAGATATCAGCACGGCTATTGGCATGATGCACTTATCCTTGAGCATCTCCTTCTTGATGACGTCGAGTCCCATCGTAAGGCCATGCACCAGAGGGGTCTTGCCGCCCACTGGAAGCTCTTCTGTATATTTCCGGGCCAGCTCGACGCTCTGAGTAGGCGGAAGAAGTAGTTCGGCCCTATCGCCCTTGAACACGATAAGGCCCACCTTATCCCGCTTCTGGTAAGCGTCCATCAGCAGCGTGAGAATGGCTCCCTTGACGGCAGTCATCCTCGCCTCCGCGCCCATGCTACCACTTGCATCAACGATAAAAACTATGGTATTGCCAATCTTCCGCTCCCTCACCTTTTGCCTTAAGTCCTGCGCCTCAATCTTTATCGCCAGGCAGCCCTCGCGGTTTTTCTGGTAAGGCGCAGCCGCCCTGAGCGTGGCATCTATAGCTAGATCGGTGACTTCACCCTGCGGAATTATGCTTCTAATGTATTTGCCGTCTCTCGACGTGGTGACGCTCCTTCTGCCCTGGCCATCCCTCACCTTAGAGTCCTTTTCGATGAGGGATTTCATGGCGGCCTGGTTTAGCCTGAAGGGGTCACCCTCCGAAAATATGTTTCCTTCGAGGCGTCTGACCTCGTCGCCTGGCTATTCTCATCAGAGTGGTCATGGTGGTGGTCATGGCGATGCTCTTCCTGCTGCTTTTGTTGCTGCTGTTGAGGCGGCTTCTCCCTGTTCTTCTGTATGGACTGCTCCAGCCTATCGCTATCCATCTTTTGCTGGCTGAAGGGCTTTCTCCTCATCCTGTGCTTGAGCACCAGCTCCGCAGCTTCCCTCACGTCGTTCTCATTAACCTCTGTCCTTCCATCAAAGGCCGCTATGGCTGATGCGGCCTTCATCATCGTGAGGTCTGCCCTGTGGCCGTCCACCTGCATGTCTATACAAATATCCACTATAAGCCGTAGCATCTCAGGCGATACCTTGACCTTTCCCAGTATCTCCTTAGCATGTATGATTTTTTGCCTCAACGCCTCTTCATCTTTCTTGCATTTCTCGGCAAACGACTCCGGGTCCTTCTCGTACTCCATCCGATTTGTCACGATGGCCATTCTCGTCTCCGGGTCCCTTATCCCCTCTATCTCCACGCATAGGCCGAACCTGTCGAGCAATTGAGGCCGTAGCTCGCCCTCCTCGGGGTTCATCGTGCCCACAAGGATGAATTGGGATGGATGAGAATAGGACACGCCCTCCCTTTCTACAATATTCACCCCCATAGCTGCGGCATCGAGGAGCACGTCCACTATATGGTCATTAAGCAGGTTCACCTCATCAACGTAGAGAATATTCCTGTTCGCCTGCGCCAGTATGCCGGGCTCAAACCTTTTCTCCCCCTTCTTAATGGCATGCTCTATGTCCAGAGTTCCTACCACTTTATCTTCCGTCGAGCTTATGGGCAGCTCGACGACCCTCATTTTCCTCCATCCTTTTTTTAAGTTGCCATTCTTCTCCTGGCATGAGGAGCACATTAGAGTCCTATCATAAGGGCTGCAGCCATATGGGCAGTCTTCCACAACTTCTATATCCGGCAGCAGGTTTGCAAGCGCCCTCACCGCCGTGGACTTTGCAGTTCCTTTTTCCCCCTTTATCAATACTCCGCCTATCCTGGGGTTTATCGCATTTAATAGTAGCGCTTTCTTCATCTTTTCCTGCCCTACGATGGCTGTGAACGGGTATACAACATTGAAGCTGCTCATTGCTATCACTTTTCATATTAAACCTTGTAATACAACTAAATAATTTATTAATACCAAACATAACAATATTTTAATTTTGTATCACAATTCATCATATATCAATCTTTTCTTTAATAAAATTTAAGTAACAAATAAATAGTATAACAAGATATCATAATATCAAAATGTTTTGTATTATTAAAGTGGGTGAAAGTATCATGCATAATACAGATAAAATGGGCTTTGTCGAGGACAAAATGCAAAAAGCCTCAGAGGTATATCAAGAAAGCTTCTCGAAAAAGCTCGTTTTTCTGGCTGTAATGTCATTCCTGATTTTATTTGCCGTCCTGTATGCCGGCTCGGTCGGCTCGGCACAGCTATCGCTCGAAGACGTGTTCCTGGCGGTGGCAAACAAAGCCCTACCCAGCGTGTTTTTACCCCCACTAAATGACATAGCACAGGTCATAGTCATCAACATACGCTTGCCAAGGATACTTCTCGCCATATTGACGGGCATGTGTCTCGCCGTTTCGGGCGCAGTCATGCAAAGCCTTTTAAGGAACCCGCTGGTAAGCCCTTTTACCCTTGGGCTGTCATCTGCGGCATCTTTTGGGGCGGCGATGGCAATCGTGCTGGGACCCGGAATCTTAGGTGGCTTTTTTAATGATAATCAAAGCTCGTTCCTAGTATTATCGGCTTTCGTATTTGGCATGGCCAGCATGGTTCTCGTTTACGGCATCTCCAGGATAAAGTGCGATAACTCCACTATCATCCTGGCAGGCGTTGTAATAGGCTACATTTTTTCGGCGGGGGTCATGTTTCTTAAGTATGTCACGAATAACGAAAAACTGCGCGAAATAACGGTATGGCTGATGGGCGGTATGTGGGGCGCAAGCTGGGATGCGGTCATAATACTATTACCTATAACAATTATTGGCTTTTTATATATAATTTTTAAATCGTGGGACCTAAACGCCATGGAGGCTGGCGACGAGGTCGCGAAGAACCTGGGCGTCAAGGTGGACACGCTGAGGATGGCGGGGCTAATGGTGGCAACGTTCATCGCCTCGAGCTGCCTGGCCTTCACGGGCGTCATCGGCTTCATCGGCTTGATGGCCCCCCATATCTGCAGGATGATAATCGGGAACGACAACAGGTTCGTCATCCCCGGGTCAGCACTTATAGGCGGGTTCATCCTGCTCATATCGGATACGTTTGCCCGCACCATCATGAGCCCCGTAGAGCTACCCGTGGGGATAATCATGTACGTGCTTGGGGGAGTATTCTTCGTCTTCTTGATACTGAAAGGGAGAGAAAGCCGGCTATACTAGGTGATAAAAATGAAAATATCTGTAAAGAACGTTTGCATATACTATGACAGGTTTAAGGCCATCGACGACGTCTCGTTTGAGCTTGACGAGGGCGAGATTTTAAGCCTCGTCGGCCCGAATGGCTCAGGAAAGAGCACGCTCATCAAAGGGATTGCAGGGATACTTAAGCCTAAGCAAGGCAAGATATACATCGATGGCATGGACTTATCAAGGATGGACCCTAAAGACGTCGCCAAATGTATTGGGTATGTGCCCCAGAATTTCCAGCAGACCTTTTTTTCGACCGTCGTCGATACCGTCCTGCTGGGAAGAAAGCCGCACATCAGGTGGAAGGTAACCAAAAATGACCTGGAAGCCGTCCAGAACGCGATAGACACGATGGGCATAAACGAGCTGGCGAGTAAGATGATAAGCCAGATAAGCGGCGGGGAGCGGCAAAAGGTCTACATCGCCAGGGCGCTGGCACAGGACCCCCGCGCTTTCATCTTCGACGAGCCCACCAGTAACCTTGACATAAAGCATCAGCTAGAGGTGCTCGAGATAGCCAAAATGCTGTCCGGGAAGCGGAAATCGTCGATGCTTATGGCATTGCATGACCTGACGCTCGCCTACAACTATTCCGACCGCGTGATAATGCTAAAGAAGGGCAGGACGTTCGCCATGGGGACGCCGGAAGAGGTACTTACGCCAGAGAATATACGAGAAGTGTACGACGTCAACGTGGACATCCTGGAAAGCAGGCACGGGAAATACATAATGCCCATAAAGAAATCCATGAGATTAGCTTGCGTATAGCCGGTGGCTTTTTATGAATAACGAGCATTGGTGAATGACGATGAGCGTAGTATCGACGATTGGCCTGACAAAATATTACAAGGACCTGTGCGCGGTAAACGACGTCAACCTCGATGTAGAGAGCGAGATATTCGGGCTACTCGGGCCTAATGGGGCAGGAAAGAGCACGATAGTGAAAATGCTCACGACATTGGTAAGGCCGAGCAAAGGCGAAGCATACGTGTGCGGCTACAACATTGTAAAAGATCCCGTGCGAGTCAGGGAGTCCATTAGCTATGTGCCGCAGGAAATGGCTCTAGATATAAAGCTCACTGGAAGGGAGAACGTGATGCTATACGCCCAGCTCTACCACATCCCAAATAAGAAGGATAAGGTGGACGAGGTCCTTGCGCTGATGGAGCTTACCGAGAGGGCGAACGAGCTTGTAAAAGGGTATTCAGGCGGGATGAGGCGTCGTTTAGAATTGGCACAGGCGCTCGTACACGAGCCTAAAGTGCTTTTCCTCGATGAGCCCACCCTGGGGCTGGACGTGGCGGCCCGCAAAAAGATATGGGAGCACATCTACTCGCTCAAGGAAAAAGGCATGACCATTTTCATGACTACCCACTATATGGATGAAGCTGACAGGTATTGTGACCGCGTGGCCATTATCGATAAAGGGAAAATTGTCGCTATCGACAGCCCCGAAAAGCTAAAATCGGACATTTGTGGCGATATAGTGATAGCATCAGTTTCCGGCGAGTTTAAGGGCATAAACTTAGAAGGCGTACGGTTGATGAACGTGGCCGAACATGAGATAAGGTTTATGGCCGACAACGGCGAAGAGGCCTTGCCCCTCATATCAAGGGAGCTATCAAGGCAGGGGCTTGAAGTTCACTCGCTTGTCGTAAGAGACTCGACACTTGACGACGTTTTCTTACAAAAGGTGACCATGCAGGAAGAGAATGCCAGTTTTGACGCTACGAAGTACAGGCTTATGCTGAGGCGAAGGTAATGAGTGAAGTTTTTTATTACTTTTATAGGGATCTATTGAAATGGCTGAGGGGAAAGATTTTTGTAGTCACCGCTCTCGTAATGCCCGCTGCATGGCTGATATTCGTCGGGCTGGCGCTTCCCACGAGGTTCACGGATAATTACCTTGAGTTCATCACCCCCGGCATCCTTGTTATGACTATGCTTTTCAGTTCTCTTCAGGGAGGCTCTCTTCTCATATTCGATAAGATTCTCGGGTTTTTGAACAAGTTCATGGCGTTGCCAGCCAGGAGGGAGAGCATCCTTTTCGGGAAGATATCGTTCATAACTTTTCGGGGCATTTTGCAGTCGATGGTAATACTTGGCCTGGCCGTCATCTTTGGAGTGTCCCTCCCGGGACCGATAGGATTTCTCTATATGCTTGTCGTGCTGGCCGTGTTTGGCATCCTGTTTTCTTCGCTTGCCTCTGCCATCGCCCTCATAGTGGACGACCACGACGGGTACGCCGCCGTAAACAGCATGATAAGCATGCCGCTTTACTTTGCGAGCAGCGCTCTGATGCCCTATAGCTCTATGCCAGAGTGGCTTCGCGTTATCGCCTCCATAAACCCGGTTAGCTTTGCGATCGATACAATCAGGGCGGATTTTAATGGCCAGATAGTCTACACGCAGCTAATCGTCATAACCGCGATGGCCGTCGCCGTCCTTTTAGTCAGCATTTACATGTTCAGGAAGGCGACAATATAAAAATCATAAGGCATAACGATTGCACAGCAAAGCTTAATACATTTTATGATTAATTAGAATAATTGGTGATATCTATGCTAACAATAAAAAAATATTTAATACTAATTGTTTGTGCAGTTCTCATGTTTACAGTTATAAGCTCAGGCTGCACCCAACAAGCAAGCAAAGGCCAGGAAAATACGGGCGCTACGACGATTACATTTACGGATTCTAACGGCAATAATGTCGTGTTGCCAAAAACGGCAGAGCGAATAGTATCGACTAATGCCGATTGCACCGAGATGCTGATAGCCATAGGGGCGGCGGACAGGATTGTAGGCGTAACCGATACGGTCGCAAAGACGCCCATATTGATGGCGCAACTGCCGAAGAATGTCTCAAACATAGGCAACTGGCAGACCCCGAATATTGAGATGATGACGACCCTTAAGCCTGACGTGGTGATATGCTATGGCGGGGCGAGCAAGCCGAAAAACATCGACCAGATACTGGCAGCCAACCTGACGCTGGTATACCTCGACTGCTATAAGATGAACACGCTATCCCATGATGCCCGTGCCCTTGGCATCATCACGGGCAACACGAAGAAGGCGGAAGACTACGCGGGCTTCATCGAAAAATACCAGAATATGGTAACAAGCAACACGTCAAAGCTGAGCGCGGGCGAGAAGCCAGCGGTATACTGGGAATCCTATAGTGACTATTCGACCGTAGGCAACACTTCGGGCGGCGATACGATGATTGGCATGTCAGGCGGAGTAAACATCGCCAGTTATAATGCCTCGCTGTATGCCTCGGCATACCCCAAGGTAAACTCTGAATGGATAATAAAGAATAACCCTTCGTATATATTCAAGATGGTCACGTCGACAAACATTACGTCTTTAGACGACCTAAAGAAGGTGCAGAGCGCCATAAAGTCAAGGCCGGGCATGGATAAGACAAACGCAGTCAAGAACGACTCAGTGTACATTATGTCAGGCAGCATCGCCTTCGGGCCAAGGGCGGTGATAGGCATGCTGTACGTGGCCAAGGTCCTGCACCCGGACCTGTATAAAGGCGTTGACCCGCAAGCGGTATTGAGTGAATACTCGGAAAAATACCTTCCGGGCTCTGATAAGGGATACTTCATATATCCAACGCCTGCCTGAACTTTTAAGTGCCTCATGATCCAAAAATCATGAGTATTTTTTTATATTTATATATTCTTTTATAAGTTTTATTTTATTATTGAATAATATCTATATCATCAAAGATTAGGTCAAAAATGACTAAATACGTTTATTTTTTAACGTAATTTAATAAATATTAAATTAATATTCTTTATTACGTAAATTATTTATATATGCAATTTGTATTACATATAATAAAAAATTTAATACACATGAAGTCTAAATTTATATAAAGATCGTGGTGATAAAATGGATAAACATTTTAAAGTGGGATTATGCCTTTGCTTGTTATGGGTGGTTATTCTTGTGATAATCACTCCTTTTAGTTATGCTGTAGGGGTGGTCTCGGTCGTTAGATCAGTCTCTGACACAGGAAAATCAAATGACGAATTTGAAATTACGTTAAAGATTAACGATAGCATGCCTTCATTTTTAGGCTTAAAGGAAATAATGCCAAATGGCTACACATTCATAAGTACAAGCCTTCCCCAAGACCAATATAAAGTTTCAGGGAACACTATTGCATTTGTCGCTATAAATACAAGCGATATAAGATATATCATCAAAGGACCGCCATCGGGGAAAGTGTCTCTTAAAGGCACATGGGTCGACATGCTAAGCGATAATAAAGGCGACATCATTTATGCTGGAACAATAAGTGACCAGAATGGCTCGGTCTCGTCAGCAGGAGCGTCAAAAAGCAATATTGTAACACCTGGTTTTGAAATAATGATAGGAGTGTTCGCAATGGCATGTATCTCTCTTTTATACGGAGGTAGGAAATAGCTATGAAACACTTTTTAGCGTTTATAATTGTTTTTTCGGCGATACTTTTAACGATGGCGGTCTCTCAGGCCTCAGCGGCGACAGGGCTGCCTTGCGATGCCGATTGTGACGGCCAATTAACCGCCAGTGAGGTCAAAGGCTCAGTGATCTCATACATGTCTGGCAATGGTAACGTCAGCCTCGATGATGTACGTGATGCCACATATGTTTATACATATTGGAATGGTAAGCCGAAAACGATAACCGATTCTATAAACAGAACCATTACAATCTATAGGCCTATAAAAAGGATTGTAGCCCTGGGTAATTATAGAACGGAAGTGGTCAAGATCCTGGGCGAGTCGGATAAGCTGGTAGGAGTGGACACTAATACGCGGACAAGCTCGATGCACTACTACCCGGAACTAGCCTCGCTTCCCGACGTAGGCACCTGGTCGGCGCCGAACTATGAAAAGCTGATCGAGCTAAAGCCCGATATAGTGATCACGTCGGCGAACACACAAAGGGTATCCGATTGTCAGAATAAGCTAGCCCCTGCAGGCATCATCGTGATAGGGTTAGATTGTTACAGGCCGAATATGATTGATGTGGAGATATCCAAGCTTGCTTACTTGCTCGATGAGGAGAAAAATGCGACAAAATACATAGAATGGGAATCCAGATACGAGAAAGTAATATTAGATTATCTATCATCGCACCCGGATGAAAAGAATCCCACGATATTCATGGAATGGGGCACATCTTTTTCGACGTATGGAAAAGGTTCGACAGGCCAAAGCGTATGCGATATTGCCGGCGGCAATAACATTGCATCAGGCCTCGACGAATATCCTAAGATTGGAGTCGAATGGGTTGTAAAACAAAACCCCGAAGTGATCGTGAGAACCGTGAGCTCTACGGGCTGGGGATGGAACAATACGAGCGAGCCTGCTAAGTCTCTTGATGAGATGAAAAAGCGTCCTGGGTGGAGCGAGATATCGGCGTTCAAGAATAACAGGAGCTATATAATTAATTCAGAATTGACCTGGGGTCCTGACCAGCTCGTGGGCATCGCATACTATGCTAAATGGCTGCATCCAGGACTAGAGATAGATCCTGAAGCAATATACAAAGAATATCTCGACGAGTTCATGCACATCGATTACCCAAAGGGACGGGTCTTCGTATACCCCTGATTTTAGAAGGTGAAATACATGTATGCTAAAAGGTTGATAGTCATAGCATTAATCCTGATACTAATGACTTCGATTGTTGCAGGCTGTACGCAACTGTCAAAAGTCAGCACGGTGAACGGGCATGATAATGCAAAACCAGTAAAGTTCATAGACTCCAGGGGCAACGAGGTGACCCTGCCAAAGCACGCCGAGAGGATAATCTCGACAAACGCCGGATGCACCGAGATGCTCGTCGCCATCGGGGCCAAAGACAATATCGTAGGGGTTACAGACTACGTGGCTAAAAATAGGATATTCATGAATAATCTGCCGGCGAACGTGACCAATATTGGCAGCTTCCAGACGCCCGACATCGAGAAGATAATATCATTGAACCCTGACGTCGTGATATGCTATGCAGACCAAAGCCAGCAAGGCTTAAATAAGCTTATAGAGGCCAATATTTCTATCGTTTACCTGGACTGCTATAAGCTTGATAATCTTTCTTCAGACGCGAGGGCGTTAGGCGTCATCACGGGAAAAGATAATAAAGCGGAAGAATACGCGCAATTCATCGATAAATACCTTGGCCTGGTAAAGAACAGGACGAAAAACCTTGAAGACGCTAAGAAGCCAGCGGTATATTGGGAATCCTATTATGCGTATTCTACTGCCGGAAAAGACTCGTCTGGCGATTTTAAGGTAAGGTACGCGGGCGGCCGTAATCTCGCGGGAGATAACATGACATCATCTCCCAAAGTGAACAATGAATGGGTCGTTAAAAGCAACCCTGACGTAATCATCAAGCAGTTTACATCGAGCTCTGTTAAGACGCCTGATGATGCAAAAAAGATTTATGATGAGATGTGCGGTAGAACTGGAATGTCAGACGTTAACGCGGTGAAGAACAAAAAGGTATACCTGATATCAGATAACATGAACGGGGGCAGGAACGTCATAAGTCTACTTTATATCGCGAAGATTATACAGCCACAGCTCTTCTCGGACATAGACCCCGATAAGGTACATGAGGAGTATGCCAGGAAATTTTTGCCCGGAGCAAACGAAGGCATGTTCATTTATCCATAGAATAAAAACGTTTTTTTCTTTTTTATTTTAGGACATTGGGGCCATGGGGCGGAGAATCCCTTTGAAACGGTGGGATGAATCCGCCCCTTGGTTTCTCAACACAAAAACAATAATAATACTTTCAACAAGCATTTACAAAGCATATATCATAGTAAAAATATCATGGTGATGTATATGCTGGTCAGGAAGACGGTCAGGATACCCGTCCATTACGGGACGACGAGGAGCAAGCTGGACAGGCTGAACAAGCTGACCGCTCGACTAGCGTATTGCATCTCATTAATCAACGACCTCATCACTATGGATACGAGGCTCGATAGGAAGACCGTGCGTAAACAAGTCAAGGAGAATGGAATAGCGGCGAAGACGGGGTTGTCCGCCGGGTTTGTTGACCGGTGTGTTGACAAGGTATTGTGGGCTTGGCGCTCGTATAAGGATAGGTGTGATGAGTGGGAGTACCGCTACAACAGGGCCTTGGAAGAACTCCAGAACGCTGGGGACGATGAGCGGGAGAAGCTAGAGAATAAGGTTAAGAAGCTTGAAAAGAGTAAGCCCTCCCCACCAGTGTTCGACCACAAGGTGTCCTGCCGGCTCGACTACCGCACCGGGAGGATAGAAGAGGGCGAGAACTCCTTCCTCTTGTGGATGCACGTCTCGACGCTAAAGAAGGGGGAGACTATGGACGTTCCCTTGAACCCATCCTACTGGCACCTCAAGCAGCTCGAAGGAGTCATGGTGGACGACTTCGAGATAATATAGAAGAATGGTAAATACTATGCTCATATATCCACGACCCGAGTCGTGGAGGATATAATAACAAGTTCCTATGGGGGCATCGACCAGGGTCTCAACCGGACACTGGCAATCGTATTGCTAGACGAGGTAGCGCCCCGTGAAGAGCTATTGTACGATGATAAGAGGAGCCTATTGGACAAGTATGATACTATCATAGCGTCGCTCCAACAGGCCGGAAAGACCAAAAAACTAAAACAACTACGATGCAAGCGATACAACGTATCCGTGTACCATGATTGGCTCTTGGCCAACAGGGTGGCCGAGTACACGGACGGCTACGACATAGCTATCGGTAACACCAGGTTCAAGCAGACGCAGTATCGCGGGAATGGTATGCCCACGCTTCGTAAGAGAACAGGGATGTGGAGCTACGCTAGACAGAGGACGTTCATCGCTCATAAGCGGGCGGAGCGCGGACTATCCACATGGCTTCTCAGCGAGAGGAACACGTCGAACACCTGCCATTGTTGCGGGAGCAGGCTGGTCACGAGGAAGTATCTTAATGGTGCCGATACGACAACTACAAGACAACAAGCCTCAACCGGGAGCAGGCTGGTCACGAGGAAGTATCTTAATGGTGCCTCGTGGATATTGTGTCACTCCTGCCAGAGCAAGCTCGACGCCGACCTGAACGCAGCGTACAACATAGCGGCAAGAGAGATGACAGGCTGAAAGTGCGGATGAACGCGGCGGAGAACCGCGCGAGCGCATAACATAGGATGCCCGCCAATTCAATGACGGGAGGATGTCACTTCTGGGTGGAAGAATACGCCCCTATCGGCGCCTGGCAAATATTTATCGGCGTACTCCTTATTGACGGCAGCAGGGTCCACGTCTTTGAACAGGTCCGGGTGAAGCGCCTTAGCCACGTATAATAGCCCTATCACCGTCCTCGGCCCCGTAATTATCACGCTGCCAATTGTGTACGTCCTGTTTTCCTTAACTGCCTTTATGGAATTAAACCCTGTCCTTGACTTTATTTCATCCATTATCTTCTGGTGCTCTACCAGCGTGGTCGTATTGGATACTCCAACCCTGATGATGACGTCCGGGTCTCTTGATATCACCCATTCGGAATTTACCTTTTTATTGTTTTCGAACTCGTTTCTTGCGATGTTTTTACCTCCGGCGAGGCTTATTATCTTATCTCCGGACGAGTTCTTTCCGTTCGCGTTGTACGGCGTCGTGGACTCATAATACACTGTAGGCTTGCTGTCTTCGTTTAGCCCCGACGTCCTTTCTTTTACTATATTGATGTATTTTTCCTGGAATGACGCAAGCTCTTCTGCCTTTTCTGTATTGCCCGTTATCAGGCCAAGCGTCCTTATATCCGATGCAATGCTGTCGAGGCTCTTGCAATCCATACATATTATAGTGATGTTGGCCGCAGCGATCTTATCAGCATTCCTGGGCATGGAACTTGCATGGCAGATTAGCACGTCAGGCTTAGCCTCTATGAGCTTTTCCAGGTCCGGCTCTGTCCAGTCCCCATAATTTATGGCGTTGGGCATGAATCGTTTGTAATCGCTTACGTTCAAAGTATTGGAAATCGCAACTATCCTGTCTTTTTCGCCTATCGCTATCAAAATCTCTGCGGCATAAAAATTTTGTAAAGCTATCCGTTCAGCCGTTTTTGGCAACACGATTTGATTCCCGAGCGCGTCGGTGAGCCTTATCTCTTTTGTCGTTGTTTTGTTATCTTTAGAAAGGCTTCCAGTGCAGCCTGCAAAACACGTGGCTAGCAACAGAATCAAACATACATATATTATAATGCGTCTATACCGATTCATTAATATCGCCTGGCATACTAAAGGCTTCTAAAGTATTAATAATTATTTTTTATTTAACACAATATGTGATAATGTTAAATCAAATATTACAAATTATGATGAAATGAAAAATTATAACTACTTTAAACCATATATTACCATACAATTGTTGACTAAACTGGTGGTGGATATATGAAAATAACAAGTATTATGCCAAATGCATATATATCTACATTAATCAAAGCGTGCGAAAAAACCGGATTCGATCTCAAGATTTATTCAACCACAAAAGTCGATAATGATCCTGTGCTATTAAAAGAAGCCATAGAGTCGATGAGGTCGTCTGACATAATTTTTTTGCACCGTGGAAATGATTCTTTTTGGGACGCTATAGAAGGCACATTGAAGGATATCGGGTCAAAAGTGCCAATAGTGTGCCTGGGATACGACACTTCATACTGGCTGCTCTCCACGGTGAGGCCGGCAATCGTGGCCACGGCAAACGCATATCTCACGATAAACGGAGAAGAGAACCTGAAGAATATGATGCTGTATCTGGCAAAAGAAGTTCTCGGCATGGAGGCATCATACGAGCCGCCAAAGGCGTTGCCATGGGAGGGCATATACCACCCTGATGCCGATACTTACTTTACCGACGTGGAAAAATATCTGGAATGGTACAAGCCAAGGCAAGCCCCAACCGTTGGGATACTCTTCTCGAGATTCTACTGGGCGAATAAAACCCTCGAGGTGGAAAACGCCCTTATAAGGGCGCTTGAGCAGCTCGGCATGAACGTCCTTCCAGTCTTTTCTTATTCCTTGAAAGATGATGAGCTGGGAGCCAGAGGCATGCACGATGTGGTTAAAGATTATTTTATTAAGGATGGACAGCCCAGGGTTGATGCCATCATTAAGCTCACCAACTTTTTCATTGGGCAGAGCAGGGAGAACATGAATGACGCAAAGAGCGCATGGCCCGGGGTCGAACTATTTGCCCAAATGAACGTACCCGTTTTTCAGCCCATAGTGTCGTCCTATCAATCGATAGCGGATTGGGAGGCTTCTAACGGGTTAAATAATGACATAGGCTGGAGCGTGGCGATGCCGGAGTTCGAAGGCGTCATCGAGCCGCTCATCATAGGGGCAGGCATTTCACGCGACGACTATATGGAGCGTTCGCCCATTGAGGAAAGGTGTTCAAGGCTTGCCCGTAGGGTGGCAAAATGGATCGCCCTTAAAAATAAGCCGGTCGGTGAACGAAAGGTCGCGTTCATCCTGCATAATAACCCTTGTGCCAGCGTAGAGGCGGCGGTCGGCGGCGCCGCCCACCTCGACTCCATTGAGAGCGTATCACGGATACTGCATGCCATGAAGGATGCAGGATACGCCGTGGAAGCCCCTGAGAATGGAAAGGCTCTCATAGATGATATCATGAAAAGAAAGGCGATATCCGAGTTCAGGTGGACGACTGTTGAGTCGATTGTTCAGAATGGCGGAGTGCTTGCATTCTTATCAAAGGAGGATTATATCAGGTGGTTTGACACGCTTTCTCCTGCGGTGAGGGAGCGTGTTTGTGGAGCGTGGGGCAGGCCGCCTGGAGAAAAAATGGGCGCAATCCCTCCTGCGATGGTTTATGATGGTAAGATTGTCATAACTGGAGTGAGGTATGGTAACGCCGTGGTTTGCGTACAGCCGAAGCGCGGCTGTGCCGGGGCGCGGTGTGACGGCCAGGTCTGTAAGATCTTGCACGACCCGGACGTTCCTCCTACTCACCAGTACCTGGCGACGTACAGGTATTTAGAGGACGTTTTTGGCGCAGACGTGCTCATCCATGTCGGGACGCATGGCAACCTGGAGTTTCTACCAGGTAAGGGCGTTGGATTGTCGAAGGATTGTTACCCTGACATAGCCATAGGCACGATACCCCACCTCTACATCTATAATGCGGATAACCCCCCGGAGGGCACGATAGCGAAGAGGAGAAGCTACGCAGCCCTCGTAGACCACATGCAAACCGTGCTCACAGGAAGCGGGCTATACGACGAGCTTCTCGAGGTAGACAGGCTTCTCGGCGATTATGAGACCGCCAGGTTCGACCCGGCCCGTGCCCATGCGCTGGAACACCTCCTGGTAGAAGCGATTAAAAAGGCAAACCTTGACAAGGAGATAAAGCTTCGCGAGGGCATGGCCTTAGAGGAGATAGTCAAGAAAGCTCATGAGGCCCTGAGCAGGATAAGGAACACCCAGATACAGTCGGGCATGCACATCTTTGGAGAGCTTCCAGAGGGCGAAAAAAGAATCGACTTCATAAATTCCATCCTTCGATACGATTCGGGCGGCGTGTCGTTGAGACGTGAGATCGCTTCCATGATGGGGCTGAGCCTGGATATGCTATTAAAAGACCAGGGTGCAGTATCTGAAAGTTATGGAAGGTCTAACGGGCAATTGCTAGAGGATATAGATGCTCGTGCGAAGTCTTTGATAAAGGCGTACCTGTCAGGCGACGGGCAAGACCCTGGTCAAGCGCTCGGCCTGCCTGTGGCAGGACATGAGAAAGCACTGGCGCAATTAAAATTACGTGTAGTCGACTTGAACGGGCGGATAGAGCGCTCTAATGAGATGGGGTCGTTGTTGAATGGCTTGAGCGGTGGATACATTCCCGCGGGGCCTTCGGGGCTTATCACGCGTGGGAGGGATGACATCCTTCCGACGGGCAGGAATTTTTATTCTTTGGACCCCTATAGGGTGCCGACAAGGGCGGCATGGAAGGTCGGCCAGATGCTCGCCCGCTCCATAATAGATAAACATGCTAGGGAAGAGGGTAGGATCCCTGAGAACATCGCATTCTACTGGATGTGTAGCGATATCATGTGGGCCGATGGCGAGGACATGGCCCAGATCATGTATCTTCTAGGGGTTGAGCCGGTGTGGCAGCCCAATGGCAGGCTGAAAGGGTTCCGTGTGGTCCCGTTAAGTGAATTAGGAAGGCCTCGTATCGATGTCACGATACGGGTTTCCGGTATTACCAGGGATAACTTCCCTAACTGTATCGAGGTGATAGACGAGGCCATACAGGCTGTGGCCTCATTGGACGAGCCACTTGATATGAACTACCCCAGGAAGCATAGTCTCGCTCAGATGGAAGCTGGCACAGCGGGATCGTGGAGGGATGCGACGCTGAGAATTTTTAGCAGTAAGCCAGGCACCTATTCTGCGGGCGTGAATTTAGCGGTCTACGCGAGCGCCTGGAAAGACGAGAAAGACCTTTCAGACATCTTTGTCTATTGGAATGGATACGCTTATGGTAAGGGCGTGTCCGGCAAAGAGTCGCACCAGCAGCTTGTGGACAGCCTGAAGACCGTGGACGTCACTTATAACAAGGTTGTCAGTGATGAGTACGACTTGTTCGGCTGTTGCTGCTATTTCTCCGCCCATGGTGGCATGACAGCAGCGGCGAGGCATTATTCGGGCCGGGATGTGAAGGCCTATTATGGGGATACGAGGGAGCCGGAGCATGTGGAAGTGCGCGACCTTGCCGATGAGGTCAGGCGTGTGGTGCGCACTAAGCTTTTGAACCCGAAGTGGATTGAGGGGATGAAGGAGCACGGCTACAAGGGCGCCGGGGACATGATGAAGCGCATCGGCCGTGTCTACGGGTGGGAAGCCACAACACAGGAAGTGGACGACTGGATATTCGACGACATCACGAAAACATTCGTCCTTGACGAGGAGATGAGAAGGTTCTTCGAGGAAAACAACCCGTGGGCACTGGAGGAGATAGCGAGAAGGCTTCTAGAAGCAAGCCAGCGTGGCCTCTGGAACGCCAATCCAGACCTGCTTGAAAAGCTGAAAGAAGCATACCTCGAGATAGAAGGATGGATGGAAGAAAAAGCGGGCGACGGAGAATACCAGGGAGGCTCAATAGACATAATGGCCGCAGGCGAGGTTGATGGTTGGGCGCAGAACATGCAAGCCGTGATGGAGAAGATCCGCCGATAAATTGAGGCATGATAATATGATAGTGGTTATCGGATAGCCTGCCGGCGATGTCGGAGTATAGTGAAGATATTGCTATGCTCCTGGCGTGGCTTTACGGGTGATTTGGATTAACGACTGTCGCTGGAAATTCAGGTGATGTCAATGGATAAACGATATGGTGAATTGTTTGTTTGTATAGCGTTTTTAGCCTTGTTGCTCGTCATAATGCCAGCGTCTAGCGTGGCGGCCGGCACGGGTGACGTCTCCCGTTCGGTTGCGAATAATGCGTCGGGCGGTTATGACGTGACAATCCGGTTAAATGACACTTTACCTATAGTGGTAGGTATTGTAGAAACATTGCCTAATGATTGTACATTCGTGAGTACAACCCTCCCTGCAGACCAGTGCCAGGTGTCGGGGAATAAGGCGATGTTCGTCGTGATCAACGCAACCGAGTTTAAATATACAGTGAGGGGGGCGTCCCCGGTAGAGGTTACTGGTAAGTGGACTGATATGCTGTCGGCGACAGAGGGCGTGATCGGCAAGGCTGGCACGACGACGAGCAGCGGCGGCTCGTCGGGAAAACCCTCGTCAACCCCGGGCTTCGAGGCTTTCTTAGTCTTTGTATCGATAGGGAGCTTAGCATATATCGCAAGGAAGGGATGATCTAAATGAAAAGAATAATTTTTATCCGAATTGGCATCGCTGGGACTTTTCGTTTACATGGTGAAAAAGGTGATCTGATATGCGAAAACAACTCTTGACAAGAATAGCCATATTTGCGCTTATAGCCACGTTCTTCGTGCTGTTGGCTGTACCGGCATATGCGGCCGGAATACCCGGCGATGCTGACCAGAACGGCCACTTGACACGTGGCGAGCTCTCAAGCTATATCATGTCCTACATGTCAGGGAACGGCAACATAAACCTGCATGAAGTACAGGACAGCGCCTATATTTATGTATATTGGGGTGGTACCTCCAAGACTGTCAAAGACTCGACAAATAAGACGTTCACGTTCAACAGGCCAATCAGGAAAATCATCCCATTGACTACGCAGAGCTTCGAGATGATGAGGACGCTAAACTCGACCGATAGGATAATCGCAGTACCCAAATATATAGTTGAGGATAGTTTCTATTATCCTGGCTACCAGAACTATACGAACGTCGGCGACACGTTTACTCCAGACGTGGAAAAGATTGTATCGTGCAACCCGGACGTGGTCATCGTATACACTTCGACAAAAGCGGCCGTTCTAGACGATAAGTTAAAAGGCACGAATATTACGGTGATGAGGTTCGATTTCAGCAAATTATCCACATACGTAGATGAGATCAATAGACTGAGCGATCTCCTGGACAAAAAGGACCGAGCGAACGAGTACATTGCGTTCTATAATGAAAAGGTCGGCCGAATCCAAAACGTGGTCGCCACGATACCGCAGAATGAAAAGCCTAGAGTATACCTTGAGGGAGATTTCGGAAGCGGGAAGAACTATCAGGCCTGCGGTAAGGCCCATGGTCATGATGAGATGCTGACATTAGCGGGCGGCGTCAATATATTCGGAGACATCAGCTATTACCAGACGGTAAGCCCTGAATCCGTGATTAAAAAAAATCCGCAGGTAATCATGAAATATAAGTACCCTGCAGGCGATATCAACCGTAACGTAAATAATACGACCGACTTGCAAGTAATTAGAAATGAAGTGCTGTCAAGGCCCGAGCTTCAGAAAGTAGAAGCGGTGAAGAATGGTAAGGTATATGTGTATGATTGGTATTCCACGCGTGGTGGGGCGGCGTATTACCTCTGCATTGAGCAGATGGCCAAGTGGTGCTATCCCGACAGGTTCAAGGACGTGAACCCTCGAGCCGACTATGCGGAGTACCTGCAAAAGTTCCAAGGCCTGAATATCGACTTGAACCATACCGGAGTGTTCTTTTACCCGGAGAGCTAGGCTCTCCGGCCTTTTTAACGCTGGTATAGGTATATGAAAAATAACATGGCTATACTATGATAAGCGACGTTTATCCATACTTTAAGAGAGACCTGGTAGAATGGCTGAGAGGTAAAATTAGCGTTTTTACCTCTCTTATTATGCCCGCGACATGGCTAGTCTTCGTGGGATTGACGCTTCCAGCCAGCTTTACGGATAGGTATATTGATTTCATAACGCCGGGGGTCCTGGTGATGACGGTATTGTTCAGCTCGCTTGATGGTGGAGCGCTTCTTACTTATGACAAGGAGTTCGGGCTCCTCACGAAATTTTTAACGCTTCCGGCATCGAGGGAGAGCATACTTTTCGGGAAGATGGCATTCATAACATTTCGTGGATTGCTTCAATCGACGGTAATATTGCTATTGGCGCTATTTCTCGGCGCCAGGCTGCCCGGACTCATCGGCCTTGCCTATACGTACATTGTTCTGGCGGCGCTAAGCCTCGCCATATCCGCTATGGCCAGCACCATGGCCCTCCTTCTCGAAGACCACGGGGGATACTCGGCGTTCAGCGGACTTGTGGGCATGCCCCTTTTCTTCGCCAGCACTGCCATGATACCATATGGCTCCATGCCACATTGGCTAAGTATTGTAGCCTCCCTGAACCCGGTAAGCATGGCAATAGATACTATAAGGGCCACATTCACAGGAAATATCATATTCACTGGCACAATTAAGCTTACAATTCTGGCGGCAATAATAACGGGAGCCTGCATATACATATTTAGAAGGGCGACGCTATGAGCTAATCGGCGGATACACATATATCGCCTTATCCGCTCCGGGCACGTACTTTTCTGCATACTCCTTTAGCACTGCGTTGGGATCAATGTCCTCATATAGCTCAGGATGGAAAAGCTTTGCAAGGTATACTATCCCGATGATGCTTCTTGCCCCTGACGCAATGTTACCGGACATAGCGTAAACGTGGCCGCTTTTCACTGCATCGACCTTTTCAAAGCCAGGCCGCGATGTCACTCCCGATAATATCCGGCCAGCATCCTCGCTTGTGCTTACATCGTTCGCAGAGAACGTCTTTATTATGAACGACGGATTCCTGTTGATAATCCACTCTGCATTTACTTTCGGGTAGGTTGTAGTATTATCTCCTGCGATATTCGCGCCTCCTGTAAATGCTATCATCTGATCGCCAGCCGCATTCTTGCCCACCGTAGAGTATGCCGTATACGACTCCCAGTACACCAGAGGCCTTTCGCTAGCGTTTAGCTTTGCTGTCCTGTCTTTTACCATTTTAAGGTACTTTTCCAGGAAGGCAACGTATTCCTCGGCTTTCTCGCTTTTGCCGGTCATCATGCCCAGGGCCCTCGCATCTGCCGTGAGAGTGCTTAGCTTATAGCAATCCAGGCTTACAATCGTGAGGTTTGCGGCCCAAATCTCCTCGATGTTTTTAGGCTTGTTCGCGTAAGCGTAGCATACGATGACGTCGGGCTTAAGGGACGCCATGACCTCCACGTTTGGAGTCGACCAGCTCCCTACGTTAGCCACATTTGCCGGAAGCTGCTGCATTAATAGCTTATTGTTTATAACCGTGTCCGAGACGCCTACGATTCGGTCGCCAGCCCCTATGGCGATGAGCATTTCGGCGCAGTCAGAGTTAGTCGCTATGATTCGTCGAGCCTCGTGGGGCAGCGTAATCTCGATGCCGCTTGAGTCGATAAACTTTACCGCGCTTTCGTGAGTGACAACTGGTGTAGGAGTAGGATTAGAGGTTTGTGTACACCCCGCGCTCATGATAATGATGAGCAGTAGCGCGCATGAAGCTAGCAACCGTAGCTTTGTAGCCATTTCCTTAAGCGCCTCTTCTTTAGTTTCATTCGCTTTAAGTATTAATAATTTTCCTAGATGACATAAAAAGTAGCTTAAATTTTATATTTTACTTACTATTTCATACCAAAATGAAATAATGTAATAAAATTTATATACATAATCGGTGATATAGGGATAGGTAAGTATAGGGAGGGGCAATCGTATGCAGGGTAAAGGGGGGCTTCTTTATCATCTCTTCACATGGATTTTACTTATGGTCTTTTTAGTGATGGCCATACCTACGCTGTCGAATGCCGATAGCTACGTGGGCGGCCTGCTGCTTACCACGGTGCAGAGCGGCACGGTTTCGGGAGGGGTCTATATAGATGCTTCGCCGCCAGAGTTCGGGCCGCACGACGTGGTAAAAAACTTCGCGCTTCCACAATACACTGGAATACAGTGGGCCCGCCTATACGTTTCCGCATACTGCGGGCACATGCAGAATAACTATTCTCTTACGATTACCACTTATTTCGATGGAAATGGCGACGGAACGTACGACAGGGTATGGATGGAAAACCAGAACATGGGATTTAATTTTTATGCAAATGGGGGAAACGATAATAGCGGCCAGGGTGGAGGGACTAGCGATCCATTCGTTACTATTAACGACCATACCAATCGAGTGACCAGCGATTACATTGCATGGTATGACGTGACGTCTTTAATAGAGTCAAGAACTTTGAACGTTCGAGTAAATACAACCGGGTACGATGGAAGGATAAAGGTCATCACCCTCGTGGTGGCCTACAACGATGGCGACTCTGACCAGATAAAATACTGGGTGAACGAGGGGCATGATGCCGACACCTATTACAGCGATGAGTACCTCGGTGAAGACTACATTGGAGAAGCCGTTTTTGCTGGTGTGCCGCAAGGCGTCAGCAATGCAACGCTCACGGTCAACCACATGGCGAGCAGCGACGGCCTATACACGTTTAACGGCCACGACCTTCCAAGGTACAGCTCGTCAAACGGCGATTCGTACATCCAGGGCTCCTACTCTGGGTACGACGTCTGGAACGTCACCGGTTTAATGTCTGGCGAGTCGGCGACGCTCACGTATAACCGCTCAGGCATGGGCGGCACCGGCGAGTACAGCGGCCAATTCTATAAGATAGCCCTGGCAGTGCTCACAGTACAGCCAATGCCGCCATCAGCTGACTTCACGGCCAACGTGACTTCAGGAACGGCGCCACTCACCGTACAGTTCACCGACCTTTCCAGGAATGCCACGTCGTGGAGCTGGGACTTTAACGATGATAACGTGACGGATAGCACGGAACAAAACCCGAATTTCACGTATGCCCTGCCGGGCAACTACACCGTAAAGCTTACCGTGGCGGGGCCTGGTGGCACGGATGACGAGGTAAAGGGAAATTACATACGGGTAGCCGTTCCCCCTCCCCCTGTGGCTAGCTTTACCGCTAACGTTAGCTCCGGCTATGTCCCGCTCACAGTACAGTTCACCGACACGTCAACGAACGCCACGGCGTGGGCGTGGGACTTCGACGATGATGGCATAGCTGATAGCAATGCGAGGAATCCTTGCCACACCTATAATTCGCCGGGAAACTATACGGTTAGGCTCGAAGCATCCAATGCGGGAGGAAACGATACGGCGACCATGTATATTATGGCTGAACTGCCGCCTCCGCCCATCGCAAATTTTACACTAAGCCCGACCACCGGAACTATACCACTGACAGTACAGTTCACGGATATGTCGATTGGCGCCACGTCGTGGCTGTGGAGTTTTGGCGACGGGAACACCTCAACCGAACAGAACCCCGCCCACACCTACTACGTAGCAGGCAACTACACGGTAAGCCTAACGGTCGCCAACGCCGGCGGCAATAACACGACGATTAGGGATAACGCCATCTTCGCGAAGCCTCCGGCACCAGTGGCGAAGTTCAGCTCCAATAAGACCATCGGCATAGTGCCCCTGACAGTACAGTTCACGGATATGTCGATTGGCGCCACGTCGTGGCTGTGGAGTTTTGGCGACGGGAACACCTCAACCGAACAGAACCCCGCCCACACCTACTACGTAGCAGGCAACTACACGGTAAGCCTAACGGTCGCCAACGCCGGCGGGGCCGACACGGTGACAAAGAGCGATTTCATCAACGCTACTGATAGGCCAGTATTCTATATTTACCACGCCTCGCTCGCAGGAGCCGTGGACGATAAGCCGTCTTTTGAGATAGTCGCCGAAGCGCTTCCGAGAGGCCTGAGGTCTTACCAGCTTAACCTGTCAATAGAGACGGATATAGCGAGCATAGAGGAAGTCACTTATCCTACATGGGCTACGGTAAATAATACGTCTTCAGATGGCAGCGTCTTTACACTAAAAGCTACGGGAGTGGTAGGGGTCGGGGCGACAAACGTCATTCTTGCGACGGTCAAGGTCAGATGCGAGAGACCTGGCGAGGCTTTGCTGTCATTAAGCGACGCAAGGATGACCGACGAGGATTACCGAGAAAACGTGCCAATCCTGGTAGATGGGAGGCTGGCGGTATACGTTCCCTTGAACGCCAGCTTCACGGCCAGCCCCGTACAGGGAGAAGTGCCGCTTACCGTGAATTTTACGGACGCCTCCACTGGAACGCCCGGGCCTTCAGCGTGGCGCTGGGACTTCGGGGATGGCAACGCGTCGACCCAGCGTAACTCGACACACACCTACTTCACGCCAGGCAACTACACTGTATGCCTCACGATTTCCAACGAGTATTGCAATGACAATGCTTCGCTGACCATAAATGTCACATCGCCACGCCCCATCGCAAACTTTACGTTTAATGTCAGCAGCGGCCCCGCCCCTCTCACCGTACAGTTCACGGATTTGTCGATCGGCGCCACGTCATGGCTGTGGAGTTTCGGCGATGGGAACACCTCAACCGACCAAAACCCGGTTCATACGTACTATACGCCAAATGGGGTGAGTCCACCATACACGGTACGCCTCACCGTGTCAAACGCTGTTGGCAACGATACGAAGGAGATGAAAGAGCTTATAAGTGTGGCTTATCCTCTACCAGTAGCCGACTTCGTGGCCAGCCCGACGTCGGGCGTCCTGCCGCTCACCGTCCGGTTCACCGATCGCTCCGTCCATGCCACCTCGCGGCTCTGGGACTTCGGCGACGACAACACCTCGACGGATGAGAATCCATCGCACACCTACTACGTGGCGGGCAACTACACCGTAAAGCTGACGGTCACCGGGCCTGGCGGCACCGCTAATAAGACCATGATTATCAGGGCGGGCGCCACGCCGAATTGCGACCTGGCCATTTCCGGCTCTGTAAGCACGATTGGCCAGGTAGTGTTCGCGAGAGAGCCTAACACAGTCTACGTGTACAACGTTAAGAATAATGGGCCGGAGCAATCCCCCCAGACGGAAATCGAGGTCAGGGCAAGCGACGGTTTCGTCGGAAGGACGACCGTCCCGCCGCTGGCGAGCGGAACGACGAAGACGATAACCATAAACGATACTACCGTCAGGTCATCTGCTGGCTCATCTATAACGTATACGGCTACCCTTGACCCTGACAACGTCGTCTCTGAGACGAACGAGTCCAATAACGTCAAGGCCAGCTCGGCCAAGAGCGTGGTGTATAACGGCTACAAGGGCAAGCGATACTGGGAAGGGGGCAGCGACGTTAAGACTGTAAAGGCTTACGATATACAGGGAGGCATCGTCTATTCTTTCGGAGATAGCGTCTACGTCTCGGGCAGTTTCGGGGCGAGCGGATGGAACAGCTACACGGTTAACTGGGCTGCCAGCGACCTAAAGATACCGGACAACGCGACCGTAAGGGAAGCGCGGCTCTACGTGCCGTATACCTGGGATGACAATGAGGTCGCCCCCGACCATGTACATATAACGTTTAATGGTCAGGTAGTACCCTACGAGCACTGGTACCACGACGTGAGCAACTTTGGAGCCTACTCCAACTATGTCTACGGGCTTTTAACGTATAACGTGACCCCGGCGTTCAAGAAAAATGCGAATAATAAGGCTTTATTCACGCGCGATGGCAGCCCGAACGAGAAGATATCGATGGCAGGATTTACCCTCGCCGTGGTTTACGAGGACGCAAGCACGACGAGAAAGCAGATATTCATGAACGAGGAGTTCGACCTGCTCGGCGCCGACCCGACGGGGTATGGCACGAACTCTTCGGAGGCAACCGCTTACGTCCCCTTTAGTGGCATGTCCATCGACACGGCCAACGTTTCGCGCGCATACCTGATAACTTTCGTGCCATGGGGCAACGGCCCCGAGGGTAACCTCCTTTTCAACGGTAACATCATAGCCTCGAATGTGTGGGACCATGGCCCTTCTTACGGGCCCCAGGTAGCCGTGGATAGCCGGGACGTTAAGCAATACCTTAAGTCCAGCGGCAACGAGGCGGGCATCCAGAGCACTGTTGGGTCCACTCCATGCATGGCCGCGGTGCAGGAGTTCCTAATCGTGGAGTACAACACGCCTGGAGCGGAGCCGGATGAGACGCTAAATGAGACCGTTACCATCGGCAAGGGTAACGCAGTAAACCCGGGCTCCACGCCTTCGACAGAAGAAGGGCCAGGCGAGAGTAGCGCTCCATCCGCGGTGCCAATGGCGACTACCAAGGCTCAGGACACTGCTAAAACGATTATGCTGATAATCCTGCTCATGATAACGATAACGACGGCTTCAGGCCTTATAATATACTATGTCATCAGCGGTGGCAAGGTGCCCCTCAAGGTGGGAATACCCATCATCATGGCCATCACGGTGCTATTATCGTTAATGGGGGGCTTTGTGGTCGGACAATCCTCTAATGGCGCCGCTGCTGGCAACACGACCATTTCGGGCGGTATCCATGGCGTGCCTAATGCCACTTTCTCGGTAGTGTCAGCTATACGGGACATCCAGGACGATAACGTATCAAATACGGCCCCGGATTACCCGGCCGACTTCCAGGCAGACAATGGCCTCCTGTTCGTTCATGAGAAGGGCGACCCCGTTAGATTGGATGGGCTAAGCATAAGGCTGGAGTCGAATGGCGAAGAGGTTACGATAGACTCGTCGGACACGATGCCTGAAGGCGCATGCACCTCTAAAAAGGCGTCACGATACATCGAGGAGATGGGGGATGGTGATGGCACCGTATCCACCGGCGAGTGGCTCATGCTATACGCGGATGGTTGCCTCGAGAGCGACAAGGGAAAGGCCATATCGTGGAGCATTAATGGAAAGCATCTCGAGCTTTACCAGGGAGATACTTGTAATTACACGATAGTGGATGACGCGTCAGGTGGCGTCATCCAGGAAGGCGAGTTCCAGTTTAGTGTATAGGAGGTATAAACGATGAAACGTGTCACCTTCAACTTAAACGACGATTGGGCGAAGAGGGGGCTAAGCCTTACTATATGTTCAACGATCCTATGCATTTTGATAGCATCCACAACGACCCCCATTGTCAACGCAAAGTATAACTTCGATGGGTTCCCGCTATCCACGATAGCGCAGGGATAGGTACAGGGTAGCGTTTTGACCTTCCAGACGGTGGGACTGGTGAACCCCCCTGTTTCATGCGAGTTCGAATTACCAGGGGAGGTGGAATGGGCCCGAGTATACACGGGTGTGTGGGGGGGAACGCCAAAATACCGTGGCTGGGCCCAGGTACAGGTAAACGACCATCTCTTTGATAGGGCTATACTCTATGGCGAGGACGATACCAATGACAACGTTTTCGTGACAGGGTACGGGGTCTACTGGATAGCGTATGACGCCACGAGCTGGCTGAAGAAAGGGGATAATAAGGTTACCGTTAATACGAGCCAGCGCGACCCGGAGAGCAAGATAGACGGGCGAGTATATGCTATATTTGTCGTCGCAGCAATAAAGGATACGAAAGGGAAGGTCACCGAATATTGGGTTACCGAGGGGAACGTTAACCTGCATAGCACAGGGTGGACGGCCGGGACTAACGCTAACGAGCTAGACGATACGTCAGTCACGTTCAGCGGCGTGGACACAAGCGGCGAAAAGGCTACCCTCACGACTATTGAGCTTACCGGAACGCGGGGCCAGCCAGACTACATACAATTAAACGGGAAAGACCTTGGCTCTCCACCTGCCGACCAGTCCTTATACCTTCCTGGCGCCATTGACATAGGGGACGAGTGCTCATTCAACGCGAATGGCGGCACGGGCGTAAGCTCAAGATACGTGGACGTTGAGACGTTCGACGTGACAGGCAAGCTAACGGGCCATGACACCTTGACGTTCCAGAGAGGCCGGGACCTTAACGGAGACGGGGAGATAACGACAACAGGGGATAAGCCTGAAGGCGAAGACTACATCCACCCTGTATTCGCCATGATAACGGTTCAGAAAGCCAAGACAGCGGCGACCGGGCCTGACCTGGCCATAGAGGGCGTCTCGGCGGTGAACGCCTACGAGGGAGAGACCGGGCAGCTCGTGGCTACGCTTAAAAACCTGGGGACGACTGTGGACTCCGCCGACGTTACCTTTAGCGTGGACGGAAAAGAGCTTACGACCAGGCACGTGGCCGTCGATAAGAGCGGCATCCAGCAGGTTTCGGCAGACTGGAAAGCGACGAGCGGTGAGCACGTAATCAAAGTGGAAGCGCGCGTGGACGGCGATACTGACGCTTCTAATAATGTCGGGAGCGCGACTATAAAGGTGGGATCGCTTCCAGACCTCGTACTGACCATGAGCGCGCCGACGCGCCCCGGAGCATCCAACCAGGCAGGGACACCCTTCATCCTCACGGCCATAGGCATAGTCCTAACTTTCGCCTTGGTATCCCTCCGGCCTCCAGGAAAGCGCCCACGCTCCATCCTTCCGGCCATCGTATTACTCTCAGTAGCGTTGATAGCGCTGCAATACTCCTTGCCAGCGGTTCAGGCGGCTGACGACTCTGGCTTATACCTGCTGCCGGTGAGCGTGAAGAACATCGGGGGGAGCAATACTCCCGCCTTTAACCTGACCATCTACATAGACGGCCATAAAGCAGCGCTGAAATCGATAAATGAAGGGGTTAGGGCCGGGGAAGAGAAAAAGCTGGACATACCCCTGTATTCCTCTTCCGGCAAGCACAAGATAAAAGTGATAGCTGACGAGGCAGGACTAATAAAAGAGGCCAACAAGGCCAACAATGTGGCAGAGGCTGATTATGACCTGCCGTAAACTGGCATGTGCGCTGATCCTGTGCTTGATGATATCCATACCCGCGAATGCGACGTATGCGGGGGATAAGTACCTCGTAACAAAGTATCACGATACCATTCAGGGTAGCTACGTGTACTCTATAGGAAATAGCACGTACAATGGCTCCATAGGCAGGGGTGGCACGTTCACCGTGAACATCGACGTCTCGATACCGGAGAACGCCACGATAAGGTATCAGCGCCTTTACCTGTACTGGGTGTGGAGCACGATGGCCCAGAAGGCTATATACCCCACATTATCGCTCGAAGAAGCGAGCCACCCTGGAGAAAGTCTTAGGCTGGTAGACCGTTATTATGATAGCAAGGGTTTCGTAGGCTCCTACGACTTCTTCTCGGGCATGGATACGTATGAGGTGCCCTACCTGAAGCCAGGCCACAATAATCTCACGTTTACCGTGAAGCAGGAAGGCCCTGAGGGGAGCTCAGTATCCTTCCACGGCATGGGGTTGCTGGCCGTATACGAGTGCCCTGGCGAGTCCAGGAGAATGATATGGGTTAAAGAGGGCGCCGACATGCTGTATAACAGCTATGGGATAACGGCGGAGATGGCGACCAGCGAGGTTGACATAGAGGGAAAAATACCTAAGGATGACGTTTCGGAGGCGCGCCTATTCCTTGTCGCCCCTTCAGGCGGGTATAACCGGTATGATATACCAAACAAAAACGTGCTGCTTGTGAACTACATACCCGATAGCCAGATACCGGCCATCATGAAGACGGTCTTCTCCATCCTGTTCCCTAACTTTAAGGGCAAGACGTGGGTCAACTTTTTCGACTATAACGACACGTCCCAGATAGGCTTCGACAGCAGGGACATTAAGCCATACCTGAGGACGGAGGGGAACGTCGCCGAGGTAAGAGACCAGGGGGATTACTTCCAGCTTACGAACGCTATAATAACGGTAACTTTGAAGTCGTGATATTTATGGTGGAGAGTGTAAAAGCAATTGCCCTGTCAAAGTCTTATGGCAATGGGGTGAAAGCGCTACAGGACATATCCTTTGAGGTTGGTGAGGGAGAGTTTGTAGCCCTGATAGGCAGGAGTGGCAGCGGCAAGAGCACGCTGCTGAACATCCTGGGAGGACTGGACCAGCCCACCTCAGGCGCCGTGAGCATTAACGGGAAAGAAGTAAACTACAGGGACAGAAGGGCGCTCATCTCGCTCCGGAGGAACGTGGTGGGGTTCGTGTTCCAGCAGTTCAACCTCATCTCGTCGCTGAACGCCCTTGAGAACGTAGAGTATCCTCTTCTTTTTAACTACCGCTCGAGAGACGAGCGAAAGAAGAGGGCAAGGGCGTTGCTAGAGATGGTTGGCCTGGGAGACCGTACCGAGCACATGCCATTCCAGCTTAGCGGAGGCGAGCAGCAGCGAGTGGCCATAGCCCGCGCCCTCGTGGTAAACCCCGCGCTCGTTCTCGCCGACGAGCCAACCGGTAACCTTGACTCGAAGACGAGCGCTGAGATATACAGGCTGATGAGGCAGGTAAACGAGGAGAGGGGCGTTACGTTTTTAGTGGTCACCCACGAGCGCGAGCTTGCCGCATACTGCGACCGCTCTATCGAGCTCAGGGACGGAAAGGTGGTCTCGTGATAGGAAAATACTTTGACTTTTTGCGCATCGCCCTGAGACAGCTCAGGGCGAAGAAGTTCAGGGTTATCCTGACCGCCCTTGGCATAGCCGTGGGGGTCGCGGCGGTTATAGGAATACTCGCCATTGGAGAGGGCATACGTACCCAGGCCATCGAGACCATCAAGGCCCAGTCTGACCTGACCCTAATAGAGGTGACGCCCGACGTCAGGAACGAGACGACTCAGCTCATCACGGATGCGAGGGTCGAGTCTATCAGGGGCATACCGCACGTCGTTGCCGCCGCCCCCGCCATACGGGACTCGTACGCCACGAAACGCCAGACCTACCTATCAGTCCTCGCCGTACGTCAGCAGGACCTCGATAAGGTGATTAAGCCAGAATATCTACGGGGAACAGGCTTTGATCCCGGCTCCAGCGACGTCATCTTTGGCTATAACATACGCGAGACCCTCCAGCGGGCGGACGGCATACGCGTTGGCGACACCTTTACCGCCCTCGTGAGGGAGTATAACGAGACTGGAGTCCCGGTGGACAAAACGTTTAACCTTACGGCAGCGGGAGTGATGCGGGAGCGGGATGACCAGTTTGACCAGGTCGTCCTCATCGATATAGATACCGAGAGAAGCATTCGCGGCTCCGATACGGACTATAACTGCATTTTCGTCCGCATCGACGACCCTAACGCCGTCTTTTCGGTCGTCCAGCAAATCGAGGCCAGAGGCCTGACAGCGAAGGGGGCCTTTGAGCAGATAGAGGCAGTGAACAGGTTCATGGACATGATGGTCATGATCTTCACGATTTTCGCGGGCTTCGCCCTCATAGTGGGCTGCCTCATGATAATGACGACGATGGTCACCTCCGTGTTCGAGCGGACCCGCGAGATAGGCATCACGATGGCAGTCGGGGCGTCCGAGGGAGACGTCATAAGCCAGGTCATGCTTGAATGCCTCGTCATAGGGGTCATGGGCGGCATCGCCGGCGACGTTTTTGGCCTTCTCTTTTCAGCTTTTGCCAACGCCGTCGGGAAGCCTTTCATAATCTCCCAGCTTGGCACGGAGTTTTCCGGCATATTCGGCTCTCAGATAGCCATCGTAACACCTACCATGCTCGTCTCGGGCATGCTCATAGCCATAGTTTTCTCTCTCATAGCGGGGATTTACCCTGCGGTAAAGGCTGCCAGGCTGAACCCCGTAGAGGCAATCCGGGGAATATAACAAGTATCGAATACAAGAGGCCGGCTCAAACCCAGCCTCTCATCTCTTTTTCTCGCTACTGGCAATTTATAGATGATGTATCATACATGCCAGAGACAAGGGAAAACTATATTAGCGTGAGGTATCCGGTGGTATCGTTCGTTCCCTCATATAGGGAGGTAGTTTGTGATGGGACGTTTACGATGGACGTCGTGGTTGACGAGCTCTCGACAGGGCTCTCCGGGTACGTGCTGAACGTATCATTTGAGAACCATGGTATCGGGGATGTCGTGGGCGTAAGCTACCCGTCGTGGGCTCGGCTGAACTCTACAAGCGGGTTGCCAGGCGACGTTGTCAGGCTCAGCGCAGTTGACCTCGACAAAGTGGTAGAGGCGGGCACCACGAACGTTACGCTAGCCACATTGACGATAAAGGGCGACGCACCGGGCACCGCTTCAATCATGTATGAGAGCGTAAGAGTCGAATCTGATGACAATGGCATGACCATTACAACAGCCCCCGTTAATGGCGCGATGAGCGTTTACGCGACCATTGCGGCAGATTTCTCGGCTAACGCCACAGCTAGCACCGTTGGCCCGCTGTCGCCCTTCGTAGTCGGCTTCACCGATAATCCCATGTGCTCGCCCACGCCTTCCTCCTGGGAATGGAGCTTGGAGACAACAACGCCTCGACGCTTCAAAATCCGACGCACGCCTACACAGCCCCTGGCAAGTACACGGTCACGCTAGAAGTAGCGAACCCGTATCTAAACGACACAGAGACCAAAACCGCCTACATCGTCCTGACACCATACGTGGAAACGTTCCCCGGGTATGCAAACTCGCCGCTGGACCTGGAGGGGGACGGCCTGTACTAGGGCATCAATGGTAACAGCAGAATAGACTACGACGACATCGTCCTGCTCTACCATGAACTACTGGGATACGCATAAAAAGATAGACAAGTTATGATTAGGGCATACATTTTATTGTCGAATTTTATTGTCAAGCCTTGTCTCTTATTTCGTTTGCCAGAGACTTCATTCCGGAAAAGCTCCAAGCCCTTTTTTAACTCTCCGCATCGCCTGCGCATAAGGGATAACACGAGGGGTCAGGCGCCTCATGTCACGCTCGTATTCCACCTCGGATGGAAAACGCCCGAATTCGACCTTTGACACGCCCTTCTCATTCAGCAGTCTCTCATCGAAGCGGACCCTTTTCTCCAGGAGGAACCATACGTCGTACAAGTCTCTGCCCTTTCTTCTTTCCATGAGCGCTATTACCTTTTCCACGAGTATTTCTTCCTCGCTCATCGCAAGGACTAAAAATTGCTCCCTCGTTTCAGGATATTCGGAAGATATCATCCTCCATTCCGGTTCCTTGAGCGTCCCTATCCTTTTTCCGGCATCAATCCTTATCTTGTTCCTGGTTTGCGGCGTCCCCTTGTATAATGGGCCGTTGAAGCCGATCTCGCACGTATACGCGTCCTGGAATTGCTCTTCTTTGATGAAATACGATTCTATTCCGACGGATCCCAGCTCCTTTATAGCTTTTCTCACCTGCATTTTGAACGTTTCCGGCGGAGTTTTTATGTTAAAGTCGAGGTCCTCGCTGAACCGGTCGATGCCGAAGAGATACCTGATACAGGTCCCCCCTTTGAAAACGGCGTCCTGATACCTCTTGAAGTACGCGTAAAGGAAGAGCTTCAGGAAGTAGTCCTTCTCCTGCTGGTACACAGTAAGCCCGCTCTTCCTCGCCAATTCCTTTAATTGCTCGAGCGATATCATCTTATTTCCTCCCGCCCGATGTCCGTGTTTATGATGATATTCCATTTATGGTCGTATGTGCCGGCTTTTTTTGCCCCCGTGTCCAGGCGCACGAATCCCGGGGATTTGTGGCCGAGAAGCGAGCCAACTAGCTCGTTGTTAAGCTCCATATGCTCGATAAGGTAGCCCGCTCGAGATACGAGCGACTTATTTTTGAATTTAAGGAGGTATTCCGTGAATTTTTTTTTGTCCAGGCCGGGCCACGCAGCCCTCAGGCATTTCGCGAACTCTCCTATGCCCCCGCAGAGGCTGGGATAGGCGAGGGAATCCACAAGCGCCTTTTCCGGCTCTGCGATCACGAAGCCATCCATCCTTTTGTAGCCGTAAAACCGCGACGGCCTGAACTTCACGATTTCGAGCCTGTATGGCCCCACGGAAAACCCCGGGACCTGCCTGGTGGAGACGAGCTGTACCGCGGTTACCTGCTGCTCCGTGAAGCCGTAGCGCGAGAGCGCCGTCCAGAAGCTTACGTACGATGGCTTAACGGCTTCGGTAGCGATCCGGTAAACGTTTTTTGCGAGCTCGCCGGTTATGGCATAGCTGTTCCTCCTTATTCGTGTTAGCACGCCTTTCCTTTCCAGCGAGACGAGGGTGTTATACGTCCTGCTTCGGCTCCATCCGCAGAGGGATACGACCTCCCGGACTCCGAAGACAGGTAGGTCCCGGGCCCGTATCGAGGATAGCAGGAACGACTCGTTCGCGGAGATGCCAATATATTTTGTATATTGTTGTTTTAATTTTCTCACAAATACACGATACAAGTTATAAATATTAATTTTTTTCGACGCCACGATCGTTCTTAAATTAAAAAGGTCGATGTAAGCCGGCCGTTAATGTGTACCTGAACGACGTGAAGGCGAGGGCTGACTATGCCGTCTCGACGCCGTATGCGAAGGCGTTTACCGGCCACGCGAACGTTCCGACTGGCACGGATGACGACGTCATCGAGGACGTCAACCACAACGGCAGAATACGACGACATCGTCCTGCTTTACTGGGAACTATTAAAAATAATGTGACAAAAATAATCTAAAAAATGGGGGAAACACCCCCACCATTTTTATAATCAAAATAGAAAATTAAATCTATTTTAAAGTTAATTTGTAATATTATATAAATTTAAATTAACACTAATTCGCAATATTTCAAAGATTGTAACAATCTTTATATACAATAAATGAGATAGTAAGACAAGTAATTACCTTAGAGGGGGTCATATGTCTATCAATTCTATATCGACCAATCCAATCAGTAATGATAAAGATGGAAAGAATCACCTATCTCTTAAAATCTTTATGGATAGCTTGAGAATTAAGCATGGTATTAGAGGAGCGGGCATTTTTATAGCCCTCATTGTAATGATCGCCGTATTACCTGCCATCGTTACGGCAGATAACTATGTGGGCGGCCTGCCGCTTACCACGGTGCAGACGGGGACTGTGTCTGGAGACGTATGGTGTGATATTAATCCAGCGCCAAACTGGGGAGACAAAAACGTGACCAAAACGTTCACGTTACCCGCCGCAGCGGTAGCCGAGCCGGGAAGGATACAATGGGCCCGTTTGTATATATCTGCGTACTGCGGACACATGCAAAATGACTATGCATTCACAATCACTAACAAGTGGGATGGGAATGGTGATGGGGTATACGAACAGACCTGGACGGAGACCGGACACGCACCATTCCACTTTGTGGTAGCTCAAGGCGATGGAATCTCGGGAAACGATAACACGGCGTTTGGTGGGGGCGCTAACGACCCCTATAAAATAATCAACGACCACGAGACGAGGGTCACAAGCGACTACCTCATGTACTATGATGTAACAAACATGATACAGGGCCAGACCATTAACGTAAACGTTAATACTGAAGGCTCATATGATGGGAGGATTAAAGTCATCTCGCTGGTAGTCGCATATAATGATGGCGACAGCGACCAGATACAGTACTGGATTAACCAGGGGCATGACGTGTGCTCATACTATTGTGAGGACCATTACGATGAGGTGGCTGTTGGTACTACGACGTTTAATACCCAGGGTATCGGGCCTATATCATCAGCCACCCTTGCAATTGATTATATGGCAAGCAACAGCGGGTTCTATGGTTTCCCGACCAGCGATAATAATTTCGTAGCTTCCACGAAAACTGGAAATTTCACAAACCAGGAGCTTGACAGGACTCCAGATGTCCAGGGAGCCTATTCTGGAGTAAAAACTTGGGATGTCACCAGCCTGATAAACGGTAGCAGCGACGTGACCTTCGCATATTCAAGGTATCTGCCAGCAACGGGCATAGCAGGGTTCTTCAAGCTACCCCTCGCCATACTTAAAGTGCAGCACCTGACAGCAGCTACATCGCCTGTCGCCCAGTTCACGTCAAATGTGACGTCCGGCGTGACGCCGCTCACCGTACAGTTCACCGACCAGTCAACAGGGAGCATAACAGGCTGGGCCTGGGACTTCGACAACGATGGCATGGTGGACAGTACAGAACAAAACCCAGTCTATACGTATAATGCCCCGGGCACGTACACGGTCAACCTCACAGTCACAGGGCCAGGGGGAAGCGATAGCGAAATCAAGACAGACTACATTACGGTAAGTTTGGCGGCGCCTGTCGCAGATTTCACTGCTAATGTAACGAGCGGGAACTCGCCTCTAATCGTTAGTTTCACTGACCGTAGCACAGGTAATATCACCAGCTGGGCCTGGGACTTCGACAACGATGGCATGGTGGACAGTACAGAACAAAACCCAGTCTACAACTTCTCGGTGGGAGGCTATTACACAGTAAACTTAACTGTAACAGGTCCAGGCGGCTCTAACAGTACGATAAAGGCTAATTATATAACCGCAAAGTGCAATCTTAAAGTCTACACCCTTCCGATGCTGGATGGCTCATCAGTATTTGCCAAAGAGACCAACCGGATCAGGATTGGGGTACAAAATTTAGTGGGCTATTCGCCCACAACAGAAATATTAATTAATGCCAGCGATGGATGGTCAGGCCGTATAACAGTGCCTGAAATGGCCACAATGAGTGGTTCGAAATATATTTTATTAAATATAACGGACCCCACCATCCGTCCGCTTCAGGGCGGTACGGTAACTTATACGGCAGTCATTGACCCGGATAATCTTGTACCGGAAACACTTGAGACCGATAACACTAAGACAGTAACACGTAACGTACTATATAATGGGTATAAAGGCGCCCATTACTGGGAAGGCAAGGAGAACGTTACCACTCACAGGACCTATGACCTTAAGGGCGGTCTCGTCTACTCATTTGGGAACAGTTCCTACCGGTCAGGAAGCTTTGGCGTGGGCGGATGGACCAACTATACGGTAGGATGGACGCCCGAAAACCTCACGATACCGGCGGGCGCGACAGTCAGGGAAGTACGGCTATACGTGCCATACACATGGGATGACTCATTCGTAGCACCTGACAATGTAACGGTTGACTTCAATGGAGTCAGAGTACCCTATGAACACTGGGAGCACGATCAGTCCAACTTTGGCGCGTACTCGAATTTTGTATATGGCTTAATAACCTATAACGTGACCGATCTGTACAGAAAGAACGACTTTAACGAGGTCGTCTTCACACGTAATAGCAGTTCGACCGCAAAGATATCGATGTACGGCTTCATGCTGGCCGTAGTCTATGAAGATCAGAACGCCTCAAGGAAGCAGATATTCCTTAACGAGGGCTTTGACCTGCTGGGCGCGAGCCAGAACGACTATGGCACAACCGAAGAAGAGGCAACGGCATACATACCATTTACGGGTATGGACATAGACGTAGCGAACGCTACAAGGGCTATCCTTATTACGACATGCCCTTCAGGAGCACCACAGAATACGGGTGACCCGGGTGAGGGTAACCTGATAGTGAATGGCCAGCAGATAGGGCACCTTGTATGGAGCTATGGCCAGGAGACAACGGGAGAAAGCGATTCTTCACAGGTAGCAGTCGATGTGAGAGATATAAAAGAATATCTTAACGCTACTGGAGGCCCAAACCTGGTTGGCATGCAGAGCACTGCAGGAGCATCGCCATGCATGTGTGCCGCGCAGGCGTTCCTCGTCGTAGAATACCCGTATGAGGCACCAGCCGCTAATTTCACGTCGGACATTACGGGTGGCATGGCCCCGCTCACCGTGCAGTTCACCGACCGTAGCACAGGTAATATCACCAGCTGGGCCTGGGACTTCAACAACGATGGCATAGTGGACAGCATAGAACAAAACCCCGTCCACACGTATAATGCTCCGGGCACGTATACGGTAAACCTCACGATTACGGGGCCGGGAGGGAGCGATAGCGAAATCAAGACAGACTACATTACAGTAAGCCAGCCGTCGATGCCGGACCTGGTGATCACTGCAGTCTCGCCGAACAAGGGGGCGGGGGACTGCCTCTTTGCCAACGAGTCCAACCTGATAAACGTTACTGTGAAAAACCAGGGCAATGCATCCTCGGCGGCATTCACGGTAAGCCTTGACATCGATAGGATGATATACAACGCATCAGTAAACAGCCTCGAAGCCGGAGCTTCTATAAACATTACATTTAGCGATACCACAATACGCGTGGCCGGCTCGAATGTGACTGTCACCGCGACTGCAGACTCCACGGACGCCGTGACAGAGTCCAATGAGACTAACAACTCGCTTATATCGGCGCTGACAGTGTACAATAACGGCTACAAGGGCAAGCGGTACACGGGCGGCAGCGATATAAGCACGCAGGCGACATTCGAGGGGAGGATCGATGTTAAATATTCCAGCGGCAATGCCGCCTACAATTCTGCAAACTGGACCGCGAAGGTGTACAACTGGTCCTCATCAGATATCCAGATACCGCCAGGGGCCACTGTCCTGAGCGCCAGGCTTTACCAGGGATACACGTGGAATAAGATGACAACCGACCCTGCGTTCACCATGTCCTTTAACGGGAACGTGGTGACGCCGATAGCGACGTACAAGGACCGCAAAGGCTACGGGACCTCCGACTATCCGCAGGGCGTCTACGTCTACGACGTGACCGGCCTGTTCAATGCATCGGGCAACAGCATAACCATTACCCCCGAGGCGGGGAACAACTACGGCATCTACGGCGCATACCTCGTGGTAGTATACGAAGATAACAATGCTACCTGGAAGAAAGTCTGGATCAACGATGAGTGCGATATCCTGGCGTCTAAGAGCACTTATTCGGTCACGAGCGATGAGGCCACCGCCTACGCGACCTTCGCAGGCGTCAACAATAGCGATGTGAAGAGCGCCAGGGCGATCGCCATCCTCTCGAGCGCGGCCGATACGGGCAAGAGCAAGTTCTTCTTCAACGGAAATGAGTATACGGGATTCTGGCAGGATTACATGACATCTCCGCAGATTGGCTTTTCAGCGTATGACGTGAAGGACGCACTGGCCAGCGGCGATAACACGGCAAGACTCCAGAGCTATGATACCGGCAATGGAGGAGATAGCATGTATGCCCAGAACGTGATACTGGTCGTAGAGCACGCCGAGGAGGCGCCGGTGGCAGACTTCACGGCCAACGTGACTTCAGGAACGGCGCCACTCACCGTACAGTTCACCGACCTTTCCAGGAATGCCACGTCGTGGGCCTGGGACTTCGACAACGATGGCATAGTGGACAGCACAGAACAAAACCCGGTACACACGTACGCATCTGCTGGCACTTACACGGTTAACCTCACCGTGGCAGGGCCTGGCGGCAGCGACTCCGAGGCTAAAGCCGATTATATAACCGTATCTCCATCGATCGTTACCATATCCATCGTGCCCTCCTCGGAGAACGCGCCCGTCGACGGTACAAGAGCTATAGACATCGTAGCGCTTTCGCTGCCGCTGGGGCTATCCGGGTATGCGTTGAACGTGTCCCTTGATAATGCAAGCGTTGGCGAGGTAGTCAACGTTAGCTACCCGGCGTGGGCGGCTCTGAACTCTACGACGACGCTACCAGGCGACAACGTGCGGATAAGCGGCGTAGACCTGAACAAGCTAGTAGAGCCTGGCGCATCGAACGTTACGCTTGCCACCATAACGCTGAGAGGAGACGCGCCAGGAATGACAGGCGTCATGATAGATGGAGTCCATATGGACGATGACGCAGGCTCTGCCATTCTTGGGGCGACGAATAATGGAAGCTTCACCGTCTACACGTACGTTGTCGCCAATTTCACGGCTAACGCGACCTCGGGCACTGCCGGCCCGCTCTCCCCATTCATGGTGAGCTTCACAGACCTTACCACCGGCGCCCCCGGACCGACATCGTGGCAGTGGAACTTCGGCGACGGGAACACCACGACCGAACAAAACCCCACGCACGCCTACACGACGTCGGGCAACTACACGGTAAGCCTCACGGCAGCAAACCAGTACGCGGAAGACACTAAAACCATCGTAGACTACATTAAGGTAAGGCCTTATGTGGAAGCGTTCCCCGGCCACTCAAACGCCCCATTGGACCCTGACGATGACTTCCTCTTTGAGGACGTGAATGGCAACGGCAAACTGGACTTCGACGACGTGGTCGTATTATTCCAGAACGTGGAGTGGGTAGAGAACAATGCCAGGGTCGGCGTAGGCCCATACGACTACAACCACAATGACAGGATCGATTTCGACGACATCGTCCAGCTATACTGGGAAATACTAGAGGTGATATAAATAACAGGAGCTAGAGTGGGGGGCGCAATAATTGCCCCCATCTTAATATTTGGCCTGTTTGTTTTCGGGTCTGGTGCTGCTCTCGCCGAAAACGTGTTTTTCAGCCCTTCGAGCACGTCGACAAGCGTAGGCGATAGCGTGGAGTATTCTCTAATGGTAGACGAGCTGCCGAAAGGGCTTGCAGGATACCTCATAGAAGTATCCCTATCGGATGGCAACGTAGGAGAGATAGTTTCAGCGTCTTACCCATCATGGGCCACCCTAACCAATACTACAGGAACGCCCGGCGATACTATAAGACTGAGCGCCGTAGACCTTAACAAGAGAATAGAGAACGGGTCGAGGAATACTCAGCTCGCGACAATAAAGGTGAGAGGAGACGCAGCCGGCTCAACAAGGATCAACGTTAACGTGCGCAAGATGGACGCGGACGGAGGAGACGCCATAAACGCAGGAACAAACAGCGGAGAACTAACAGTACAAGCGCAAGTAACCCCAACGCCAACGCCAACACCAACACCAACACCAACACCAACATCGAATCCGGCGAGCACCCATACAAGTAATCCTACATCTACGCCATATCCCAGCCCGAGTCCTACTTCTACCGTTATCCCAACGAGTACCGTAGAGCCATCAGAGGAAGCCTCACCTTCACCTCCGCCTGTTGAGCCGACGGAGACCGCCAGTCCCACGCAGATTCAAAGTCAGGGCCCATTATACCTTGTAGTTGTAATGCTCGCAATTTTAGCGGTCATAATAGCTACAGGAGTATACTGGATAAAGAAAAAATAAATAAAAACCATTCACGCGAAGCATAAAAGAAATCATTTAGCTTTGCCTTCGCGTGAATGGTTTTTTCTCATAAAACTTTTTTACTTTTTTATCTATCTTGCCAAATCCATTTATCCATAACGCCGACCCATCGAGCATCAGGGAAAAGAAGGGCTCTCCTTCAGTGAAGGCCACCACGGGCTTGCCCAGGGCCGAGGCGTATCCCATCTCCCATATCGTCCCCGGGTCTTTACCGTCGAGCACCGCGAACAGCCCATCGCTCTTCTCGATCTCCTTACACAAAAGCTTAAACCTCCTGCTCTTTTGCGCCTTACTGCCCAGGTCGATGGGCGGGTTACGGTGCGACGTGCTGTATACCTCAAAGCCAAGCTTCTCAAGGGCACCCTTAACTCTATCAATCCTCTCCGCCTCTTCGTCGCTAAAGAATGGGCCTGACAGGAATAGCCTCATAAGGATTTGATATTGTAGCATAAAGGATAAAAATGTTATTATTAGTTATTAACATCATAAGCTTTAAGCGTTTAAAGTGATATTTGTGTAACATGCACGACATGGGCGGATGCAAATATACCGGTTTGGATAAGAATTACACGATTGAGGACCTCGCGGCCTTCCATGGCCACCTCGGCCCATACATTGTCCTCGGATACAGGATGGGCAGGTATGTGAGGCGCTATTTCTGCATGGACCCTTTTAAGATGAGCGCTGTGGTCTATTGCTCCTGTACTCCTCCACAATCCTGTATAGCGGATGGCGTGCAGATAGGCAGTGGCTGCACGCTCGGCAAGAGGAACATTGAATTAGTAAAATCCAACGAGGTGAAGTGCGAATTCTTGTCGGATGGTAAAAAGCTGGTCTTAAGGCCCATGCCCATAAAGTTTCCTCCGAAGGACGACCACCATTATAGCGAGCTTATTGAGCAGCTTGCCGTGGACATGTATAGAATGGATGATACTGAGCTTTTCAGCGTTAGCTCAAGGTAGCGGGGCGGAACACTTGAGCATCATAGAGCTGAATGGGATATATACCGCTTATGAGGGCGGCGATAAGCCTGTTATAAAGGATTTGTCTCTGAAAGTAGGCCGGGGCGAATTCGTTGTCATCGGCGGCCCTAATGGGGCTGGCAAGACGACCCTGCTAGAGTCGATTAACGGCCTGGTAAAGATAACGCATGGCAGCGCAAAGGTGTGCGGCCTCGACGTGCGCCGCTCTGGCCCAGATATCCGAAAGAGAGCTGGCTACGTCATACAAAACTTTTATTTTGACCCATTTACGCCTTTCACTGTCGAGCAGGTTGTGATGATGGGTAGGTATGGGCGGCTAGGATTTTTTAACAGGCCCTCCGAGGAAGACCACCGTGCTGTAGATAGGGCGATACGGCTGGCGGGCATCGAAGACCTCGTGAATAAGCCAATAGGCACGCTGAGCGGGGGCCAGCAGCAAAAGGCGATGATAGCCCATAACCTGGCAAAGGAGCCGGATCTCATGCTGCTGGACGAGCCGTTCAGCAATCTTGATTTTAATTCCAGGGAGTATTTTAAGGGAGTCTTCGAGGATATCGTGAGGAAGGGCACGCCCGTCGTCATGGTTTCGCATGCCTTCGATGGCCTTCCCGACACGGGCGTCCGACTCGTGGTCATGGAAGGAGGCAGGATTATTTCTGATATGGCGTGCAGGGTTGGAGAAGTCGAAGGGGTCATAAGGAAAGCGTGTGCGGTGTGCTGAATGCTGGAGCCTTTGATACAGAACAACGTGGTATGCCATGCGGTCGAGGCGATGGTGTTCGCTTCAATTGCTTGCAGCATACTGGGCGTGATCATATCCAGGATGGGCCTCTCATCTATGGGATTCACCATGTCGCATGCTGCTTTCGCCGGGGCCGCCATAGGCATGTTTCTAGATATGAGCGCTCAGCTTGCCGCCATAGCTTTTAGCGTGGGGGTCGCAGCGCTCATCGGCCCTATCAGCGATAAGGCGAAGATGGCGGCGGATGCGACGCTTGGCGTGCTCTTCGCCATGTCCATGGCCGTGGCTATTTTCTTGATATCATACATGCAGTATATGGGAAAAGGCTTATCGGCGAGCGCCCTGCTATTTGGCGACGTCATCTCACTCTACCGTGAAGAAATATACGCCCTGGCCGCAATCTCAATTCTCACAATAGCCTTCGTGCTCGTATTCTACAAGGAGATAGCGGCCATCATGTTCAACATGAAGATAGCGGAAGCTTCAGGGATACGCGTAAAGGTCGTTTATTATATCCTGTTGTTCATCATCGCCCTCTCGGTGGCGCTTAGCCTCAACATCGTGGGCGGCCTTTTGATATTCGTCTGGCTCGTGACGCCCGCCGCCATCGCCAGCCAGTTCTGCTTCAACGTGAAGAGCATGTTCATAGTGGCGCCACTCGTAGCATTAATAATTAGCGTCGTGGGCGTCTGGGCCGGTTTTGAGTTCACGCTTCCCATAGCCCCCCTGGTCGCTCTCCTTCTAACGGGGGCATTTGGCATATCTGTCGTGATATCTTTTAAAAGAAGAGTTTCTACAAGAATGCATTAAAGCTAACAGTGAGGACCTATGGCTATATTAATAAGGGAAATTGGAGCGGCTCTTGCCCGTGCTGTAAATTTAAAAGTAAGGCCGATTTGCGTATACGGCTCCGATCGGATACCGGAAAATGGCATCAGGACGGCTTCGATAAGCCCCTGCATCGCTTCAGCCATATACCAACTTGCCACGGGCACAATCGATGGCCCGATATATGCCGGAAATGAAGCCGACAAATTTTTTTTTTTGCAGGTGTATTGGCGGGCCTGCCTGGTTTGGATATGACAACTTTGACCCTCGCTTAGCAGGTTTGATGTCGATGGGGTCAAAAGAAGTAAAAGATTGCAATCCAAAATATCTAAAAGAAAGCGAACAAGTCGCTTTTGAAATGTATAAATCAATAGGAAAGGTCACGCCTTTGGGTAAATACGTAATTATGGAAGCATGTGAGAATGTACAAGGAGACCCGGGAGTAAAATGCATCATTTTTTTCGGAACGAGCGGGCAAATAAGAGACCTGTGTGCTCTTGCCTATTTTAGGGCACGGGATGTATTAAGTAAGGTATCTGTTCCGTGGGGTCCCGCATGCGCTACATTGGTCACATACCCTGCATGCATGTCTAAAAATATTTCAAATGGCCAGGTATTTATAGGGCCGACTGACCCATCTGCTAGGGAGTGGTTGCCTGACGATTACATGGCTATGGGCGTACCTATAAAGATGGCCGTGCAGATGGCCAAGGACATCGAGAAGTCATTTATCTATAAAAGAGCCTAGTATAGAAGTTAATTAAATGTAATACAATTGTTAAATATATATACAAAAGGTAATAAGACTTAAATACTTCGTAACACTCATTAATATGTATGTCCACCAAACGATTATACTATATCGCAGTATTTGCTGTATTAGCGATTTTTTTGATGGCGCCAGCTAGCGCCGCGCAGGGAACTGGAAAGCTCAAAGTGGTATGCACGACCAGCGTACTCATGGATCCTATCACGTATATTGGCGGCGACAAGGTCGAAGCAATATCCATCGCGGACCCAACTATGTGCCCGAACCTCCAGACGGACATCATACCAAACCGCATACAGCTCAACAAGGACTTCATAAAAAGCGCCGACATGTTCGTGGCTTACAACGATAGCAACGATAGGCAGTACAACATGCCCGCTGTCAACGATTTCATGAAGGCCAACAACTATGGCACGGTGACGTGGAAGACCGTCTCAAACCCATCCAGGGGATGGAACACGCCGACCAACGCCAAGCTGCTTGCAGCCGAGGTAAAGGGCTGGCTTGTGGAAAAAGACCCGGCAAATGCTTCGTATTATGAGCAGCGCTATAGCGATTATGTTAAGCTGTTTGACGCGGTGGAGCCTACCCCGGAGGAAAAGCAGCAGCTCAACAAGACGAAGGTCATCGTCATGCTATGGCAGCAGGAGCCGGTCAAGAACTGGCTGGGAATGGACGTGGTGAACTTTTATGCGCCGGAGTTCGCCATGAACGGCACCAAGACTCCCGCTAAGCTCGTGGACGACATCAACGCCAACCCTGAGAAGTATAAGGAGGTGGCCTACATAATAGAGAACATGCAATCCGGCGAGCTTGCTAAGGGAGTCGAGGAGGCGCTGCACGATAAGGGCATTAACGCGAAGCGCGTGATATTCACGAATTTCCCGGGCTCGGTGCCGAACACGACGACCATGGCCGACGTGCTCAAATATAATAAGCAGCTTGTGTTGCCGCAGGCTACGGCGACGCCTGCTACGCCCACGGCGACCCCCAAGGCTACGCCGATCGGCTTCGAAGCCATAGCTCTTGGAATGCTCATAGGCGCAGCGCTCGCAATAAAAGGAAAAAGTTCCTAAAAGCTGAAATCTGAATTCGAAGGAAAAAGTTTATTGCGAAGCCGTGTTTATCTGTCTAGTTGGCGAGCTAGTCCGGGTGATTCGGCGTCACCTGTAACCTGAAATCGTCGGCATGCAGGGGACGAAGCCTGATGAAGGCGCTCTGGCTGTATGAAGGCCTCAATCCTGGACGTTGAAAGCCCGTCCTGCTTGGTTAGCGGTGGCGCTGTGCCATGCTGGAGAGCATGGCGCTCGCCTTAATTGCGGGGACCGGCACAGGCCCGGAAGGGAGCATGCTTACCGTGAACAACTGACGCTTGCAGGGTAGCGGGCTGGAGGAAAGGGCTGAGATAACCTTCATATTGCCGGGCGTCGACTGATGGCGTGCTCGCTACCTTACTTGCCTATTCACATGTGCCCGGCTCCAGTTGTATGACGTAGCCGTCCGGGTCCTCGATGTATACGTAGCGGCCTGGCCCTCTGGCAGGGTTCGGATGTACCTTAACGTCATACTTATTTATGTACTCTAAAGCCTTTTCAAAGTTCTCGTCGTCGACCTTGAACCCGAAGTGCATATACGTAAGCCCGCCTTTGCGTGGATTTACGGGGCCGTCGGCTCTAAAAAGGAAAAAGCTGTCGTACCCTCCATGAGTACGCAGGTGGATGAAGCGGTCGGTCCGGTCCAGCACGTCCATGTCAAACATTTCTGTGTAAAACTTCAATGACCTCTCAATGTCGGAAACATCTATGGCGATATGACATAGCCCCATCGTCTTAACCTTTTCTCCTGCAATAACTGTGTGCATGGCTCTACCCTGGTTAGAGTATTATGACGGCACGATAAAAAATGAAGCCAAAAAGTATGCTAATATCTAAATATTTTACACTCATACTCATGCTCATATGATGGTTACGACAGTGGTCGGGAGCTATCCGACCGGCGTTAACGTGCAAAACGAAGAGGATGTCAGGAAAGCAATAGAGATTGCGATAGCGGACCAGGAAAGGGCCGGGATCTCGATCATATCGGATGGCCAGGTGCGCGCTGATATGGTGGGGATTTTTGCTTTAAACATGCCTGGCTACCGCAAGGAAGGCAACCGATACAAGATCGTAGACCGTATCGAAATCCCGGACAAGCCTGCCACCGTCAGTGATTATCTCTATGCGAAAAAGCTGGCCAGACAGGCCAAAGTCAAAGGCATTATAACGGGACCCACAACCATGGCAAAAAGCTCCATAGTTGAAAAAGGCTCACCATATAAGTCGAACTCGGACCCAGAGCTTATCTATGATATCGCGTATGCGCAAGCCGCAGAGGCGCGGGCGCTTACGCAGGCGGGGGCTGAGATAATACAGATTGACGAGCCCTTTTTCAGCGTGGATGCCGACCTCGAGGTGGGCATCAGGGCGGTCAACATCATCTCAAAGGGAATCGATGTGCCAGCCATGCATGTATGTGGCGACATCCGTCCAATCTTTAAAAAACTTCTGGAAGCCAACGTGACCATCCTCGACCACGAATTCTCCAGTTCAAAAAACCTGGAGGCCATGGATAGGGACCTAATCGAGGCATATGGCAAGATAATCGGCTATGGGTGTGTCGACACTGCCACCGACAACGTGGAAACGGCCGAGCAAATAGAGAGAACTATACGCATGGGAATCGAAAAGATAGGCAAGAAAAACATGTGGATTGACCCTGACTGCGGGCTACGCATGCGAACAAGAGAAGCAGCATACCAGAAGCTAGCCAACATGGTAGAGGCGGCCAGGCGCATCGGCTAGGCCCATTCATAACTTTCTTATCATTTAATCCTTAATCAATCGCCATTTTAACGGACTACGCTTATAAAAATAAATATATTAATTATTTTATAATGTTAGAAAGCCATGATGTGTGGACGATTTTTAGCGAGACCATCCGTAACATGAACGATACGGCAAATAGCCAATATTTAGAGACGTTGAACGAGGTCAACGCGACACAGGCGCATTCCATCGACCCTTCCGACGCTGGCGCCTATAACCTTACGATGTACGGCCTACAATGCATACACGACATCCAGTCAAGAGTGGTAAGCCCCATGAGTCACCTCAGGACGCTGGCCGAGAATGCTACAAAAGGAAATATGGCTTTTACAGGGCCCTTTACAAGCCCAATACCAATAGAAACTACGCAGGCTACAGACCCTAAAAGCTCACTTATAACGACAGCGGCCATGTCAATGCCATTTCACGACGTCCTCGCTGCGCTTATTTTCATATTACTTGTCATCGCGGCATACACTATTCTATTCTATAGAAAATAAAAATTATCGGGGCAAAAGCCCCGATTAGCTCATATTATGCTCGATACGAATATGAAGTAGAGGGCAAACACGAACGCCACAATCCACATTATGGGGTGCACATCCCTCCACTTACCTGAGGCAGTCTTAATAAGGCAATAGGATATGAACCCAAAGCCAATGCCCTTCGAGATGCTAAAGGTAAACACCATGCCCACAATCGTCAGGAAAGCGGGGAGAGCATCCTCAAGCTTATCCCATGGTATGTCCTTGACAAGGGTTAGCATCAGGAAGCCCACGATGATAAGGGCAGGCGCCGTCGCCGCGCCGGGTATAAGGTAGGCGAGCGGGACGAAAAGCATGGCAACGAGGAACAGGACAGAGGTGACCACTGACGCCAGGCCAGTCCTCCCTCCCGCGCTCACGCCCGAAGCGCTCTCAACGTAAGTGGTGTTTGAGCTACACCCCATGAAGCCGCCGATCATCGCCGCCAGCGAGTCTATCATCAGGACATTCTTCAAGCCTGGCAGCTTGCCATCCTTATCAAGCAGCTTTGCCTGCCCGCCGACCGCCACCACGGTGCCCATGGTGTCGAAGAAGTCGACCATGCCCAGGGCGAACACCAGCGTCACCAGGGTAAGGATGCCTATGTTAAGAGCTCCCATGATGTCCAGCTGGCCAACAGTGCTCAGGGTTGCCGCATTCGGCAGCTCGATTATCGAGCCTCCCCATGATGGCAGGTTACTCAAGCCGTCCGGAAGCGCAGCTCCCGCCACCATGGGCACGTTCGCATTATTATATACGTTGAAGGCGATGCCAGCCGCATCCGCGGCAAAGCACATTATCAGGGCTATTATTGACGTTAAAATAATTCCGTAAAGAATGCTGCCCTTAACCTTAAGGGCCATCAAAGCCATGATTATTATAAGCCCTATAAGCGAGACTATCACCACGGGGTTGGACATGCTGCCAAATCCTATGTAGGTGGAAGGATTCGACACCATCATGCCGGAGTCCTTAAACCCGATAAAGGCTATGAACAGGCCGATTGCAACGCCTATGGCAATCTTTAGCGAGCCCGGGATGGAGTTCATCACAAGTTCTCGAAGGTTTGTAAGCACGAGAATCAAAATGACAAGGCCTTCTATGAAGATGAGGGCCATCGCTATTTGCCATGATAAGCCCATGCCGATGCATATCCCGAACGTCACGACCGCGTTCATGCCCATGCCAGGGGCGAGGGCGAACGGGTATTTTCCTATGACGCCCATGAGGAAGGTCGATAGCGCTGCCGCGAGGCATGTGGCCACGAATACCGCCTTAAAATCCATGCCCGCCGCCGATAATATGCCAGGGTTCACGATGATGATGTAGGCCATCGTCATGAACGTGGTCACGCCGGCGATTATTTCAGTCCTTATATTAGAATTCCTTTCGCTGATATGGAAATACTTGTCCAGAAAAGATGTAATGGATGAACCCTCTACATTCTTTTTTTGGGTTTGCTCGTACAAGGATAACCACCTTGGATTTTACCTTATTTCTAAGGGCTTAATATAGGTTTGCACCGCGCTTTTAAATAAATAAGGCGTTATGCCCATAGTATAAAAATTCCATTTCAATCCGGAATTTTTTGATAAATTTGTCGACAAAAATTGATTATTTAAAAAATAGACTGCGAAACAAAATATATTTAATGTACAACCGTTTAAGTGACAATGATGATTATTGAGGTCATTACATGAAGTGTTACGTACATCTAGACGTGGACGCCGTGGGTACCTGCACGGTTTGCGGCAAGTCGGTTTGTCAAAATTGTGCAGTAGATGTGAACGGTAAGCTAACCTGTAAGTCTTGCGTGGAGAAGATGGCGAGCCAGCCATCTGGCAAAGCCACAGTAAAAAAGGAGCCAGTACTGGCGCTGTTGCTATCGCTGGTCGGCGGCCTCGTAAGCGGGCTTCTGATAGGCCTCGGCCAGATATATAATGGCCAGGTCAGGAAGGGCATAATTCTTTGCGCTATCAACTTAGTCCTGGAAGGCATCATTGTCATCGTTTACGTGTTAATCTCTATCTTAACATTGGGCTTAGGCGCTCTTTGCTGTTTGCCGATTTTTGCCGCTCCCCTGTTGACGTGGCTCTACGCCATGTATGACGCCTACATTATGGCTGACAAGATAAACAAGGGCGAGCCTGTCCAGGACTGGCTTGAATAAATAATCTTCCGTAGTTGCCACCATAAGCCTCCAAAAACGGAATATTTTTAATTTAAGGTAGACGCTCAAGTTTTCAGGTTGTAGCCACTCTCAAAAAACTTGAGGCTCGCAAAGAAGCATATGATTAGCGAGGCGATAATCGCGAAGAGACAGTAGTATGGGTTGGTGTGCTCGTATCCAATCATCGCGTAGCGGAATCCATCGACCACGTAGGTCAACGGGTCAAGCCATGACAGCCAGCGAATCCAGTCTGCTGGGATGATATCGATTGAGAAGAACACGCCGCCCAAAAAGAGAAGCGGGCTAAGCACGTAGCTCATGACGTTGCCCACGTCCTCTATATTCCTGGACCACTGGCCGAGCATAACGCCTATGCTCGCAAAAGTTGCGGCCGTAAACAACAAAAACAAAACAAACAGGAGAATATTGTATATCCATATGCGGAAAAGAAGCATGGTTATGCCCGCGATGATGAGGCCGATGAAAAGTCCCCTAACCATGCCGCCCAGAACGTAGGCAACGACCATGGTTGAATACCGCATGGGCGTAGTCAGAGGGTCCTCGATATACCTGTCCTCGCGGGATGAAAATAGGGAGTATGCAGGGTTGATGTAGGCGTGCAGTATGACCTGCATCATGACAAGGCCTGGCAACATGAACTGGACGTAAGAGTAGCCGCCCATGCTGGGTATCGCGGAGCCCAGGGCATAGCCGAACGCGAAAATGTAGAGGAACGTGGAGATGATGCTGGGCAAAATGGTGCGGTTCGGCTTCCTGATGAAGCGGATTATCTCCCGCCTCAACATCAAGGATAACGCTGTAAGCTCACTCACGCAGATCCCGCCCCGTCAGCCTGATAAAAACGTCCTCTAGCGTCGACTCCCTCACATGCATGGACCTGACAGCTATCCGGTTTGACCTCAAGTAGTCGAGCAATTTTACCGCGGCCGTGCCGGTATCGGTCACATGTACCGTCAGCTTTCCCTTTCCATACGAATACCGTGCGACCTCTGGTATCACCTTTAGATCTGGAATGCTGTCGCCCTCGATGTCGAGCACCAGCTTGCTACAGTCGACCTCAGCCCTCTTGAGGTCTTCCGGCCTGCCAATGGCTATTATCCTCCCATGGTCCATGATGGCAACCCTGCCACAGAGGCTTTCCGCCTCCTCGATGTAATGGGTGGTAAGGACGATGGTCGTGCCGCTAGCGTTCAGCTTTTTTAATAGATCCCACAGCGAGCGCCGAAGCTGGACGTCCACGCCGGTGGTCGGCTCGTCCAGGAATAGCACGCGGGGGTTTTGCATCAGCGCCCTCCCGATTAAAAGCCTGCGCTTCATGCCCCCGGACAGCTTATCGCAATACTCGCCGGCCTTATCCTTGATGCCTAAAAAATCGAGTATTTCGTCGGCCCGGCGCTCTCGCTCTTCCCTGCCCATGCCATAATAGCCCGCATGATACGTGAGTATTTCTTTCGCCTTGAGGTTCTCGTCGAAGTTGTACTCTTGCGGCGATACGCCGATGAGCCGCCTTGCTTCTATGGGGTTCTTGACCACGTCCCTGCCAAAAATGCTGGCGCTACCTGACGTGGGGGTTGAAAGGCCGACGAGCATCCTTATGAGCGTGGTCTTACCCGCGCCATTGGGGCCGAGCAGCCCGAAAAACTCGCCCTGCGATATCTCCAGGTCAACGCCATCCACAGCCACAAGGCCATTGAACCGCTTTACCAGCCCTTTTATAGATATGGCCGGCACATCATTGCCAGTTTCCATTCTAGACCCTGATATCCATTGCCTCTTCCGGGCTCAGGCCATCATGTACTACTGCGCATATCCTGTGCACCATCAGCGCAGGCGCCTCATGCATGAACACGTTCCTCCCGATTGCTACGCCTGCAGCGCCTGCCTCCATGGCTCCGCCGATGTTTTCCAGCAACTCGGTGTCCGTACTCGTCCTCAAGCCCCCGGCCACGAGCACGGGTACCGGACAGCCCCTGACGACCCTTTTAAAAGTATCCGGGTCGCCGGTATAATTGGTCTTTACCACGTCGGCGCCCATCTCCGCCCCCACCCGGCATACGTGTGCTATCAAGTCGGGGTCATACTGGTTATGGATGTTCTTGCCCCTGGGGTACATCATGGCAAGCATGGGCAGGCCGAGATACTCGCATCGTCTCGATACCATGCCCGCGTCCAGCAGCATCTGGTGCTCCTTTTCCGAGCCCACGTTTACATGCACGGAAATCGCGTCCGCGCCCAGGCTTAAGGCTTCGTCTGGCGTCGTCAACAGTATCTTGTAGTCAGGGTCCGCGCTCAGGCTCGTGCTGGCCGATAAATGTATGATAAGCCCTGAAGCCCTGGCACAATTAACGTAACAATCTTTCACGATGCCCTTGTGCATGATCAAGGCGTTTGCGCCGCCCTCGATGGCGCAACGCATGACCTCCCTGACGTTCTCGAGGCCTTTCGCCGGCCCGAGCGTTATCCCGTGGTCCATGGGTATCATGACAGTCTTTTTAGTGCGCTGGTCGAATATTCTCTTCATTCTTATGGATTTGCCAACGTTCATATGATCCTCGTTTATAGGATTTGTAATGGGCCAAATATTTTTTCACATAATTAAACCTAAATCTATATGCCAGCATTATAAAAAAATATTTCGTCTTCTCCCTCATAAGGTATATGAGCGAAAAATGCTTTTAAATGATTATTTTATAGGGGGAAGGGTATGCGTAGAATATATAGGATATTGCTCATCATAATTCTTTTAATAGCGGCCTTGATTATGGCCATTGATTATTTTGGGTTCCACGGCACTATCATGCTAGATAGGATTGCGAATGGCGCCATAGTAAAGGCCATCGACTCATTCTGGTACCTGTTTGAAGGCCCTGGTGGGTTCACTAACTTAATGTTCTTCGCAATAATAGCGGTGGGCCTGATGGTCGGCCTAATAGCGATAATCTATAAGTTCATCAAAGGCTAAAAGTTGAGACGATGAAGGGCTTTGAAGTATCCAATCCAATCATGATTATCGTAAAGGCGCTATTTATTTCTTTTATGCTATCATCGGTGATGACATTGCTCGGCCTCGGCTTCATGCGCCTGCTTTCAGGCACTGGCCTGGATGTGTCGTTGGCCGTGCTGCTCGTCGTATTCGCCGTCTCTTTCATAGCCGCATCAGTTTTACTGGATAGGATGAGCGATAATCTCGCGGCGTCCTTCATGGGCGGCGCCGCCGTGGCGTTGAGCGTTACCATCTTCGTGGTGGCGCTCGTATCAGGCGTTTACTTTTTGCTCGATAGGATGCCATTGCCTGGCATGGATGCACTTCTCACCGGCTTTGCCATCTGCCTGATTGTCAGCCTGGTGATAAACCGCCTTACGCTGAAGATATGAAATGGCATAAAACCATATTTCATCCACCCTCCAGCAAGTATAAATATGGGCACAAGCGTATAATATGTTAGGGTTTGGATTGGAGTCGTCGTTAGAGTTAAACTAATCGACACGAGTTGATTTATAAGCGAAAGCCATGTATGCGGCCTTCGGTAAAGCTCCAGTTTACATGCCCTTCTAGGGCCGAGACAGTGGCCCACCTTCACATAAAATCGTCCAATGCCTAAAAAGGACGGCCAAAAGAGAGCTCACGAAAAACGTCTTCCAAGCTATAAAATATGGGGATGGGAAATAAAATGGCAATGCAATCAATTGTGCAGGAAGCACTGAAATACACTGAAATGGAACGTGAGTACAGGAACGACAAGGGGGAGAACACTGCTGGCAACGATTTTGAGGACTTTGGGCTTCCCCAGATCAAGATAGTCGGGTGCGGCGGCGCCGGCAACAACACCATCAACCGCCTTTACAATATTGGCGTCGATGGCGCCGAGACCATTGCGGTGAACACCGATAAGCAGCACCTGGACGTCATCAAGGCGGACAAGAAGATCCTCGTCGGCAAATCGCTGACCAGGGGTCTGGGCGCCGGCGGCTTCCCCGAGATAGGGAAGAGGGCTGCAGAGCTTGCCAGGAGCACCCTGCAGGAAGTCCTTAAGGATGCGGACCTGGTGTTCATCACCGCGGGCATGGGAGGAGGAACTGGTACAGGCACGGCGCCAATTGTGGCGCAGGTCGCCAAGGAGGCGGGCGCCATAGTGGTCGGCATGGTATCCACTCCCTTCAAGGTAGAAAGGGCCAGGATGGTGAAGGCAGAGGAGGGAATTGCGGACCTCAGGGCGGCCGCTGACACGGTCATCGTGCTTGATAACAACCGCCTGCTCGAGTATGTGCCTAACCTGCCTCTGGAGCAGTCCTTCTCTGTAATGGATCAGCTTATAGCTGAGACGGTGAAGGGCATATCGGAGACGATTACCCGGCCTTCGCTCATTAACCTGGACTTCGCAGACGTTAAGGCGATAATGAACGCAGGCGGCGTGGCCGTAATGCTCGTAGGAGAGACGAAGAGCCAGGATAAGTCCGATAACGTGGTACGCACCGCCCTGAATCATCCGCTGCTCGACGTTGATTACAGGGGCGCTACTGGCGCGCTTGTGCACATAACTGGTGGGCCGGACCTGACGCTGCGTGAGGCTGAGAGCATAGCAGAGTCGCTCACGTATGAGCTGGATTCTCATGCCAACGTAATATGGGGCGCCAGGATTCAGAAGGACTATGAGGGCAAGGTAAGGGTTCTCGCAATAATGACTGGCGTGCAGTCGCCGCAGATCATGGGAAGGGGCCAGAAGGCCTCCGCAGCATCTGATGAGGCGCTTTCGGGAAGGATTCAGATGCGTGGCAGCGGCAAGACCTCCAAGTCCATTATTGACGTGATAAAGTAAGCTTTCATATTTAAAAACGAAAGGGACGCCGACTTTTCTTTTTTTAACTTTTATTTTTCCTGTTATAAGCTAGTTATTTATCATTGTATGGCTTTATTTAATCTTATTTATGGCGGCGATACTTACAAATGGATTGACGAAGAGGTATGGAAGCCTCGAGGCGTTGAGCGGTCTGAGCATTTCGGTGGAGGAGGGCGAGTCATTCTGCCTGCTGGGACCTAATGGGTCGGGTAAGACTACTACTATTGGCATTTTGACGGGGTCATTGTCGGCGACGGCGGGCAAAGCCGTGGTCATGGGCGTGGACGTGGCCGCCGATCCTATAGGGGTTAAGCGGAAGATCGGCATAGTGCCGGAGATGGAGTACCCTCCCAGCTTTCTAACCGTCCGGGAATACCTCGATCTAGTATGCAGCCTTCGTAAGGTAGACGATCCCCGGCCAAAAATCGATAGATGGATACAGTTCTTCGGCCTGGAAGATAAAGAAAACGTACTTTGCAAGGACTTGAGCAAGGGCACGAAAAAGAAGGTCATGCTGTCGGCGGCCTTTGTACACGATCCGAAGCTTCTCTTCCTGGATGAGCCTTTCCTGGACCTCGACCCTATAGTCCAGCGTAACACCCGCGAGTACTTGAGGTCATACGTCAAGGAAGGCGGCACCATCTTCCTTTCCACCCACATATTGGAGATTGCCGAGAAGCTCTGTGACCGCGTCGGAATACTTTACAATGGGAGGCTGATTGCGAGCGGAAAGCTGGCCGAGCTAAAGCGCTCCAAGGAGAGCCTCGAGGACGTGTTCATGAGGCTGGTAGTGGAGGCTGCGTGATGGAGCTCCGCCCCGGCCTCTTCTGGCTGCTTATAAAGGAGGAATACAGGGCGCAATCCTCCATGTTCCACAGCTCGTTCCTCGTCTATCCGCTCTTCATGCTGGCCATTTCGCTATTAATGGGCTTAATGCTATTGCCGTTGCGTGCCGCCCTTACCACCGCCGAGATTATCATAATAGGGCATGTGGGCGTCATGGTGGCGGGCATGCTGGTGGGGGGCTTTGCCATGTTTCAGGACCCCATACTTGAACGCCGTATGGGCGGGGTCCGCATGCTTCTAGGGACGCCGGGCACGCTGCCCATCACCTATAAGGAGATGTTTACATATTTCTACTTCAAGGATCTGGCATATTATTTAGCCATTAACGTTCTGCCTGTCCTGCTGGGCGTCTATATCTCTACCTTTTTTACGGGCCTTCACGTGAACCTGCTAATGGCTGCCATCACGTTTATGGCAGCGTTTCTCATGGGGGTCTCCCTCACGTTTGCGCTATCAACCATTTTAGTGAGGAGTAAAGCTGTATTGGCAATAGCCATGATATCTATCATCGCCATCGTAGCCTGGCTCGCCCTGAAGGTGGGCACCCTTCAAGCCCTCGGCATCCTCGTGCCGCCTTCAGGCTCATACATGGATGGCTCGTGGGACGGCGTGCTCATAGCTATAGCCCTCTTCATCGCCCTGTCAGCTTTTTCATTGCTATGCATCCGGGAAAAGCCTGCCCCGACAACGGAAAAACATTATGCAAGCCACTTCAGCGAGGCTCAAAAGCCCTTTAAGATTTTCGGCAAATACGCCCCGCTCGCCGCAAAAGAATGGATAGACCTGGTCAGGAGCGGCTCTTTATGGTACGTGGTCCTCAGCTTCCTGATACCATTATTATTCCTGTGGGGCTTCTTATGGATATTCCCATTCGCCCTTAAATTTATTTTAGGCGGGGCGCAGGTCAGCTTCGGCTTCAACACGATATTCTACTCGGTCATCATTGGCTTCTTCGCCTCCGAGCTTTACGGCTGGCTTAACAGGCTCGACTCCATAGAGTGCTACAAAACGCTGCCTATAAAAATGTCGGACGTCATAAAGGCCAAGCTCATATTGTTCATGGCTTTGAATACGGTGATTTCCACCGTATACCTTGCCCTGATATGCATCAGCAGGGGCGAATATGGTCTATTTCCGGCGGCGCTTTACACCATGTTCATGGTCTCTGGCTACGTGGCAGCCGTGATAGCCTATATGACGGGCGTCTATACGAACAGCCTGCTCTTCGACTATAAGGTGTTGCTTAAGTATTGGCTCGCCGTGGCGCCAGTACTCATCGTTTTAATAATGACGGCGTTCGCAAGCTGGCTGCTCTGGCCGGGCATCATATTTGCCACGCTAGCCGGGATCGTCGCATACGTGCTTCTTAGAAGGCTCGACGTGAAATGGGGACGAGAGGAGTTTAAGGCCTAGGGGCGGCGCATTCGAGTCGTACTTAAAGCACGTAAAAAAGCGCATGGTGTTAGACGCGTTAGGCCGCTACATACGACGATTGCCGTACAATAGCTATATATATATATCATAAATCCTATTAGTTTTCCAGAAAAATCTATAACGATTAATTATAGATAAAATAGATCATTGGAGATTGGATGATGAGCAGGCCACAGCTAAAGCTGACTAACACGGTTCTGGAAGGCAAGGCGAGGGAAATGGCGCTAGAGGAGGCGGCCGAAAGCCTGGCCAGGGGCTCTAATACTATAATGATTGATGACGAGGCATGGATCACGGTAGAGATGATAGCCACCGGCGCGCTAAGCCCATGCACAGGCTTCATGAACGCAGAGGACTACTCGTCAGTATTACACACCGGCCGGCTTGCTGACGGCACGCCATGGCCAACGCCGCTCTCATTTGCGGTGGCAGGCGAGCGCAACCAGAACGTGCTCAAGGGCTTGAAAAAGGGCGACGTTGCAACGCTCATAAACCGCAACAAGGAGCCCGTCGCCAGGATAATCACCGAAGAAGTGTTCGAATATGACAGGGAGGAGCGAGCCCAGTGCGTCTTCGGCACCACCGATAAGCGGCATCCAGGGGTCAGGAGCATATACGAGCGTATGGGTGAAAGGTCTCTAGCGGGAAAAGTGGAGCTAATTAGCCGACCGCACTGGGGCGCCTTCGAGAAGTACCGCCTCACTCCTGCCCAGTGTATAGACTATTTCTATAACAAGAAAGGAGCACGCACCGTAGTCGGGTTTATCACAGGCGCCAACCCCGTCCACAGGGGGCACGAGCACATTCACAGGACTGCCCTGGAAAATCATGACATGCTGCTCATCCAGCCGCTTGTACAGCTGGCAAAGCCTGAGTATATAAGGTCTGAGTACCGCATCCAGGCATACGAGGCACTGCTCAACAAGTATTACCAGCGTGACAGGGTGCTGATGAGCCCCCTTCGAGTCACCTATATTTTCGCAGGCCCGAGAGAAGCGGTATTGCACGCCATAGTGGCTCGAAACTTTGGCGCAACCCATTTCGCGATAGGCCGGGACCACGCGGGCGTCGGAAACTATTATGGCGACTATGAGTGCCAGACGATATTTGACCGCCTATACGAGGGCGGCTCGAAAGAGCTCGGAATAGAGCTATTATCCTTCAGCGAGGTTTTCTACTGCGCCAGGTGTGGCACCACGGCGACCGAGAACACCTGCCCCCATGGCAAGCAGTATCGCATCGCAATCAGTGGCACCGCCATACGTGAATTGATGCGCTACGGGTACATGCCGCCGAAGGAAATCGTCAGGCCGGAGGTCGCGGCCATAGCGATGCAGGGCATCCAGCCTAAAGGGCTTGACGAGAATGGAAACTCGATCTATCCAGTCGGCTCTATCGTAAAGAAGCTGTTCCCCTTCTACCTGGTGGCAAAGAGGCTGGGCGGTAAGCTAAGGGAAAAGCCTCTAAGCTGGGAAAGCCTTACCCTTGAAGACGTGGAGCGCGCCCTCATGGATGTCCGGGAGAACTCTGACCGTATACTGGGGGATATAGCGAGAGAAATGGAGCTTGTGTTCGACGCGAGGCGGGACATGGCCGCCCAATGGATCAACGAGGCCAGCGAATATAGCAGGGAGCGCCAGCTACAGCTTATAAAAGCCCTCGAGGAAAAGGTAGCCTCCGCGGACCCGAACGCCGATAACAGGATGTTCCAGAGCAAGGCAGAGGCCGAAAGAGAGCTTGAGATGGCAAAATACGTATATGAATGCATGAACTCTAAAGGCCTTGACCATAAAAAGATGACGTGGAACCCATTAAAGTATAGCGAGTATCGGTGAGCCGTTCATGGGCTTTCGCCAAGCGTGATCTCTATCTGGCCTTTGCGGCGGCCCCTCAGCACGGTGAGTAAGATGAAATCGCCCACCTTTTTAGAGCGTAGCTCTTTAGTCAGGTCATTCATGTCCTTTAAATCCTTATGGTCTACCGTTATTATCATATCGCCTGGAGCTACGCCTGCCTCGTATGCCGGGCTATTCTCGAAGACCCTGGTCACAAGTACCCCCGTGTCAGATGGCAGCTCATAGTATTCTGCTATCTGCTCGTTGACCCCCACGCCAAGTATGCCGAGCCATGGGCGTATCACCTTACCATGCTTTATAAGCTCTTGAACTATACGGCTGGCCATAGATGCGGGTATAGAGAAGCCTATGCCCTGCGCGAACGGTATATTTGCCGAGTTGATGCCGATGACCTCGCCCTTTATATTGACCAAAGGGCCGCCGCTGTTGCCCGGGTTGATATGCGCATCCGTCTGTATCAGGTTTTCATATACTCCCTGCTCGGCCTGTATGGTTCTGTTAAGGGCGCTTATGACGCCTACCGTCACTGTAGGCCCTTGCAGAAAAAAGCCGAAGGGGTTTCCTATGGCAATGGCTATCTGCCCGACCTGTACTCCGTTAGAATCCCCCAGCTTGACGTAGGGGAAGCCTTTTCCCTCTATCTTAACGACCGCGATATCGGTCATGCGGTCCGTGCCGAGCAGCTTTCCCGAGTACTTTTTCCCGTCGAATAGCGTCACTTCGATGCTTTCTGACTGCTCGACTATATGGTTATTGGTCACTATCATGCCATTCTCATCTATGATGACGCCGGACCCCATTCCCCTGAGCGGTACGATATTCATGTAATAGTCATGCACGAGCCTTACGGTATTAATGTTGACCACTGAAGGGCTGACCTTTTTTATGGTGTCGATCAGCTCGCCTTCACATACAGGGATCATTTATCACACCCGATAATGATTATAATAATTAATGTATAATATATTTGGGCTTTCTTAATACAGCGGGTAACCATTTTATAATAATAAGGCGTAGAGTCGTTGATGGCTGAGCCCTTAAGATTTAAGTGTAAATGCTGTGGCTTATGCTGTAGGCGTGACCCTTATTATGGGGTATCGCTTCTGGACGTTGAGAAGATAAGCGAGGGTTTATCGCTAAGCCCTTCAGAGTTTTTTAATCGCTTTTGTGGCGTTGTGCTTACGCCTGGTGGCTATAGGTATTCTGTCATATTGGCTTCAGAGGGCTGCCCTTTTTTGAGGGATAGCCTGTGCAGCATCCACGCCTTTAAGCCCATAGGGTGCCGGGTGTTTCCTGAGTCTTCTATGCTGCCTGTTAATGACTTGAAGCGTATAGTGAGGGCCATCGAGAGCTGTGCCATTTTAGAGCTGCCTGATTCGGAGCTGCCGCTTGCCGCTGATTATAAGCTGATAGCCGAGAGGGATCTACATTTTAAGCATACAAAGGCGTACTTTGATGAGCATGAGGACTTCGATGAGCCTTCGTGGGGTGTAGCGGTAAATGAGCTAAAAAAAGCACTAACTTTAAAAGAAAAAGCCTAGTGACGGTAGCGTTTTCTCCGCCTATATGCCCTTGCCTTATTCCCGGGCACCTTATACTTTTCCCTGGAATATTTTCGCAGGCTATCGATGGTCCCCATGTAGGTGCCGTCGAGCAGGTATACCTGGGCTTCCTCAAGGCGGATTGCCTGTGAGGTGAAGAGAGGCCCTAGCAAGTCGTCATGCCATGACTCGTTGAAGGCGATTCCTCCGCAAAGCTCGTTGAAGGATGGCACGATTATGACCTCTGGGTCGTTCCATTCGAGCTTTTCCTGGCCATAGTTTTTCTTTACTTCGCCTTCGTCGAGCCTTGCGCGTATCCAGGCCTGCCTTGTTATGGTATGGCCCACGTTATCGGTCAGCTTAATGGTCGGATGGTTGTGTGACATTATCCAGTATTTGCAATTTAAAAGCGATGGGCCTGGCCATGTGTGTCCGTGGAAATATGCAACGCCATCAATGATGGCGCCTTTCGCCTCATGCAGGATAACGTCAGGGTTACGGGGCAGGAGTGCATCGATGCCGCCATCATGGTTGCCCGGCACTATCTCAACAAGGGCGTGCTTTGCAAGCTCATTTAAAAAGAGGGGTACCTCCTCTTCCTCCTGATGCGATATGTGGGGCACGTTATGCTTGATATCCCCCAAAAGGATGATGCGGTCGGGCTTAGCCTCGCCTACGTACCTCCTGGCACGCTCGATGCGCCCGGCTAGCTGCGACGGAATGTTAATCCCGCTATAGTAAAGGTCGTACTCGATGCCCAGGTGGACGTCGGCTATGACGAGCGAGATATCCTCGTTTTTTACTACAAGGGCGGGAGCATCAAGCAAAGGTACGATGTCAATCATCAAAACTTAAGCTGGGCCGCGTGTTTTATATACTTATTGTCCCAGAATTTCAAGCAGCTCATCCATTCTTTTGATCTCGTAGTCCGGGCTTGCCTTTATGGGCCGGTTGTACCTGTTTATGTATATGCTTTTTACCCCTGCATACCTTGCGGCGAGCATGTCAGAAAGAGTGTCGCCAACGTATGCCACCTCTTCCGGCTTGAGCTTCATGCCAACCACGCAGTATATTATTGGTAGGGGGGAAGGCTTGTAGCCTGTGTCCTCGGTACAGGCGATTATAGGCCTGAAATACTGGCGCATGCCCACCTTCTGTAAAAGCCTATCCGTGTGCTCATACGATGTGTGGGTGACAATACCCTTCGGTATGTTTAAGCCTTTTAAGATATCCGCGTCATCGTGCAGGTAAGTATTCTCGAGCTTTTCATTTATATCTTCATACCTGTTGAAAACTGTCCAGAACCTGTCAGGATTGACGCCCCACCGCATTATCACCTCATCCCTGGACTCAGAGTTTATAGAGTACCAGAGCTCCTTCGCATGGCTCAGCGTAAACTCTCGTCCCAGGTCCCTGCCCACGCGGCGAAGCATAAGCTCCATGTAGCCATCATAGTTATCGATAAGGGTACCGTCAAGGTCGAAGATGAGGCCTCTAATGCGCGGCATAGTTTCAAATAAAATAGCAAAAGGCACTTCAAAATACTTTGCGGTTCATAAGGAATATAAACATAAATACACTAAAGCTAAACATATAATTAATTAACTTTCGGTGGGGTATTAAATGGTCCAAATCCAGCAGGGCAATATTCTTAAAAGCTCATTTTGGCCAGAAAAAGTAAGGGTAATCTCAGTTAAAAATATTGGTGAAAGAATTAAAATAGAGGCCGTAGGGCTGGAAACCAGGACTTTTTATGACCCTATCCTTTCGTTGGACGACGTAAAAAATATAGAAGTTATAGAAGAAAAGCCTTTTAAGTTCACAGGCAATGGGGAGTCTCTCTTCCTTTATTTAGAGGCACATCGTATAAGAAATGCCTTTCAGTTTGACCCATTATACGCCATAAGCGTATCCCAGATTAACCCACTGCCACACCAAATCGAGGCAGTATACCATTATATATTGCAAAATCCGCGTATCAGGTTTCTTCTCGCAGACGATCCAGGCGCAGGTAAAACAATAATGGCGGGGCTGCTCCTCAAGGAGCTCAAGTATCGCGGCCTCGTAGATAGGACACTAATAGTAGCTCCTGGACACCTCAAGGACCAGTGGCTAAGGGAAATGAAGGATAAGTTTCAGGAAAGCTTCACCATTCTGGATAGGAGCGTAATGAACGCAAACTGGGGACGTAATATCTTTATGGATATAAGCCAGGCAATCGTGTCGCTGGACTTTGCAAAACAAGACGTACGGAAGAATATCTTCTCAATCTTGGCTTGAATGAAAGGCAGATTAAGGCAGTGATTTATGTGAAGGAGGAAAGGGAAGATTACCAATAAGGAGTATCAGGAGTTAAGCGTATGCTCAAGAAATACGGCAACTAACGATTTAAGAGAATTGATCCAAAAAGGAGTTATGAGAGAAAGCGGTAAAAAAGGAGCTGGAGCTTTTTATGTTATTGCACAATAATTGCATCAATTGCACATCAATTGCACATTTATTGCACATTTCATGTGCATTTCGGACATTTATTGGACATATCCACTTACCTGGCGATTTGGGCAATATGCTAAAGATGTATAAAAGGAGCAGTAGGGTAGATTGAGCAATAATTGGGATAGTAATGGGCTAAATGGGTTAATGTGGTGTTTATATGGTCGATAAGTCTTTCATTGAATCTGATTTTCCTATTAAGGATGTTAGCGTGGAGTCTGCGCGCGAGAAGAACATCCGGCATGGGCATATCTCTACCCTTCATATCTGGTGGGCGAGGCGTCCTCTTGCTTCTAAAATAGCTATCTCACCAATATCACTTTTAGGATAAAGGCTAGCTAAGATAGAAGAATGATTTATCGCATGGAAAAATAGAACTCCTCAAAAGCCTATTTTTATGAGCAGGTAGTTGAGATAATTGGCTATGGATACCATCAATGAAGGCCTCGAAAAGGTTTTAGGGGATTTAAAGGCGCATCCAAAAGTCATCGCCATATACCTTTTTGGCTCTTATGCAAAAGGCTGTGCAAAGCCTCTCTCTGACATAGACATTGCAGTGATCATAGATGAGCCGGATCCTGCCACGGAAGCTGAGCTAGGAAGCCTTTATTCAGAAAAGCTGGACGTGGTATTATTCCACAGGCTTCCGCTCTACATCCAGTTTGAGGTGTTCAGATATGGAAAAGAATTATTTGTCAGGGATTCTGATAAATTGTTTGAGATAAGGCTTAGCGTCCTTCGAGGCTATCTTGAGCATTCATGGCTTTATCGCAGGATGGAAAGGGATGTGCTTAAATGAAAGTCGTTGAGAGCATCATGAGATTTGAAAGACACCTTAATGGAGCGTTAAGCCTCAAGGATAAAAACTTATCTGATTATCTGGTTTATAACACCATTGCAATGGAATGTTTTCAGGCTATTAGCTCGCTTATAGAAATTGGCGAGCATGTCGTTGCTAAAAATAATATGGGATTTCCCTCCACATATGGGGAGGTATTTAAGCTGCTCTACCGGAATGGCGCTATTACGAAAGAAGAATTTGATGCATCTTTAAGGCTGGTATTTTTACGAAATTTGATTGCGCATGAGTATTATAGAATAGAAGAAAAAGAATTATCCGAGATGATATATTTATTAGAAAAAATGAAAAAATTCGTCGAGAAAGAAAAAAGTTCCGGGTAAATCTTTTATCTTTTTAAGCCTATTGTGAAGCGTATGAATGGCTACAGAAAGGGCACCCGGAAGCCGAGAGGCGTGCTTTCGTCAGGCGAGATCAATGTGGGTGGGCTTAAGGTCTCACCGGCGCTGGCTGTATCTGCGTTACTGGGGGCTCTTTATTCATTGTTTTTGCTGGGCAGCGGGCTTGAGACGGGTTTGGACGCTTTTGTGTTGTCGGCATTTTCGGTTTTATCTTTTGCCGCCTTTGGGTACCTGGCCCGCAGCGGTAGGCTTCCAGGGCTGAGGCCGTTCGCACTGTTAGTTGATGCTTTCCTGGCGTTATCCACGCTGATGTGCCTATGGGAACTGGCTGCTTTTATGGGCATGGAAACGGGGTTGAGCGGCCTATTGAGGCCTGTGAGCATAAGCATTATATTTTTCTTATTATCAGTGGTAGCTGTTTATGCGTTGCTGCTTTATGAAAATGGCAGGCGTAAGGATATTCTCCTGGCAATTGGGAATAAGTCATACCTGGTTTCAGGCATCGTGGGGCTTATCATATGCATTCTGGTGAGCGTGGCTGCACTATACTTCCTGTTTGGCGGGGCCGCGATGGGCTTGGAAAAGATGGCATACATAATCGGGGCAGCAGTGATATTTAGCTTTTTAGGGGCGGCATACGAAGAGACGTGGTTCCGCGGGCTACTCCTGGCAAGGCTACTACCCCTTATAGGAGAGAAAAGCGCCATTATCCTGCAGGCCGCCATATTCGGCATCTTCGAGGCCACAACGGTCTACTATATATCAAGCCAGATAATATACGTCCCCATGTTATTCATGATCGGGTCAATATTGGGCTATTACTGGGGACGGATGACTATAAAAGATAAAAGCATAATTGGTGCGGCGCTGATACACGCAGGCTTCTACATGCTCATAGGCATGCCCATGCTCGCGGGAATGGCCTAGTCCTCATCCTCGAAGTTCTCTGCGGGCATCTCATACTGGGCATACATGATGAAATTATAAATGAACGCTACGAATACTAAAAAGCTGACTACCGCTAAAAGGAAGAATAAGGCCGCTAAAAATATATTATATTCGATGGTCGCTCCGCCCATGACGAGGCCGATGACGGTCCCCAGCATAGACAAAAGGCCTACCAGCTTTGTAAACTCGAACCTCATGGCCATTCCCTCTGTGGCTTATGCCATAATAAATATTTTCATGGTAACCGGCAGCCTATGACAGCCATCCGTCGGCGTCCCGTCCCGTAAACATGAACCTGCCGCCTTTCTCGTTTTTGAAAAGGGTATTGATTTGGCCAGGCTCATGGCGCAGGCTTTTCTTCTCATCGGGCTCGATATGATAATAAAACATTACCTTTTTACCTGCATCTATTGATACAATAGCGTATTCCCTGCCATCATAGATAGTCGTCTTTGTGTGGACGTCAGGGTTTCTGCTTTGAGAGAGGGCCTTCTTTACGCTTATGTAGTCTTTCTCGAAGAGCACAAGCGCCATAATGCCATCGATGATGCCCAGCGCAGACGGCTCGAAGATTAAGGCCTCGCCGTTTTTGCCCGCCTCCTTGGCACGCTTAAACTCATCATAAAAGCCGCTCAGGTACATGTTTGTAGCGCCCTTATAATACGGGTCAGTCCGGCACATCTCTTCCCTTCTAATGCACCGGTCAAGCAATGTGGCATAAGTCAGGCTTCTTAAGGCATTATCCTTAAGCGCCTCAAGGGACTTCTCATAGTACGGCCTCGCCGTCTTCTCCTCGAATCCCTTATGCCTCTCAACATACTCATCGGTGCACCGGACCAGGATATCCATGTCCACGAGCCGCTCATTATCGCCCTTCGCAACGGTGTCATAGGAATACTCGTTTATGCGGCACTCATCCTCGATGAGGCCAAAAACCTTGAGGGAAGCCAGCGACGCCTCGACATAATAAAAAGGAGCGCGGGCACACACCACGGGCTTCACCTCATGGACCGAGCACAGGCCATCCCTCAAAAACGGGCAGCCACCCTCAGCCCTCAAATAGAGGCGCTTCAAGCCCTCCTCATTAAACTTCCTCGACTTAATGCAATATCGCCTGAAAAACTCGTTTGGCCTCAAGCCAAGCTTCTCGGATAGCCTGAAAATATCATAAAGAGTTAAAAGAATGACTTTTTGTTTTTTACAACATATCCCACACTTCTTACAGGTAAAGGCATCATATGTGAGAACGCCGGGAGCCATATTAGCCAATACCGCTCCATCCCATATCAAATATTTCCTTGCTATTTCATGGTAATTTAGGTAAATTTTTCATACAGTTAATATAAGTAGTGTAATTATTTATAAAATAATAACATGTAGTATTATTTTTTTATTACATTATCTAATAATTTGTTAAAAAAATTTTAAATAGTAGCAAAATTTTTATAGCAGGAAGAATATAGTATTGCAAGGGGCAAAATACAGGGAGGTAAAAGAGTAATGAAACCAACTATAAAAGATAGAGTTTCAGACGCTTACAGACGTCTTTCAAACCCTCGTATAGCTTGCGAGAAGCTCGCCATCGTCTCGAAGACCGTATTCGTTGCAATAATGGTCATGATGGCAACGTCATTTATACCTGTATTAGGGTTAGCCGACCCTTATATAGGCGGACAAAGCCTGACCACGGATAACGGCACTTATGGAGTTATAACTGGAGACGTATGGTTCGATGCCACGCCGCCTGAATGGCCTACAAGCGCCAGCAATCCGAACTACGTGGACAAGGTCATGGGGCTTCCCGATAATATCAGCAGCGTTGAATGGGCACGGCTCTACGTAGTCGTTTACAGCGGGAACATGACGGCCAGGTATCATGGCAACGCCACCATCAAAGCCGACTGGACAAACGATGGCTCATACGACCAGACATGGGATGAGGACTTCAACGTTTCATATAGCTATCCTGGTACCGGTGGCTCCGGGACCGTCATCGTGAACGACCATTGTAACAGGGTGACCAGCGATTACATAATGTGGTACGACGTGAAAAATAACATCACAAACGATTCTACCATAAAGGTAAACGTGACGACTCAGAGAGTCGATGATGGGACCTATAACCCTCCTTCCGCCAATAAATTCGACGGGCGTATCAAGGATATAGTCCTCATCGTCGCCTACAACACCACTGGCGGTAATACGACGTACTACTGGGTTAATCAGGGCCACGATGTTTGCTCAAAGACTTACGAGGATATGACGGGTAACCCACCGTTTATGGGCAATACGACTTTCAGCACCTCGATCATCCCCGATGACCATGACATTCGTTCAGTTGAGCTAACGTCGATATACCTGGCGAGCGCCAATGGGTACTATAATCTAACCGTTGGAGGGAACTATGACCCTGATACCTCAATTAAATTAGAAAAAGGGTATGATATACAGGGAAGATATGCTGGGGTGAAGACTTGGGACATTACGAGCAATGTCAGTAATTTGAATATCAAGACCAATGATATCACGTTCCACTATCAGAGGGATTATAGTATCAACACGGGGTATAATACGACATTCAAGATACCGCTAGCGATATTGGAGGTACATGACCCCTGATTAAAAGATTTTTTGCCCCCTATATGGGGGGCAAATTATTTATCTTATTATGGTGTTATCAATTCATAACTTTTTAAAATTTCTTAACATTACAGATGTTAATAATATTTTTATGTATTATTGTTTGCATTATTTTTTTAATATCGTAGTAAGATTTAAGTCATGTTATGTATATATTAATGCCTATATTGCAGGTGGTATTATGGTTATCCAATCCCAATTAAATGATAGTGTTTCAAACGTTTCTAGAGGTATCTTAGGGCTTTTTGGAGATGCCAAGGTGCTGTATTGCGTTCTAACCATTTTATTTATTTTTATGATCTCGCCAATGACGGCGATGGCTGACAGTTACGTGGGCGGCATCCCCCTGACGAACGTCCAGAACGGCTCTGTGTCGGGCGGGCTATACGTGGATGCAACCCCTCCAACATGGGGAACACAAGACGTAATCAAGGATTTCACATTACCCGAGTATACGAGCATTCAATGGGCCAGGCTTTACGTTTCAACCTACTGCGGACACATGCAAAACAACTACCAGGGTAACATCACCACCCAGCTAGACGTGAACGGCGATGGCATCTACGACTATGAATGGTTTGAGGACCTAAACGTGCCTTATTCTTTCCCGGGCCAGGGGGGTACCGGTCCAGTCATAATAAACGACCACTTAAACAGGGTGACCAGCGACTATTTCATGTGGTATGATGTGACCTCGCTGATAAATTCGACCCATTTAAGGGTACATGTGCTTACTCAAAAGGTGAATCCAAGCTTTGACGGAAGGGTCAAGGAGATAGCGCTCGTCGTAGCGTATAATGACGGCTCGGAAAAAGTCGTCCATTACTGGGTTAACCAAGGCCACGATGTCGCCTCAAAATATGCGGAGGACTCTGGTGAAATCTACGTTGGCGAAACCGAGTTTGACGCTCGCGAAGTTTCCAGGGTGGGGTCTGCTAGGCTTACCGTCGCGTACATGTCTAGCCTGAATGGGTATTACTCTTTCCCGACAGCGGGATTCGATCAGAGTACCCAGACGTACCAGAACCCTCTTCCACATGGCTATGACGTGCAAGGCGACTACTCTGGTGTGCAGACGTGGGATGTGACCAATAGCATTACGGGTGGCTCTATTTACACGCTAGGCTATCATAGAGACCTTGCGGGCAGCGGCTATGCCATGTCGTTTAAGATACCCCTGGCATTCCTCACCATCCAGGAGCCATTAGTAATGCCAGTAGCAGACTTTATGGCAAATACGACTATAGGGACAGTACCGCTAACAGTGCAGTTTACCGACCAGTCCACAGCGGCTACATCCTGGGCTTGGGACTTCGACAACGATGGGACCATCGATAGCACCGAACAAAATCCGATCTATACGTATAATAACCCTGGCACATATACTGTAAGCCTGACTGTAGCAAATAAAAACGGTACAGACACAGAAACAAAAACGGCATACGTAAAGGCCCAAACCACCGAGCTCATAGCAGACTTCACGGTAGACAAAAGACTATGTATAGGTACTCAAACCGTTCATTTTACTGATCTGTCCTCTGGAAATCCAATTCGATGGGAATGGAAAATTAAAGACCCTAGTAGTGCTTCTACAAGGTTATATGAACAAAATCCTTCATACTTAGTTTGGAGAAACGGATATTATAAAGTACAATTAACTATATATAATAATACATCAAGCAATACAATTATAAAAGAAAATTATATTCGGCGTGTGACCCCTATTTATCTAGACCCGAAGGTTAATATAAGTGAAGGATTTAACCCGCTAACAGTTCAATTTTCATATCACATGATGCAAACAATTCCGGATTATTATTATTGGGATTTTAATGACGATGGTATCATTGATAGCACAGAGGGATATCCTATTTACACTTATACAGTTCCAGGAGTATATCATCCAGTTGTGACAGCCTGTAAAAATTACGATGGTCAATGGGATAATTTTACATCTGATCGTAGTCTAACTATCACTGTGCTCGATTCCAGTCCGCTTGTGGCCGGTTTTTCGGCTAATGTTACGCGTGGCCTCGCTCCATTAACCGTAAGGTTTACGGACGAATCAAGTGGAGCTCCAACTTCCTGGGCTTGGGACTTCGACAACGATGGGACCATCGATAGCACCGAACAAAATCCAGTCTATACGTATGCGGAGCCAGGCGTCTATACTGTCAATCTAACGATATCCAATGCCACAATGTCTAATAGTACAATAAAGTCAGATTATATTCTCGCTTCCTCAGTAGCGCCGGATTTAAGCGTACAGTCTATGGGATACGCCACAGGGTACTACTTCGCAAATTGCACCACGAACTCGCTGTGGTTCGTCATTCAGAATATAGGCTACGCTGATGCAGGGCCGTTCAACGTGACAGTCACCCTGAATGGGATTAATCACACCGTACACATTGATGGCCTCGCAATGGGCGCGACAACGCCAGCCATTGGCACGGGCAGGCTAAAAGTACAAGACCCCACAATCCATGTGAGCGGCGAACAGTCCGAAGCTATGGTAACGGTTGACCCGGACAACATTATCGATGAAGCCGATGAGACGAACAACGTTAAGGCGATGACGAAGGCCGTGATTAATAATGGGTATATGGGCAAGCGATATTCTGGGGGGAGCGACCTGCTAACCAGACGCATCATCGACGTGCGCGGCGATATCATTTACTCTATTGGAGATAGCCAGTATAAGAGCGGGGAGAACTGGTGGGCAAACTACACGGCGAACTGGACGGCGAATGATTTGCCGCTGCCCCCTGGCAGCAGGGTAGTCGCTGCTTACCTGTATCTACCATGGTGCTGGGATAAGGATGGGTTCGTGCCCGAGAGCTCGACCATGACTTTCAACGGCGTGACCATACCTTATGAGGCCCATTACACTGATAGGAAAATGTGGGGCGATTTCGACCTGCCCTATGGCATGTTCGTATACAACGTGACAGGCGTGTACAATACTACTGAGAACCATGCAGTCTTCACAAAACCCTCGGATAAGCGGATAAGCCCCCGCGGCATGATACTGTATGTAATATACGAGAACTCAAACGCCACGAGGAAAAAGATATTCATGAACGAGGAGTTTGACATGCTTTGCGGCAATGGGGATTACGGCTCGAGCCCGGAGTTTGCGACTTCATATGTGCCGTTTACTGGCACGGCGATCGATGTAGCCAAGCTTGCCGGGGCAAGGCTTATAAGCAGCCCTACGGGGGCGGGAGGCGAGGGTGTGATGTACTTTAACGGCCATTCATGGTATCACCCATGGGTCTATATGGGCGATTCTGAGATATCCGTGAGCGACGTTGATGTTAGCGGCATGTTGAATGCAACGGGGAATGAGATGGCGATCAGGAGCGATGGCGGATGGATAGAAGCGTGTAACGCCATCCTTGTGCTAGAATACTATAACCCGGCTAATGTGTCGATGTTGCCAGTCTCTACGGCCTCGGCGGTGGGCAACACTACGGAGGTGAAAATCGTGCTGGATAACGCGCGTTCAGGGCTCGCGGGTTACTCGTTAAACGTGTCCCTTGTCAATTCGAGCGTTGGCGAAATCGTCGGAGTGAGCTACCCGTCATGGGCCTTGTTGAATAATACTACAGCGCTGCCAGGCGATTCCGTGAGGATAAGCGGCGTCGACCTTGAAGGGCAAGTCGGGCCAGGCGCTTCGAACATTACGCTTGCGACGTTGACGGTGAGAGGCGACGTGCCAGGCTGGACGAGCGTTCTGATAGATGGCGCTCACCTTGATGATGATAATGGCTCGGCTGTTGAGTGCGCACCGCTAGACGGGGGCCTGACCGTGTTTACGCCTCTTATGGCGAATTTCACGGCGAGCACGACGAGCGGTACGGTGGGGCCATTAATGCCGATTAATATTAGTTTCGTCGACCTCACGACTGGAGACCCGGGCCCATCCTCGTGGAGCTGGAGCTTTGGCGATAACGATACTTCAGCGCTCAAAAACCCGACGCATGCGTACAGGGCTCCGGGCAGGTATACCGTTTCCCTCGCGGTGGCCAACGAGCATTCGAGCGATACAAAAACGATGGCCGGGTACATAGTGTTGAAGCCTTACGTTGAGGTGTTTCCGGGCTACTCGAATATGCCCGTTGACCTTGACGATGATGGCCTCGTAGAGGATATCAATGGTAACGGTAGGCTCGACTTCGACGACGTCGTCGCTTACTATAAGAGTATGGAGTGGATGGCGGGCAATGCAAACGTTGGGCTTTCGCCCTTCGATTTCAACCACAACTCGAGGATGGACTTTGATGACGTAATCGTCCTCTACTATGAACTGCTAGGAAAAATGGGTTAATCGCATACGGGGGCCCTCTCGCCCCCACCTCTTTTAATCGAAATAATCATTATTAGATATCTTCGTCGGCAAATAGTTGTTAGCGGTGAACTCGATGGACTTCGATACGAGGGCGTCCTGCTCTATCTTATAGCCGAACTTCTTGAGGTCGGCCAGCTCCCTCTGCCACCTCTCTTTCTTAAACCAGGGATATGCGGCTATCTCCTCCATTCGCTTGAAGTCCTCCTCGTTAAGCTTGACCCACGAGCTTCTTGGTATGTCAAAGTCCATGACGTCTTTTACGGAAAGCCCGAGGTATTTTGCCCTGGGGCACGCTGCCTTCTCCGAAAAAAAGGCCAGGTTAATGGACCCAGACTTATAGACTGAGTAAATATAGTACCCCCACGGGTCCATATCGGTGAAAACATAAATAGGAATCTTATACTCTTCCCCAAACCTTGCGAGAAGCCTGCGCTCAGCGCGGGCGGGCTGGCCCTTACCGGTCAAAAGCAGGCAATTATTCTTCTTCCAGTACTTCTCCTGGTTCAAGAGGTTCCAGACCGCGTATTTCTCCACGACGAGGATGTAGTCGGCGCTCATCTCCTTGATGTGGAAATAATCATCTTCCACGATTGGCGGCACCGCGCCCCCAGCCGAGCCCATCTTTGTGAAGTCCAAAACGTCTCCCGTCTTATCCTCTACTATCATGGGGCCAGCCAGCACGCCATTCGGCGTTGCTATGAGGTTAAGCTCCTCACGAAGGCTATCAGTCATCAGCTCCATGTCCTCAATGATGGGATCGGACTCCTCCTGCACGTCAAAAGTATTCTCCCCCGTCCCGGGGATCTCATGCTTAAGCGTATAGAAGAGCTGACGTATAGACAGGGCGGGCTTATCCTGCTCCAGTAAAGCCTTTATCTGCTTCGCTATGAGGATGGTCTGAAGAAACTTCTTGGCCTGGGCCAGGTTAAAGTAATACCGCTTCTGCTTTTCATCGCCCAGCTTTATCAGGCCCGACTTCTCATCATAGTAGACGTTATTCAATGATCTTATCGTTATGTCAAGGGATGGGTTCTTTCCAGCCTCGACGTCCTCCAGTACGCCCTCCCCCATCCTGGCCAGCTTTTCGATTATCTCCTTACTGCGGGCCATTCTCTTCCGCCTCCTCCGGCCCAACGAACCTCGAATACTTTTTGGATAACACTTCCATGAATTTAGACTCGATCACTGTATGATCCTTTCCTGTAAGGCCTTCTAAGGCAATCGCAAGTTCCCTTGTATACGCCTCGAACATCTTAATTTTTTTACGGGCATCGAGCGCCTTCTTCTGCTCTGAGAGGTAACGACCGAGGTCCCTCGCGGCCTCCCTGACCGCGAGCTCTATCTCGTCCTCTATCTCCGGTATGTCGGCTATGGCATCCTTCGACTCGGAGGTGAAGGGCACGTTCGTGGAGGCCACGTGGACCATTATCATGAGAGGCCCAATGGGCGCCTTAGCGCCCTTCGGCTGCTCCAGGCCATAGTTCTTCCAGTTGATACGCTCTATCGCGTGGGTGATGGCGCAGGCGCCTTGCTGGTACATGAGAGGCACCCTATTAGCGAAACGGTATATCTCAGCCCTGCCTTCCGAGTCAATGTCACCGCCATACGCTATCGCTGCCTCCACCAAAAACGGGTTGCCCCGGTAGACGCTCACCGGCCTTGAAACGGTCGATATGAAATCCACACGGTGGTTCTGAGTTATGCCCTTCTTCAAGAGGTCATCGGTGATGGGCGAAAGGCAGTCCTTCGGCGGCGCCATTATCTTTATCTTCTGGAAGGCCGCGAGAAGCCTCTTAACCGCCTCGATATCCTTAGCAAGCTCCTGCGGGGACATTCCCGGGTCCAGGCTCGCCTCCCTGCATATGGACTCCATCGTGTGGCCGCCTATCTTTGCAAATGAAGAGGACAAAAAAGTGCTAAGCCTGTGGCTATCCGTGGACTGCAGCATCTTTACGAGCGTGCCCAGCTCGATGCCATGCGGGTGCGGCTTTATCTCGACTGGCTGCCTGGGAAGCACATCGCAAGCGCGCTCGAAAACGAACTTCTCGTCATACGGGTCCACCAAAGTGATGCGGGCATGGGGATTCACGATGGCCGTATTCCTCAAATACTCGAGCACAGACTGCTTGCCCCTCACATACGTAGCCTCCAGGCTCAGCTCAATCCTGGTGCCCCTCGAAGTAAAAAAATCGTCATAATTCTCGGATATTATCTTAGGCTCGTTGGTCTCGGTGTCTATCTTCAGCTCGTATACGTATGCGGGCAGCTTCGGGTCTATTCTAGATGTAATGCGGGCGGGCTTGCCGCTCGTGAGCTGGGCGTAGAGCACGGCCGCCGATATGCCGATGCCCTGCTGGCCCCGGCTTTGCCTTATCGCGTGAAAGCGGCTGCCATACAGCAGCTTGCCAAACACGCGAGGCAGGACATCACGCTGCACCCCAGGCCCATTGTCCTCGACGACCACGCTCAGAATCCTCTCGTCCACCTTTTTAATCCGAATATAGATATCCGGCAGTATAGACGCCTCCTCGCAAGCATCTAGCGAGTTATCCACCGCCTCCTTGACGCACGTTATGAGGCTTCGGGGGAGTGAGTCGAAGCCCAGCATCTGCCTGTTCTTCTCGAAGAACTCGGCGACGCTTATCGCCTTCTGCTTTTTAGCCAGCTCAACGGCTATGGGAGCATCTGAAGCCCTGGAATTCATCGAAGAATAAAGTATAACGCGCTTTTATTAATACTTTGCATGGCATTTGTACCCTTATTTCTTCAGGTCAGCTTTATCGACATGTGAGGCTTACCATTACCTGGTGGCATGTTTATGGTATTTGAGGCGGCGGCGCAGGCCATCCAGCCCATCGTCTGGGAAACGACCCTGGATAAGGTCATACCACGTACAAAAGACGTGAAGAGCTTCCGCTTTAAAAAGCCAGAAGGTTTCCGCTACCTGGCTGGCCAGTGGATGTACATAAACATCAGGATTGGCGGCGTTGAAAAGATGCACCACTTCACGATGTCCAGCAGCCCGACTGAGGATTACATAGAGTTTACCAAGAAGATAACTGATAGCGAATACTCGCAAGCCCTTGACAGGATGAGGCCAGGCGATTGGGCTAAGCTTAACGCGCCTTTCGGGGAGTTCACTTATGCAGGGGAGAGCATAAAGATTGGCGCTTTGACCGGCGGTATTGGCATCACGCCCCTCAGGAGCATCTGCCGGTACTGCGTGGATATGCGGTTGCCCGCGGACATCATAATGCTTTACTCCAACAAGACCGTTGATGATATAGTATTCAGGGAAGAGCTTGAGGAGATGCAGAATGCCGATTCTCACTTAACGATTAAGCACGTCATCACAAGGCAGCCTGACTGGAAAGGGCTTAAGGGCCACATAGATGGAACGATGGTCAAGGAGCAGATACCCGACTATAAAGAAAGAGTCTTTTACATATGCGGCCCACCCAGCATGAACGAAGCCCTAAAAAAAGCCCTCAAAACGCTTGACATTCCAGATGAAAAGATAAAGCTCGAAGACTTCACGGGATATTAAGGAATTATTTCACAGCTGTTGAACTTAATGTGATCGAAGTCTTCCATTGATATCTTTCCTTCTTTTAGGAGTTGCCTTATTTCCGGGAGGGCATCTTTGAGCGTATTTATGAGATGCTTTACGGTGGAGCATACTTCTGCGAACCCCTTGTCGCCCCATTTCATGGTGACGTTTGCGTAGAGGCATCGGCCACCACATATATCCAGCATCTCGCACCCCTCGCATGGCCCTGATATGAGGGTTTGCTTTAAGCGTAGCGGGTCGCCCTTGAATATATCGCCAGCATAGTACTTTTTCATGCCGGACATCACGGGGCATGGCGATATCATGCCATCTGTCTGCACGTTAAACTCTGCCCATCCAGCCCCACATCTAAGTAGCGTCTTCTCCTCTAGCAATAGCGAGCGCATGATCGACATAAATGGATACATTCTAAGAACCCTGCCCTCCTCACGCATCACCCTGACCCACTCGCCAGCCAATCGAGTTATGCCCGGGTTATAGCTATCCCTGGCCCATCTCGAGAATTGCCGCCTACCATAATCGTTCTTCCAGAACAAAGCGTTGAGCTGCCAGTGGACGCTATCAAAAGAAAAATCCTGGCTATTCAATAAAAACAAGGCCTGCCTGTATATATCGCAATCCTCGGTAACAGTCATGCGGGCGATCATCTCACCCTTGAAGCCATTCTCCCTCACAAGCCTCGCATTCGAGGCTATCCTCCTATAAACCCCTTTGCCCCGGTTATAGTCAGTAAGCGCCTCATCGCCATCTATCGAGATAGAAATGGTGTGAAGCCTATTAAGGTACTCTGGCCGCACCCTGTGAAGCATCGTGCCATTCGTATGAAGCATGAACCGCTTAGCTGGCACCACGTCCATAAGCTCGTACATCTTCTCGACGTTCAGGAGCGGCTCACCACCATAAAAGATGAGCGTGGCATCGGGATCCTTAGCCATGAAAGCCTTCAAGGCACCAGCATCATAAGACAGGTCACGGGGCAAGTAGTAATCGATATCATCCTCATCGCAGGACTCGTCGAAATCGTCACAGCACTCGCCATAGCAATATCTGCACTGTAAATCGCAAGCTGTCGTAAGCGTGATGAAAAAGTTCAAGCACAGGGCCTCCATGAACGGCAATGTTTAGGATGAACCCAGAGATGTGCGGTTATATATTTAAGAATATCGATGCCTGAGGCGCTGCATGATATTCTCGTTAATGCGTTTCTCCGCCCACCTTATGTAATGGCATGGCCTTTCTTTATACATGGCAACGGCTTCCCTACATGCTTCATAAACCATCATCTGCCCCTCCTCCTTCGAGTATAGCTCTTTAAGTAAGCCAAGGTTGAGCGCTTTTCCAAGGTATGAGGAATCCCTGCCTTCCCATACGTCGAACACGAGCGCAGGGCTACGGGCAAATAAAAAGAGGTCGCACTGCCTCTCGCCTTCTGGAAGCGTCTTGCCATTGAAGTGCCGCCCATCCTGCAAGTAATGCGTTATCTCATGGCCAATGACATAAACGCTACTGCCCCTCGTTAGCCTTACCGTACCCGACCCCGAATCATAATAGGCGCTCCTTGCGGCCCTCCCAAACCTGATATCCTCTATCTCTGGAAAAAACCACAACGTATACTCGATACGATTTTGAAGCGCCGGGGCTTTCTCAAATAGCTCCAGCAAACCCTTAGCGTAATGGACGCGCACCATGCCGCCCTCTACTTTTTCCTCATCTTGACGCGCTTCAAGCTGACTGCCACCTAGATGATAATACGGGCAAACAACTTGATAAAACGCCACGCGCTCTTATTCATGGAGAGTCCCAGGAACTGGCGCGCAAGCATGGATGGGTGGTCTATATCGCCATACTTAGTGATCATTTCAAGGATGTCGGGGTCGTCCAGCGCGGCGATTGCCTCGTTCAGGTCGCCATCAGACATCTTCCCAAATATTTGCCGCGCCTTAAGCCCAAACGTCAATTCCATGCCTATCTCACCCCTCCAGCGCCTCTCATACTCCATCAGCCTTTGAGCGCTCACGTCGCCTTCCAGGGCGGCCTTCGCGGCAACCTCCCCCGCAATCTTAGCGCATTTAGCGCCCGTATATATGCCGCCATAAGAGATGGGCTTCACCTGTCCCGCCGCATCTCCCACGATTAATACTCCATCAGAAACGGTGCGCTTCAGCGTGCCCACGGGTATGCCACCCATGATCAGGTCGACGGCCGAGCGGGCCTTCTTCGACACGATTTCGTGCTCTTTCAAAAGGCGTTCCAGGTAAACGTGGGCATCGTTATCGGCGTTCAAGCCTATGCGACAGCAGCCGCCTGTAGTGGGGACGGACCACGCAAAGTAGCCGGGCGCATACCGATGCCCTAAAAAGACCTCGACAAACTCAGGGTCTCTCGGCTCATAGCTGGCCTCAACCTGGATGCCCGTGCATACGTGCGGTATCCTGCCCAATCCGGCGCTTCGCGCTACCTTGCTCCTCACGCCATCCGCCCCTATCACGACCTTCGCAGCTATCTCGGTCTTCTTTCCCTCGCTCACGGCATCGAGCACCACTCCTCCTGGCACCTTCCTGACGCCTCTCACCGCCGTATCGACCAGTACCTCCGCCCCCGCCGAGGCGGCGGCCTTTGCCAGTTCCCTGTCAAATATCTTCCTCTCCACCACATAAGTCATGGTACGCCGCCCATCGATAGGTATAGAATGGTTATTAGGGGCGTAAACAAAAGCTCCCCTAATCCTCTTATTAATAAAATTACCCTCAGGGAGCTCGCACTCATTGAGCGCCTTCACGCTTATATGGCCCGTGCAAGACACAGGGGAGCCTATCATCCCGTGCTCCTCTATTAAGAGAGTCCTGGCGCCATTCTTCGCCGCATACTTGGCGGCCATCGAGCCCGAAGGGCCTGCGCCGACCACGACCACATCATAGCACATTCTTGTCAACCTGAATCGTGATAACCAACTCTACAACCTTAACGTTTATCTTTTTTGCCGTACTAACGTAAAAGAAATGACTGAGTATAAGCAATGCATACTTGTAAGGGATGACCTAAAGCTTCCAAAGGGGAAGATGGCGGTACAGGTTGCCCACGCATCGCTATCAGCATACGAGTGGGCGAAGCCCGCAGTACAGGAGGAGTGGAAGCGGCAGGGCCAGAAAAAGATAGTCTTAAAGGTCGACCGGCTGGAAGATTTGTTTAAATACAAGGAAGAGGCCCGAAAGATGGACATCCCAACGGCGCTCATACAGGACGCTGGCCTCACGACAGTTCCTCCTGGCACAATCACCGCATTGGGCCTGGGCCCCGCGGAGGCGGAAAAGCTCGATAGGCTGGTAGGCCACCTAAAACTAATGTAAGGGAAGACCATGATAGTCGGATTCGCAATAAACAAGATAGAGTCTGCCAGGCACGTTTCCCTGGAAGAGCTACCCAAGTACAGGAACATTAACGTGAACTATGACATTAACTTGAGGAATTTGTCGGCAGTGAAGCCCCCCATGGGGCCTGATAAGGTGCTCCGCATCGAGTACAGCATAACTATTAACTATTTTAGCCCTTCCATCGGGTTCATCAGGTTCGAGGGCTTTTGTGACTATGCGGGAGGCAATATCGAGAAGATACTTAAGGAGTGGGAAGGGGGCAGGCCGGACGTTGCCGTACAGAATGAGGCTGCGAATAACGTGATGGCGAGGATTATACCGCTGGCGATGCTTATTTCCCAGAGCCTGTGTCTGCCCCCTGCTACGCCGCTGCCCGTCATAAACTTCCAGAAGGTAGAAGCGGAGAAGGACAAGTTCGACCAGTACCACGCCTGATTCAGCAAAGGTTTTATCTTATCCTGTGAGGCGTGGACGGTAGAACATCGTGCTTTTTCCCTTTCTCTCCCCATCGCTGGTACAGGCTATTATCGATGCCAAGCTGGTCCAGTATTCGGCCGACCACGTTATCGACGAGGTCGTCTATAGTCCTGGGCCTATTGTAGAAGCCAGGGCAGGCGGGCATGACCACACAGCCCGCCCTACACGCCTTTACCATATTCTCCAGATGGACGAGGCTTAGCGGCATCTCCCTTGGCACTAAGATGAGCCTGCGCCCCTCCTTTAAAGCGACGTCGGCCGCCCGCCCTATGAGCGTGTCAGCATAGCCGTTCGCCACGCCGGAGAGCGTCTTCATGGTGCAGGGCACTATGACCATGGCGTCGAATCGGTACGAGCCGCTTGCCACCGGCGCCATGAAATCGTCGTCCTCATAGTGGAAGGTCGCCTTTTGTATGAGATCGCTTACCTGCACGTCTGTCTCAATCTCTATAAGCTCTCTCGCTTCCTTTGATAATATGAGGTGCGTCTCCTCGATGCCTTCAAGCGCCTCTAGAAGCCGGATGCCGTATCGCACCCCGCTCGCCCCTGTCATCCCTATCACGATCTTCTTTTGCATAGTTCTCCCGCCAGCGCGTCCACCAGCTCGCCGGAGAGCCGGAGGGCGTCACGTATTTCCTCTTTACTCATCTTATCATAATGGATGCCCGCCACGACTACGACGGTCCTGCCTAGCTCTTTGGCGAGCTTTTCCGCTGCATCCTTCACCACCCTGTCCTCCCTGTGCCCAGGGACTGTTATAACCGAAGAAGTTGCCATCGCGCCATAATTAATGCCGACTGCAGCAGCGCCAATATGAGCATTTCCACCCGTAATGACCACGAGAAGGCCATCGCCTACCTCGACCGCCTTCAAGTCGACAGAAATTCTCCCAGCGCTATTTGATTTCACCAATTCCATCAGGCTACCCCTAGCTTGCTTTGCCTGGGCACACGCTCCACGTTAAAGTAGGCCCGCGCCACCCTCGCAACCCTATCCCTACACTCGGGCAGCGTATAGACGCCCATCCGCCAGTCATCAAAGTACGACTCCTCCATGATCTTTACCAGCTTCGAGACGTCCTCCAGGTATTTAAGCTGTCCGTTTTCCATGAGCACCATTGTGTTACGTTCCCTGAACTCTGGCATTTTCGGAATATCCACGAGCACGTAGCCTTCCTCTACCCCCGCCATGCGGGCTATCTCTCGCTCGATATCCTTCTGTATCCTTGTATACCTCACGATGCTCTTGTCCACCGAGTCAAAGCCGACGTAAAGCGCCCTCTTGAACAGGTTTCGCGAGTTGAGGCGGCGTATCATGTCGGCCGAGTACTCATTAAAATTCCTCATTCGGGCATTAAGCTCGTAGTCGTCCATCTGCTGTAGCTCAAAGGCGTTCACGTCGCCGTTCAGGATGGCCGCCTCAAGGGCGTGCACGAACATGGAGCCAGCTATGCGGCCAACGTGGTGATCATAGACGGACGGGTACATCAGAAACCTCGACATGAGCAGAGATTCGGCCGACTTCAGGCCCCTATAGTATAACACTATGTTATTATCATAAAACCTGATGTTGCGCAGCAGGTGCTCATAGTCGACGATGCCGTATGCCACGCCGGTATAATAGGCATCCCTTATTATGTAGTCCATCCTGTCCACGTCTAGCGAGCCTGAGATTATCTGCCCTATCTTAGTCTTACCCTGTATATGGCCGGATATGGCCGAAGGCTTGATGCCATACTCGTCGAGAATGCCAGCTATTTCCTCGCTTTCAATGAGGAAGGCCACGTCATCGTGCCTGCGCCTGGTGTACTGCTCGATGATGTCCTCGCTATCATGCGAGTACGGCCCGTGCCCGACGTCGTGTAGCAGGGCCGCTATCTCAATTTCCCTGCGCTCTTCCTCAGATAGCTCGCCTGCCAGCCTGCTGGCCAAATAATAGGTTCCCAAAGAGTGCTCAAACCTCGTGTGGTTTGCGCCAGGATAGACGAGGTTTGTCCACCCTAGCTGCTTAATATTTCTTAAACGCTGCACTATTCCCGTGTCCAGCAGCCTCTCGATGTGTGGCGCCACCTCGATGTAGCCATGGATGGGGTCTCTGATCGGGCTCATAAACATTACATAGTAGGCGGCGCTAATGATAAACCTGTCTTTCCTGAAAGCCTTATAATGATGTGCCGCATATGATACAGCGATAGCCATGTTATCCATTCTGTCAGGGGGCACGGGCACCCCGAAATTGCTGAGGGGCTTCAAGGATAGCGAAGACATAGCCGTTATCGTGAACACTGCCGAGGACGTGTGGATATCCGGAAACAAGGTGACGCCAGACATCGACTCGGTAATCTATACAATTGCCGGCGTCATAGATGATGAGAAGTGGTGGGGCATTAAAGGTGACACGTTTAACACTTTTAAGGCGCTTGAGGCGATGGGGCACTTTGAGGAGATAATGATTGGGGATAAGGACCGTGCGACTCATATCCTTCGAACTGAGCTTCTAAAAAACGGTAACTCCTTGACGGATGCCACGAGGGAGCTTTGTGACGTTTTTCAGATAAAGACCATTGTGCTCCCAATGAGCGAGAATGACATAGCCTCCGTGATATGCACGCCTGATGGCGACTTTCACTTCCAGGACTTTTGGGTTGGCATGCGGGGCGAGCCGGAAGTCATCTCAGTTAAGCTTTTTGGTGATCTGGTTCCCACGCCCGAGGTCATGGAGGCCTTGAATGCCTCTGATAACATTTTCATAGGCCCCAGCAATCCCATCACAAGTATAGGCCCAATTTTGGCCCTGGAGGGTGTCCGTGAGACTCTGCAAATTAAATTCGTCGTTGCAGTTAGTCCTTTCATAGGTGATAAGCCCGTCAGCGGCCCCGCTGCAAAGCTCATGAAGGCGAAAGGGCTTGAGCCGTCTACAAGGGGCGTGGCCGAGTTCTATAAGGACATCGTTGACGTCCTTATCATCGACGAGCGCGATACTACGGATCTCTCTGGCTATGACTTCGAGGTTGCCCGCTTTGACACCCTTATGACGAGCGTCGAGAAGAGCAAAGCGCTCGCCGATTTCATGCTCACCAAATGCGTTTGATAAGCTCTCTAAGTCTAAGCCCGCTATGAAGGTTATTAGGGCGAGAATTAATGGTCTTCATAGTGGGCTTCTTAGACTTAGAGACTTTTTTATGTATTGAGCGTGGATGTATGCTTGTGATATCATGTCTGACGTTGCGAACAAGATCCTTCTCATCGTGCTAGACGGCGCATCGGATAGGCCCGTCGAAGGCAGGACGCCGCTATCGGAGGCGGACAAGCCAAACCTGGACGCATTGGCATACGGCGGCATCAACGGGATAATGGACACGGTAGGGCCCGGAATAAGGCCAGGCTCGGACACCTCACACCTCGCCATACTGGGATATGACCCTTATAAGTATTACACGGGCCGCGGGCCATTCGAGGCGGCGGGCGTGGGAATAGACGTGAAGGGGGGCGACATCGCCTTCCGCGTCAACTTTGCCACAGTCGAGAATGGCGTAGTAATTGATAGAAGGGCGGGGCGCATATCCGACACTGACGGGCTGGCAAAGGCGATAAATGAAGAGGTAAAAGTGCCGGGCATAGAAGTGATTTTCAAGCGTTCTACAGGCCACAGGGGTGCTCTCGTGCTGAGGGGGAGAGGCTTATCCGCAGCCATATCTGATACAGACCCTAAAAAAGAGGGGCTACCGATCAAGGAGTGCCACGCGCTGGATGATACGCCTGAGGCAAAGCGGACGGCGGAGGCGGTGAACAGCATATCGAGACAGGTCCTCAGCTTGCTGGATGGCATGCCCGAGAACCTCGAAAGAAAAAGGCAAGGGCTTCCGCCAGGCAATGCCATATTAATAAGGGGCGCAGGCGAAGTGCCACATATACCCCCATTCCAGGAGCGATACGGCCTCAAGGGGGCGGTCATAGCCGCCGCAGGCCTGATAATCGGGATAGGCAAGATGTGCGGGCTCGAGCACATACCGGTCGGAAGCATGGAAGTAGAGGCGTCCGGCTCGTCGGCCAGGGCCAAGATGAAGAAGGCGCTCGAAACGCTTGAGACCCACGATTTCGTGCTGGTGAACATAAAGGGCGCCGACGAGGCTGGCCACGACGGGGACTTTGAAAAGAAGAAAAGCTTTTTAGAGGCGACAGACGCCGCCTTTAAGGACGTGTTGAAGCTAAAGGATGTACTGGTCATAGTTACAGTTGACCATAGCACTCCCGTCTCCATCAAGGACCACTCAGCCGATCCTGTGCCCATCATGATGCACGGGCCGGGGATAAGGATAGACGACGTAGCAAGCTATAATGAGCTGGTGGCATATAAGGGCGGGCTGCACAGGATACGCGGCATGGACGTGATGCCCATAGCCCTGGACCTCATAAACAGGACGAAAAAGTTCGGGGCTTGAGGCCCCGATTTTATGGAAGGCGTGGCCAGGTAGAATATGTTGGATTAAGTAACCAACCACGTAAAGTATTTATCCATTAAAACTCACCTTTCTAACTAAAGTTTTAGCATGCTGCAAGAAAGAGTACAACGCAGCCTTAAAAATGCTGGAGACGACTTATGGAAGAGCTGAAAGTGTTCGATGGCGGGAGGTCCAAGTTCTCCCACATGACCTCGGCGCACCCGTGCTTTAACGAGAAAGCCCATTTCTCCACGGCCAGGATCCACCTGCCCGTCGCGCCGAAATGCAATATTCAATGTAACTTTTGTAATCGTAAGATAGATAAGTGTGAGCATCGCCCCGGCGTGTCTTCGGGCGTCATGAAGCCTCAGCAGGCCGCTGATAGGGTTGACGAGGCCCTGAAGGAGCTTGGCGGTAACCTCAGGGTGGTCGGCATCGCCGGCCCTGGCGAAGCTCTCGCGAACGAGGAGACCTTCGAAACCCTAAAAATCGTACACGAGAGGCACCCCGAGCTTATCAAGTGTATCGCCTCTAACGGACTTATGCTCCCGGAGCGTATCGATGACCTCGTAGATGTAGGCGTTTCAAGCGTTACGGTCACAATTAATGCTTTCGACCCTGAGGTGGGAGCTAAGATATACTCGTGGGTGAGGTATCATAACCAGACCTATAGGGGAGTGGAAGGCGCGAGAATATTAAGGGATAATCAGTTTAAGGGAGTCGAGTTAGCGGCTAAGGCCGGCCTTATCGTGAAGGTGAACACAGTGCTCGTGCCTGGCGTCAACGCTGATCAGATTGAGAAGATAGCTAAAGAGGCAGCCGCCAGGGGTGCTATTTTGATGAATATCATCCCCATGATACCCCTCTATAAGTTTAAGGACGTGAAGCCGCCCGAGTGTAAGGACCTTGAGGAGGCCCGCGCGATTGCCGAGAAGTACCTTCCTCAGTTTAGGCTTTGTAAGCAGTGCCGTGCCGATGCGTGTGGTATCCCCGGTAGGGAGGAGTCCTTGTCGCCCGCCCAGCGCGCTGCCAGCGGCGAATACTACCACGCTTAATCAAGCACCACAGAGACCACAGAGGTTATATTCACCACAGAGGTCCACAGAGACCACAGAGGTTATATTCACCACAGAGGTCCACAGAGACCACAGAGGTTATATTCACCACAGAGGTCCACAGAGACCACAGAGGTTATATTCACCACAGAGGTCCACAGAGACCACAGAGGTTATATTCACCACAGAGGTCCACAGAGACCACAGAGGTTATATTCACCACAGAGGTCCACAGAGACCACAGAGGAATTTATTACTCAAGGGGGCTTCGCCCCCTGAGAGACCCTCCTTCTACCTATTAAATGAGATTCTTTTGTATTATGAGTCTTCCATATTATACTAAATAATTGTATATCGGATGATTGACCTATTGAAGATTGAGGGGGTCTCCGAGGGGGGCGACTAGCCCCCCTTTAGGAAACAAAATCCTCTCTGTGACCTCTGTGAACCTCCGTGGTGAAAATCCTCTCTGTGACCTCTGTGAACCTCCGTGGTGAAAATCCTCTCTGTGACCTCTGTGAACCTCCGTGGTGAAAATCCTCTCTGTGACCTCTGTGAACCTCCGTGGTGAAAATCCTCTCTGTGACCTCTGTGAACCTCCGTGGTGAAAATCCTCTCTGTGACCTCTGTGAACCTCCGTGGTGAAAATCCTCTCTGTGACCTCTGTGAACCTCCGTGGTGAAAATCCTCTCTGTGACCTCTGTGAACCTCCGTGGTGAAAATCCTCTCTGTGACCTCTGTGAACCTCCGTGGTGAAAATCCTCTCTGTGACCTCTGTGAACCTCCGTGGTGAAAATCCTCTCTGTGACCTCTGTGAACCTCCGTGGTGAAAATCCTCTCTGTGACCTCTGTGAACCTCCGTGGTGAAAATCCTCTCTGTGACCTCTGTGAACCTCCGTGGTGAAAATCCTCTCTGTGACCTCTGTGAACCTCCGTGGTGAAAATCCTCTCTGTGACCTCTGTGAACCTCCGTGGTGAAAATCCTCTCTGTGACCTCTGTGAACCTCCGTGGTGAAAATCCTCTCTGTGACCTCTGTGAACCTCCGTGGTGAAAATCCTCTCTGTGACCTCTGTGAACCTCCGTGGTGAAAATCCTCTCTGTGACCTCTGTGAACCTCCGTGGTGAATCATATGTTATACGTTATATAAATCAATATATAAGTAAAAAGCCTTGTTTTCATTTCATAGATATAAAGTTTTTTAAACTTAAGTAAAATAGTCGCCTAGTTTATCATTTGATATGCCATGCTCTATCTTCTTTCTCTCTTTTCTAATCTCGGGGCTGATGTATGAGTATTTGGCGGGCAGCCTTCCCTTCGCGTATCTCTTATTTCGTCGATTCTCAATCGCCTGGCTGTCATAGTACGTGTCCCAGACCTCGCTATCAGAGTCGGGAGCTGTGCCCAGAAGGCGCGCCGCCTCTTCTGCCGTGACACAGGCGATATCCTCGCTATAGCCGAGGGCCCTGGCATTCAATATGTAATGCTCTGAGTGGCATCCAATAACAATGACCTTATCCGGAGTCCTCCGCATCGCCCACTCCATGAAAAGGTCTTTTACGTCATGCTGTGGGCTTATCTCTGCGTAGAGCATGTCTCCTGAAGGCCTGAACCTGACGTGTGCCTTCAATCGCTCAAGCTCGCCCATCGTTTCCCTGTAATACTTGAAGTATTTCCTGGCGGTCTCATCCTTATGGGCGAGTATAGCCGTTAATTTTGGGTAGTAGCGGGCCATCAGCCTTACCAGCTCGTCAGGGACGCAATTATGGTTACGCAGCGCAAAAGTCAGGTAAGAGCCCAGCGATAATGAGCGCTGCATAGGGCTACAGGATGGAAACTTTACCCATAGCTCGGCCTTCACGTGGAAGGGCACGTCCTTGACGACCTCATCGACGTTAAGAACGACTTCGCCGTCGTACATTGCGAGCTTTTCTTTGAGCTCTCTTGCGCTCGCACCGCATACCATGATGGCGTCGGGGTTCCTATTGAGCGCTATCGCCGCCCTTAATACGCCGTCGACGTCCTTTTTATACCCGATTATCACGCGAACGCCTCCAGCCTCGTTTGTAGCCTGCTTTTTACTTTTATGAAGGGCCGTGCCCTCTTCAGGACGACGCCGATGCTTGCCAGCTCAGCGTAGCCCTCTATGGGGCGGCTGGCGATGATGCGATGGGCCGTTGCGGGACCGATGCCCGGGACCTTTATCAGGTCTTCATATGGGGCTTCGTTCACGTCTACAGGGAAAATATCCCTGTTATGATGGGCCAGCAATAGCTTTGGGTCCTCGTCGGGCAGAAACCCTTTATCATCCAGTATAATATCGAGGTCTTTAGCCCTGAGGCCGTAATCCTTTAGCAAATAAGAGACCTGGTACAGCCTGGCCTCACGCCACACCGGCGATGGCCTATTCGAAGAGAGGGGCGTCCCTGGCACCGGGTCGAAGCTCATGAAGTAAGGCCTACGCAGCCCATAGTCCGCCTTAAAGCGGTCGATTGTGTGAATGATCTCTTTGTCAGGCTCTCCAGATGCGCCCACCACAAACTGGGTATCATTCGCGCCCACAATCCCCTCCCCATAGTGTACCTCCTTTCTCCTCTTGAGCACGAACTCGTGGGTCCACTTAAGCCTATCAAGGATATCATTCCTATAGTCAAAGTTGGGGCATATCTCATCGTACCTGGACTCGCAGGTCGTCTCGGCGTTCACGCCAAACTTGTTGGCATATAGCGAGACTTCCCTGAGCATGTCCCTGGGTATGCCGGGCATGAGGCGGACGTGTATGTAGCCCTTGAACCCCTGGCCGCGGAGCAGCTTGAGCACTTCTAGCTGTTTTTGCGTGGTCTTTTCAGGGTCGCCGACGATCCCGGATGATAAGAACAACCCCTCGATAGCGTTGCGGCGGTAGAGGTCCCAGGTGATGCGGGCGATCTCATCGGGAGCCAGCGACGTGCGGGCGACTTCACGGCCACACCTGTTGGGGCAGTAGAGGCACTCGCCCAGACACCGGTTGGTCATCAGAGTCTTATAAAGCTGAATACAGCGCCCATCTGGCGTAAAGGTATGGCACACGACGGTCTGGTTGCAGCTATCGTACTTAGTGCCCGCCGACAGTATCTTGATACGCTCGGACAGCGAGAAGCATTTCTCTCCCATCAAAGGAAAAGATGGCAAATGGCTATATAATGAATGGCCAAAAGCGTCGTGAAAGTAAACTAGAAAAACTGGGCGAGCGTGCCCTGGACGCCCCTGCCTTTAAGCTCATCCTCAGTATAGCCAAAATAGCCAAGTATCCGTAAAGCCGTGGGTATTATCTGTTTATCTATATAATAGTCCACGTCGAGCTCGTATGCCTTATCCTTCGCGTACAGCTTGCCGTTCTCGAACTTGATAAACATGTCCACGGGGTATGCGCGGTCGCCTAGCGTTATGCCGGGGCCTTTCACGATGACGTAGCTGATCTTGCTGCCAACCGCCGCCGAAAGCTCCAGCTCACGCGCCCGCTCCGCGGCCTTAACGTGCGCCTGCACGCTCTCATAGCTCTCGAAGCCCTTGGTAAGCGTTTTGTGGATGACGAGCTTATCGAGCTGCACCTTGCCTTCCCTAACCTCGCTAATGGTATCCTTGACGAACTTCACGGCCTTCTCCGGGTCCTCCTCTTCAAGTATGATGCGGATGACCTGTGACTGCAGCTCTTTGGCGAGCTCACACCAGTCGCCCCTGCGCACCTCCAGGCCCCTGACTACTATCTCACCTTTGCTCGTGAGGCCAGCATACCGCTTTTTTGCCTCGGTGAAAAAGATGACCCTATAAAAGTTGTCCACATCCATGTCCAGGGGCAATTCTTCCTTGACTTTTCTGATGAACTCGCCCGTAGCCGCATGGAGGTCGCCGCCATCCTTGAGCTTTACGAATAGCGAGTCAGTATCGCCATACAGGACCTCCATGCCCATCGACTGCGCGATTTCGCTGGCCCTCTTTATGAAGTATCGGCCCCATGCCGACGTGGCCTCGGCGCACTCGCGGCGGTACCACTTGGCCTGCGCCCAGCCCGTATAGCCATAAAAGGCGTTCGTCAATATCTTGATCGTTTTTTGCCGTATATCGAGCATCCGGTAGCTCTTGTCCTTCCTGTCCGTCTGGGCGAGCTTCTTCTTGAGGGCGGCGCGGTGAGCCACCAGAGACCTCAGGATGCGCGTGAAGAAGCCTTCCGGGGCCTTCTTGAAGCAATGGCCCACCTCAGGGGCGGGCGGATAGCAGTCATCCTTACAATCCTTACAAACCGTATCAGGGGATATGTTATACGCGATCATTATGGAGGGGTACATGGCTGAGAAGTCGAGGGCTGCAACGTTCCTGTGTATCCCCTTCACAGGCGGAAACACGAAGCCTCCAACATACGTTTCAACCTCTCCTCCTTTCGAGGGGATGAGCTCGCCGTACTCATAGGCAACGTATGCGAGGTACGCCTCGACCTGCCTGCCGCGGCCCATCCTTGAGACGTTGTCGGCGGGCTCGTGTGCCATCCTGGCGAACTCGAACTGGAGCGGCAGCAGCTCCCCCGCTATCCCATACGTGCTCTCCACGTCGTCCTTCGAATACCTTATCAGGATGTCTCGCCTTTTGCTGTCAGCCCAGTATCTATAGATTTCACCTCCGGGGATGTAGGTACGCTTCTCCTTATTCATCACTCCCAGGTAGTCGGCCACGTTTTCGAGCGTCTTTACCTTTACGCCGTCCATGTCCCTCTGGGCCGCCTGAAAAAGGTCGATGTTGAGCCGCCCCACAAGCTTTACTTTCTTCTGAAGGCCTCCCCGCCCAAACATGGGAGTGCTGCCGTCCCTGCACACGCTCAGCTTTATCTTATGCTTCTTGGCCCGCTCATTTATATACGGCCAGTCAAAGCTATCCTGATTATACCCCACTATAACATCAGGATCATAATCTCGAATATACCTTATGAATTCCTTTATCAGGCCCTTATCGTCCTCATCTGTGGCCGTGAGGACTTTTTCCTCCCTGTTTGTCTTGATGGAGATGATGATTATCGGGTCTTCCGCGGCGTCGGGCATGCCCCGTGGATTCCACATCTCACAGTCGAACGCCATCACTTTTAGGGGCGGCTCGTCCTCCCTAGCAAAGGCCTTGGGATTGTGGCATAGCATCCCCAGTCCTGCATAGTCCACGGAGACAGGCTCGCCTTCCGCCTCAATCCCCCCCATAGGAATAAGCCTTCTATCGATAATATAGCGTACCCCAAACAGGATATCAGCCTCACGGACGTCCCCAAACTTCAGGGCAAGCTCCCTCAAATAAGGCACGTCGCGGGGCAGCTTCGTGAAAACCCGATAGCACTTGATAGGCACGCCAAAGTTCTTGCGGTCCACGATGTCAACGCGGACAGGCCTCACGGTCTCCCCGCCCACCTCCTCAGACATGTTTTCCAGCACGCTTATGGGGACGTCACCATAAGGCACGACGTAAAAGTAAGGCTCGAAAGAGTCATCAAAGATCACGGCGCTCTTACCAGAATCGTCCACGCACCACATCCGGATAATAGGCTTGCCATTCTCTACAACATAATCTACGTCCAGAAGCCAGCCTCTGAATTTCATTAATATATAATGGGCATCCTCGGCTTAAAAACTTCTCGCAGGCCTCTCTCAGGCATGAGTCACTTCCTGGCGGCGGGCAGCATGACTATAAACCTCACGCCTTTCGTATAATCCCCCGGCACCCGGTCTTCCACCCTTATCTTGCCGCCAAAATTTTCAGCCAGCGTTCTAGCGAGATATAAGCCAAGGCCTTTTCCTTTTTCCAGTGTCTTGCCCCTGTAGAAGCGGGTGAACAATTTTTCTTTTTCATCATCCGGTATGCCCGGTCCGTTATCTTCTATTGTGACGCGGATAAACGCCTTGCCATCCTCACGAGCCATTGCTTGTAGTATGTCTATTATCAGTGGCCTATCTACGGGTGAGTGTTTAATCGAGTTCTCGATGAGATTAATGAAAATCTCGTCTATGAGCTCGTTGGCCACCACCAAACACTCCGCAGATGGCGTATAATTAATGGCCACGTTCCTTCCTGGAACGTGCGAGTATTTATCTTTCAACCTGCTTAAAACGCTACAGATATCCACCTGCTCAAGAATGAGCTCTTTCGATTTTAGCCTACGAAGCCTCATAACCTTATCGATGAGCCTGGAACTGCCTTTCAACGACACCATCGGCTTCTCAATCAGGCCAATGTCGTCTTCGCCGAGCTTCCCACCGGATCTTATGGCATCGTCCGCCAATTCCAGGTACCCAAGGGCGACCTGGTTCAGGTTATTGATATCGTGGCCCATCAAGTCCAGGTAAAATTCTGTTTGTGCATTAGCATCTGATAGGGCTTCCTCATATTGTTTACGTATCGTTATGTCCCGGGCGAATGTTATAAGGTACTCCTTATTTTCAAATTTCAGGTAGTTGGCGCTGACTTCTACGGGGAAGGCGCTGCCGTCTTTTCTAACGTGCATGGACTGAAAATTGAAGGCACCACTCCTTTTAGCTTTATCCCATCTCTCCAAAAACCTTTCATATGGGCAGTCGGGGTAGACGTCCCAGATCCTCATGGATAATAGCTCGTCGGCAGAATATCCCAGGCTTTGGCATGTCGCCTTATTGGCGTAGATAATTTGCCCTTCTAAGTTAAGCCATATGGATGAATCCATGAAATTGTCGATGGCAAACTGGGTGAGCCGCATCTTTTCCTCGGCGTGCTTACGATCCGTGATATCGAAAAACGTCGCCATTCCTGCAGGCTTTCCCGTATACGTGATGCGTTCCGCCGTGATCTCCACCCACCTCATTTCGCCGCCCTTCGTGATGATCCCGGCCTCATAAGGCGATGGCACCTGCTCGCCGCGCTGCCTCGCAAGGCAATACTCTCTGACCCGTTTTTGGTAATCCGGGCGTATTATTTCCCAGAATTTCATCTTTAAAAGCTCGTCTTTTGAATAGCCTGTGACCCTTTCGGCGGCACGGTTAACGTAGACGAGGCTTTCGCCCTGGTAGAAAAAGATGATGGCCGAAGTCGTCTGGGCAAGGGCTCTGAAGTTTTCCTCGCTCTCGCGCAGGGAGCGCACGGCATCACTACACCTGTCCAGCTCCTCTTTTTGCTTTTTCAGCAGCCTCTTCAGCGAATCCATCTCTCGTTCCAGCGATTCCCGTGGCGCATCAGCATGTTTCAGATTGCTCATTTTAACATTGGCGAGTTACACCCCGGCCATATAAATAATTTATTAATATTATATTTATATTCTCTTCCCGATTTTATATAAAATTTAAAGCATGTATCGTGTACGCGGCCAGCCCGGCGAGCATCAGGCCGATAAGCACGAAATCGATGCCATGCAGGGGTATCACGGTAAACTTGATCTTCGAGCCACTGTGGTAGCCCCTTAGCTCGATGATGTGCCCGAGGCTGCCCGCCCTTCCGATGGAGTTCGAGAGCAGCGGCGTGATGGTCGGCCTGATGCTCTTCGAGATGTTCTTTATGCCCCTCACGTTGAAGCCTCTGGCGGCCTGAGCATCCCTTATCTTACGGGCTTCAATCTGCAGCGTCGGTATGAAGCGCAGCGTGATCATGAGCATCAGGGCATAATCCACGGGAAAATAAAGCCTGCTCACGAGCGTGTTCACAAGGTCAGACGGCCTCGTAGTGTTAACGAGCAGCATGAAGGCGAAGAACATTGCGGCAAGCCTTAGCGATATGATAATGCCCAGGGCGAGGCCATCGTAGGTGAACAGCGTAATGCCATTGAAAGCGTAAGCTTCGCCGCTCCTGACGGTTAGCATTGTCAATACCATGAGAAATGCGAACACAAGCGATAGCATCTTAGCCTGTTGCACGACATCCCGTGACATGCCCGATATAAGCAAGCCCGCCAGCGGAAGGGCCAATAAAAATAATAATACATGCGGATCGTTACACAGGATACCGGCCAGAATGACCACTACGCAGAAGACGATCTTCGTCAACGGGTTCAGACGGTGTATGAACGTGTCACGGTCTATATACTGAAATACCTCGCTCAAACCATCGCCTCCAGGAACTCTTCAACAGTCAAGCAAACCCGGCCCACTTCGCTCGAAAGCTCGACTATGGGAGGGGACTTTAAGGATGCGGCGCTCAGCGCTGCCGAGTCCCTGAGCACCTCGGCAGGGCGGCCCTGCCTGAATATCCGGCCGTCCGCTATCACGATGACCCTGTCAGCATAGCGGGCTACCAGGTTCATGTCGTGGGTGGCCATGATGATGCCGACGCCCTCCGCCTTCATCTTCAAGACAACCTCCATGAGCCGGGCGCACTCGTTGTCGTCCAGCCCCGTCGTAGGCTCATCCAAAACTATTAGGCGGGGGCCCATGGCCAGTATAGAAGCGACACAAAGCCTCAGCTTTTCGCCATTCCCCAGGTACCTGGGATACTCATCCTTTTTATGTAAAAGGCCCACCTCTTCAAGAGCCCTGACGCTTCTCCCGGCGCTATCCGGCAGCCCAAGATTCACAGGGCTAAACATGACCTCCTCCATGACAGTATCGGCGAATAGCATGTTGTCCGGGTTCTGGAACAGGAACCCGGCGATTCGAGCTGCCTCTTCCACCTTAAGGCCCTTTACGTCCAGGCCGTTCAACAGTACCATGCCATGGCCGCGGGGCTTAAGAAGCCCTATGAGGTTCTTTAAAAGCGTCGTCTTGCCCGACCCGTTACGGCCCAATACGGCCACTACCTCGCCCGCCCTGACATCAAAAGAGATGCCCCTTAGCACGTCGCGCCCATCATAGCCAAACCATAAATCCTTTACCTCAAGGATGGGCTTCGAGCCTTCGCCATCAGCACTCCTATCGCCCGATGCCGGCTTCAACTTGATGCCCCTGGACTTTAAAAACCGCCTCCCTTCATCCAGGCTAAGGAGCATGTCATCCGCCTTCAATTCCACGGCCAGCCTGGACACGCAAGGGTAAGGCATCGTCTCGTATAGCTCACGGCTCTTAAAGGCTTCCCGCGGGCTGCCGCACGCGACAATCCTCCCGGCGTCGACCACGGCGATGCGGTCAACCTTATCGACGATGTCCTCTATCTTCTGCTCTATTAGAATTATGGTCTTGCCTTCAGCCTTTAATTCCTCCAGGATGGCGTATATTTCGAGAGTGCTTTGGGGGTCTAGCTGAGAAGTAGGCTCGTCAAAAAGAAATATTTCAGGGTCTACGGCGAGCGCAGCCGCTATGGCCACCTTCTGCTTCTCACCGCCTGATATCTCATGGGTCGGCCGCTTAATTAAATGGGCGATGCCGACGCGGGCCAGCGCTTTCTCGATATCCTTCTGGCTGGACGGCAGGCTCCTTGCCTGGAGGCTGAACTTTATCTCATCCTCGACCTGGGGCATGAATAGCTGTGAGTCAGGGTCGTCAAACACCACTCCCATGAAAGAGCCGATCTGGCCGATGCTCAGCCCTGATACGTCCATGCCCTTTAACGTTAGCGTGCCGCTGAACTCACCTCCAATGTCGTGGTGAAGGGCGCCGAACATTGCCCTGCATAGCGTTGTTTTGCCGGCACCTGAACGCCCCGTTATCAACAAAAACTCCCCTTTCTTAATCTCGAGCGAGATGTCTATGAGGGTGGGTTCGGCCTGCGTCGGATACCGATAAGTGAAGTGGCTGAACTTTATCATGGGTCACCGACCAGATGGGTTTTTTAGCTAGCGCATCGCCTTCTTCGCGGGGAAATAGAGGGCCTGCGCTAGTATCATGTTGATGATGGCGCAGCCGATCACGATTGGCAGGGCGGAGAATACGAATACGTCGATGGGCGGCGCTTTAGTCGTATTAAGTATGCCCGGCATGGCGAATATCACCAATGCGGCGACCGTCACGAACGTCAGGCCGCTCGCAAGAGTGGCTATAAGCGAGACCACTCCCGCGCTATACTTATTAAGCGTGGCCGGCATGAGGTATAGCCCTGCGAGCGCTATCAGGACGGATATGGCTCCGAATATTATCATGTTATTCTGGCTTGCCAGGGGGGTATTAGCGACCAGCGCTTTGAGCTCTTTTATAAACATGAGGGCCGTAAACGATATCATGCCCAGCAGGCCGAGGGCGGCAATGACGTACCCTGCGGCATCGTCTTTTCGCCCGCCTGCGCCGCCGTCAGCGGCCGCCTTAACGGTTTCCTTGATCCCGGTGAGCTTGTTTATCAGCGTCAGGCTCGCCAGCGCGACCAGCGCGCCGACCGGCTCGCTTATCAGGTTGGCGGGCGGGAAGAGCGAGTGGCTTATCAGCGCGCATACGATGCCCGCGACGATGCCGATGCCCAGCGCTTCGCCCGCTTTTGGGGCCACCAATATTATTGCCAGGCTATAGAAAGCTATTACTAGGTTGCTCGTGATAGGGCCGGGCGCTATGAGGGACACATACCTCACGATGGCGCCTATGCCGAGCAATATGCCTACAATGACTATATCCTTAGACTTCATGACTTTTCACCAATATCATTGTATATATTTATACATTAAAGTATTGTATTGTACATATATCACCTCATATATAACAATATCGCCTACCCATCAATTGTAAGTATTCGGGAAAGCTAAAGTTGATGCAAGCGTAATGGTATACTATGCGCATCCCGGACGACATCGAGGACCTCGTGCTCGCGTTCATGGAGCCGGAAAAGAAAAAGGAATTGCGGTGGATGACACGCGAGGAGATCGATGCCTTGATCTTGAGCGAGATCGACTGCGCCCTTAAGCCGGGGTACGTTGAAAAGGATTGCGACCCATCGGGGTTTCCGTATAAGGTTACGCCAAAAGGTAAGGAGATACTGCAGATCCTATCGCCTTGTAAGCGAAGTGGGAGATAGGGGTTTTTAAGCAAAGGCCAGGTATAGGAAATAAATGCCTATCATCATGATCAGCGCTCCTGTGACCCGGTCGGCGACGTCGCCTCCCACCCTGGCTATCTCTTTTATCTTTTTGCCTATGGCCCCGCCTATCGAGCTGATAACTATTAGCGGGATGCTCATCCCCACCGCATAGATGAGCATGGTCAACAATCCCTGGAGAGGGGCCTGATATAACGCGATATACGTTAATACGATGATGAGCATGGGGGCGCCACGCCCCACCGTTATGGCGCCAAAAGACAGCCCCAATAAGAATGCGCCCAAAACGGTATAGGAAGAAGGCAGCTTAAAAAAATTAAAAATGATTTTTATCGGAGGCTTATAGACGTGTAGCAGTTGGAGTCCCATTAATATCATCAAGACGCCTCCAAGGGACCATGCAATGGTACTGTTTAAAAATAATATGTATTTGCCGATGAGCCCGGCAATGATGCCGAGCGGCAACAGCACGAGCACCGTGCCGATGGAAAAGGCGACCACCAGCCTGAAGACATTAAGAGGCGACAGCCTCGTCTCTCCGCTGGTTAGATAGCCAATCAATCCCAGGCATAGGACGCTATTGCACGGGCAGATGCCGGCGAGCAGCCCGAAGATGAAAACGCCGGGGATGGAAGGGTCAAAAGTAACCGTCATATGCGTTTTTACTAAAGGGCTGTGACGCTATATACTTTGCCCAATATGGGCTTACCGATAAGCCAGGCCAGCTTTAATGGGGATGCTATTAGTATTATTAAGGGCCAGCCTGAGCCCATTTGCTAACCGGTTTTCATCCCCCATAGCCCAGAAATGAAGCATGAATAAGCGGGGTTCCTCCACCAGCATATGCGAATGGAGAGCCGTCACTTCGATGCCGTTCTCGTTTAGCGCACGTATCACGGGCTGGACCTCGTCCGGCCTTAATAAGAAGTCGCCGGTGGCTGCCACATTTCCATCGCCAAGCGGCTGAAGTTTTATCATGGTGGCCACGTCCATTGAGGGCGGCATTTCCATGCCATCGACGGTTATCCGTTCTGCCCTAGGGATGCTGAACATGTATACGCCATCTTCCAGCGTATATTCGGAGCCCATGGCCCTGTCGAGCTGCCCGACAGCCGGGGCGGGCCGTTCGGGCCGGGGACTCTCGCCAGCCGAAGATATTCGTGCCGTATCGAGCGCTATGCGTACCTTTGTCGCCAGCATGGCGGGGTCTCCACGCCCGCCGATATGAAGGTCATAGAGCCGGGGAGACTCGCCGATGAGCGTGTTGTGGATAGCCGTAATGTCTATGCCTTCGGCGCTGAGCTTAGCCTGTACCGGACCCACCTCTTCAGAGGTTAGCACGATGTCCCCCATCATCATCGCTTCGTCGCCCATGCGCATGAACGAGACCCATGAGTCCGTGGCCATGACGGGCTTTAATCGCACGCCTCCGACAGCTACTGCCACGTCGCCCCTCGTCAGGTCGACCTTGAATACGCCTCCCGGCAGCATTGTCCCGCTTTTACCGATAGCCTTTTCAACCGGCCCCCAATATGAGCCTACGCTATGCTGGCCCGGTTTAGTGGCTTGAGAAAAGCCGAATAAGAGCGATATAAAGGCAATGGCAATTAATGTATATGCTAAATAAGAGAGCTTCAACTGCATTTCATCCCCTCATAAATAAAATTTGGCAATCATTATATAAATTTAAGTATTTTATATATCTAGAAATTGAGATGCGCATATTATGAGGTCGAACGCTATAGAGGGCATGCGATGTAAAGTGTGCGGGCGATTCTTGCCGAAGGAATGTGTAACGGCTACGGTCGGCGGCAAGACTTTAAAGTTCTGCTGCGAGGCCTGTAAAGATAAATTCTTGAAAGAAGAGGCGAGCAGACGGAAATGATACCGATTGGCATGACCATGGCATATTGTGCCCTCATGGAAAATGGCCAGCACTGGATGCCCACTCGGGGCCCCGAGTGGACATCTATATACATGACGATATTCTATATCCTTCTCCTCTTGCTCCTGTTCGGCCTGGTCATTTACGTTTACCTGTGGATATTAAAATTGTGGAAGAGCATGAGCAGCAAGCAATGAGCCAGGGGCTAAGAGATGGACTATGGATAAGCTATTTAAGAAAATATTGGTGGCGACGGACGGGTCGTCATGTAGCAGAAAGGCCGTACACTATGCGGTCAGCCTTGCTAAGCTCGCGGGGGCAGAACTGATGGCCGTTTATGTGGTAGACGTGAAGACGGGTTGTGGCCTGGAGCAATGCATAACGCTTACCACGCCAAAAAAGGAGGCCCTAATGAAATTATACGAGCGAGGAGAGAGCGCCGTTAAATACGTGGAAGACGCTGCCACGAAAGAAGGCGTAAGCGTCGATAAGCGCGTTGTCGAAGGCCACCCGGCCGGGGAGATCATAAGGCTGGCCCGGGAGGAATCGGCTGACCTCATAGTGATGGGCACGCTGGGGCTTACCGGGATTCAAAGATATTTGCTTGGAAGCACCGCCGATAAAGTGATGAGGCATTCACGGGTGCCTGTTTTGACCGTTAGAAAATAGGGGTTGAGATCGTGCCAGTTGATCCCATCTGCGGAATGAGCGTGGAGTTAGATACGCCCTTTAAAAAGGAAGTAGGGGGAAGGACCTATTATTTCTGCTCTGAGCAGTGCCTCAGGACGTTCGAGAACCCGGAGAGAGAATTAAAGAGCATGAAGCGCCGGGTCACCATCGCCCTCTCGGGCGTGCTCCTGATTGGCCTTTTGCGAGTCGTTGCTTTTCTAACCCTGGCGGCAGGCGTGAGCATCATCACCTGGGCGCCAATACCCCAGCTTCCATGGTTCACCTGGGGCTACTGGCTGTTCATTTTGACTACTCCCGTTCAGTTCATCGGCGGCTGGAGCTTTTATAAGGGGGCTTTCGAGGCGCTTAAGGGCGGAACAACCAACATGGACGTGCTCATATCCATGGGGACGCTTACCGCGTACATATTCAGCGTGGTGGTCTTGTTTTTCCCGGGCTTGCTCCCCGTTCCCAAGACGGACGTATACTTCGAGGTCTCAGCGGTCATCATCGCTTTCGTCCTGCTCGGCAAGTTCATGGAGGACTACATGAAGGCCAGCACTTCGGCAGCAGTGAGGAAGCTCATGGACCTGAGGCCGAGCATGGCGAGGGTCATCCGCGACGGCAAGGAGATGGACATACCGGTGGAAAACGTGATGGTTGGCGAAACCCTGGTCGTAAGGCCTGGAGATAAGATTCCGACGGACGGCGTAGTCATTGCGGGGGAGTCGTCAGTGGACGAGAAGCTGGTCACCGGCGAGAGCATGCCCGTGGAAAAGAAGCCTGGCGGCGAGGTCATAGGGGCGACCATCAACAAGACAGGCATGCTGAAGGTCCGGGCGACCAGGGTGGGCTCTGACACCATGCTCATGCAGATCGTCAAGATGGTGGAGGAGGCGCAGGCGTCGAGCGCCCCTATCCAGCGTATAGCGGACCGGGTGAGCGCATATTTCGTGCCCGCCGTCATAGCCGTGGCGATATTGACGCTCCTGGGCTGGCTGCTCATCATGAGGAACATTACCATGGCAATCCTCTCGTTCGTGGCCGTCTTGATAATCTCCTGCCCGTGCGCCCTTGGCATCGCTACTCCAACCGCGCTGATGGTGGGAGTGGGCAAAGGGGCGGAAGCAGGCATCCTGATAAGGGGCGGCGAGTACCTAGAGAGGGCGCAGGCGCTCAACACCGTGGTCTTCGATAAGACGGGAACGCTTACTAAAGGAGAGCCGTCTGTGACGGACATCGTGGGCGAAAATAAGGAAGAAATTTTGAGGCTTGCGGCGATAGCCGAGAAAGGCTCAGAGCACCCGCTGGGCGAGGCCATCGTTAGGGCCGCGAGGGATAAAGGCATATTACTAAAAGACCCCGAAAAATTCGAGGCCGTGCCGGGGCAAGGCATCAGCGTGACTATAGAGGGTAAAGACGTATTAGTCGGTAATAGGAGATTAATGCAGGCTAACGGCATAGATATAGGAGGCTTTGAAGATTCCCTCCGCTCTCTTGAGGAGGAGGGGAAAACCGCCATGCTTGTCGCCGTAAATAAGAAAGCGGCGGGCGCTATAGCGGTGGCCGACACGCTGAAGGAGAGCTCCGCCGAGGCCGTCACGGAGCTTAAAAAGCTAGGCATCGAGACGATCATGTTGACCGGCGATAACGAGAGGACGGCGAAGGCCATTGCGCGGCAGGTAGGCATTGACCGCGTGATCGCTAACGTGCTGCCCGGCGAGAAGGAAAACGTGATAAAAAAATTGCGGGCAGAGGGCAAGGTGGTGGCCATGGTGGGCGATGGCATCAACGACGCCCCTGCGCTGGCCGCTTCGGACATCGGCATAGCGGTGGGGAGCGGCTCCGACGTGGCCAAGGAGACAGGCGGTATAGTGCTAATAAGGGACGACCTGAGGGACGTGGTGGCGGGGATCATGCTGAGCCGGGCCACGATGAGGAAAATAAAGCAGAACATGTTCTGGGCATTATTCTATAACGTTCTGGCAATACCGGTGGCCGCCGTCGGCCTCCTGAACCCGATCATAGCGGCGGCCGCCATGGCCATCAGCTCGCTGACAGTCGTGACTAACTCGGCGCTATTGAAGAGATATAAGATTAGAAGGGCCGATTAAGGCTATTTTATAGCGTCGAGCAAGTATAGAGCCAGGCGAGCAGGAACCCCGCGAAGGGTCCTCCGAATAGGGCTATTCTAGTTGTTCATTTCAGTGTCGCTAGCATGGTCATACCCTTGGCGTAAGCCAGTTATATGCCAATCCGAAAGCGTAGGCGAATATGAAGCTAATGATCGCCGCTTATATCATTCCCCCGATTATCCCTAGCGGGGTGAGGTTGAAGAACATGTGCCACTCCTCCATCATTCGGACCGCTCCCATGTAGATGCCAAGGTTTCCCAGTATGCCCAGCAAGAGCATGACCACGGCGGCAATGATGGCGGCCGCGATGCCCAAAGCAGCTGCATTTAATTTCACTTCTGCCATCTTTTCATCCCCCTAATGAACAATGTTCGGGCGGGGCTTGAATTTTATCCCGACGTTTCATGTTTCGGCCTGTTTTAAGCCCATTCAGCGAAGCCATACACGCTTCCATGGCTTTGAAGAGCTATATGGACACGGGCCCCCATTGCTTAGGAAGCTTATAAAACAGCTATTCTATATGGCCTGACCGCATTATCCGCAGGTCAGATTTTTTATGATACTATTACTATAATCGAATGGTGATAATATGGTGAAGGACCCGGTTTGTAACATGGAAGTGGACCCGAAGAGCCCCGGCGCAAAGGAAACGTACCAGGGCAAGACGTATTATTTCTGCTGCGAATCATGCAAAGCTACGTTCGATAAAACCCCGGATAAGTACGCTGGTAAGGCTTAACGTTCACATAAAGTGGAGCTCCTAGTTTTGCTCTTTTTTACGACGCTTGTTATAAAATGCCGTTAATACCGTTATTCGAGGTAAAAATTGCCCTCATTTATATGACTTTATGGGTCCAAAGTTCGGCTGGTCATATATAAAATTGCAGAACATGGGGGGATAAAAATGCAAGTGCTGAAACAAGAGAAATACCAAAGCTGCATTGAGGCGTGCTTTGATTGTGCAGAGTCGTGCGAGGCATGCGCTACAGATTGTTTAAGAGACCCGAACGTGAAAATGCTGTCGAAGTGTATCCAGCTGCTCAGGGACTGCTCGGACATCTGCGCGGCGTCGGCCCGATACATGTCCAGGGACAGCGAGTACGCCAGGAACATATGCAGGGTGTGCGCAGACGTATGCGACGCGTGCGCGGCCGAATGCGACAAACACAAGAGCCTTGGGCACTGCAGGATAACCGCCAGCTCCTGTAGAAGCTGTGCCGAGGAGTGCAGGAAGATGATGAGGTGACAAGGCTAATAAAACGGACATGTCAATGCGGCGTTACAACACTATTAGATTTTTTTAATCTTTTTTGCGTTTAAAGATTTAACGATGTGCGTTTAATATGAAATAATGGGTATGCCATTCATTTCTATCAAGTCTAAAGCCGTTATATTATTAGTGTTAGTGGCGACAGTCCCTATCATTGTGGGCGGAGTGAGCTCTGCCTATTATTGGGGCATAGTAGAAAAGCACATCCGGGACGATTATTTAGCCTACGCGAAGGCTTTATCGGCGCTCACCGTTAGCTATATAGACGATTCAAAAATATACCTCAAAAGCCAGGCTGGCAGCCATTCTGCTATTTATTCGGTCGCAGATAAAAACTTGCCTGTATTGAATTATACGTTAAAGAACATTCAAAATACCGGACAATTCAGCAACGTATACGCTACTGATACCTCGGGCATGGTCATTTCCAGCTATCCGTATTCCATGCTGGCCGGGCTGGACGAGATGGATAAGCCTTATGTCTATGGCCCCATCACGGACACGAAAGCCTATGTTAGCCAGCCAATGCTAAGCGAATATACGAAAAATCATACCATATACATGGGCGTGCCCATACAGGACGAATCTGGCAGAGTGCTTGGCGTGCTCGTAGGATCGCTGGACCTGCATAATTATTCATTTTTTACGAGCGAATGGCTGGCAGACACCGGGAAATACACGTATCTGGTCGATAGCTCTGGCATTGTAATAGCACGCTATGGCGGGCAAAACAACATGATGGGGAAGAATATATCCAATTATCCAGGGGTTCGAGAAGTCTCGGGCGGTGAAGAAGGCGTCTATGAGGCGTACAATCCGGCCGTAAACGAAACACAGGTTGTCGCGTTCTCCCCGGTTAAGAGTTATGGCATGGGCGTATTGATCGCCATTCCTACAAATATGGCATATTACCCGATACAGAGTGCCATCACTACTATGATCACCTTCTTGATTATCCTGATGTTAGCCGCTTTTACGATTGCCACAATAGTAGGGCGGTATCTGGTAAAACCCATCATTAATATGTCTAAGGCGATGAAAGAAATGCCATCCGGCGATTATCTTAGATACCTGCCAGTAGAGAGGCAGGATGAAATCGGGGACCTGGCCCGTTCATTCGATAGCATGGCAAAGACGATACGGGCGGACCAGGAGAAGATCATGTCGGCGAGGGACGCGGCGGAAGAAGAGAAGAATAAGACCGAATTTTACCTGGATTTGATGGGCCACGACATCAATAACCTGAACCAGGTCGTCTTAGGCAGCCTCGAATTGATAAAGGACGATAAGAATTTAACCGGCCTGCAACGGCGATTCATCGAAAGGGCCATAAATGCTGCCAGTGGCAGCGCTGCCATCATCAATAACGTACGGAGCGTCAAGAGGATATCGAGCGAAGAGCTGTCCCTCACGCCTATCAACCTCGACGAGCTTATTAGAGCATGCATAGGGGAGGCGCCGAGGCCTCCCGATAAAAAGGTCACTATTCGTTACACGCCAAAGGTAGGCATGATAATAAAGGGCACCCCCCTGGCGAAAGAGATCTTTTGTAACCTCATCAATAATTCCATCAAATATTCGGGGAAAGAGGTTGATATCGACATTTCTGCTGATGAGGTGACCGTTAATGGTAAAAAGCATTATCAAATCGCCATATCGGATAATGGTTATGGTATACCCGATGATTTGAAGGTTAAGCTTTTCAGAAGGTTCCAGCGAGGCGCGCTCAAAGGCGATGGCAAAGGCCTGGGGCTCTACATCGTGAAAACGCTGACAGAGAGGCTCGGGGGCACGGTAAGAGTCGTGGACCATGTCTCTGGAGACCATACGAAAGGGGCAAAGTTCATAGTGCTATTACCGGCGGCCCAATGATACGAAGGCCCGGTAATTGCCGAATTGTCCGCTTTAGCCTTTACGGTGGTAAATTTTTTTTACGCTCATAAATCGTAATTATATTGTTTAATGTTTATATAGACAAATATTAAAATTTTTATGGTGATTTAATGGATAAGTTCGACAGGACAGTGAAGGAACTCAAGAGACTCGAACCACAGGACAAGGCAAGGAAAGTTCAGAGGTACCTGGTTAAATGTCAATGTCCTTCATGCCCTTCATACACTGATTGCGCTAAAAGCGATAATGAAGGGATATTCTGCCTGATGGGTAACAGCTTCCGCTGTATAAATGAGATCAAGGGTTGTAACTGTCCGGCATGCCCGGTGGAAAGCGAACTTTCAATGAAAGATGACATGTACTGTATGAAGGGCTCCGAGTTCGAGAACAGGTACTTCAACAACTTGAGGTAAAAAGATAACCCATTTCTCATTATTTTACCGAATTAACAGTAAAAATGGGTCAATGTCATTGGCCAGTATAATGATGTTTAGGTGGGCTATTCTCGTCTATCGCATTGCCCGTTTGCCAACCATTATATAGTTAACAATAGTTAATTACCATTATTATGATGCAGAACGCTGAAACGCTTAAGGAGCTCACGGATTACGACCTGAAAAGGTACGCTCGCCAGATGATGATCAAAGGATTCGGGGAAGAGGGACAGAAAAAGCTTAAAAATACGAGGGTATTCGTGGCGGGCGTCGGCGGCCTGGGCTGCCCGGCATCCATTTACCTCGCGGTGGCCGGGTTCGGCCACATCACCATCGCCGACATGGACGTGGTCGACTTCAGCAACCTGAACCGCCAGATACTCCACTGGGACAAGGACGTGGGCGAGGCTAAAGTAAAAAGCGGCTACGACAAGCTATCGCAGATTAACCCTTCCATAGAGATAGAAAGATTCCATGGTAAGATCGATGAGAACAGCGTCTATGATATCACGAAAGGCTACGATATTATCATCGATGCCATGGATAATTTTCCAACGAGGTATCTATTGAATAGGGCGGCCCTGAAGCATAGGATACCTTTTATTCATGCATCCGTGTGGGGCCTGGAAGGAAGGCTATGCACTATTATTCCGGGTGAGACGCCGTGCCTGGAATGCATATTCCCTCATGCGCCTCCCAGGGAGGTGTTCCCCATACTTGGCGCCACGCCAGGCGTGCTGGGGACGCTACAGGTGACCGAGGCCGTCAAGGTGGTGCTCGGCATAGGCAAGCCGGTTACCAACAGGCTTCTCCTCTATGACGGCGAGTACATGGAGTTCCACGAGATAGAAGTTAAGAAGAATCCCGATTGCCCCGCCTGCGGCGGCAAATAGCATTCATACTGGAGGTACATAATGAAATTAAAGGTGAAGCTGTTCGCGAACTTTCGTGAAGTTGCTAAGAACAAGGAAGTGGAAGTGAACGTAAAGGGTAGCACCGTGAGGGACGTCGTGTCGGCCCTGGTGCACGATTATCCGAAGCTGGAGCCGTTGATGTTAACGGGCCAGGATATCAAGCCATACGTGAATATCCTGCTCAACGGTAAAAGCGTGAGAGACCAGGGCGGCCTGGAGTCCAGGGTTAAGGAAGGCGACGATATCGCCGTGTTCCCGCCCGTATCGGGCGGATAATCCTTTATATATTTTTGCCTTATCGTTACGTTTATACATTTTATTAACTATTGTTTAATGAGCATTCTATATATACATAATGTTAATTTAGCAATCCTTAACACGCCATCGATACTCGTCAGGCTATCCGTATATTCATCAAAAATTATTTATTGCCTAATGGATAACTATCGGTATCCTGGTGATATCACGATACGGGAAAAGGCCGATGGAGTCCTTATAGACCGATCTTTTATTTTAATCCTGGGCCTCGCGGGCTTTATCTCGGCGGCGGATAACTGGATCGTATCGCCCGTCTTGCCGGCCATCGCCGCCGGATTCGGCGTTTCGGTCGCGTTGGCCGGTTCTATCCTGACCGCATACATGGTGCCGTATGGGCTCATGCAGCCAGTCTATGGCTTTCTCAGCGACCGCCTGAGCAAAGCGAAAGTCCTTCGGTGGATCGTCGGCGGGCTTGCGCTGGGCTCGTGCGCCTGCGCCTTCGCCAAATCCGTATGGTCACTCTTGCTCTGCCGGGCGGTCACCGGCTTTTTCGCCGCGGGCATCATTTCCGTATCGCTGGCGCTGATCGGCGACAGCGTCCCTCCGCCTGACCGCCCCGCTTCCGTCGGAAGGTTCATGGGTATGGTCTTTCTGGGACAGGGCCTGAGCGTAGGGTTCGGCGGTTTCCTCGCTAATTTCGTCAGCTGGAGGTCCGCTTTCCTGTTCTTTAGCGTTGCAGCCCTGTGCGCGCTCGTCCTTTTACGGAGATTGCCTGCGGAAAAGATCGGGAGCGATAGTCGCCGCTTTTTACCGGAGGTCCGGCGCGTCGTGTCGACCCCGAAAGGCAAAGTGATATTTCCCGCCGCGCTGGCCACAGGTTTTCTCCTCATCGGACTGTACAGTTTCCTCGGTTCATTCTTGAACCAGGTGACCGGGCTCGACTATCTCCGGGTGGGTCTGGTGGTGATGTTCTATGGATTCGCCTGCGCCTTCGCCGGGTCACAGGTCGGCGGCGTGGTGGCGCGATTGGGCCATCAGCGGACCATCCTTGCCGGTGGATGCTTCGCCCTGTTCGCCGCCCTGCTTCTCGTGGCCTTTCCCTCATGGCAGGCCGGGCTGCTCGCCAGCATAGCCCTGGGCTTGAGTTATATCTTCATCCAGTCGCCCCTTGCAACGATCGCCTTCGACGTGGCGCCCGACGCCAAAGGGCTCCCGTCCGCGCTGATCGGCCTCGGCCTCTTTGGCGGCGGAGGTGCTGGGGCAGCCTTTTGCGGCTGGCTACTGTCCTCAGGCGGCTATGCGGCCATCTGGCTGGCCATGGCCGCGGGCATTACGGCGTTCATCATCATCGTGACCCTCCTCGGCCCATCGAAGCTTTCAGCTTGAGGCGCCGGGGTCGTGTCGGCAGAAGAGTCTCTGGTCTCGTGAGCGCGTCTTCCATCCTCGAGCAGGCCTATATCCGGACTCGTCTTCGACATAGACTGGTACGTCCATGAAAGGAAATGAGAGGAGGCCGGTCACGGAAGCAATGCGGCTGGAATTACAGGTAACGGCTGCTTGTTCACTTCTTGAATAATGCTCGCCGTAGTTAACTACATGGCATAAAGAACAGAGGATAACGGTATTATCCTCCTACCACCCCCGCTGCATCCTTGTTCAGCCCGTACAGGCTCTGGCGCGCGTCCTTGAAATAGAAGCGCTCCTGGAGGATATTCTCGTCCCGCAGGCGCTTCAGCGCATAGCGAACGGTCCTCGGCGGGAGATACGTTTTTTTGATAATGTCCTTCTGGGTAAGCAGGCCGCTGGATTCCAGCACCTTATACACCAGCTTTGCCGAAGGCGGCAAGCGTTCGATCTTCGGTACGTCTATATTGTTAGAGGCAAAAACGATCCCTCATGGAATTTTCACCACCTCTAAGATGCACTTAACAATAGTTAAATCTTTCGCAATGGGCATTATGCGGGAACATGGGTTAAACGTCATTTATTTATACCCATAATTAACAATAGTTATATTGTTAACGATTTTTTCGTTAACTATGATGGTGATGGCATGGAAGTGAGCGTAAAGAAGAAGGCGGAGCTGATCGAGGCGGGAGGCGTCGTCATCGATAGCTCTTTCAGGCCGTACGTGACCAGGGCTACAGCGGGCCCGGGCGCTGGCCTGGAGTCGATATTCGTGAATATTGACGGGCACCGGGTGAGGCTTGGCGTGCGCCAGGCGTCGAGGTTCAAGGCGTCCCTGGACGGCGACGATGTCACAATATACGATGATGCGGAAAAGGTGTTCGTGCGTGGCAAGCTGGAAGAGGCGATATCGCACTGCCCCAGGCAGGCCTACATTACCGTTAGCGAGCGCTGCGTGTTCGACTGCAAGTTCTGCCCGGTTCCCAGGCTGCAGGGCAAGGTTAAGTCCACTGAGGAAGTGCTAGAGCTGGTCCGGAACGGACTGAAGAACCCGGACCTGGCCTCGATATCCCTGACATCAGGAGTATGGAAAACCCCGGAAGAAGAGGTAGAGAGGGTCGCAGGGCTCGTCCGCGAAATATACGACCTGGTGAAGCCACGGAATATACCAATCGGAGTATCCGTGTATCCTACCGACGATTCGAGCGAGGCCTTGAAGGATGCAGGGGCTTTGGAGATCAAGTATAATGTAGAGTCGGTGGACCCCGGGATATTCAAGAAGGTTTGCCCCGACCTGTCGCAGGATTACATCGTTAAGTCGCTGGGGCACGCCGTGTCGGTATTCGGGCGCAACCACGTATTCACCAACGTTTTGATAGGCCTGGGCGAGACCGACGATACGGTAATAAAGGGCATAGAGATGCTGGCGAGCATGGGCGTCATTCCGATATTGAGAAAGGTGAGCCCCCACCCGCTCCGCAAGGACGACGTATACATAGAAAATGTGAGCGCGGGGCGTTTATTGAAATTGGCATCCGAGGAGCGCCGCATACTTGCTAAATACGGGCTCGACGTGACGCAAGCCCGGACCGGCTGCCTGCTGTGCACTGGCTGCGACGTATCGCCGGTACGCGACATCTAATTCTTTTATTTAAGTGATTCATTCCGGTAGAATTTGCTGTATTATTTATGGATATATACATAAGGCACCCTTTTTTCAAAGACGGTGAATGCATGGTAAAGGTCTCATTAGAATGCAGCAAGTGTAACCGGCAGGCGTGCTGGAGCAACGCGCCCAATAGCGGGCCGATGTTCTGCCCTACGAAGACTCAAAAAGAGACGATCGATGAAGTGTTACGTTTATACAAGGAGGACCCGGAAATACGGAAGATGGCGATCGCCGCCGCGCGGACCGAGGGGAGGAGCTATAAGAAATTGGGGATAGCGACGTGTATCGGCCTTATCGCCGAGTCCAGGACCCTTACGAAGATACTGGAGGTAAAGGGCTTTGAGGCCATATCGGTGTGCTGTAAATGCGGCGCCATACCCAGGGAGGAGATCGGTCTCCTGGACAGCGAGAAAGCGATACCTGGCACGTTCGAGCCTATCTGTAATCCCGTGGCGCAGGCGAGGCTCCTTGATGCCGGGGGAAGCAAGTTCATGTCGTGGATTAAAACAAAACCCGAGCTCGTGCACGAGGCTGTGAGCAATCCAGAGCGTTTAAAGCTCACGGAGCCGATACCATTGGCCTGATCTGGTCATAGTAGGTTTTCAGCTCCTCCAGGGTCCAGGCCATGTGCTCTTCTATGTATTCCTGAGGCTCTGCGGGCCGCTCCATTCGCATGAGCTCCCCGATGACCTTTAATTTTTGGCTAATTATCCCATCGCACATAATAGTACAAATTAATTAATACTCTAAATGGCTTTAGATTTAGGCAAAAAAGCGATAAATCGGGCTAATTATTCTAAATGGGAAAATTATCACGAGTAATAAACAATCCGACTTTTATTTGGGATTGCCTATATCTCACATTTTTTGGTATATCAGATGATAAGGATTGGTGGCACATTACATAAGATTTCACGACAGGAAGCTATTATTGAGCCAGGAAAAGGGAGGAAAATGCATGATGGTAGCTAATAATATCACTGAGCTGGTGGGCCGGACACCAATGGTAAAGATCAATAAGCTCATAGGGCCGGGCGCCGCCAAAGTCTATGCCAAGCTGGAGTTTTTAAACCCCGGCGGGAGCATCAAGGATCGGGTAGGCCTCTCTATGATCGAAGCGGCGGAGAAAAAGGGCTTGATCAAGCCGGGATATACGATAGTCGAGCCGACCTCCGGCAACACGGGCGTGGGGCTGGCCATGGTGTCGGCTGTTAAGGGATACCAGGTCATTTTTACGATACCCGACAAGATGAGCAAGGAAAAGATCGATATTTTAAAGGCATTCGGCGCAAAGGTGATCGTAACCCCGACGGCTGTGTCCCCGGACGACCCCGCCAACAACGTTCAGATGGCCAAGAGGATATCAAAGGAGATGCCAAACGCGTTCAACCCGAATCAGTATTTCAATCCCTCTAACCCTGAGGCCCATTACCGGACGACCGGGCCTGAGATATGGGAGCAGATGGGCGGAAAGGTCGATGCCCTCGTAGCCGGGATGGGCACGGGCGGCACCATTACCGGGACCGCGCGGTACTTGAAAGAAAAGAACCCGAGCATCAAGGTCGTAGGCGTGGACCCCGAAGGCTCATATTCCATCACGAGTTCTACGGCACCAAGGGCGAGATACATACCTATAAGGTCGAAGGGATAGGCGAGGATTTCATGCCGTCCTCCCTGGACTTGAAGCTGGTCGACGAGGTGATCGTCGTGAGCGATAAGGATGCATTTTTGACGGCCAGGAAGCTGGCCAGGGAAGAAGGCATCTTCGCAGGCGGGTCCTCCGGGGCGGCCGTCTTCGCGGCGAAGCAGGTGGCTGAGCGGCTCGGTCCTGACAGGACGATCGTCGTTATCCTGCCGGACACGGGAAGGAACTACCTCAACCGCATCTACTCCGACGAGTGGATGATCGAGAACGGCTACCTGGAGAGCGAGGAAGAGCAGATCCCTGTCAGGGACATCATCTCCGCCAAGCCCCGGCGGGTCCATAGCCTGATGGCGGCGAGGCCTGAAGACCGCTTGTATGAGGCGTTAGCCGTGATGCAGGAAAACGGCATCTCGCAGCTGCCGGTAGTAGAGGGCGGGGTACAGGTCGGCAGCATCCGTGAGCTGACGATAATGAATAAGCTGGCGAGACATGAAGCATCCTTGGGGCAAAAGGTCCGCGAGGTATTGGACGACCCGCTGCCTTCCGTGAACGTGAAGGACAGTATCCTCAACCCGTTCACCCTGCTGAAGGATAAGAACGCCGCTGTGGTGGTGGATAACGGCCGGGTGGTGGACATCATTACCAGCACGGATGTGATCAACTATTTTGTCAAAGAAAAGTTACCAGGGCAGAAAGTGATGGCATGAAATTCGCGACGAAGGCAATACATGTAGGAGAAGAGCCGAACTTCAAGGAAGGCGGGAGCGGGGACGTCGTCGTCCCGATACACCTCTCCTCCACATTCGCCAGAAAAGACGTTGACAAGCCGACCGGAGGCTACGAATATTCCAGGTCCGGGAACCCGACGAGGGACGCGCTGGAAAAAAGGCTCGCTGCCCTGGAGAACGCCAAATATGGCCTCGCGTTCAGTTCCGGGCTGGGCGCCGAGACGACGCTATTGCTATCGCTGTTAAAAAAAGGCGACCACATCATAGGATTCGACGACCTCTACGGTGGCACGAAGCGGCTCTTTCAGCGGACGATGGCCGGCTTCGGCCTGGAGTTCACCTTTGTGGACGCCAGCCATACGGCGAACGTAGAGGATGCCATACGCGAAAACACAAGATTGATCTGGCTCGAAAGCCCGACCAACCCGCTGATGAAGCTGTGCGACATCCGGGAAATATCAAAAATCGCTAAAAGACATGGTATCCTCACGGTCGTGGATAATACTTTCATGAGCCCCTTTTTCCAGAATCCTCTAGGCCTGGGAGCGGACATAGTGCTTCACAGCACTACGAAATACATCAGCGGCCACAGCGACGTGGTCGGCGGGGCCATCATGCTCTCCGACGAGGATATTTACCGGAAGATCAAGTTCAACCAGAACGCTATAGGGACAGTACCATCGCCCTTCGACTGCTATCTAACCCTTCGCGGGATTAAGACCCTCGCGCTTAGGATGGAGAGGCATGACCAAAACGGGCGTAGGGTCGCCGAATACCTTGAATCCCACCCCAAAGTCAAGAAGGTAAATTATCCGGGATTGAAAAGCTTCCCTCAGCACGAATTGGCAAAGAGGCAGATGACAGGATTTGGCGGGATGCTTTCCTTTGAGCTCGATGCGGACCTGGCGCAGACGAAGCGGGTCCTGGAACGATTCCGCATCTATGCGCTGGCCGAGAGCCTGGGCGGTGTCGAGTCGCTGGTCGAGCACCCGGCACTGATGACCCACGCGAGCATCCCAAGGGAAGACCGGGAAAAGATAGGAATCACCGATAGCCTCGTCCGGCTATCCACCGGGATCGAGGACATCGATGACCTCATCGGCGACCTGGATTACGCCCTTGGCGCAATCTAAAGCCATATTTATTTTCATTGGGCAGATAGGTATTTTGTATATGCAACTTCTGCGGCCTTCTTTCCCGATAGCAACATTGCCCCGAAGGTCGGGCCCATTCGAGGAAGCCCGTACAACGTGGAGACTGCCATGCCCGACACGATGAGGCCTGGATATGCCTCCCCAGTGTATTCGACGACGGCGTCTTCAGACTTTTCAACCCACATAGCGCCAAAGCCTTTGGCCTTTATCAGGCCGCGGGATTCGAGCTTTTTAACAACGCAGGCGTCGTGGCCTGTTGCATCGATCACGACTTTCGACTCAATCGCTATCGGATCCACGCATGTGATTTCCCTTGGAAGCGAGGAAACGGGCGTCCAGTTGACGACGACACCGCTCACCCTCATGTCACGCAGGACCACGTCATCCAGCGTGGTCATGTTAAGTATCATGGCCCCGGCCTCGCAGGCGCTTGCGATGAGCTTTGAGCACGCGTGCGGGCCCTCGGTTACATAGAGCCCGCTAGCGAATTCTTTGTATGGAATGTTAAGCTCGTCAAGGACCTTCTGGCCTGGCGCCCTTACCGTGATCTTATTCATTAAAAAGCCGCCTATCCAGAAACCGCCTCCAAGATAGTTGTTCCTTTCGATAATGAGAACTTTGGCCCCTTTTTTCGCAAGTTCTCTTCCGGCCATCAAGCCGCTGGGGCCGCCCCCTATAATGATCACGTCGCTTTCCAGATATTTGTTAAAATCTTCGGAGAAACCGCTCACTATCGTCCTGGTTATCGTATTTTCCGATGCCGATGAAAATATGCTTGCCATCCTTAATCATGCTCCATAAAATTAACAATTGTTATATGCGGTTGGTCTATTTATCATTTTTGCATCTTAAAGCGTTACCTCTTTTGCGTTCTCAACCTCGAGCGCAACGAGCTCATCGAAGTCAAACTGCTCCCTCTCCATCCTGATGACCTCTTCCCGGCGCCCGTGGATGGAGGGGTGCTTCGGCACTGCCCTGCATCCTGCCGCCTTTTGTATCGAGATGTCAAACAAGCCGATCCTCTTTGAGATCCCGACGATTTCCTCCTTGTCGAGGCCGATGAGCGGATGATAGACCGGAAAGTCCACGTCGTAGGCCTCGGCGAGCATGTTGTCCGAGGTCTGCGAGGCCACCTGGCCTAGCGAAGACCCAGTCACGATGCCATGAGCCCCCTCTTTCTCCGCGATGGCGCGCGACACCTTATACATCAGGTGCTTGCAGAACACGCAAGTGTACTTTTGGTTACCCTTTTCCAGAAAAGCCTGCAGGTTCCTGCCATGTGGCATGATGTAAGCCTTCATCTCGTGGCCCGGGCACCATTCCTTTAGCTTTTTAAGCGTATTCAAGGCCCGCTCCATCGTGGTATCGTCGAAATAGGGGGCGTTATGGAAGAACACGGGCACTATCTCGCAGCCCCGCTTCATCATGAGCCAGGCGGCGACGGGCGAGTCGATGCCGCCTGAAACCATGGCGACCATTTTACCCTGAGAGCCCAGCGGCATGCCGCCCACCCCTGGCACAATGTCGGTGAACACGTAGGCGCCCGAATCTCTCAGCTCAACGTGGATCCGATGCTTCGCGTTCCTGAGATCGACGTGCGGCTTTCTCTCCCTTATCGCCTCTAACACCGCGTCCCCGCAGATACGCCCTATCTCCATCGGCGTGAGCTTTTGGTAGCTGGCGTTCCTGGGCACTATGGCAAAGGACTCGCCGTCCTTCACGATGTTCCTCGCCACGTCCGCGGCAAACTTCGCGGCCTCCTCGACCGTCGATCCGGCGGATATCGCCGGGCTGCACGACACCACGCCGAACACCTTGCTCAGTAATTGTATGGCGCCCTCGTCTTTCGTCTTCACGTATATGCGGCCGCGCTCCCTGGCAATATCCTCAAAATCGATGCCATTCGCCGCCAGCATTGCGCGTATATTCTTCACCAGTAAATTTTCGTACTTTCTCCTTATCGGCTCGCTCTTAATGCCTATTTCCCCATACCGTACGATTATCAGGTCAAAATCCATCTCTGCTCACCTATTTAATGCCTCGTTCAGGCTGCCGCTCCTGAACCCCTGTAAGTCCAGAGTGACGTATATGAACCCTATTTTTTTCAGGCCCTCGACGACCTCCTCTCTGTGTTTTACCAGCAGCCCTATGTCGCCGGCCGGCACTTCTATGCGGGCGACGTCGCCGTGATATCGTACCCTCACCTGCCTGACGCCAAGGCTATTGACGAGCTTCTCAGACTCGTATACCTGCTTGAGCCGTTCGGGCGTAAGCTTCGTGCCATATGGAAACCTCGAGGCCAGGCATGCCTGCGACGGCAGGTCCCAGTTCGGCAGCCCGAATGCTTTCGCAGCTTCCCTGACCTCGGCCTTGCGTAGCCCCGCCTCTCGCAGCGGGCTCCTTATGCCCAGCTCTGCCAAAGCCCGCATGCCGGGCCTATAGTCGCCCTCGTCGTCGGCGTTTGCGCCGTCAGCGATGTAAGCGATGCCCATCTCATCTTTCAGATGGGCCAGCATGCTGAACCTGAGCTTTTTACACAGGTAGCAGCGATCTGGCGTGTTGGCCGCGTACTCCGGGTCTTCCATCTCACTCGTGCCTATAACGATGTGCCTGACGCCTATGAGATGGGCTAAGCCTTTCGCCCTCTCCAGGTCTTCGGGCTTGAGCGTATCTGAAGATGCCGTGACTGCCACTACGTTCTCCCTTCCCAGGGCCTCGGCTGCGCATTTCAATAAAAGCGTGGAGTCAACGCCTCCAGAAAAGGCAACCATGACGCTGCCCATCTGGCACAACGTCTTCATAAGCACGTGAAGTCTATGCTCAAGTATCGAATTCATAAAAAGTCACTTAAAAAGCAGGGAGAGAGATTCGAACTCTCCTGTACCGGTCTGCAGCCGGTTGCATAGCCACTCTGCCATCCCTGCAGGCTTAACAATAGTTAATCCACCCGATAATATTTATACTCTCGCATTCCGGCATACAATCCGAAGATATTTGTCGTGCTAAATAACAATTGTTAAATATATGACAATAGTTAACCAATAAGGCATTTATGGCTCCACATGATATTGCTGTCATTTTCCTGGATATTGTCATAATGTTAAGCATAGCTCTCTCCTTCGGCCATCTGATGCGAAGGCTTCATATCCCATCTATCGTAGGAGAGCTCATCGGCGGCATCGTCATAGGGCCGACGGTCCTGGGCAGGTTAAGCCCGAATGCCTACGATTGGCTATTCCCGAACGTAGGGCCAGCCTACATGGGAATAGACGTTCTCACCCAGATATGCGTGCTCTTCTTCCTGTTCTTCGTGGGGCTTGAGGTTGACATAGGCATGATCAAAAAGCGATTATACAATATAGCATGGACGAGCTTAATGGGGATAGCTCTACCTTTCGTACTCGGTTTCAGCCTGGTCATCCTGTCCCCTCAACTTTGGGGAGGGCATGCCCAGAGCATGCTAAAGCTGCTCGCCTTATTCATTGGCACCGCTTTCTCCATCTCCGCCCTTCCTGTCATAGCCCGCATGCTAAAGGATATGGGCCTGTTGAAGACCGATACTGGCATGATCGTGATGGGCGTCGCGACGATTAACGACCTCGTCGGCTGGTCGCTTTTCACCTTAGTTTTAAATGAATTCGCATATAGGGACGTGCCTGGCCTGTCCCCTTACACGTCCTTCATCGTCGTGCTTTTGACCTTAATGTTCTTGCTTATGGCCGGCCGTGTCCTCGCACAGAAAGCCCTACAATGGCTTAAGCCATGCTCCGCCTGCTACATGGGCCTTGCCATGGTTTTCATGCTGTTGGCGGTCGTAATAGTCGAGCTTATGGGCATACATGCGGCCTTTGGAGCGTTCATGGCGGGCGCGGCTTTCTCGCGAGGCAGCGATAAGCGCATTGAGGCTAATGATATGCTTAGCAGGCTTGTCATGTGCTTCTTCGCCCCTATCTATTTCGTCTCCATAGGCTTGCGGGCGGATTTTTTCAAATCCTTCGACCTCCTACTGGCGGCTGCGACCCTCCTCATGGCGTGCGCCGGCAAGGTCATTGGCGCGACGCTGGGCGCAAAGATTAGCGGGCTCCCCTCCAGGCAGGCCGCCGCCATCGGAATCGCCCTGAACTCGAGGGGCGCTATGGAGATGGTCCTGGCCAGGGTCGCGAGGGATGCTGGCCTCATCGATGACCGCATTTTCGTCGCCCTCATCATAATGGCGGTCATCACCTCGATTATAAGTGGCCCTATGATAAAACGGCTGGCCACAGCAGAGTAGAGGAACGCCTGCGTTTACACATGAAACTCCTGAAGACTTCACAACGTTAATTATATATACAAATAACAATTGTTCATTATAATTAGAACGTGATAACATGAAGCCTCCGTGCGAATTGATAGTGTGGTACGTCATACCGACCATCAGGGCCGAGCTTGCTAAGGAGATGATCAAGCTGGGCCTGTCCCAGAAAGTCGTCTCCGAAAAGCTGGGGATCACTCAGTCTGCCGTGTCGCAGTACGTCAAGGATAAGCGCGGCAGGGGCATACCGGTGAACAAGCAAGTAAGAAAGGCCATTAAAAGCCTCGCAAAGGAGATCGCGGAGGGCAGCACGTCAAGGGACGTCATACCGGGCATCTGCGCGGTCTGCGCCATCGTGAAGCAGACTGGGTCCCTGTGTGACCTGCACCGGCAGGAAGATAATACGAACCTGGAGGGCTGCGACCTCTGCATGAGTAATTATAATAGTTAGGCTTTTTATTGTATATTTTGCCTTAATATGCTTAATTTAATCGTTGAGCCCGGATACGTTTCATGGCTTCGGTACCAGATCCATCGCAGCCTGTCCGATAGGAGCCTCATCAATAGGTTCAGCCATCTCTTCGGCTAATTTATTTTCTTCTAGACCCTTCATATTGATATAACCAGCATGCATATTTTTAATACAACCATATGCTTTATATAGTATTAACGCCTTTACACAATTGTTAACATTATAAACAATCGTTAACGATGGCCTGCCGCGATAAGCGAGGCACAAAAACCTCAAACTTTGCTTGAAAGCCTAAAATTGCCACTAGCACAGGATATAAATAAAAAATTTAACAATTGTTAATCACCAAGTAGTGATATGAATGGCTAATATACGTGTTCAAAGGACGTTCGATGCATTATTCGCCCTCGAGGACGTGAGGGAAATATTCAGGCAGTCACTGCCCAGCGGGCTTACTCCAGAGCAAGAACAAAAAGTAAGGGAATCGCTTGCGAAGGTCAGGGAATACATCGGCGAGATTGAGGCCGGTGGCGCAAATACTGGCACATGCCCGCCAAAGACCCGGATAGGGAGCCTGGAAATCAGAACAAGAGAAGAGGAATACATAAATATTCACCCGATCCAGGTCGCGGGCAGGCTGACGCCCGAGGCAAGAAAAGCGATCATCGCGTATGGAGACGGCTACTCGACCTGCGACTACTGCCGCAAGCCCTTCAGGCTAGACAGGATCACCAGGCCCGGCATCGAGGACTTCCACGCCGAGCTGGCCAGATTCCTGAACGCTGACCAGGCGAGGGTCACACCCGGAGCCAGGAGGGCGTTCCAGGCCGTCGTATCCGCCCTGGTAGAGAAGGGCGACTCAGTCATCGTGTCTTCGCTCGCCCACTACACCGAGTTCCTTGCAGTCGAGCAGGCCGGCGCCATCGTCAAAGAGGTGCCAAAGAACGAGAAAAACATCGTCACGGCGGACGCCACGGCCGAGAAGGTCGAGGAGGTCAAGCGTGAGACCGGCAAGCTGCCCGCTCTCATAATGATCGACCACTTCGACTACATGTTCGGCAACGAGCACGACGTCTATGGCATAGCTAAAGTGGCGAAGCAGTACGGCATACCGTTCCTGTATAATGGAGCGTACACGGTGGGTATCGCCCCCGTGGACGCTAAGAAGATCGGCGCCGACTTCGTCGTGGGCTCCGGCCATAAGAGCATGGCATCGGTCGCCCCGTCAGGAGTGCTGGGCGTCTCGAATGAGTATGCACCGAAGGTGCTCCGCACCACGCAGATGGTGGGCGACGTAACAAAGAGAAAGTTCGGCATCAAGGAAGTCGAGAACCTCGGCTGCACGCTAATGGGCGGCACGCTACTCTCCATGATGGCGTCGTTCCCGACAGTCAAGGAGAGGGTAAAGCGCTGGGACGAAGAGGTCAGGAAGTCCAACTACTTCCTTGAGCAGTTCCAGCGCGTCGAGGGAAGCAAAGTACTGTCGGAGTGGCCGAGAAAGCACACGCTCACGAAGGTCGACACCACAGGCAGCTACGATACCGTGGCCAGGACGCATAAGCGCCGCGGCTTCTACTTCAGCGAAGAGCTGGCTGAGAGGGGCATCGTCGGCGAGTTCGCAGGGGCCACCAAGACGTGGAAGCTTAACACGTACGGCCTCTCCTGGGAGAAAATAAAGTACCTTAGCGAGGCGTTCCTCGATATAGCGAGGAAGCATGGCTTGAACGTTAATTGAGGTGAAAGAATGAGTGATTACGGATTAGATACGCTGGCATTGCATGTGGGCCAGGAATCCCCTGACCCGGCGACAAACGCAAGGGCGGTCCCGATCTACGCGACCTCGTCCTATGTATTTAAAAGCCCGGAACATGCTGCTAACCTGTTCGGGCTGAAAGAGTTCGGTAACATCTATACTCGCATCATGAACCCCACGAACGACGTGTTCGAGAAGCGCATCGCCGCTATAGAGGGCGGAGTGGGGGCGCTTGCCGTCAGCTCCGGCCAGGCAGCGACCACGCTCGCGCTGCTGAACATCACGCGAGTGGGCGACGAGATAGTGTCCGCCAACAACCTGTACGGCGGCACATACCAGCTATTCCACTATACGTTTGCTAAGCTCGGCAGGGCTGTTCATTTCGTGGAGTCCCAGAAGCCAGAGGAGTTCAAGGAGGCTATTAGCTCTCGCACAAAGGCCGTCTACCTGGAGACCATCGGCAACCCCAAGCTCGACGTGCCCGACTTCGAGGCGATCTCAAAGATCGCGCACGAGGCGGGCATACCGGTCGTAGTGGACAACACGGTGGCCACGGGCTTCTTCAGGCCCTTCGAGCACGGCGCCGACATCGAGGTCCTATCCGCCACTAAGTATATTTGCGGCCACGGGACGAGCGTCGGCGGCGTTATCGTGGATTCGGGCAAGTTCGCATGGAATAACGGTAAATTCCCCGAGATCACCGATAAGGACCCGAGCTATCATGGCTTAAGCTACTGGGACGCGTTCGGCAACGTGGGCGGGGCCAACCTGGCTTACATATTGAAAGCCAGGGTGCACCTGCTCCGCGACATAGGCCCGGCGCTGAGCCCCTTCAACGCGTTCCTGTTCCTACAGGGCCTCGAGGACCTCCCGCTGAGGCAGAGGAAACACTCGGAGAACGCTCTGGCCGTGGCGCAGCACCTGGAAAATCACCCTAAGGTCAAGTTCGTTTATTATCCAGGCCTGGAGAGCTTCTTCGGCCACAGGCTCGCCAAAAAATACCTGAAGGGCACCTACGGCGGCCTCGTCGCCTTCGAGGTCAAGGGCGGCGTCGAGGCGGGCAAGAAGTTCATCCGGAGCGTAAAGCTGCTTTCCCACCTGGCGAACATCGGAGACGCCAAGACGCTGGTCATTCATCCCGCGTCCACGACGCACCAGCAGCTGACGCCCGAGGAGCAGCTTAGCACAGGCGTCACCCCGGGGTTGATCCGCCTCTCCGTCGGCCTGGAAGACGTGAAGGACATAATAGCCGACATCGACCAGGCGCTGGCCAAAGTATAAAAAGAGGCGATGAGCATGAGCGCGGGATCGGTCGGCATCGTCAAGACTCATTACCATCATTTGAGCGGAGGGCTTCCTCTCGAATCAGGGCAAAAGCTGGACGAGGTGACCATAGCCTATGAAACATATGGCAAGCTTAACAAGGATAAGAGCAACGCTATACTGATCCTACACGCTTTATCCGGGGACGCCCACGCCGCTGGACGGCACGAGGGCGACAAACGGCCCGGATGGTGGGACATCGTAATCGGCCCTGGCAAGGCGTTCGACACGGATAAGTACTTCGTCATATGTAGCAACATAATAGGAGGGTGTAAGGGATCTACCGGTCCCTCCTCCATCAACCCGTCAACGGGCAAGCCTTATGGGCTTAATTTTCCGGTCATCACCATCGGCGATATGGTGAACGCTCAGAAAAAGCTCATTGACTTTTTAGGGATTGAGCAGCTCTACGCCGTAGCCGGAGGCTCCATGGGCGGAATGCAGGCGCTCCAGTGGTGCGTGGCATATCCTGACAGTGTCAGGCGGGGCATCATCATAGCCACGGCAGCATATTCGCGGCCCCAGCACATCGCATTCAACGAGGTAGGGCGCAGGGCCATCATGTCAGACCCTAACTGGAATAGAGGCGATTATTATGGCGGTGAGCCGCCTACCAAGGGCCTTGCGCTGGCCAGGATGGTCGGCCATATCACCTATCTAAGCGACGAGTCCATGCAGCAGAAGTTCGGCCGCAGGCTCAAGGATAAAGAGCGGTATGGATATGACTTTTCCACCGACTTCCAGGTCGAAAGCTACCTGCAGCATCAGGGGGGTGCATTCGTAAAACGATTCGATGCGAACTCCTACCTGTATATTACCAAGGCCATCGATTACTTCGACCTTAAGAAAAATGGCTCGCTAGATGAGGCGTTCAGGGCAGTCAAGGCCAGGTTTTTAGTAATTTCAGTGACCTCGGATTGGCTCTACCCTCCGTACCAGTCGAAGGAAATAGTCATGGCGCTCTCTTCCAACGGCGTGGACGTGAGCTATGCGGAGATCAACTCCATTTACGGCCACGACGCCTTTTTATTGGAAGGAGGCCAGCTAAACTATCTTATATCCAATTTCCTGACGCCAAAGCTCGTCAAGGACGTCATGGCCAGCGCGGTCACAATCGACGAGAACTCGAGCATCGAGGCTGCCGCACGTGCCATGCTGGATAGCGGGGTCTCACACTTGCCCGTCGTATCCAATGGCGGGACCATTTCGGGCATAGTCACCGCCTGGGACATATCCAAGGCGGTCGCCCTTAAATACACATGTCTTGACGAGATCATGACCAGGAACGTGGTCACGATCAGGAAGTGCGACACGCTTGAGGCCGCCGCGGCCAAAATGGAGCTGCACGACATATCCGCTCTCCCCGTGGTCGACGATGCCGGCCATGTCATCGGAATTTTGACCAGCGACGGCATAAGTAAGCTCATCGGCCAGCATAAATGACGTCATTTTAGCTATCAAGCGAAGAGTTTATTAGCAAAGCGCGATAATTAACAATTGTTAACTACGTGTCGAGGCGGTCATGTGAAGATACTGGCGATACACGTCGATCACATTAGCTGGAAGGCGAACCGCAAGGCGAAGTTCGCCGAAGAGGTCGTACAAAAAGAGGATGAGATGACCGATTGCGTCGTTTTGTTCAGTAGCGTGGAGAAGCTCGATGAGAATAACCCGCTGAAGGTCATAGCGGGCGCCACGCATGACGTAATACACAGGCTCAACCAGATAAAGGTGAACAAGGTCGTCATCTTCCCATATGCCCATCTTACCAGCACGTTGAGCACCCCTGTAGTAGCCCTTCAAGTCTTAAAGGGGCTGGAGGAAAGCCTCAAGGCGCACGGGCTTGAGGTCAAGCGCGCCCCGTTCGGCTGGTACAAGGAGTATGACATCAAGAGCACAGGCCATCCGCTTTCCGAGCTATCCATGACCATCTGCCCCTACGATGGGGCAAATTGTGACTTCCTATGCCCATACTGCTCTAACCCGATAAAGATAAAAGACGTGGCTGGACGCGTAGGAACTACCCCGGGAGCGTGCGAGGAGCATATAATCGAGTAGAGTGACCATCTTATGAAAAAAGTATATTTAGATAATAGCGCAACCACCAGGGTCAGCCAGGAAGTCCTGGATGCCATGCTGCCCTTTTTTACTGAGACGTATGGTAACCCGTCAAGCCTGCACACGATGGGCCAGGAGGCTAGCGCAGCCGTCCAGAAGGCCAGAGAGCAGGTCGCCCGCGCCATCGGTGCGGACGCGGAAGAGATCATTTTCACCTCGTGCGGCACCGAGGCTGATAACCTGGCGCTGGTCGGTACTGCCTACGCTAACAGGAAAAAGGGGAACCACATCATAACGTCAAGCATCGAGCATCCCGCTATTCTGCGTACTTGCGAGTTCCTGGAGAAAGAGGGCTTCAGGGTGACGTACCTGCCCGTGGACAGGTATGGCATGGTCAGCCCCGCGGACGTCGAGGCCGCCATCAGGCCCGAGACGACGCTGATCAGCGTTATGGCTGTGAACAATGAGATCGGCACGATCCAGCCAGTCAGGGAGATAGGACGCATAGCAAAAGAGCACAACGTCTACTTCCATTCGGACGCAGTCCAGGCCGTCGGGAAAGTGCCCATAAACGTTAAAAAAGACGATATCGACATGCTCTCGCTGTCTGGCCATAAGATCCACGCGCCCAAAGGCGTGGGAGCGCTGTACGTGAAAAAGGGCACCAGGATACAGGCGCTCATCCACGGAGGCGGCCAGGAGCGCAACATGAAGAGCGGCACCGAGAACGTGCCGGGCATTGTAGGCCTGGGCCAGGCATGCGAGGCGGCCATCCGGGACTTCGATAAGAATACGGCGCACATGAAGAGGCTCCGGGATAAGCTTATTGAGGGCCTCCTGAAGATCGACCGCGTTCGCCTGAACGGCCATCCCACCATACGCTCGCCTAATAACGTGAACGTCAGTTTCAGCTTCATCGAGGGCGAGTCGCTGGTACTATTCCTTGACATGTCGGGGATCGAGGCGTCGACGGGCTCGGCATGCTCTTCTAAAAACTTAAAGGCATCGCACGTGTTGCTGGCCTGTGGCCTGCCGCCCGAGGAGGCGCACGGCTCGCTCCGCCTGACGAATTGTGCCTTCAACACGGAAGATGAGATCGATTACGTGCTTGAGACGCTTCCGGGCATCGTAGATCGGCTAAGAGCGATGTCGCCACTTTATAAAGAGGCGGCTCGTACGACGACGTGAGGAATGTGCCATGATGTATTCGCCAAAGGTTATGCAACACTTCTCGAACCCGCAGAACGTGGGCGAGATATCTGACGCCGACGGCGTGGGCGAGGTCGGGAACCCGGTGTGCGGAGACATGATGACCATTTACATAAAAGTAAAAGATAATGTGATTACAGACATTAAGTTTAAGACGTTCGGGTGTGCCGCGGCCATAGCTACGAGCAGCATCATAACGACTATGGCTAAGGGCATGACGCTGGAGGATGCCGAGAAGATCGGCCGCAAAGACGTCGCCGATGAGCTCGGCGGCCTGCCGCCCCAGAAGATGCACTGCTCTAACCTTGCAGCAGATGGCCTGAAGCTCGCCATCGAGAACTACCGGCGGAAGCTGCAGGGGCTGCCACCAAAGTCCGGCGTTACCTCGGGCGAGGAAAGGTAAGATTAGGCCGCCTTCGTTTAAACGAGGATATAATTTATTCAGCACGTATTGTCATTCTTTATTGGGGTTTCATTGAAGACCATCGGCATCGTGACGAGCGGCGGCGACGCGCCGGGCATGAACGCTGCTATAAGGGCAGTCACGCGGATTGCGAGCTACCGCGGCTTCAAGGTGCTTGGATTTGAGCGAGGCTGGGAGGGCCTTATCTCAAACTTCGTGAGGCCTTTGACGCCGAGATCGGTCAGCGGCATCATACAATTAGGGGGTACTATACTCCATACGACGAGGTGTCCGCGCATGGAGACGCCCGAGGGCATGGAGAAAGCCGTCGATTGCCTCGCCTCCAATGGCGTGGATGGCCTGGTGGTCATCGGAGGCGACGGGTCTTTCAGGGCGGCCTTAGCGTTAAGCGAAAGGACCGATACTCTAATCGTGGGGGTGCCGGCGACCATCGACAACGACGTGGCGGGGACGGATGAGACCATAGGTTTTGACACGGCGGTGAACACGGCCGTCCAGGAAATCGATAAGATAAGGGACACGGCAATATCACATGAAAGGATTTTTATCGTAGAAGTGATGGGCCGCAAAAGAGGATTTTTAGCGGCAATGGTAGGCCTTACAGTAGGCGCCGAGATCATACTGGTGCCCGAGGTCCCATTTAAAGCCGAAAAAGTCTTCAACACTATTAAAGATAATGCGGCCAAGGGGAAACGGTCGGCCATAATTGTCGCCGCCGAGGGCATAGGGGACACGAAAAAGCTCGCCCTTGACATAGAAAAAAACACGGGATTGGAGACCAGGCTGAGCATTTTAGGCTATGCCCAGCGAGGGGGTAGCCCTACGGCAAGAAGCCGCTACCTGGCAGGAGAGCTCGGCAACAAAGCCGTAGAGATAATCTCCGAGGAAAATGGGGGCCAGGTGGCTTGCCTTCAAAATGGGGTCATTACGAGCATAGACCTCAAAACAACATGCAGCATGGAGAAACCCCTGGACCTTCGTTTGCTCAAGCTTGCGGACATCCTTGCGACATGATAACCACCCTAAAAAGTAAGCTTTTGCTACACAAGCAGAAAGATATATATTGTTTTCCAAGCATATTGAAGAGAGATTATTATGACCGTAAGAGTTGGAGTCGTTAAGCTAGGAAACCTTGGTACTTCAAGGTATATAGACCTCATACTTGATGAGAGAGCGGATAGAGACATATACACGAGAGTTGTTGGAACCGGCACAAAGCTGGGCGAGCCCGATGCCGAAGAGGCTGCCACGAAGATACTGGACTTCAAGCCCCAGCTTGCCATCGTCATAAGCCCGAACGGCGCGCTGCCCGGCCCGACCAAGGCCAGGGAGATGATTAAGGCCGCTGGCGTACCGACCATAATGATATCGGACGCCCCCGCAGCGAAGGTCAAGGATGACCTCAAGGCGAAAGGCTTCGGCTTCTTCATCATAAAGTGCGACTCGATGATCGGAGCGAGGAGGCAGTTCCTCGACCCGACAGAGATGGTCCTGTTCAACGCTGACTTACAGAAGGTTCTCGCCGACACTGGCGTAGTCAGGCTGCTGCAGAAGGAACTCGACCGCGTAGTGGCTGAGATAGCCAGCGGCGCAACCCCGAACCTGCCGCAGATAGTCGTCGATTCTAACAAGGCGCTGGCCGAATCCGGCTACAAGAACCCGTACGCCAGGGCTAAGGCATTTGCAGCGTTCGCCGCCGCCGAGAAGGTTGGCGACATCGACGTGCTCGGATGCTTCGTGCAGAAGGAGATGGAGCAGTACGTCATCACGGTGGCCAGCGCCCACGAGTTGCTAAGGGCGGCTGCAATGCTCTGCGACGAGGCCAGGGAGATCGAGAAGTCGGGCGACTCTGTCTACAGGACGCCGCACGCCAACGATGGCAAGATCCTGTCCAAGAGCACGCTCGTCTCCAAGCCAGAGTAAATTTTTTATATATGCGTGAGTTATCTCACGCATATCCTTTTTTATACAAACACGTTTGGGAGATTATTAGGCTGAGTCTAAGCCTCTAAGTAAGGCTTCTTAAACTTAGAGGCTTACTCAAATCCAAAGGGATTATAGCCCATTAGCGCACATTTTATAGGGATGAGAGCGAGGTCAGTGGGCATCATCACCAGAATAGACGTCAAAGACCCCAAGGGGCACATACCGTCGATGGTAAAAAAGCTATCATATAAGGCTAAGCTATTCCTGGACCCCGTGACGGCGTCGCTGGCCGGAACCGGGGAAGCCACGGAAATAGACGAGATGTACGCGGATCTCATCCTTATATTTGGCGGCGACGGCACCATATTACGGTCATTACAGCTATTGCCAAAGCCGACGCCCATCCTCGGGATTAACATGGGTGAAGTAGGCTTCCTAACCGTAGTCGACCCGGAGACGGCTCTATATGTCATCGACGATGTACTGGAAGGCTTCGAAGTCGTAGAGAGGGCCAGGCTGGCCGTGAAGCTGAACGAGTTCGAGCTGCCGTGCGCCATGAATGAGGCGGTCATCATCACCGCCAGGCCGGCCAAGATATCGGAGTTTAAGATTTACGTGGACGGCAAGTTCATGGAGGATCTAAGGGCAGATGGGGTGGTTATAGCGACGCCGACGGGCTCGACGGCCTATGCGATGAGCGCGGGCGGGCCCATCGTGGACCCGAGGGTGGATGGCATGATCATCGTGCCGCTGGCCCCCTATAAGCTATCTGCCAGGCCGTGGGTTGTGCCCGGCAATAGCATCGTAAAGCTTGAGCTCATGCGGGAGGAAAAGGAGTCCATGGTCGTAGTGGATGGCCAGTACACTTCCAATGTGAAAAAGAATGACGTGTTAACGTTCACCAGGTGTGAAACCCCCGCCCTCTTCGTGAAGTTTGGGGACAAGTTCTACGACCTTGTGCGGGAAAAGCTGGGCCGTTAATAAGAAAAAAGCGTTTTTATATGTGGTTAAAACTCCGTATATTGTAAGTATTTTGCGTTAAGCGTTATTATGATCCTCGGCTCGCCGTGCTTTCCCACGCCTTTTTTCATGTCTATTGAGAAGTCTATGGCGCCTGGTATGGCGTCGCCTCCGCGCCCATAATGCTGCTTATGGCTCGTCTATTCTATTTTATATTCCCAGGTAACACACGCTTTCTTCGTGCAGGTGGTCCCTGGCGGACCCGCAATACGGGCAAAAGTGCGGCTTTGCATCGTATCCGAACTTATTCTTGCACACGTCGCATGAATACGTGTAGCGTGAAGGCCTCTCGACATAATCGCTGCAGGGCGGCGTCTTCGAATATTTGCTGGCCTCGATCGGGCACGCGTTACGATGGAATATAAGAGAGTTAATGTACTTGATCTGCTCCTCGGTAGTATATTTTTTGACGTTTGCCTTATTGCCGCAGTTCGGGCATGTCAGGTCTATGTCGCCGTATGCGTCATCCTCTTTTATCTTGAAGTAGGCTTTACACGGTTTTTTTGGGCACTCCCTGCCTACCATGCCCTGCGGATCCGTTTTTAGCTTATATTTTTCAAGCATTTCATCCTCTCTTATTCTCTATATCGGGCTTTATGCTTTCGTCTTTCTCAATTAGAAGGTATCCTCTTTTAAATCCACCTGCTCTACGGAGTTTTTCTTTTCTGGCCTCTTCCAGCTTTTGCTTGTCGAGCCCATACTGCTCGATGAGCGCTTCCACGACCTCAAGGACATCTGCCAGCTCATCGTATAAGTCATTTGAGTTTTTCAGCTCCACGGCTTCTTCGACGAGCTTATCTTTCAAGGCTTTCTTGAGGCCTTCGCCAGATATGGGCTTTACCGCCGGCTCGCGGCCGCTCTCCCTTATTATATCCGGAACCTTATCCCTCACCAGCTTACGCATTACATGGCTATTGTATCCTATGATATATGTAGGTTAGGGCACGTTCATTACCAGGCTGACGCTGACCGGCTCTATGAAATAGCCACGATACTTCTCGTAGTTCGAGTCATCTATTATATACGAGTACATTAGAACGGTTCTGCACTCGCCGGGCTGGAGCGTGAACTCGCTGAAAAACCCTTTCCCCTCCTCATAGAATATCTCGGCTGACGTCACGAACTTGTGGGGCGTGTCCTTTTTTTCGTAGAAGGCGCTTTTAAGGTTGTATACTGAGATGGTCTTGTTCTCGTTCGTTGGGTTCCAGAACTCTAGCTCGTGTATAACGCCATGGTGTGCCGGCTTAAGGCTCCCAGGCGCGGGCACCGGCATCTCCCAATCTTCAGTCCTATAATAGCATGGGTGGGAAACCCTGGCCTGGTTCGGCATATACTGGTAAGGGGGGCTCTCTGTTTCTATCTTGACGTATTTGGGCGATGGCGATGGGCTTTGGTAGGCCGGTGGCGTCGGGCTTGGGCTGGCGACGGTCGGGGTGTACGTCGGCCCGTATATCGGACCCAGGATGTTTTTACACGTGACGCATCCCATGGCCGTTGTCGATGCCACCAGGATGACCATCAGGATGATCATTTTTTTCAAGGTCTCACCTCTCGCCTCGGACCTTCAACCTAATTGAATGTTCAAGCTTATATACATTGTTCTCCCGGAAGCCTTTGTTAACCTCAAAAAAGTAATTATATGAGATGCCGCGACCGCTCACATAAACATGTCCAAAGTGGCCTTCTGCTTGACCTTCTTTGCCATCACGGGAGATGCTTGCTGTATTGATTCATGGACGGGCTTCTCCTCGCAAAAGAATTCCAGCGAACGCTGGGAGTTACCCTGAAGGAGGGCGCGCTCATCGCACCCGAAGGGCTCGGTGATGCGTGCCAGGGCCATCGCCAGGCGCTCGGCATAATACCTGAAATCAGGCCTCGCTGTGAATTCGACGCCCTCGATGACAGGCTCGGCTTTCTGGGGCTGAACAAAACCATTGGTGATGATAAAAGGCGTCTTCATGCCCGGGGTGAAATCATAGCCCATATCCTTTAATTTCCGGGCCACGTTGACGTGCACCAGCGAATCTGGATTATCATAGGCATCAAACTCGTTCACGCTCTTCGAGATGACCAGCGAAGAGAGGTCTACTTTGCCCTTAAGCGTATCGTGGACCGTATCCTTTGCATACTTGACGGCCTCGTCCGGCCTGCCATCCAGGACGAGCTGGAATACCCTCGTCATCGTTTCGCTCTGAAGGTCAAAAGAGTCCGTCCTCCTCGGCTCATAGCCCCGGACCAGCAGCGATTCCTCCGGCCATATTATCTTGCCGAAATACCGCTTCTTCGCATGCGCGAAGAACCTTCTCATGACCTTCTCAAGCTCGAGGTGCATGTTTCCGGCCGAGAACTCCTGCTGGACCATGAACCCCAGAAGCTTGCACTTTTCAAGGTCCCGGTGTTCTTTAGACGTGAAGAATACCGAGTCGGTGTCTCCAGCGATGACCGTGTAGCCCCTTGACTCAAGGGTGGCCACGACGGTCTTGATCTCTTCCCGCGCCCAGGCGGTGATGCTAGGGGCTATGTACTTATTATATGGCCATCGGCAAAACTTGGTGCCAAAATAGCCGTAAGTGGCGTTCGCCATTATCTTAATGGCGTTTTGAAGGCGATTGTAGTAGTCCGCCTTTTCTGCGTCGCCGTCCTCCTTCGCCTTCTTCATGAGCGCCTTCGCCTGCTTCCTGGAGTCGAGCAGGCCCTGTACCATGCGGGGCACGATGCCATACCGCTTCTCCTTTGATACGAACATGGCGCCTATTGGCGAAATGTGCGCCGCCTCCGCCCTGTTCCTCGTAAACGTCGTGAAGCATATGTTATGCTTTATTATTTGCGAGGGGTACATGGACGAGAAGTCCAGGCCTATGACCCATTCCCAGAGGCCGGCCTTCGTGTCGTAGACGAACCCGCCCTCGTACTCGTAAGTCTCGCCGCTGCTCATGGGCACGGCGACGTTCTCCCTGTCCACCATTCTGATCAATAAGCTCTCTATCATTCTGTTCTGCCCGCCAGACACCTCCTTCACGGGCAGCTTCGCCGGGATTGCCACGTCCATGAGCTTGCTTATAGCCTGTATCCTGGGGTGTATGAGTATCCGCAGGGCAAGCTCCGCATCCTTAAGGCAATAATGGACGACCTCGTCCCTGCGGGCGCGCCACTCCTCGTCTATGCGGCTACTATCAATGTTCTCTTTGGTGTCGTTAAAGAGCATGCTCGAGACGTAGCCCAGGCCCTCCCTCTTAGGCCTTAGCTCCTTTTTTATCGAGAGCCAGGCGTCAAGGATTAATCGCCCTTTTATATCCCATGTGACGAAGCCCGTGGCGCGGTTCTCGCGCCTGCTCATGCCCAGCATGTCGCGGCCAAAGTTTAGCGCATCGCAGGACTGCCTCTTATTCTCGGCCCCGGCGTTTTCCGGGCCTTTAAAGAGCTTGTTGGCGCGGTCGAACAACACCGCGAGGTCGAAGTTGTTTATGTTGTAGCCGGTGATGACGTCTGGGTCGAGCTTCCTGACCTCGCTGACGAACTCTTTTAATATGCGGCGCTCGTCATCTTCTCGGGCCTTACGCTCTTCTGCGGATATCTCCCCATCCATGGGCCCAAAGCTCGAGAATATTTTGCGGTCCTGCCTGGTGCCGTCCTCCTCGTTGAGCACGGTCAGGCAAATACAGTATATGTTGCCGTGCTTGATGGAGCTCTCGATGTCGAAGCTCATTATTTTTAGCTTAGGCGTGAATATGTCGCACTTTTCGAACTTGGAGGCTTTCAGGACGATGTCTGTGGTGTATTCGCCACTATTCTCAATCACTTCGCCGGTGACCCTGACGCACGTTTCGAGGTCCATATCGTATATGAAGCGGTTTGTGAAGACTATGTCCGCTGCGAAGAAGACGCCCTTTAAGGCGTACTTTTCCCTTTCTTCTTCGTCCATGTACCCGAGCAGGCCATATCGGTTGATGAGCTTCTGGGAATACACCCTGTCTTCGGTAATGATCTTAACTGCGCCATTCGGCGCGTTGACCTCCTGGACGTCGGGGTCGGCCCTTATTTTTTCGATGAGGTCCTTTGGGGGGTTTACGAGAGTTATGGTCTTATGTTTCAGCTCGTATTCATTCCTGAACCTGGGGACGAGCCACGGCGCCCTTACGGTCACCTTAACGAAGTTTTCGAGGGCGCCCTTGTATTCGAGCTTGACGTCTTCGACCTTCAGCACGTCGCCGCTCGACTCGAGCGCCTTGCGCAGCTCCGGCGAAGGCTCGAAAACAAAAAAATATGGCTTAAAGTCAGGGCACAAAATCGTTATGCTTTTATTGTCACGGGTCTTGCCAAATAACTTAACAATTACCTCGCCAGCGCCTTCCGCATGTTCTACCGAATACGTCGAGTCGAGGAGCCTCACGTCGAAAGTCGCTTGCATGGCCACACCGCTTCAATATAGTAGGGGCATGGTAGATTAAGCTAATGGTGTATATGGTGAAAGTATTTTGCGGGTATCGCTATGCACCCTTAGCAGGCGAATTGGAGGGCATCAATAGGAAGCCGCCGACGGCGCACAGGATGATGATGAGGGCGGCTATTGTTCCGCTGTCCATCCCCATTATCCAGAATGAGCTCCCATTCAACATTATGTTAAAGTTCGACGTGCCAACGAAAAGCCCTGCACACGTAGCGCCTGCCAGCATTCCCAGCCCGACGCCCCGGAACTTATGGAATCGCTCGATGAGCAGGTATGCGAGATACAGGGCCATCAATGAGAACATCAGCTTGATAAGGATAAATCCGGCCATTCCTGCCGCATTATACGAGGCCTTCAGGATGAAGCTCTTCTCGTAGTCAAACGTTCCAAGATATTTGGAGGCGGCTATCGTTGAGACGATATCATAAAAAACGTAAAACATGATAGATGACGCAAAGAGTAGCTTGCTCGATTTCACGATTATTAGATAAGAGCTTATTATAATAATTTAATTTGTATATATTTGCGGAATTCTTATGATTGTACGTATATTTTAGCGGATATGGCAAGCTTTATGCGGCAGCCGCGCCTTAAGCATATGCGATGGAAAGGCCTTACACCTTCATAAACTCGGCGATGAGCGCGGACGGCAAGATATCCACGAAAAAGAGGAAGCAGGTTAAGATATCCGGCAGGATGGACTTTGAGCGGGTGGACGAGCTTAGGGCCACGTCTGACGCAGTAATGGTTGGAATAGGGACGGTGCTGGCGGACGACCCGAGCCTCACGGTAAAGTCTGAAGAGAGGCGGAAGCGGAGGGTGGCGCAGGGAAAAGACGAGAACCCTGTGAGGATAGTTGTGGACAGTAAGGCCCGGACACCTTTAAATGCGGATATCTTTAATAAAGGCGTGGGTAAACGTATTGTCGTGGTCTCAAAGGCAGCCCCAGAGGATAAGGTTAAAGCGCTTATGGAAAAGGCTGAAGTGCTCGTCGCGGGGGATGGCGAGGTTGACCTGGCGGAGATGTGCCGGGAGCTGAAAAGGCGCGGGATAGAAAGGCTGATGGTAGAGGGCGGGGCAACCCTAAACTGGGCCATGGTGAGGGCGGGCCTGGTAGACGAGATATCGGTTTTCATAGGTAATCTCATAATTGGGGGCAAGGAAGCGCCGACGTTCATGGACGGCGAGGGCATATCGGACAGGGATGAGGCCATTAAACTGGAATTGATGAAATTTGAAAGGATGGACGAAGGGATCGTTTTAACGTGGCGTGTGATATACAACAATTTGATGCCGACGAGCGGGTAAAAGCGCTGGCCAGAAAGTATGGCTACCCCGAATACATGGTGGCCAGGTTCGCTCGCTTCGTGCCCGACCTCGAAAGGTTTTTAGCCAGCATGGAAGAGCCCCCCCGAACCTATATCAGGGTCAATACGCTGCGCATCAACCCTAATGCGCTTATCAAGAGGCTGTCTGATAAAGGTTTCACGCTAAGGGAGACCGACGTGCCCGATTGCCTTGAGGTGACTGGAGAGCCGTACTCGATAGGGGCGTCCGCCGAGTTCCTTTCAGGATACTTTTACGTTCAGGATAAGTCTTCTATGGTACCCCCTCTAGCGCTGGCCCCTCAGCCAGGAGACGTGGTGATCGACATGGCGGCATCGCCCGGCGGCAAGACCACACACCTGGCGCAGATGATGGGTAACCGGGGCCTGTTGATCGCCATAGAGGTAGACGAGTCAAGGCTTGCGGGATTAAGGTCCAACCTGGGCCGCTGCGGCATCATGAATACGGTGCTATTCCACATGGACGCACGGGACGTCGCAAGGCTTGAAATCAAGGCGGACAAGATACTTTTAGATGCGCCGTGTACCGGGGAGGGGGTCATAGCCAAGGACAGGAGCAGGAAGACGAGCAGGGGGATTGAAGACATAAAGTATTGCTCGGGATTACAGGAGGAGCTGATCGACGCGGCCCACGCTTGCCTGAAGCCGGGCGGCATCCTGGTGTATTCGACGTGCTCGTTCGCACCGGAGGAGAACGAGTGCAACGTGGACTATGCCATTAAAAAATATGGCATGAAGGTGGAACCCATACCATATGGGGAGCCTGGGCTTACGTCCTTTGGCGGACTGGCGTTTGAGCCCCAGGTGAAGAATGCAAGGAGGCTATACCCTCATATTCATGGGACATCGGGGTTCTTCGTGGCGAGGCTAAAGAATGTATAGAGGATTGAAAAAGCTAGAGCTAACGATAATGCGCCGTAGCCTTGATTACTGGGGCGCTTTCGACCTTTCTAAGGAATTCGATTTTATCGTGAGGCAGGGCGAGAGGAACGACCTCTTCGCCGTAACGCCCGAGGCCCGGCATTACGTGATAGGCCGCGAGCCAGAGCCGGTTTTGGCTGGCCTGCACATGGGTACTCTGGGCAAGAAGTCGCTCGCCCTGAGCATGGAGGGCGCGTTCCTGGTAGCCCAGGCTTCAGATAAGAAAAAGGTAAAGGTGACCGGCCAGGCCGAGTCGCTCGTGGTCTACGGCCGTGACGTCTTCGGCTCTTCCATCACATGGGCCGATGAGTCCATAAGGCAAAACGATCCTGTCATAATCGCCAACAAGTATGGCGAAGCCATCGGCATCGGCAGGGCAAGGTTCGACTACGCTGGACTATTCCAGGACAGGGTAACTGTCAGCACAGAAGCAGATATAGGGCTTTACATCCGTGGATAATAAAGGCTAAAACTTTACCAGCCTTCGCCAATTCGTCTCATTTTTCGCCGCATTCCTGCTCTAAAGGCCATAACCTATTTATATACACATAGCCTCATATTCCGCAGGAACAAATGATGTGTGAGCTTTTCTTAAAAAGCAGCCCGCGCATTTGTCCTTCTAGAGGCTTAACATATGTTTGAGAGTAAGGGTTCAAATGCCCCGGTGAGCGAGGGGCAGACGTATGATGTGAAGATCGAGGACACCGCGAAGAAGGGAGATGGCATTGCCCGCATAGAGGGCTTCGTCATATTCGTGCCAGGCACAAAGGTAGGCGACCAGGTCAAGATTCAGGTAGAAACGGTTAAGAGAAATTTTGCCGTGGCCAAAGTCGTCACATAAAGCCATTATTTTTATCTTTATCATTTAATTCCATTTTTGAAATAAACGATTAATACAGAAGATTTATAATGCCGCCCAAAAAAGCTATTTAAGCTTAGAAAGCGACAAAACCTCCCTAAGGCTAGTGGTCGGATGATAGAGGCCCGGAACGTCATCAAGCGCTACGGGAGCGTCAAGGCTCTCGACGGTTTCGAGATGTCGGTCGAGAAGAATACAGTGCACGCCATCATCGGGCCTAACAGTAGCGGCAAGACCACGGCTATAAGAATACTCTCGACGGCGATACGGCCGGATTCGGGCGAGGTGTCCATAGACGGCATTTCTATCAGCAATGTCCGTGAGATTAGGGCGATGATTAGCGTGGTGCCCGAGCTACAGGCCATACCCGATAATAAGCCGCCTAGAAAGCTTTTAGAAGGGGCGGGGAAGGCGGCAGGATTATCCAGGGAAGAGGTCAAATACCGTATAGATGTGCTCGCCGAGCTGATGGGCATTCAGCAGTACCTCGATAAAAAGGTAGTGGAGGCATCGAGAGGCATAAAGCGCCGTGTCGCTTTAAGCATCGCCCTCATCAACGACGCAAGCGTGATATTGATGGACGGCTCCCTCGCCGAGCTGGACCCTGGCTTCAGCGCGTATTTCCTCAACTTTTTAAAGGAGAGCAGGGACAAGACAGTTGTGCTCACCACTAATAATATTAGCTTAATCGAGAAGGCCTGCGACAGCGTCACGATCATAAAGGAGGGCGCGACGCTCATGAATGAGAGCATGTCTTCTATCAGGGGGAATATCGGGAGGCCTGGAGTCATGCTCCGTGTCAGCCCTATTAACATTCCAAAAGTAGAATCCGTCTTGAAGAACCAGATATACGCTAACCGCATACAGGTGGGCGAGGACTACCTGCTCATAGAGGTGGATGATTACCTGCACATACCAGCCATCATACGGCAGGCGTCGGCCTTTGCCGACGTCTACGAGGCCCGGCAGACCCTGATTAGCCTGGAAGACATTTATAATGCTTTCATTGAGCCGTCCACGTAGGGCTTTTTAAGTTAAAAAATTTCATCTTTTTGCTGGCGTCGCTACGCCGGCCATCGGCCTCGTGGGCGCCCGCTTTTCCGCATTATAGAAGAAAACGTAGTAGAGGGACGCAGAGCAAAGATAGGCCACACAGGTCACCATAAAGGGCAAGACATAGTTAGACCTTGCCATCATGATGCCGCTAACGTAGGCGCTGAGCGACTGGCAAAGATACCACGACATCGAGGTAAGGCTGCTCACCGTCGCCCGCTGCTCACCCGAGACGAGCTCCATGTTGAAGCTGTTGATGGCCGGGTTGGCCATGTTCATGAGAGTCATCCTCATGATGTACGCAAATGCGGCAACGTATATGTTCGTGGTGAAGGCCAGCACGACGAGGAAAGGGATAGAGGCAAGCTCGGTAAACGCTATAGTCCTTATCTTTCCGAGCCGCTCCACGGCCAATGGTATGGCCATGAGGCCGATGACCATGGCCATCTCACCCGTAGAGAATATAAGGCCTATCTGATCCGTCGTGGCGGAGAGCAGGCTATGGAAGTATACGTTGAAGAATGGCACGATCATGCCGGCGCCAACGCCGACCAGGCCGTTTATGATGACGAGCTTTTGCACGTTTGCGGATTTTATTGCAGAGCCTATGACAGAGAGGCGCCCGGTCTGGTTGGCTTCGCAGCGGTTTTCTTTCATCTTTAATACGGGGATGGCTGAAAGCACAATGAGTGCAAGGGAAAGGAACAGAGTGTACCTGTATATCGCAGGGCTTGCCGCGTCAAAGCCCATCCGTGCGAGCATGCCCGGCATCAGGCCACCCGCCATGCAGCCGATTATATAGGCGACCTGTGAAAGGGCAGAGTTGATAGAAAAGAGGTGCATGCGCTCGTCAGGAGAGGAGTTCTCCATTAAAAAGGGCGAGCCCGCCACGGTGTAGAGCGCCGTGCCCACTCCGTATAGCGCGCTCAACGCTAAAAGCCATTCAGGCGAGACTATCGTGTAAAGCAGGAAAAGGGCGGATGAAGTTATAAGGATGGAGATAAGTAGCGTATTTTTCCTCCCGAGGCGGTCGCATAGCGTCGCTGCCGGCAGGGCGGCAAGCCCAGTCGAGATGAAAACGATGGATAGCATCAGCCCTAAAAGGTCTTCCCTGAAGCCGAGCCTCAAAATATACAGGTTAAATATGACCCCGTAAATGCCCAGGTGTATCGAGAGCAAAAAATAGTATGCCACATATGCCCTGGCATTATGGCTGAAACGCCTGGCCATGGAGATGTAGCCGTTATTCATATTAAAAAGTGGGTGCGGATGGCCGCACCTCATCATACGTCTTGCCTGTTGAACAGCTCGATGGCAGCGAACAAAATTATGCCCGTGTACGCCAGCAGGAACACCGTGTTCGCCCATAGAGGCATTCCAACCTTATCCACGCCTCCACTTAGCAGCGGGCTCACGATGTCATGGCTTATAGGGTCTATCCACACCATGGCTTTGGCAAAGAGCGGGTACCTGGAGAACGGGTCCCCGAACACTATCATCCCCTCATCCATCAGGGAGAGTGAGCCGATCATGTTGCCTATCGTGTTCGAGAAAAACAGCGCGATCCAGACGATTATCCCCGCCAGGATGGATATGAGGGGATTCTTCGTAACCGTGGATATCAGGATGCCAAGCGCGACGTATACGGCGAACAGGATAGCCATGAAAGCGATGACTTCCAGGGCGCCCATCAAGTCGCCCGGCGATGGGTAAATGCCGGTAAACACCACTGTAATGGCATATGCTATTATCGAGCTGGATACGAAGAAGAAAATTATTACCCCCAGGCAGCCCAGGAACTTTCCCATGACAACGGTGCTCCGCTCCACCGGCTTCGATAAAAGCTGATATATCGTTCTATCCTTCTTCTCGGCGGATATCGTATCGGCGGTGAGGATGATCGCCAGCAGGACCAGTATAATGTTGAGGATGTCCATCATCCCGAGCACCTGTACGGGCTTGAAATCCCCTGCCATGCCCATGCTTTTGCTGTAATTATAGGACATCAGCGTTATGCCTATTATTGCGAGCGCCATCACCGCGTATAAAACGCCTACAAGGATGAGCCTCCTTGACTTGATATAATCCTTGAACTCCCTGGACGCTATGGTAAGGATGCTGTTAAGCTCTTTTTGCGTATCCATGCTCAGGCCTCCTCTTTGCTATCGGCGGTAACCTTCAGGAAGGCGTCCTCAAGGGTGGGCATGACCTCAGTCAGGCCGCGGACCCTGCAGCCCGCGTTTACCAGGGCTATATTGATATCCTCGGCCAGGGCAGGGTCGTCGACCACTACCTCGACACGCCCATCATTCCTGCTCACGCCGCAGACGCCCTTTATCTTTTTTAGCAGCTCAACATGAGAGTCATCGAAATTGGAAGCCGTTACCTGGACTATGGACTTGCCACCCTCCATGCTCCTCAGGAATTCCGATATCGACTGTTCCACTATGAGCCTGCCATCCTTGATAATGCCCACGACGTCGCTGACCTCCTGCACTTCGTGGAGGATGTGGGACGATAAGAAAATGGTCACGTTTTCGCCTTTCAGCTTTTTGATAAGCTCTCTAATGTCATGCGAGCCTTGCGGGTCCAGGCCCGTCGTGGGCTCGTCTAGTATGAGCAGCTTTGGGTTGCCGAGCAGGGCTATGGCGATGCCGAGCCGCTGCCTCATGCCATGCGAGTATGCCTTTACCCTGTCTTCGCCGCGGCCCTCCAGGCCTACGAGCTTTAAAAGCTCTAAAGCCCTCTCCTCCACGTCCTCGATTCCTATCAGCTTGCCAAAGTATTCGAGGTTGCCTCTGCCGGACATGTCATCGTAGAATGCAGGCCTTTCTGGCAAATACCCGGTTATTTTCCTTATCTCGTAGTGTTGCGTCTTTATGTCATAGCCCATGACGCTGGCGCTACCGCTGGTAGGCTTGATGAATCCCATGAGCATGTGAATTGTCGTGGACTTACCGGCCCCATTGGGCCCGAGGAAGCCATAGACAGTGCCAGGCTTCACGCTAAGGCTTAAGTCCTTGACCGCCACGACTTTTCCGTAATCCCTGGTCAATCCATGTGTCTCTATCGCGTTCATCCGATCATCCCGGTAATGCCTTTTAATGAAGCGGTCAGACTATATAAATTAGTGCCTTATGTATCTTATTGCCAGCGCCACGCATATGGCGGCTATTGCTATCATGAGGCCAGGGCCCGGCGTAGGCTTTGGGGTTACGCTTGCCCCCGGTATAGCAGTGGCCGTAGCTGTTGGAGTGGCTGTAGGGCTTATCGTCGGGGACGCCTCAGGCGTTATCGTCGGGCTTGCGCCAGGCGTGGGAGTGGCAACGTTTTCAAGCAAGGCGTATGACGAGCCGTTCATCGCCACCGCAAAAACGGTGATCTCAGCGGGCGTCATACTGTCTACCCACGCTATCTTCGAGTATACCCTGCCATCCTTATCCGTAAGGGCGCTATCAGGGTCCATTATCCCGATGGTGGAGCGCAATAGTATTCGCCATCCGGCGTCCACCGGCCTTCCCCAATAATCGCTCACCTGCACGGTTATGTCCGCCTTTCCGCCGTATGGGACGTGCTGCGTGCTGGGCGTTATGTTGGCATAATAAGGCATAGCCGTGAGGACGACGCCCGCGGTATAAGTGTCATTAGAGGTCACGTTTATGCCCGCAGAGTACCCTTCGCTATAGTAGGGGGCCCGTGCATACACCCTGTAGAAGCCGTTCGGAATGTTCGTAAACTGGAAAAACCCGCTCTTGTCAGGGGTCACGTTGTATCCTGGTATGAACTCTGCTTTGTTCGACCCGTTTACGAGGGAGACGACGGTGTCAGCGGGCACGTTCTGGTCGCCCGGGCTGAAATATACCTTGCCGAAGATGCTACCGCCTGTCATGGCAGCCGCCATGTGCGATGCCAGGCATGCCAATGATAGTATGGCCATAGCGGTGATAACGAATTTAGGTCTCACGCTTTTCATATATATCTTTACCATATTAGAGGCTTAGATATAAAAATTTTATTTTATATGGCTATGGATAAAGTCCGCGATGCCTTTTTCGCTTAGCTTAACGTAGCTTCCTCTCGCCATTGCCTTTATTGCCCCCGCGGCGGAGGCGAACTCAAGGCGGGCTTCTAGCGGCTCTCCCATGAGCCCTGCATATATGAACCCTGCGGCAAAGGCGGCGCCAGCCCCTGTGGTGTCCACCTCTTCGACTTTAAAAGCCGGTACCCGTATAGCCTTGCCGCTATAGCAGACGCACCCGTTTTCGCCGAGCGTCACGATTGCCGTCCCCTTATTCATCGAGAACATCTTCCTGGCGGCTTCTTCGGGGTCAGCCGATATATGCCTGGAGACGGTTTCGCTGGCGATTGTCGTGCTAAACAGCCCTATATTTTGTATCGACGGCAGGTCCAGGTTAAGCTGTGCCTCGATTCCGTTTGCCCTTGCAACCTTCGCTATGATGGCGCTGTTCCTGCCGAAGCAGCCGTCCACGTACGCATACCTGGACGCCCTGAGGGCGTCGTCAGGTATCGGTATCTTCTCCTCTGGCGTGACATCGTGGAAAGTGATGGCCGAACGCTTGTCCCTGTCCAGGACTATGGCCGTGATCGCAGTCTTTCCAATCCTGGGGACTACGACCTTGACGCCCTCTTTTTCAAGCGATTTAACGACCTGCTCGCCTATCGGGTCTTCCCCTACCGGGCTTCCGGCCAGCGTGACCTCGAGCCCCAGGCTTGACAGCATCATGGCCACGAGAGCCGCATCGCCCCCTGGAGACATGTGATAGTCTATCGCCGTCGCCTGTTCGTACTCGTGTACCGGCCTCTCCAGCCTGCCAGATATATCGAGCGATATGGCACCATAGCAAAAAACATCGTACATTGAAAATTAATACTGCCAGAAGCCACATTAATATATCTCTCTACGGGGGTGAGACGAAAATTTTTTATATATGAAAAACAGGTGAGCGGCAAACCCTTATATACAGCAATACTACCACCCTTGGTATTGCCGTACACGACGGCGGCCCGCCGAGAAAGGCACGTAGGCGGACGATAAGCCATGGAGGCATAGCCATGGGCGAGATAATACAGACTAAGAACCTGACCAAGTTCTACGGAAAAAACCGTGGGATAAAAGACGTTAGCATTACCGTAAACAAGGGAGACATATTCGGTTTCCTCGGCCCCAACGGGGCTGGAAAGTCCACGACCATAAGGACCATCATGGATTTCATAAGGCCGACCAGTGGAAGCGCCATGGTATTCGGCATGGACTGCCACAAGGACTCCGTCGCCATACGCAAGCGTATCGGCTATATACCGGGCGACTTCGGGCTGTATGGCAACATGACGGGCTGGAAATTCCTCGAATACTTTGGAAAGGTGCGAGGCGGATTCGACCCTGCCGCTGCCAGAGAATACGCTAGAAGGATGGACATCAAGCTGGACCGCAGGATGAAGGAGTATTCGAGGGGAATGCGCCAGAAGGTCGCCATCATCCAGGCCTTCATGAACAATCCTGACCTGATAATAATGGACGAGCCGACGAATGGCCTGGACCCGCTCGTGCAGCAGAGCTTCATGGATATGTTGCGCGAGAAGGCGGATGGAGGGACGACGATATTCATGTCTTCGCACATCCTCTCCGAAGTCGAGAAGGCCTGTAACCGGGTGGCCATCATCAAGGATGGCTGCATCGTTGCGGAAGAGAAGGTCGATGAGCTCCGGAAAAAATCCGGCAAAATATTAGAGGTGAAGTTCGCGGAGCCGCTTAAAAAAGAGATATTTTACCTGCCGGGCATTACCAATGTAACCAGCCAGAACGGGACATACCGGATGACAGTCACGGGCAACCTGGAGGAGATACTAAAAGAGATATCGGCCCATAAGCTGGCCGACATCAACATACACCAGATGACCCTGGAAGACGTATTCATGCACTACTACGAGGAGGAGAAGTGACATGGCATTAGAATTATTCAAGCAGGCGCTCAAGGACAGGTTCATGGGGGCGCTCATCGTATCCGTGCTCCTGTTCCTCTACATCTTTTGGATTGCGACGTTTTACCCTCAGCTGAGCGATATGGGTGACGTCTACGCCCAGATGCTACAGAACCCCACGTTTAAGGCGTTCCTGGGCGACGAGATGTTCGCACTCACCACGTTTAGCGGTTTCATGGGGGTCGAGGTGTTCAGCTACATGGGGCTCGTGATAGGGGCATACGTAGCATTCATGACCGCGTCGTTTGTGGCAGGGGAGATAGAGCAGAAGACCAGCGACCTCTTGCTGTCGCTTCCGGTTAGCAGGGTGGGCGTCATCGTATCCAGGTTTATGGCGCTAATGCCCATCGTGGCCATTATCATGCTATCCATGCTGGCCGGGATATACGCTGGCGCGAGGTACATCGATGAAGGCGTTCAAATCGAGTGGTACGCCCTCGCCATGCTGTTCCTTGGCGCGTTCACTCTTGCAGTCGGTGCAGCTTCTCTATTCATATCTGCCCTGATGAGCGATGGCAAGAGGTCAGCGCTCACATCTATAGGCATACTTCTGGCGATGTACCTCGTGGAGAACATAGGGGCGGTTGTGACGGGCATTGACTGGGCCAGGAGGCTGTCTTTGTTCCACTACTTGAAGCTGAACACGATAGCGGTCTCGCATACGGTCAACTGGAACAACATGGCCGTATTATTAGCGATAACCGCCGTGTTCCTCATATTGGCAGCAATCGCCTTCAGGCAAAGGGATATAAATGTAACATAAGTCATAGATTTAAGCGTGGGTGGCGGGCAGCATGACGACAAAACGGCTGCCCTTGCTCCTGTCGCCATAGACCCTATCTTCGGCCCATACCCTGCCATGGTAGCTGTTGACGAGCGTCTTGACCAGGTATAGGCCGATGCCGCTGCCCTTTGCCATTTTGTCGCCGCCGAGTTGCCTCTTAAACAGCCGGGCCTTCAGCTCATCAGGGATCCCCGGGCCGTTGTCCTCTACGGCCACTTTATAATAAAAATTATCCCCATCGTAAGCTTTCTTTATGGTGATATCTATGACGGGATCCTGGACGGCATATTTTATCGCGTTGCTCACGATGTTGGCGAACACGTCATACAATAGCTCGTTTGCCATCACGTAACAATTGCTGACTGGCGAATAATTAATGGTAACATTACTACCTGGCATGTGAGAATAATTTTCTTTTACGAGTTCGAGAGTTTTGCCGAGGTCTACCACGTACCTTTGCAATTTTCCCGACTTTACTTTTTGAAGCTTTTTAACGTTATCGATCAGCCTGGTGCTGCTCTCCAGGGCCCTCAAGGAGCTGGAGAGGATTGACCGCCCCTGCTCATCCAGGTCAAGAGTGTCCAGCGCAAGCTCGAGGAAACCCATGCCCACCTGGTTCAAATTATTGATATCGTGGCCCATGAGGTCAACGTAAAGCTCCGCCTGGGCCTTTGTCTCCTGTAAGGCCTCCTCTGCCCGCTTACGCTCTGTGATATCGCGTATATAATAAATAATCCCCTGTACCTCCCCTGAGTCATCGATGAGCGGGAACGAGTTGACCTCCCGCCACCCAACCATAGGGCTTTCGCTGGGGATGATACTCACATTAGTCTTCCTTTCTTTCATCGTTATCTGGCCCGGGCAGTGCTCGCAAGGCATATGCCGGCCATGGTATGCGTAGTAGCACTTCTTGCCGGCCAGGGGGAGCATGTCAGAGTGCCAGCGCTCCATCGTAGAGTTTACACAAATGATGTTGTAGTCCCTGTCGATGATGCTGATGCCATCATGGATGGAATCGAATACCCTTTTCCAGAAGTCATCCTCTTTCTTTCCCTTAATGATGCCCTCTTGAACATCGTATTCTCCTGGCATGCCCCTCCTGAACGAATATTCTTATATTAGTATAGAATAGTGTATAATATAAAAATTTTTACGCAGAAGGAGCGCACAATAAGGGCTTGCCATGCCAGGCTTTACCTCATGGCGTCCTGGAATTCCCTGTAGACCGCCGCCATGGTATATTGCCACTCGAAGGCATGCATCATGCGCTGGTATGCCCGGCCTTTAGAATAAGCCTCCTCTATAAAGGATATGGCCGGATAGTCTACTTTCACGAGGTAAAGCCCGGCGGCGAGCGCGGGCGGTATGCCTTCCCTGTACTCGTCCGGCCTCAGCATTTGCTCTATCCACCGTGCAGGCCGCTTATTCGATCCCACCAGTCTCAGCCCGGTCACCATCTTCCTCACCATATTCCATAAAAACGAGTCGGCCTCAACGTCTATTATATAGAGGTCTCCACGTTTTGTCACGCTTATGTTTTTTATGGTTCTCACAGGGTTCTTGCCAGGCTCCACGCTGGAAAAGTTCGTGAAGTCATGAGTCCCTATAAAGAGCTTCGAGCATTCCACGATACGTCGCTCGACCACATCAGGGGCGTACAAAACATACCTGTAGGTGCGGCTTGTGGCGTCCCTGCGGGGGTCGAAATCATCTGGCACCGACGCGCTGGCATAGACCCAGAGGTCTTTCGGCATAACAGAGTTTATGATACGTGGCTCGACGAGCCTCTCATCGAGCGCTTTAAACGAGACGACCTGGCCAAGGGCGTGCACCCCTGCGTCAGTCCTACCTGAAAAGGAAACCCTCGTCCTCTCATCAATGATGCCCTTCTCGATAAGGCCCTTCTTGAGCTCTCCCTCCACAGTCCTCTTTCCCGGCTGTGCCTGGGAGCCTGAAAAATCCGTCCCTATATAGGCGAGCTTAAGGGCGGGCTTCATTGCCATCACTCAGGATTCCGGCGGCTTTTTCTCGTCTATAAGGTATACGCCAAGTATTATGACGAATATCAGGAGGGCCGTCACTGCCATCTGTTCCCATGTAATGGTCTTCTCTACGCCGAACACGAGCACCCTTCGTATCATAGCGGTCAGGCCCACTCCAAGTATCAGCCTTAAATCGAGCGTATGAACCTTAATGTAAACGATAACCGTTTGTATTAGCGCGGCAATGATGAGCGTGACCAGGAGGCTGTTCAGGGCAATGTCGATAATGCTCAGGTCGGCCGGCCCCATTATGAACTCCGTCAGGTCCATGGCCACTATGAAGAAGGTCATGAGTGCCATTATGCCTAAAAACAGGGCTACAAGCAGGTATATTGCCATTTCAAGCTTATCGAGAAGGCCAATAACGCCCTCGTTCTTGGCTGAAACTTTTGGATCGCCGCCCATTTCTTAACCGCCTCAATGCCTGTAGAGTAAAAAAAGCCATAAATATATAAACGTTTTGTTTTTTTATTAAGGCTCTAAGCTTAAGAAGGCGCTATGAAGATGCAAAGGATTAATTTGTGCGAGGGATATGTAAGAAGGATGAGCGAAGCGGAAGAGGGCATGGCGCAAAACCACGAGGATTGGGCGGAGAAGTATAGGCCTGTATCGCTTAACGATATCGTAGGAAATGAGGCGGCTGTCAAGGCGCTAAAAAAGTGGGCGGAGAATTTTGATAGCGGTAAGAGGGCAGTAATACTTTACGGGGGGCCGGGGGTTGGCAAGACGTCGGCAGCGCTGGCGCTCGCGCACGACATGGGGTGGGACTACATAGAGATGAACGCCTCAGACCAGCGGACGAAGGACGCGATAAACAAGGTGGCCGGCTCCGCGTCGAGGACGGGCACTTTCGGGGGAGCCAGGGAGAGGAGGCTGCTCATACTGGATGAGGCGGACAACCTGCATGGCACCTATGATAGGGGCGGGGAGTCGGCCATGATAAGCGTCATAAAGAGCTCTGGCCAGCCCATTGTTTTGATAGCTAACGACTACTACGCCCTTTCGAAGCAGTTGCGTGACATCGCAGAGCCCATACAGTTCAGGCCTATATTGAGCTCTTCTATCGTTAAGGTGCTTAAGCGGATATGCACCGAGGAGCGTATCAGGTGCGAGCCGGAGGCGCTCATGAAGATAGCGGAGCGGACCCATGACCTTCGCTCCGCGATTAACGACCTTCAGGCCGCCGCTATCGGGCGTGACGAGGTTACGCTGGCCGACGTGACCACGGGAGAGCGCGATGTCCCGGAGTCGATATTTAAGGTTATTGGCCTAATTTTCAGGGGCGATGACCCGAAAAAGGCTTTGCGCGCGGTACAGGATTTAGATGAAAGCCCGGAGGACCTTGTGGGATGGGTGGATGAGAATTTGCCCCGCGCTTACAGGGATGATGATTTGGAGAGGGGCTTTGAAGCTCTTTCTAGGGCGGACCTTTTCTTAGGCCGCGTGATGCGTCGGCAGGCCTATGGCATGTGGCGCTATGCGTCTTTCATGATGGTGGCGGGCGTGAATCGTGCCAGGCGGCACCGCTATGGTGGCTATCCGGGATATAGTGCTCCTACGTACTGGCAAAAGCTTGGCAGGGCCAGGACGGCCAGGGCTGTCAGGGACTCCCTTGCCTCGAAGATCGGTAAGTATTGCCATACTTCCAAAAGAGAGGCGAGGGCGGTGTACTTTCCGCTGCTTCATGCCCTGTTTAATGATGAGGATGCCGCGATATGCCTCGCTGCAAGGCTAAGGCTAGAAGAGGAGGAGATCGCCCTCCTGATGGGAGGCGAGAGGTCCTCTAAAGAAGTGGAAAAAATATATGACGAGTCGCGGGAGCTCATCGAGAAAGAGGTCGAGCATGAGATAGACGTGTTCGCGCGCTTCGGCTCCGTGGCAGAGGCAGGTAAGCCAAAGAACTCCGTGGCAGAGGCAGGTAAGCCAAAGAACTCCGTGGCAGAGGCAGGTAAGCCAAAGAAGAAGGATAAATTATCCAGGGATGGTGGCGATGATTCCTGCGAGGTGGAAAGCTCAATATCAGGGCCTGCTGTTGATGAGCCTAAGAATGAAGCTCCTGACGGTGAGCCGAAAAAGCAGCGTACCCTATTTGACTTTTGAGCTATCTTTCTCGGCTTGCGCCTTTTCGCGTAGCTTCTTGACGGTTACCATGAGCACGTATGCAATGATGATTGAGAAGAACCCTATCATCTGGAATATTGGCTCGTTTTTGAGCATGCCCCATAGGAATGAGGAGAGGCCCAGGAATGCGATGACTAAGCCTATCGTGGCGATTATGCGCCTTTGAGCCAGGTTGTCCACGGTGGCTGATACATTATGCTCCTTTAAATATGTTGCGATTGCAATTTTGAGGTGGTTTGTTAAGATGATGTGATGCAAACCATCCGTTTTCTCTCTGATCATTGTGAGCTTTCCAGTAGAGTGAGTGACTTTATCCACTCCCCCTTTGGCTCCCTTGACGTGCCGACGACAAGGACTTTACCGCCGGGGTGCGCTTCCAGCCGGCCCCTGGCCTCTATGGTCTCGCCGGCGAGCGCCTGGCCCGCATAAGTATGGGTGAACGAGAGGACGGCCGAGACCTCGGGGTGCTCTACTTTATAGATGGCCGGGCTATCGAAGGCAAACTCAGCATCGGTCACCTTAGCGGTGATAGTCCGCACGCCCATATCATCGCCGATTAGGATGCGAGGCCCTATCTGATCCCAGGAACGGACAAACAAAAGGTCGGCCAGGACGCCATCGATGAGACAGCGGTTACCTTTACGCTTCTCATGTAAATAAAATTCCTCAAAGCTTAGCTCTGGCTTCCTCTTTTTATAGATCTTCTCCCACCCGGCATCGTCGATGGCGTCTACCTTTCCCAATGCGATGGCCCGCTGCAGGGCGTTCCTGGCCTTATGCCACTCCTTGCCATACACGACGAAGTCGACGTCGGAGGATTCGGCGCCAAGCCCCACGAGCTTTGAGCCGGTGATGCCCATCTGCCCGAAATCGACGCCCTCCAGCGCGTCCACCATCTTCCTGACACGAGAGTCAAAGTTCATCGCATCTACCAGGCCCTCGTGAGGCTGATAGTGCTTGACGACGTCCTCGAAGGGCACGACCATCACCCTATCAATGTACTCCGGCCTCTCCTTTTTGATGAAAGCGTAGGCCTCATCAAAGCCCATTTTTTTAAACCGGATGCCATTCCTCACCCGCTCGCCATCAGGAGACGGAATATAGCGCAGCAGGCATCTTACGCCATCGCCACAATAGTAGTCGACTACCGAAAAAATCCAGTGCTCCCTGGTCTCGATAAAGTCTCGCAGCCTTACCCTCATTTATTCACCTTACGTTATAATCCTGCACCCATCCCGCTCCACTATTACGGTCCTCTCGGCCTGTGCGACGGGCGCGCCATCCGCCTCCACCATGATGGGGATGCTCTTGACACAGGCGGCCCTGACCAATTCCTGCAACCTATCAGGCCGTGGCAACCATCGCTCCGCGAAGGGAAAGCTGCCAAAGCGCTTCCAGATATACGCCAGCAGCTCTCTCTCCTCGTGCCCATGCACGTATATCTCGCCATTTCTTATCAATTGGTATATATTACCTCCGTCCTGCCTCACCACGGCACCGCTGCCCTCAGTCAGGAATGGCTCGATGGCAAGGACGTCGCCCTCCCTTATCTTCATGTCGCTGCCGTCATCATATGCGGGTATCGTTAGCCCGCCATGCAGGCGATATCGGCCAAGGCTATGGCCCAGCAAGTCCTTGAGCGTCCTGAATCCCTTCGAGGACGCCGCCATTTCCATCGCACGCCCCACCTCGCTGACCCTCACCCCTGGCCGTATGCACGCTATGCCCGCTGAAAGTGCCATTTCAGCCGCCTCGATGAGCCCGGCATTCTCGCTGGCCTCTACCTCAACGGTAAAGGCGGAATCCGCCACATACCCCTCCACGCACGCCCCGAAGTCTAGCTTGACCAGCTCTCCCTTCCTGAATGCCCGCTCATCGTCCCTCGAGGGCGTATAGTGTGATGCCACATGGTTAATGGCGATGGTACAGGGGAAAGGCAGTTTTGCCCCCTCGTCCAGGATGAATCGCTCGACGCGTTCGGCCACGTCGAGTAGCCTTACGCCCTCCTTTATCGATGGCTTTATGGCGGCCCGGGCCTTTTTTATGATGTGCCCTGCCCGCTCATAAAAAAGCACTTCATCAGACTCCAGGGTTGAACGCATGACGGGAATAACCTATTTCTGCACTTATATAAATTACTTTGGACGACGACCAGCCAGCTATTCTTCCGTGGCATACCCGCAGCCAAACATGTAGCGCCTCACCTCATCATACATGACGCCCTTACGGACGATAGCGTACTCGTGAAGGTCCACAATCGTAGAGGGGGCGCCATACTTACACCTGCCGCCATCAAGCACATAATCAACCGGCAGCTTCACCTCATCGGCCGCCACAGGGTCCTTCTCCCCGTGGAGGTTTGCGCTCGTGGAGACGATCGGGCCTGTCTTGCTTATCAACGATAAGGCCATGGGGTGGTCGGGATAGCGAATGCCGACATATTTAGAGCCGGCGGTCAGGATATCAGGCAACACTTTTTTCTTTTTCAGGATGACAGTCACCGGCCCTGGCAAAAACCTCAGGATAAAATCCCTACACTCAACGTTGGCCACGCTTTCAAGCATCTCCATGCTGGACACCGCGATGGACAGCGGCTGGGAAAGCGGGCGACCTTTAAGCTGGTATACCCGCCGGATGGCGTCCACATCCGTTGCAAGCCCTCCCACGCCATAAACGGTCTCGGTAGGGTAAGCGATAACCCCGCCCCGCCTCACTATTCCGGCGGCTAGCTCAACATCACTGCCCGTAAGCATGGCCATAAATTTGTTCCATAATAGATATATTTATTATGGAAGATTACTAAACAATGTCTTACTCTTATGAGTAAGGGGTAAAAATGGAATCTTTTGCTGTCATCAGGGCTGACGACCCGGTAAAGTTAAACACAGCTATCTCCGACCTGCAGAGACATGGGGGGTTGACGTTCGCCGCGAATCCAAAACAGCTGGCTCCGGCCGACGCTGACAGGATACTTGTAGAGGTCATGAAGGTGCCTCTCAAGAAACAATGCAAGGCAGCAGCGCTGGTAGCCCTCAACGATGACGCGGGGGTCGCTATCGACGTGCTCGGGAGGATACATCCCCCCGCACACGTCATCATCGTAAGCTCCAGGCACGACATCTATCCGAAGATAAGCGAGTGCATCAAGAAGCTTCCAGAGCTTAAGGACTACATGGCGCCGGTCATACAGCGCAAGGCGTGACCTCAGGCAAACACGGTCATGTTCATCTCGGTGAGGTTCTTATTACGCTCGCCGAGAACCTTTTGCATGGCTTTTGTGAAGTCCTCGTTGGTCACGATGTCGCGGCCGGCGCGGATTGCGAACATGCCCGCCTCCATCACTATGGCGGACAGGTCGGCGCCGCTCGTGTCGTCGGTCATCTGGCCGATCCTCTTGAGGTCGACATCTGGCGACAGGTTCATCTTACGGGTATGAATCTTCAATATCTCGGTCCTGGCCTCCGCGTTGGGCATGGGCACCTTGATGATGCGGTCAAAGCGGCCAGGCCTCAATAGGGCTGGGTCCAGGATGTCCGGCCGGTTCGTTGCGGCGAGGATTCGCACGTTGCCCCTCGGGTCGAATCCGTCCATCTCTGCCAGTAGCTGCACGAGCGTGCGCTGAACCTCGCGGTCCCCCGAGGTGATGCTATCCAGGCGCTTTGCGCCAATCGAGTCTATCTCGTCGATGAATATTATGGATGGGGACTTCTCCTTCGCCAGCTCGAACAGCTCCCGCACCATGCGGGCGCCCTCGCCTATGTACTTCTGCACGAGCTCCGAGCCGATGATGCGTATGAACGAGGCCTTTGTGCTATGGGCCACCGCCTTGGCGAGAAGCGTTTTACCCGTGCCCGGGGGGCCGTATAGCAGCACGCCTTTCGGGGGCTGAATGCCGACCCTTTCGAAAAGCTCAGGCTTCAATAAGGGTAGCTCAACCGTCTCTTTTATCTCCTTTATCTGCTCCTCGAGGCCGCCTATGCTATCGTAATCTATATCCGGGGCCTCGATGACCTCCATGCCCAGGACCATCGGGTCCTTTACCGGCGGGAGCACCTCGATAACGGCCAGAGACTGCTGGTTAAGCGCCACCTTAGCGCCCGGGTAAATATCCTTGGAATTGATGAACTGGGACGAGTTAACGACGAACTTGGGCCCGCTTGAAGACTTGATGACCAGCTTGTTATTTGCCAGGATGTCTATCACCGTCCCCACGAGCAGAGGGGGTGTCTTAAGCCTGTCAAGCTCAGCGGTCAGCTTCCTGTTCTCCCGCTCGTACTGTACCTTTTTATTCTCGACGGACTTCTTCTCAAGCTCGATCTTCCGGTACTCCTCCTTTAAACGTACATTACGCTCTTCGAGCTGCCGTACCCTATCGAGTAGGTACTTGGAAAAATCGCTCATTGGCACATCTTCATGGATATCTATGCCCGATCCGTCTGCCATATGAATCAATTAAGAAGTTATTTTTTCTGGTATATATGCTTATCTTAACGTATTATCGGAAAATTTATCCGTAGAACACGCCTCTATTACATGGATACATATGCAATGTGAAATATGCGGAGCACAGATTTCCGGAAAGCCGCACCACATCGTCATCGATAGGGCGGAAATGGACGTATGCGACCGCTGTAAAGGCTTTGGTAAAGAGGTGGAGCGCCGTGCGCCGATCACCAGCACGCGGCGCGGGGCGGCCTCTGAAGCTGGCGTGGCGCCCGTCAAGAGGGCGCGGCACGACCTCTTCGATAAGATGAAGGACGAGCTCGTAGAAGATTACGCGGAAGTCATCAAGAACGCCCGCGAGGCGAAGCATATGACGCAGGAAGAGCTGGCTGCCGGGATTCTTGAAAAGGTCAACGTCATCCGCAAGGTTGAGAGGGGGGAGCTCGTGCCCGAGGAAGATCTCATCAAGAAGCTGGAGAGAGCGCTGGACATTAAGCTGACGGAGGGCATCGTTGAGCCCGAGGTACAGGGCAGGCGTGGCGAGAGCAAGGCGCTAACGCTGGGCGACCTCATTAATGTTAAGAAAAATAAATGATGTCAAGGGTGGCAATTATGGTTGACCCATTAGTTTCGAGTATATAAGCTCTGCGGTTTCTTCTATTTTTTCCTTTTTTACGCCTTTTAGTATGGCGGCAGCGGCTATGCCGCCCGCTCCCACCCCTTCCTTGACATATCCCTTTTCGTAGGCCTGTAGTCCCTTATACTTTGACCTCGCGAATGAAAGGTTTGCGACGATTACAGGTATGTTTATGCTGGCGCCTTTGAGGATGCCAAACAGGCTGGCGCTGCCGTCTTCGGCCACCCACCTCGTCGTCGCCAGGGCCAGGTCGTATTCTCCAGGGTAGCACATCTTCGAGAGCAGCACGGCCACTGCCGCCATCTGTGTGCCGCCTGCCAGGATGACCGGCACCCCTTTCGCTCCCTGGACCAGGCCGATGGTCGCCGCCATCATCGGGTCCCCCACGCACTCGATGGCCTTCAGGGGGTCGCATGTGCCATTTATGCCAGCATTCTTCAGCCCTTCTTTAACCGCTGAAGCCTTCAGCGAGAGCGGGTTGTCTGGCATGCTGCTACTCGTATAATTGTTAACGTCCATGCCCATGGCCATGAGAACGCCCAGCGCGGTCGTCGTGCCGGCAGGGGTGGTTTCCCCGATCACCAGGTATTCGGATTGAGAAGCTATTTCCCTGCCCACCTTTCTCGCGTTCTCGATGATGTCTTTAGCGCATGGCACCGCTTTACCCGTCCGTATGTCTGCACCCGGGCCATTGCCCACCCGGAAATGCGGTACGACCGGCGCTATCCGGTTGCCCGCGTCTACGTAAAACTCCCTGAAGTCGGACAGCATTATGGCCGCCCTCGTTATGATCCCCGGCGTTGGGATGGCATCCGACGTCATGGCTATATTATCCAGCGTTATTATCCTGCCCGTATGAACCAGCTCAGCGTCCAGCGGCGGCGTATATGGCGTAAGCTCGGGGCTGGCGCCGGCGGCTGTTATGCCTGGTATCAGGGCGGTATCAGTATAGGCCATCACCAGCACGAACGAGCCCCGCCCCTTTATCTTTCCAGCGAACTCCTCTCCACCATTATAGAAGCTCAAACCATCGTATGCTATAAGATTACCTCCTATCCGCCTATAGACGCTCAAGTAAAATAAATTTTATTATACACAAAAAAAGTTTCTTTGTATTATCGTGGAGAAGTATTATTATATGGAGGGGTTTTATCAAGTCATATCATGATGGAGCAGGAGGCAAAAAGCGTTGACGGCGCAGAGGCGGCGCACCTCGCGCTGAAAGATGGCGGGGCAGGGCTTATAACGGGAGTGCCCGGGTACCCGATAAATCGCCTTTTTTCGATACTACAGGATGACGGGGAGATGCGGGCGCAATGGCAGTTCAACGAGAAGATCGCGTACGAGATGGCCGTCGGCGCGTCCGTGATGGGTGGCAGGGCGGCGGTAATTTCCAAACACGTCGGGGTTAACGTGATGGCAGACCCGCTCATAACTTCAGCCACGCATGGGCTTGGGGCGGGCGTCGTCGTCATCGCCGGAGATGACGTGGGGGCGCTACAGTCCCAGAATGAGCAGGACTCGCGGTGGTATGGCAAGCTGGCCGAGATACCGGTGTATGACCCGTCTACCCCTGGCGACCTTTATGACGCAATAATCGGGGGATTTGAGCTTTCGGAGAGCATCAGCGCGCCAGTGCTCATAAGGGTGACTAACGAAGTATTTGGCGAAAAAGGCGCTATTTCCAGGAAAAAGCCCTCTGTGCCCCATAAGAAGCTCGATAAGGCCATATGGGGCTACACCATGTATGGCAAGCGCCAGAAATACCTGAGGGACGGATGGAACTACGCCGCCATGGAGGCGGAACGGTCGCAGCTTAATCGAGTCGAAAAAAGAGGCCCTGTAGGCATCATATCATCGGGCCACGCTTCGGCGCTCGCGTCAAAAGTGGCTACCTCGCTGGGACTTTCACACTTATCCATAGGGCTGGTCAACCCGTTCCCGAGCATGCTGGTCAATGATTTTTTAGCGGGGCTTGAGTATGTTTTGGTTTGTGAGGAGGCCTCGCCGTTCATCGAGGAGCAGCTCTCCCTGCCCAGGGTGAAAGGCAGGCTGACGGGGCATTTACCGAGGGCAGGCCCGCTGGACGAGGCGTCCATAAGGAGCGCCATAGAGAACATCGATAGCATAGGCTTTTACCAGGACATACGCCCTGAAACGCTGGCATCCAGGGGCTATGCGGTCGGCAGGTGCGAAGGGTGCCCCTATGGGCCGGTTTATGAGGCGATAAAATCGCTTGGCGTCCCGGTTTCCGGCGATATGGGCTGCTCCATACTTGCGGCCAATCCCCCGCATAGCATGCTTGACGTGGCGTGCTCGCTGGGCTCGGCGGTGAGCACGGCCTGCGGCTTCGGCCAAAAAGGCATCGCCATGATAGGCGATTTCGCCATACTGCATACCGGCCTGCAGGCGCTGGTAAACGCCAGGCTAAACGGCCACGAAGCCCTCGTGGTCGTCTTCGCCAACCGGGAGGCAGCGATGACAGGCGGCCAGGCGCTCCCTGACATCGCCGGGCTTCTCAAGGACATCTTCAAAGAAGACTGTATAATACAAAAAAGCGCAAGCCTATCTCAGGAAAAAGTGAGGTCAGACCTTGAAAAATTGCTGATGGCGCCAGGCCTCAAGCTTTATGTGATAACCGCCTCATGCCCCCCAGGGCACAAATATACGAGAATAAAGGCTTAAGCCTTCGTCATGCTCAACTTTTTGTCCGTCAGCGTCCTCGATATCAGCTCGGCCAGCTCTTCCTTGCGTAGGGACTTCTTCATGTCGCTCAGGCGCTTTATCTCCTCAAGGATGAGGCTTGTCTCAGCCTGGGAAAGCGTGTATCCCATCTGCCGGGCCATGTAACATAATGCCTTGCTGCCGCTATGCTTGCCAAGTATGAACTCCCTGCTGCCGCCCACTAATTCAGGGGAGTACAGCTCGTAAGTGCGGTCGTTCTCGAGGAGGGCGGCGATGTGGATTCCGGACTCGTGGGCGAAGGCGTTAGCGCCCACGACTGCCTTATTCTTTGCCACGGCGATTCCCGAGTATCTTGCCACCATGTCTGAAAGCCCCTTAAGCCGGGTGGTATCATAGCGGTCTACATTATAATGAATGAGAAGCCCCATGAGCACCTCTTCGAGCGCCGCGTTCCCGGCCCGCTCGCCGATGCCGTTCACGGTCGTGTGTAGCTGCCTTGCGCCCGCCTCCGCCGCCGCCAGGGTGTTAGCGACCGCCAGGCCCAGGTCGTCGTGGCAATGGACGCATACTGGTATGCTCACGGCCTTCCTTATCTCAGAGACAAGATACTTCATAGTCGTAGGGTTCATGGCTCCAACAGTGTCCGCAATGCTCACGTAGTCCGCCCCGGCCTCCTCGCCGGCCTTATAGAATCGCTTCAAAAACTCCAGGTCAGTGCGGGTGGAGTCCTCGGCAGCGAACCGCACGACTAGCCCATGCCTCTTCGCGTGCTCGAGGGCCGTGACCATGCAGTCAATGGCCTCTTCCTGGGTCTTCTTATGCTTATACTTTAGGTGGAGCTCCGAGGTGCCCATGAATATGCCCACTATATCAGCGTCACAATCGAGCACCGCGTCGACGTCTTCTTTGACGGCACGCGCCAGGCAGCATATCTTCGCGTCCAGGCCCATACGCGCAATAGCCTTGACAGCATCTTTCTCCCCTTGGGACACAACAGGAAAACCGGCCTCTATTACCTCAACGCCTATCTCGTCAAGCGTCCGGGCTATCTCCATTTTTTCCTCTTTCGTGAACGATACGCCCGGCGTCTGCTCGCCATCCCTCAGGGTGACGTCGCATATCTCCACGTCGAGCGGCCCCATTTTTACGTGCTTCATCCAATCATTCTTAGAAAACCCGGCCATGTCAATCGCCGCTTATAGACGAAAATTTCGATAACGAAATCTTCGTTCACAAGAAACTATAAAATGATGTATGTACTAATAATTTTCTATCATAGGTGTCATATCGTGGGGACTATAAGCGAGGAAATACTGGGCCGGGCAGCGGGCAAAAAGGCATGCGCGGGAGAGTTCGTCATTGCGAGGGTGGACTATGCCATGAGCCACGATGGCACATCGGTGCTCGCCGTGAAAGCGCTTAAGGAAATGGGCGTCGATAAGGTGTGGGACCCATCGCGCATCATCATCCCCCTTGACCATCTGGTGCCCGCCAATAATGAGACGACGGCGCTCCTTCATAAGGAGTTGAGGGAGTGGGCCTTCTCCCATGGGATAGTGCACTTTTACGACGTTGGGGAGGGCATATGCCATCAGGTCATGGCCGAAAAAGGGTTTGCCATGCCTGGCAAGGTGGTGGTTGGGGCGGACTCGCACTCGTGTACATATGGCGCCTTCGGGGCCTTTGGCACCGGGGTGGGCGCCACTGACATGGCCGAGATATACGCTTCAGGGAAGCTCTGGTTCAGGGTGCCTGAGACCATCAAGGTCACGATCGATGGAGGCTTACCAAAAGGGGTTACTGCCAAGGATGTTGCCTTGCACGTTATTAAGCACGTTAAGGCTGATGGAGCGGCTTATAAGGCGCTGGAGTTTTACGGCTCGACTATAAGCGAGATGTCGATGGCGGGCAGGATGACGCTGTGCAACATGGCGATAGAGATGGGCGCCAAGGCGGGCATCGTGCCGCCGGATGCCAGGACGGAGGCATACCTGGAAGGAAGGGCTGTAGAGCCATACGCGCCCGTATACGCAAATGATGCCTCATATTGTGACGAATATCATTTTGACTCTCGCATATCCCCGCTGGTGGCATGCCCTTTTGAGGTGGACAACGTCCATGACGTGGAGGAGGTGGAGGGCAGGCATATAGACCAGGTGCTCATAGGCTCCTGTACTAATGGGCGCTTTGAGGACCTGCGGGAGGCTGCCCGCATCCTCGATGGGAGGAAGGTGAAGTGCAGGACCCTGGTGATACCGGCATCCAGGGGAGTTATGCTCGAGGCGATAAGCAGCGGCGTCGCCGCCACCCTTCTAAAGGCCGGGGCGACCATATGTAACCCCGGTTGCGGCCCCTGCCTGGGCGGACACATGGGCGTTTTAGCGCAGGGGGAGGCGTGCATGTCCACAACGAACCGTAATTTCAGGGGGCGGATGGGTAAAGGGGCTGAAGTCTATCTTGGCTCGCCTCTTACTGCCGCTGCAACGGCAATCGAGGGAAAGATAGCGGACCCGAGGCGATACCTGTGAAATTTAAGGGCAGGGCATGGAAATTCGGGGATAACGTGGACACTGATGTCATCATCCCCGGGAAATACCTGCGGACGACTGATCTCAGATCGCTGGGTGAGCACGCCATGGAGGGACTAGATGCCGGATTTAAGCCGGCACCGGGCGACATCATCGTGGCCGGCAAGAACTTCGGGTGCGGCTCGTCGAGGGAGCAGGCCCCCATGGCCCTTAAATATGCGGGCATAAGCTGTGTGGTCGCCAGGTCTTTCGCCCGCATCTTCTTCAGGAACGCCATCAACGTGGGCCTGCCCATCGTCGAGGCCAACATCTGCGATGCGGTCGAGAGCGGAGACGTCGTCGAGGTAGACCTGGATAATGGCATAGTGAAGGCAGGAGGCAGGGAATATGAAAGCACGAGGCTGCCAGAGTTCCTACAGGACATCCTGAAGGCGGGCGGCCTGGTGGCGTACAGGAGGGGCGTGCGATGAGGATAGCCGTGTTGCCTGGCGACGGCATAGGCAGGGAGGTCGTGCCGGTCGCCGTGGACGTATTAAAGGCAGTTTTGCCCGGCGCAGAGTACGTCCACGTCGATGTGGGCCATGAGCGCTTCCTCCGCGAGGGCGTCGCAATGTCCGAGGAGGACTTCGAAAACGTTAAAAAATGTGATTGCATACTGTTTGGCGCCATTACCACTCCTCCAAAGAAGTGCTACAGGAGCGTCATCCTGACGCTGCGCAGGGAGCTAGACATGTACGCCAACGTCAGGCCTTTCAAGTCGTGCCTGGTATCGCCCTACCGGGTAGACTTTACCATTTATAGGGAGAACTGTGAGGATTTATATTGTGGCATGGAGGAGGTATCTGAGGACATGGTCCTCTCCACCAGGAAGATAACGAGGCATGCCAGCGAGCGCATAGCCAGGATGGCGTGCCGGCGGCCCGGCCTGAAAAAGCTGACCATCGTCCATAAGGCCAACGTGCTGCGCTCCTGCGAGCTTTTCAGGGATGTTTGCATAGAGGTGGCTAAGGAACTGAGCGTGCCTTATGAGGAGATGCTCGTGGACGCTATGGCATACAACCTTATAAGAGACCCGTCGAGGTTTGACACTATCGTCACCACCAACCTTTTCGGCGACATCCTGTCCGATGAGGCTGCAGCGCTCATAGGGGGCCTGGGGCTTTCTCCCAGCGCCAACATTGGAGACCGCTACGCCCTCTTTGAGCCGGTGCACGGCAGCGCCCCTGACATAGCCGGGAAGGGCATAGCCAACCCCATCGCCGCCGTCCTTAGCGCTAAGATGCTGCTCGAATGGGCGGGGCGCGGTAAGGAGGCGGAGATGGTGCAGCGGGCCGTCGATAGGACGCTGGCGGATGGCGTGCTCACCCCCGACCTGGGCGGCGCGTATAAGACCTCGGACGTTAGGCGATCACTGCTAAAATATCTGGAGGCACCATGATATTCCCATCTCATTGCAGGCTCGTCGGCGTGGTCGATAAGTATGCCAGGAAGGATTACCGGCCCGAGGACGCGGTATATTTTTCCACGCAATACCTGCTCATTTTCGATGCGCCCGATAGGTGCGAGGTGTATGAGGTGCAGGGCGAGGGCGAAGACATAATGAGGAGGAGGGGGCACGCTCGTAAGATTTCTGAGGCTGACGAGACACTGGTGTTTGAGCAACAGGTGGATATCACAAACAGGGCTGACCTGATAAAAAAGGCCGCAAAGCTATGCAAGAATGGCATCAATACCGTCGTGTTCAGGGGGGTCGATAAGCACTACAATTTCGTGCATAAGCCCGACCTCTCCGCCCTCACGGAGGTGGACGTGTTCGACGTTGCCCCGCCCTGGCCCGCCTGGCTGGCGTTTAATATAAAAAGGCAGGACGAGGCGGGCATGTATGGAGATATGATGCTCGACTTCAAGTACCATGTAGTAGACCTGAAGGACTATGAGGACCCTGGCAGGACGACCATATTCCCCTGCCGCGCCTCCGGCCTTAACGGGCTGTTCCTCGACTCCCTTGACCTGGAGCCTGTAGGAGACATCAAGCTCGTGGGATGTAACACGTCAAAGCTCGTGTTTGAGGCGAGGTACCCGGGGAAGGCATACGAGCATGTTAATATATGCCCTCTATCCAGCCCCAAGCCATCCCGCCCCTTCATATTGAGGTGCTGCCAGTCGGAAAGGCTCGGCCTGAAAAACATCAACGGAACAAAGGGGGTGGCCGTCCACTGGGGCGCCAACCCCAGGGAAATATTCGAAGCCGTCAAGCTATTGGCGGCCGAGCTTAAACGATAATGTTTATATCACACCTTTCCCAATTGACAGTAAATCCAGGTGCTAGCGTGTACGGGAAGATGCTCATACCCATCACGAGAACGTCCAACCTGAAGTTTCTCGTGGACTTCGTCAACCATTTCCTGAAGCCCGGAGGGGAGATCACTTTTTTACATGTCATCGCATCGGAGCTTTTCACGATCTCCCCGGCAGAGTGGAGGAGGGCTATGAGCACTATCTCTACGACGCACCTCCTCTCTGCCTCGGAAGGCATGAGGGTCGACTACAGGGTCAAAAAATCCTTATCCGTGGCGGCGGGGATACTGGATGAGGCCACCTCCGGCGGATACGACCTGATACTCATGGCCAATTCGACTTACAGGAAGCATTTAAAGTACATCTTCGGGAGCAACGTGGACGAGGTCATAAGAAAGGCGAGGGTCGAGGTCATAGCCTTCAGGTACATGGACGATAGGGAAATGAGGTATAATAGGATATTGATCCCCACCTCAGGGCACCAGCACTCGGTGAGCGCCGCACGGCTGGCAGAGCAGCTATACAGGCAGCATGGTAGCGACATCACGGTCCTCTACGTCGGAGACAGCAACGAGGAGGCTATAAAGGCCCTCAAGCCTGTCAGCGAAAGCTTAACCGCCATGGGCATAAAGCATCGTGCGCTACACAGGAGAGGCCCCGTTGTGGAGACCATACTGGACGAGGCGGATAAAGGGTACGACCTCATGATGATAGGAGCAACGGAGAGGCCGCTATACTACCAGTTCTTGCTGGGCTCGACCGCGGACAGGCTGGTTAAGAAGGCTCCCTGCCCTATTTTAATGGTAAAGTCAGCGTCCACTCAACAGTAACTTTTAAATATAGGAAGTATATGCCCAGCGAAAATCCTTATATAGCTTTTCATTTCGTTGCTGTGTAGAGACGTTATGGCCGGACCGATAAAGGCACAGCAGGCAGGGCAAATATCCGAACCCAGAGTAGAGGTCATAAAGCTAAAAAGGGACCTTGGAGTTTTCGGATCATTCTCCATAGGCTTTGCAGACGTGGGCGCCGATATATACGTGGCCTTAGGGCTGGTCCTGTTCTTTGCCGGCGGAGCCGCCCCCCTCGCTCTTGCAATCGCCGCCCTCGGCTACATATTCACAGCGCTGAGCTACGCGGAGCTCGCTTCAGCGATACCGATGGCCGGGGGAGCGTCGATATTTGCCAGGGAGGCTTTCGACGATTTCTGGGGCTTTGTCGCAGGATGGGGGCTATTACTTGATTACACCATCGATATAGCCCTGTTTGGCTGGATAACGATGGGCTACCTTGGCAGCTTCCTCGCAAACCTGGGCATGGCGGGAGTGCCTTACGTTGGGGCGCTCTCCGGGCTTAATAGCATCAATGCTCCAGGCTCGCCCAGCTACACGTTCCAGGCCGTTGGCACCATCGCGCTATGTATCATTTTAATGGCCTTAAACTATATCGGCATCAGGGAGTCGGCTAACCTGAATATCGCCCTATCGATAATAAGCATTATAAGCGAGGCGACACTCCTGCTGGCCGGGTTCGCCCTCGTCTGGAGCCTCCCGACCTTCATCCATAACATCACCCAGCTCGGCAGCGGGGTATCATGGACGAGCTTTGGCTGGGGAATTACCGTGGCTATGGTATCTTTCATCGGCCTGGAATCCATATCCCAGGCTGCCGAGGAGACCAGGAGGCCGGACAGGACCATCCCCAAGTCTACAAAGGCCCTGATAGTCGCCGTCATGCTCGCAGGGCTGCTATTATGCACCCTGGCGGTAGGGCTTCCAACCATGTCTCCATCCACTCTGGGCACGACTTATCAAAACGACCCTGTCACGGGCGTCGCTAAAGGAATAAGCATGGGGCTGAGCCCCTCCAATCCACTCGTAGCATTATTACCGCTCTGGGTGGGACTGCTCGGCGTGCTCATGCTGCTCATGTCTACGAATACGGGCGTTATAGGCGCATCCAGGGTCACGTACTCCATGTCCCGCCATAAGATAATGCCCGTATGGTTCAGCAAGCTACACCCAAAGTACAGGGTTCCCACCAGGACCATCATCATATTCAGCCTCGCATCCATAGGCTTCGTACTTTTCGTATGGTTCATGGGCACCTATAAGTTGAGCCACGAGGACCCCACGATAATCCTGGGAGACCTTTATAATTATGGGGCGCTCGTGTCGTTCATGCTGGTCAACCTGTCGCTCATCATGCTGAGGAATAAAAGGCCTGAGCTCTACAGGCCGTATAAGTCGCCATTCGCTTTCAAAGTTAGGGCTGGAGATAAAAGGTGGGTTGTGCCGGTCCTGCCTCTGCTGGGGTTCTTTGTCTGCCTCTTCGTATGGATGCTGGTCCTGAACTTGCACGAGATCGGGAAAATAGTGGGTACGCTATGGTTTGTGGCGGGCATAGCGATGTACCTCGTATACAGGCGGAGCCAGAACCTCGACTGGAGGGAGCACATCCCGGGCACCCAGGTCACCCACCCTGATGTAGCCCACGAGCTGCACCCGGAGATCGCCCACGAGCTTAAGGGCAGGTATGAAAGCGCCATTCAAAAAGCAGTGCCGAAAGGAAAAGCCGCTTACCACGAGATACTCGTACCCCTATCAAGGCCGGAAACGGTCGAAAACATCATTGATATCGCATGCGGCCTGCTGGAAGAGGGTGGAAGGCTACACCTGATGACGGCCATAGCTGTGCCGCCCCAGCTTCCTACCCAGGCCGCGGTGATGGACGATAGCGCATCCTCGCTCCTCATGTCAGCCATAGATAAAGCGAAGAGGAGGGGGGTAAACGCTACTGCGGAGGCTGTAACGTCCAGGTCGGTTGCGGAGGCGATAGCCCAGTCCGCGATGGGCAAGCGATGCGACCTCATAGTCATGGGGTCTAGCCAGCGTACGATTGCCGAGAAGGTATTGTTCGGGAGCATCGTGGACGGCGTGTTGAGGAACGCGCCGTGCGATGTGGCCGTATTCAGCTATACAAACGACATGAAGCCCATACGATATGAAAAGATACTCGTCCCAACCTCAGGGTATTTACACGCGACAAGGGCTCTTGAGGTTGCCATCACCCTGCAAAGAAAGTTTAAGGGTAGCATAACGTCGATGTACGTAAGCAAAAAGGCAGAATCGGAAGAAGCTGAAGCCATCCTTGAAGGAGTTAACAGGATGGCCCAGGGTTCTGGCGTCAACCACTCTGCAATATTCCTCGCGGGCAACGTGGCAGATAGCATCATTAAAGTGGCAGGGGAAGGGAAATACGACCTGATAATAATAGGGGCCACCGAGCGGCCTGCTTACCATAAATGGCTTTTAGGGAGCACGGCCGACGAGGTCGTGAAGAGGGCGCCGTGTAACGTGCTGGTCGTGAGGATGAAAAAATAGGGTAAAAGGCCCTGCCTACTCAAACGCGTACGCCATCGAGACCGTGGCCTGCACCTTCTGCTCGCCAGGCAAGACTGGCGTGGCCATGGGCGCAGCCCTGGCAGAATCTGCGCCGCCCCATTCCACGTAGCAGGGCTGCGGGTAATAAGTGCCCGACTCGGAGATAGACTTGAGCGTCAATGCGCCCGTCCCGGCAGCATCCGCAATGGTTCTTGCCTTGTCAGCGCCATCGCTAACGGCCTTCTTCAATGCCTCCTTATATGCGGCGGAAGACCTTTCCTCGGATAGCTCAAAGGACACGCCAGCGACCTTATTGGCACCCGCATTGGTGGCGGCGTCGACGGCATCGCCCACCCTGGACAGGTCCCTTACCGTCACCGTTATGGTATTCGTAGCCCTATAGCCCACGATTTTGGGCTTCTCAGTAGAGCCCTGAGGCTGAGAATAATGGTTATACACGGGCTCAAGAGTAACCTTGCCAGTCCTGATATCCTTCTCAGGTATGCCCGTCTGCCTGATGGCGCCGACCACCTTATCCATAAGCTGGGCGTTCTTCTGCAGAGCGTCAGCGGAAGTATTCGACTCGGTCACCACGCCAGCGCTAAACTTCGCAATGTCCGGCACCGTGTACACTGACCCGGTGCCCGTCACAGTAATGGTACGCTCCTTGCTTCCCGCGTAGGAGAGGGGGGCCTCATCGGCGGCCGCCCTCCCGATGACTGCGAACATGACGGCCAAAGCCAAAAAAATGCCTAAGCCCAGCATAAGCCCTTGCTTAAACTCCATAAACCGATCACCATCTTATTTTAGGGGTGGTAACTATATAAGTTTAATTTAAACTACGAGTAAAACCGCAGTTAATTTGGATTGTTTTTTAAAAATAAGGCTTTAATGAGCTTATGTGTCGAGGCAAAGCTCATCTAGCCCGCCTGCAGGCCTCATTATCAACTTAAAGTCGAGTATCCTGCTCTCAGGGCTATAGAATATGACGCCGCCATCCTTCGTCTTCAGGACGTCCACGATATAAAAGAGCAGGTCCAGGTCGATTACGTGCCCCTCGAACCTCAATGCATACCTGGGTACACACCGCTCTACCCCCATGTTCTCCAGATTGTCCACGAAATCGTCCTTAGTGCCAGGATACATGAACAGGTTCAAGCCCGACGACTCGACGATGTGAGGCCTTAGTAATGCAACTATCTGCTGATATGGAAATCCCATAATTTATAATCTACAAACGGCTTTATAAAGGCATCCCCACGGCGCGCAGGAAAGCATTTTAATGGATAGGATAAATATAATTCACATACAAGGAGATAAACGATGAAGGCATTATTCACCGTCAAGCCGAAGGATCGGAACGATTTGTCGGGGACGATGGAGCTTGAAAAACACGTCTACGATATCAAGAGGATTATGATGGGCTCTCTGGGCAGTGAGGGCTATGTCCTGGAGACGAGCTTTGACCAGGCATCAGTGCTGTACCCTAAACGATTCATGTTTGACTACGATTCTGGCGATAAGGCGTGCCACAACCCGAAAGACGTCATCGACGCCTTTTTTGACGCAATCGAGAGGACTGGCACCTGTATCTCTAAGTACGATGTCCATGTGACCATTACCTGGCCTTGAAAATATTATTCAATCTCATCGCCTTAAAAATCAAAATTTTATTGTGTTAATCAAAATATATTTATACTTATACCATGCCACATTGTATCAATGAAAGTGCTAGATAGCGCGACCAGGGCTTACAGGCTGGACGGGGACGCCGTTTCGGATGAGTCGCTTGACATAGTGCTGAGCGCCGCATACGAAATGCTCGCCAAGAATGACGAGCTGGCCCCACCGTTCGAGGAATGGAATGAGGAGGAGAGCTGGGAGAATGGCCAGCGTGTCCTGAGCTTCTTTGCGAGGACTGACGTGGGCAACGAGATCAGGGTGTCTTTCCATTATGACGACATGATGGCCAGGATTACGTTGAGCTCTCCAGAGGTAGAGTGCTATATCGGCGACGACCTGTTCTGTACTATAAGTGCCAACAAGAGGTATACGCTTGAAGGGTGGCTGTAGGTTTTTGGCCGCCCTTTTTCATATTTGCGAGGGAAACCTTAATATCTGATATTGCAGTATAGATTGTTCGCGTTGAGGGGCCCGTGGTCTAGCTGGTTATGACGTCGCCTTGACATGGCGGAGGCCATGAGTTCGAATCTCATCGGGCCCACTATTATACTTTTTCTCGCTGTTGAGTGGGGCTTCTACGAGAAGGTATAGCGCTAAACCATCCATCTCCTGATTACGCTCTCGCTCAACCATCGACAAAAACAACACAATCGGAACATTTTTTATCAAACACCTCGAAAACCAGATAGATGGTCGAACTAATACTCCTACAAAAGCTCTTCACGGCACTACTCATTGGACTAATCATTGGCCTTGAGAGGGAGATCGCACAGGAGACAAGGCAAAACGTCAAGTTCGCAGGGCTCAGGACATTCGGCATAGTAGGGCTCATAGGGGGAATAGCGGCATACCTGACCACCGGCGGGTACGCAATCTTCGCGGCAGCGCTGGCAGCAATAGCAGCACTAACCATAGTGGCGTATTACAGAAGCACAGAAATCGAAAAGCACCTCGGCTTCACAACTGAGACAGCACTACTGCTGACGTTCCTGCTGGGAGGCCTCGCATACTACGAGCAGGCGGCGGCGATTATACTTACGATAATCGTCACGATTCTGCTGGCCTTCAAAGAGCCCCTCCACGCCTTCACATACAGGATACCCAAGGAAGAGTTCTACGACTCCCTCAAGTTCGCGCTGATCGCGCTAGTAATCCTGCCAATATTGCCCGATAAGGCCTACGGGCCCCTGGAAGCATTCAACCCATACCAGATATGGCTCATCGTGGTCATCCTTACGGGCATAAGCTTCATCGGCTACTTTTTAGTCAAGTGGTTCGGGGCAGGCCTGGGGCTACCACTCACGGGCTTAATGGGAGGCCTTGCCTCGAGCACGGCGGTCACCACCTCCATGGCGATGAGAGCGCGCGAAAATTCAGAACTGATGTATCCGGCGATGGTCGCCTCCACCCTCTCAAACATGGTCATGCTCCTACGAGTCGTATTCATAATATCAATCTTTTTCGCAGGACTCATCCCATACGTGTACCCGCCAGTAGGCATGATGTGCATGACGAGCATACTGGTGGCCTCATACTTTTACCTTCAGGGCCGCGGAAATGGAAAGGCAGGCCAGATCCAGCTCAAGACGCCATTCAACATCGTGCCGGCGCTTTTATTCGCCGCCTTCATAACGATAGTGCTTTTCATTTCCCGTGCTGCGCTCCTTTACCTGGGCAGCTATGGCCTGTTCCTGACCTCAGCGGCGGCAGGCCTGGCCGACGTAGACGCCATAACGGTTTCAACGGCCAGGCTTGCGGCGAGCGGCCTGGCGGACCCGTCGACGGCCGTGACGGCCATCATGATCGCAGTATTCGTAAACCTTGCAGTACACAGCGCATACGCCTTTTACTTCGGCACCAAAAGGTTCGGCCTATACAACGCTGCCATGGCCGCCATAGTGATCGCCTCAGGCATCATTGTAGTAGCCCTCACATGATGGTCATTCTTTCCGGCAGGTCAGCCCGACGGCATCCGCGATGTTCCTGGCGGCGTCCTCGACGCTCATGTTAGCGGCCTTCGCCGCCTTCTGCAGGTCACTCATGGTAATCAGGTTCGGGTTATTATGCTTGTCCTCTGGCATGCCACAACCGCAGCTAATGCACATCAACATCACCAATGTCTAATAAGATGGCGTGATGATAAAGCATGGTGCATTTTTAGCCGGCTCAATAAACGACGTGCACCTCGAGGTCGCCACGCTTTCCGACCACGTTTACGAGCGTGCTATCGCCGACCCGCTTGAACTCGAGGTGAGTATACGCCTCGCCGACGATAAGCTTGCCTATCCTTACCGTGCTCAACCATGGGGGAAGCTTTGGCTTATAGAGGGTGAGACGCCGGTTCAGGGCATCCGGGATGAACCCGAGCGTCGCCGAGAGCATGTATGGTATAGCGCCCGCAGACCACGCCTGGGGGCTGCATGCGACCGGGTACTTTATCGGCACATCGTACTCCCCCCGCTGGAAGCCGCCGAAAAGCTCTGGTAGCCTGTAGTTCGGGTAGAATGCGGCCGCCTCATACATGCTGGTAAAGATGACGGAAAGCTCGTCCTTGAAGCCGTATCTATTCAGGCCCATTGCGATTAGCGAGTTGTCATGGGGCCAGATTGTGCCCGTGTGGTAGCCCAGCGGGTTGTAGCGTTTTTCCCTTGCCGACAGGGTCCGTATGCCCCAGCCCGAAAACATGTCCTCCTCGAATATCCTATCCACGACGGCTTTAGCCTTCTCTGGCTCTACTATCTCCCCCCATAGCGCCTGAGCCGGGTTGGAAGATACTACGTTACACCGGCCTTCTTTATCCAGCGCCTCCGCAAAATAGCGCACATCGCCCATCCAGAACCTATCGTTGAACTTCCATCGAAGGCTCATCGCGTCACGCCTCAGCCGCTCCGCCTCCTCGTGCCTGCCGATGCGCTCGTATAGGTTAGCGATGCGCCTCTTTGCCATGTACACGTATCCCTGTACTTCGGCGGCGGCTATAGGGTGGATGGCGATGGCGCCGTCGGAATGGCATATCGAGTCCCATGAGTCCTTCCAGCACTGGTTATACAGGCCTTTTGGGGAATAGCAAGTATAGGAGGTGAATCCCGAGCCATCGAGGTCCCCATACGTGTCTATCCACCTTAATGCCGCCTCCACGCTGCCAAGCAGCTCGTGGAACAGGGCCATATCGCCCGTCCAGTCTATGTACTCGGCCATGAGTATTAGAAAGAGGGGCGTCGAATCGACGCTGCCATAGTAGGGCGTGTCCGGGATGCGGTTCAGGTTTGCCTGCTCCCCAACCCTTAGCTCGTGGAGTATCTTGCCGGGCCTCTCGTCCCGCCAGTCATCCTCCTTCTTGCCCTGATAGGCTGCCAGCACCCTTAGCGTGCTCCTCGCCACCTCCGGGTTGTATGGCATTACCTGTATGGCCGAGATGATGCTGTCCCGGCCAAAAAGTGCGTCGTACCAGGGCACCCCTGCCGAATAATAGATGTCTATGGGCAAGCCCGAGTAGAGCATCCTCAGGTCGGAGAGCGAGCGTAAGAATACCTTGTTGAAGATGCCATTATCCGTCTGGATGTTGCTGCAGCACTCCATCGTGTCGGCATACGAGGCCTTGATGCCCTTTATCCTCCTCTCTATCTCGGCAGGCCCTGGCATCGATGGGGGGTCGATTGGCGAGTCCTCAGCGTATATCCTGACATGGATGGCCTGTGGCTCGCGGGGCTTGACACGTATGTTAAATGTGGCCATGCCCTCCTCGACACGTACAGGCTGCGGGTCAAACGCTATCCTCGTCCTTCGATGATGGCCGTCCTCGCCAATATATTCTAGCGTTAGAACGTTACGCTCATAAGCCGGGGGCAATAGCTTTCCGTTGGTAGGCCCTGTGATGCCCCTGACCGTGAAAATGTCGTCAAAGTCTGAATCAAACTCAAGGGAAAGCGTAACCATCGTCTCAAAATCGTTATAGTTGGTTATGGTAATCCTCTCATCGAGGACTCCTGGTATAATCCTGTCACGACGAATGCTCAGAGTGTCCTTATTCACGAAATTGCCGGCAGGGTCTACGTAGCGCTGGTTGGTAAGCATGGTTATTGAGGCATGCCCCTTCTCGTCGCTCGACAAAATATCCGTCGGCGTTTTCCCGTTGCACTTTAGCGTGTAGCCGCTTAAAAACCTGCAGTCACGATGATAAAGGCCATAGCCATGGTTATCCTCGCTGGGGATATCGCCATTTCTCATGGTGACCAGGGTTAGGGGGCCGTCACGTATGACCATGGCTCCCAGTATATCCTTGACCTGAGTGTGGGTCTCGTGAATCTTATCCCTTTCAGTCATCGGTGGTTTATGCAACACGTGACTAACCTCGTGATAACATATGCTTCATGGCATTATATTATTAAGGCATTAATAAAATTTAAAAAGGCATAGGGCGGGGTGGGCAACTCAGGCCTGCCCAATATTGCCACGTAAGTTTCCCGCCCCGCACTCAGGCAAACCAGCAACGCCTATGCAGTTCGGAGCTGCTGGCAAGAGGCTCGAGCCATCCGCTAATAGGCCCAAGTATGCCAGGCCTAAGCGATTCTCATGGGTCCCAGAGAATGGGGCACTGGAACGCCGGACCTATGAATGTCGGTCCTGCAGCGCTCGGGCAGCTGAAGTTAGGCGCTATAAAGTTTATGCCGCTCGGGCCGGTTAATTCAACCGTGGCCGTTAGCGTCGGTACCGTGCACTGTACGTTACACGGGGGTGGAGCGTGGCACTCCGCAAGCTGAACAGTGCATGGCGTGATGGTTCCGGGCGCACATACGGCTGGCACAAAAGTGCATTGCGGCATTGGCGGCGTGATACAGGTCACGTCACAGGTCGGAACAAACGGCCCGGCACCAGCTAACGAAAGCCCCCCGCTCGCCAGCAAGAAGATGCCGGCCAAGGCTATTGCTATTAAAAGTTTTACCCTCATTATCAATACCCTCCTTAGTTAAACAATAATCGGCGCATCAGAATAAAAAGCTTATATGGGGTAAAGGCATTTTTTTAAGGCATAAACCTCTAATTTAGCATAAATATGGCCTGTATAATAAGAAGAAGCAAGGTTGGTGGTCATGATGATAATTTTAGATGGGCTTTGGTAACATCATGCCGCCAAACGGGGATACCACCACGGTTGCGTTAGGGCCATGTTTCTTAAGGGCAGCATCAAGGGCCTCCTGGGGCGACTTCGCCGGGATGAGGAACATTTTTCGGACGATATGCTCCGGAATCTCCGAGACGAGGTAAATATCGCATTTCATGGCCGTCCTCGCGATGACAGAGGCCTTATGGCCGCCAAGCTCGAAATGCTCGTCCATGCGGCGGGCCTGCGCCTCTATGGTGGTCGCCTCGTCCACCCAGCGTGCGAACACGCCATTACCCAGGCGCTCCGGGCACTGCGCCACCAGTATCATGGTGCCGCCATCCTTCACGATGTGCTTACAGTTATCCATGGCCTTCTGGGCCTGGTACATGTTGATGTCCTTAGGATAGCCTCCGGCACTCGTTATCACTATGTCCGCCTTCGGCACTCGAACGCTATACATGCGGTCCACGTATTTTATGCCCTCCCTATGCGCCTTTATAACGTCCCCTGCGACTGCGGCGACTATCTCCTTCTTGCTGTTCAGCACCACGTCTAGCAAAAACCCGATATCCATCATTCCAGGCACCTCATCTATCTCCTCCCTGATGGGGCTGTCCAGCCGGCCCGTCTCCGCCTTCGGGCTCACCATCATGGCGTGGTTCGCCTCGATGGTATCATGGCTCGCGCACCCTGGCAGTATAGCCTTTGCTCCGCCCGTATAGCCGGCAAAATAATGATACTCAGCATTACCCGTACATATTATAAAGTCTGAATCCACCACTTCTCTGAACACCTCTATCCTGTGGCCAAAGCTCGAGGTGCCCACATACCTGCAATCATGCTTATCATGGTCAATGCAGCGCACCCTGCCATAAACAGGCCCCAGCAGGTATTTGCGCTCCTCCGGCGTGGAATTGCGATGGCTTCCAAGGGCTATCACAATAGTCATATTATCCTCAATCACGCCGCCCGCCTTTAGCTCATCTATTAAAGCAGGCAAAAACTTGTAAGAGGGGCAGGGCCTGGTAGCATCGCTTATTATAATGGCTACCTTCATCCCCTTCCTGACTTTATCCCTGAGCCTCGCAGAACCAATAGGATTCTCCAGAGCCCTCCTTATCTCCGCCTGCTCATCCGCTACCCCGGAAAGCTCGTTTGGGAGTATGATATTAGCCAGGTTTTTATCGGGCACATCTACCTCAAAATGCCCTTTACCATACTTTAGATCAATGATGGACATCGAACCTAATTCTGAGCAGGATTACATAACCTTTTCGACGTCGTCATAACGATGGGGCCGTGAGGTCTGAGGAAACCATAGCCCTTCAGGGCATGGGGGAATCCGACCCCTCGACTCCTCGACAGGATAATACTTTCGGCAGACATCGATGAAGTATATAAGTAGACGAGTAATAATAGAGGCTTTGGACATGAAGCAGACTGCAAGCAACTATCTTCGTATGGACAAGAAGACGTACAGGATAGTGGACACGCTTTCTTTTCTCTCGAAGAACATGTACAATGTCGGATTGTACAACGTCCGCCAGCACTTCTTCCAGACCGGGAAGTACCTGTCGTACGAGTCTAACTACCACGTGTCAAAAACTAACGAGAACTACTCGCTCCTGCACAGCGATAACTCGCAGCAGATCTTGAAGATGGTCGATAGGAGCTTCCGGAGTTTCTTCGGATTGCTGCAAGCAAAGAAGGATGGAGGACTACCGGAGGACATGGAAGTACGCATACCACACTACCTAGATAAGAACGGAAGGTTCCTCCTGATATTCCCGGCTGCAAGGCTGAGGTTCAGCGACTCTGGCAGCAAGGTATCGTTGGGCATGTCCATCAAATTCAAGAAGCAGCACGGTCTGAAGGGAGACGAGTTAACGTTCAACGTTCCCGCATACATCTCTCCAACGGCAATCAAAGAGATAAGAATCGCTCCAGTACACGATGGCAAATCGTATAAGATAGAATACGTGTACGATGTTATGCCGGAAGAAATGAGCCTCGACCCTAACCAGTATCTTTCGATAGACCTCGGCCTTGACAACTTTGCTACTCTCGTTGAAAGTGTAGACGGGGCTGCCACCATAATCGATGGCAAGCATGTCAAGTCAATCAACCGCTACTACAACAAAGAGATGGCGAGGCTACAAAGAATCAAGTACAAACAAGGCGTCGAGAAGTTCACGCGACGGCAAAGCCGGATAACGATACGCCGTGGAAACCAAATCAACGAGTTCCTCAACAGAGCCGTCAACTATGTGGTCAATGTCTGCCTAAAGAAACACATCGGCAACATCGTGGTCGGCGAGCTTAAAGAGATTAAGCAGGAAATCAACCACGGCAAGAGGAACAACCAGAACTTCGTCCAGATACCGTACTGGCTCTTCAAGCGGAAGCTCAAGGGAAAGTGCCAGCGCTACGGCATAGAGTACCACGAGGTGGACGAAGCCTACACGAGCAGAACGGATGCATTGAACTTCGACGAGATACGCGAACAGCCATACGACAAAACAAGAAGAATCGAGAGAGGACTATACCGGAGCATAACCGGCGTCACCGTGAACGCCGACGTTAACGGTAGTCTGAACATAATGCGAAAGGTAGCCGACGAGTCCATCGTAAGGCGGATAGTCGGTAGCGGCCTTGTCAACAGGCCGTGGAGAATAAGGCTCGCATGGGAGACCACACAGCAAACTTCTCCAGAACAAAATTGCACACAACAAACAGTGCAAGCCACAGCCCTTTAGGGTGTGGTCGTTGACCAATTATAACGCTTGTGATGGCTTGTTATAAAGCTACTATATCAGCGACATGAGTACCAGCTCGGAGATGTCGAGAACCCTCCCCCCTGCCTCCTGCAGGCTGGCGCGGCACATAGGGCAGGCCGTTATGATATAGTCGACATCATGCGGGGCCTCCGACAGGCGCTTCTTTGCTATCGCGCGGGCCAGGTCCCCGTAGCCTCTCCTCACGCCCCCTCCTCCCCCGCAACACCGTGCCTCCTTACCATGAGAGGCCATCTCCTCGAAGTCGCAGATACGTTTAATTATTGAGCGCGGCTCATCGTACACGCCCATACACCGCCCAAGGTGGCACGGGTCATGATACGTGACCTTATAAGGAAGCCTTTCCAGCTTCAATTCGTCGACGTGCCGCGCCAAAAACTGGGTAAAGTGAAGCACTTCAACGTCGCAGATGCTCTCCTTGAGCGTCTTATAGCATCCCGCGCAGCCCGTGACCAGCGTGCTCGCCCCGCTTTTTCTGATTTGCTCCACGTTATGCTCAAGCGTGACGGGCTCGCCCCCCAGCCTGAGCAGCGGCGACCCACAGCAGCGCTCGTCCTCGAGGACGCGGGCGCCAAAGCGGCTTAACACCTTAAGGCTGGCCAAAGCAACGCTCCGCTGCCTATAAGAGGCCAAACAGCCAGCCCAATAAATGACATCAGCCTTACCATTCAGCTTAAGCTCCTCAGGGACCCAGGCGTTCCGCGGCCCCGGCTCGCCCAGAGAATTGCCATGCCTGCTAATATTATCAAGGATGCCATCATAATACCCGGGCTGACACCCCAGCCTTATTAGCTCTTTCCTGGCGGCCTCCATCACCAGGTCGGGCTTCGCTCCCGAAGGGCAAGTCGAAGAACACATGGAGCATGTAAGGCAAGTATAAAAAGACCTCTTCATGGACTCAGAAGGCGCCTCCCCCTCGGCGAGCGCCCTGGCTAGCAGCATCCTGCCCCGGGCATTGGTCGACTCCCACTCTAGCTCCTCATGGACCGGGCATAATGCGCTACACCTGCCGCACCTTGTACACTTGATAATATCCCCGATATAGTCCTGAATCATCTTAATTCACAAGCCCATTTTCCCTGGATTCATGATGTTCTGAGGGTCGATTGCCTTTTTTATGGCCTTCATGACTTCAAAGCCCTTTCCATGCGCCCTCGCCATATAGTCTGCACGGATGATTCCTATGCCATGCTCGGCGGGCAGCGTGCCTCCGAGGCTCAACACCACGTCATAGATGTCATCCTTGACGGCGTGAACCTTCTTCCACTCCTCCTCATTCCTGGGATCGATGGCTATGCCGGTGTGCAGGTTGCCGTCGCCAATGTGGCCATACGTAACAAGAGAAAGGCCGTGCTTCCTGCCTATCTCCTGTATCCTGCGCAGCATGAAGGGCACGTCCTTTATGGGCACCCCTATATCCTCGGCCTCGTATACCCGCACTTTGCCAGGGTTAAGCTTGGTGATGGCCACGCCAACCAGCCTGCGGGCTGACCAGAGCCGCTCCCTCTCGTCCTCGTCTTTAGCCACATGCGTACTTCCGCCGCACCTCTCGCAGGCATCGCATATCAGCCCCACCTGGCGCGCCACGCTCTCCCTGTAGCCGTCCACCTCGAATAGCAGCATGGCCTCAACGTCTGGAACGCCTAGCGTGGAGTCGATCTCCTTTACCGCCTTGATAGCGCTCCCGTCCATGACCTCCATGGCGGCCGGTATGACGCCCGATGACAGGACGGCAACGGCAGCCCTCCCGGCGTCCTCGATGGAGCTGAACGTCGCCATCAATATGGAACAGGCCTCCGGCAATGGGTGTATCTTGAGGCGGGCCTTCGTGATTATGCCCAGCGTCCCTTCGCTACCTACGAACAGCCTGGTCAAATCATAGCCTGAAGAAGTCTTAGGCGCCTTACACCCCGTAGTGATGATGTCACCACCTGGCAGGACCACCTCCAGCCCAAGCACGTAGTCCTTTACCGTGCCGTATTTGACCGAGTGCATGCCGCTCCCCCCGTTGGCGATGAGGCCGCCCACACTGCACATGTCGCTGCTCCCGGGGTCTGGGGGGAAAAAGAAGCCGTGCTTTTTCAACTCTGTATTGAGGCCCTTATGGATGATGCCCGGCTCTATGACCACCTGCAAGTTTTCCACGTCCAGCTCGAGAATGCGGTTCATGCCCGACATGTCGAGCACTATGCCGCCCTTTACGGGCACTGATCCCCCTGTGAGCCCGCTCGCCGATCCCCTGGGCACTATAGGCACTCCAAGTTTTCCAGCGAGCCTGACGATCTCGGCGATCTCCTCAGCGCTCTTCGGCCTGACCACATAGTCTGCATGGCCCCTGACGTATGACGAGTCAAATGAATAGCAGTAAAGCTCTCCCGGGTCACAGGTTACCCTGTCCGGCCCAACGATTGCCCTTAGCTCCTCTAACATGCACCAAATCGGTAAGACACTATAAGGAATGAGTATAAATAAATTGCCAATGGCCCTCTAAAAAAGCAAAATACAAAAAGGTTAAAACCATCCGCGCCCATTATTAATTAAATGATAAGGCCAGATTTTAGGGGCGGGCTGCTGCCCGCCATAGCGCAGGACTCGAAGACGATGGAAGTCCTGATGTTCGCATACATGAACGAAGAGGCGCTGGAGCAAACCCTCAAGACAGGGCTGGCACACTACTACAGCAGAAGCAGGCAAAAGCTGTGGAAAAAGGGCGAAGAGTCGGGCCACGTACAGCACGTCAAGGAGATACGCATCGACTGCGACGCAGACTGCATACTGCTAATCGTAGAACAGGAAACGGCGGCCTGCCACACCGGATACCACTCCTGCTTTTACCGGACGCTCGACGGAAAAGTCGTGGGGAAGAAAGCCTTCGACCCACAAGCCATATATGGCAAAGATGCGCATAAAACGGAACGATAATTTATCACTTTCATTTTTCATAGAATAAGGTGAGCGAGATGAAACTAGTCCCAGATACGAGCGTCATCATAGACGGCCGTATCACAAGGTTGATCCACACGGGCGAGTTCAGGGGAGCCAGGGTCATAGTCCCCGAGGCCGTGGTTTCTGAGCTGGAGTCGCAGGCCAACATGGGCCGCGAGATCGGGTTTAACGGCCTCGAAGAGCTGCGCAAGCTCCAGGAGATGTCCCAGAAGGGCGAAATCCATCTAGAATACGCGGGCTCAAGGCCCACGCTGGAGCAGGTAAAGCTCGCCTCAAGCGGCGAGATAGACGCGATGATAAGGCAGACGGCGGTCGACTACGGCGCCGTGTTCGTGACGAGCGACAGGGTGCAGGCGGAGGTGGCCAGGGCTAAGGGCATAGAGGTCAAATACATGAAACCGGAGCGCGGCGAGCTTAAGCCCCTCTCGCTGATGAAGTATTTCACGGACGATACGATGTCAGTCCACCTTAAAGCCGACGTGGAGCCCGTGGCAAAGCGCGGCACCATCGGCAACATGCGGCTCGAGCGTATCGGAAAGCATAAGCTGTCCGATAAAGAGCTGCTGGAAATGGCACACGAGATACTGGAAACCGCAAAGCAGGACCCCAATGGCTTCCTGGAGATGGAGATGAACGGCGCGACCGTGGTACAGCTAGGGACGATGCGCATCGCCATAGCCACCCCGCCGTTCTCCGATGGCGTGGAGATCACCGCCGTCAGGCCCGTGGCCCGGCTGAGCCTGGAGGACTATAAGTTTAGCGGCATATTCAAGGAGCGGCTGGTAGAGAAGCGCCGCGGCATTTTAATATCGGGCCCACCGGGGGCTGGCAAGTCTACGTTTGCCCAGGCGTGCGCCGATTTTTTGTATGGCCATGATTTCATAGTCAAGACGATGGAATCTCCGAGGGACCTGCAGCTTCCGCCCGCCATAACTCAGTACGCGCCCCTGAACGGCAGGATGGAGAACACCGCCGATATCCTGCTGCTGGTGCGGCCAGATTATACGATCTACGATGAGCTAAGGAAGACCTCGGACTTCAAGGTGTTCTCAGACATGCGCCTGGCTGGCGTGGGCATGATCGGCGTGGTGCACGCCACCAGGGCCATCGACGCCATCCAGCGCTTCATAGGCAGGGTCGAGCTGGGGGTCATCCCCCAGGTCGTAGACACCGTCGTATTCATAGACCACGGCACGATAGAGAAGGTCTACGACATCGACTTTACAGTAAAGGTGCCTCATGGCATGACCGAGTCCGACCTGGCCCGCCCGGTCATAAATGTGAGGGACATGGAAACTGGCAGGGCCGAATACGAGATCTACACGTTCGGGGAGCAGGTCGTAGTCATGCCCGTTGCGGCGGAAAAAAAGGCGAAAGCCTCCTGGAAGGCAATAGAGAAAGATATAAAGCGAGAGGTGGCTAAATACGCCCGGGGCCACGTTGAGGTGGAGATGCTCGGGGACCGGAACGCCATAGTCCGCGTCAAGGAGAAGGACATACCGGCGATACTTGGCAGGGGTGGCAGGACTATCGACCAGATAGAGGGCGCCGTGGGAGTGCACATAGACGTGCGGCCCCTTGAAGGCGGGAGGGCCGAGGCTCCGGCGGAAGAGGAAGGGGGCGCGAGCGTGCCCGTCACCGTGAAGGAGGCGAAGAAGCACTTAGTGGTCAACGTGGGCAAGAAGTTTTCGGGGCAGACGGTGGAGGTGCTCGCCGGAGGCGAGTACGTTTTCACGGCTACCGTCGGCCGGGCCGGCACCATCAAGATACCACGCGGCTCCAGCCTCGTCGACCGCATCCTTACTTCTTATGCTCAGGGCCAGCCAATCACAGCCCGCCCTGTCTAGGTCCTTTTATTTTTGCCTTGGCACGAACATTCGTATCGGGCACCTTGCGGTGTCATTATCTGCGGGCACCGTTATGCCCGTGTTGACGCATTCCCCATTCTTCGCATCCTTTGGCTTATAGAAATTGCATTGTGAGCATGTAGGCACAGCTCTCACCAATAATAAAATGCCAAAGGAAAAATAAAAACCCTTTGCCCTCAGAGCTTATTAAGCTCGAACACGTCGTGGAGCACCTTCACGGCTTTCTGGGCGTCGTCCTTATTAACCACGAAGGAGATGTTCGCCTCCGAGGAGCCCTGGCTTATCATTCTTATGTTAATTCCATTATCGCCAAGGGCGGTGAATAGCTTGCCGGCAACTCCCGGCGAGCCCGCCATCCTCTCGCCCACGACGGCGATGACGCACACGTTATTGTTACATGTGATGCTGCTGGCCAGGTCTTCGCTGAACTCCTTCTGAAGCGCCGCCATCGCCCTCTCCGCCTGCGACCCTTCGATTGCTAGCGAGACGTTAAACTCGCTCGACGCCTGGCTAATCATGATAATATTTACATCCTCTTTGCCCAGGGCGGTGAAGATGCGCCCCGCCGTCCCCGGCGAGCCCGCCAGCGCCGCCCCGCTGATGTTTATAAGCGCTATGTTCTTGATCATCGTGACCGCCTTGATGAGGTTCGGCCTGGCCGACTCGTCCTTCATTAGGACTACTGTGCCAGGATGGTCGGGCTGGAAAGTGTTGAGGACCCTTACGGGTATGCCCTTCTTCACAGCGGGCTCTATCGTCTTCGGGTGGAGCACTTTTGCGCCGAAGTAGGACATCTCCATGGCCTCGAGGTACGTTACTACGGGCAGCGTCCTCGCCTCGGGCACTATCCGGGGATCAGTGGTCATGATGCCGTTCACGTCCGTGTATATCCAGATCTCGTCCGCGTCTATCGCCGCTCCTATTATGGAGGCGCTGTAGTCGGAGCCACCCCTCCCAAGCACGGTTATGGTGCCCTTCTCATTAGCCGCCACGAAGCCCGTGACCACGGGGAGCACGCCGCTTTTAAGCAATGGCAACAGCTTTTCCTTTACTTTGACATCGGTTATCGGGTCCGGCCTGGCGCTATCGAACCTGCTATCCGTGATCACGCCAGCCTCGCCGCCGGTCAACGCCACAGACTTTACGCCCATGGAGCGTAGCGAGCCCGACAGGATGGGGACGCTCATCCGCTCCCCAAAAGAGTAAATATAGGCGAGCGACCTGCTTGTCAACTCTCCAAGATAGCACACTCCTGCCAGGGCGTTTTTCAGCTCCGAAAGCCTCTGCCCAATCGTTCCCGCAACTTCCCTGCGTATGGCCTCATCATCTATTGCGTCAGCAATGGCCGCCTCATGCCTTCTGGCCACCTCCGCGAAGCTCTCCTCGATCTCGGAGATGTTGCACGTATCCTTGGCAGTCTGCGCCATTTCATAAAGCTTATCGGTGATGCCGGTCATCGCTGAAGCGACGGCTATCACCTCATTCCCCTCATCGTGATACTTCTTTACCAGCTTAGCGACGTTCCTTATCCTCGGGCCGTCTCCCACCGACGTCCCGCCGAATTTCATGACGAGCCTCATAATCCTCACAATATATGGATGCCTATATGTCACCGCCTAGATAATCCTTACCTCTATATAAAAAAATCGCGAGCATGCCCTCCGAAATTGAGAAATAAGGTTATGCATAAGAGTAATATGATGGCGATAATCGAGGGGAAGGGCGTCACCAAGCGCTATGACAGCCTGCTGGCGGTAGACAGGGTCGACTTTTCTATAAACGAGATGGAGTGCTTCGGCTTTTTAGGGCCAAACGGGGCTGGCAAGACCACTATCATGAAGATGATATACTGCCGGATACCGCTGACTTCGGGGGACATCTTTGTCGACGGCCTTAGCGTGCGGGCCTATCCCCGGAAGATAAAGGGGCTTATAGGCGTGGCAACCCAGGATGATAACCTGGACAGGGACCTCACCGTGTATGAGAACCTGTGGGTTTATTCCAGGTACTTCGACCTTCCCGCAGACGTATCACGAAAAAGGATTGAAGAGCTGCTCCTGTTCTTTGGCCTGATGGAGAAAAAGGATACTCCGGTAGACGACCTCTCAGGAGGCATGAAGCGAAAGCTCAGCGTCGCCAGGTCGCTCATCAACGATCCAAAGATATTGATCATGGACGAGCCGACAGCCGGCCTGGACCCCACGGCAAGGCACCAGATATGGGATACTATCATAAAGCTAAGGTCTGAGGGCAAGACAATCCTTCTTACAACACACTACATGGAAGAAGCACAGGAGCTTTGCGACAGGATAGCGCTGGTCTTCGGCGGAAGGATACTCGAGTATGGCTCTCCCGGAGATATAATCGACCGCGTCATAGGCAAGAACGTCTGTGAGCTATACGTCCCCACAGAGCAGCTGCTGGACGAGGTGAGGAAGACCATATCCGGGACGATAGAGCAGGTCGGGAGCAGGCTGTTCGTATACGGCAACGACCCGGAGGCGCTGCGAAGCCAGTGCGAGGCCGCCACCGGCGTAACCCAGCACGTGCGGCCGGCCACGCTTGAGGACGTGTTCTTAAAACTAACGGGGAGGGAGCTTAAATGATCGAGCCGCCAACGTCGAGGGCACGGCACATCTGGTACAGGGACTGGAAGGTTTTTAAGAAGTATGCCGTGACGAATATCCTGCCATATTTCGCCGAGCCACTGCTGTTCATCCTCGCGCTCGGCTATGGCCTTGGCCTCTTCGTCGGGGAGATAGGGGGCGTGAGCTATGCCCAGTTCCTGGCGCCGGGCATACTGGCCTCGTCGGCGATGTTCGCCGCCTCCTACGAGTGCACCTACTCAACGTACGTGCGCATGGTCTTCCAGCAGACCTTCGAGGCCGTGCTCTGCACGCCAGTGTCCATCGAGGACATCGTGCTGGGCGAGGTTGCATGGGGTGCGACCAAGAGCCTCATCAGCGGTATCTGCATCTTTGTAGTAATATGGGCGCTTGGGCTGGCCAGGCTGGACTCGGCCCTCATCATCATACCGGCGGTGGCGCTCGTAGGCGTCATGTTCGCATCGCTGAGCATTTTCTTCACCACCATCGTGCCCAGCATGGACGCTTTCAACTATTACTTCACCCTCCTGCTTTCGCCCATGTTCCTGGTCTCGGGCGTGTTCTTCCCCACCGACCAGCTTCCGATGATAGTGAATAGCCTTGCATGGCTTCTCCCCCTTACTCATGCGGTCAACGTCATCCGGCCAGCTTCCATGGGACACTATTCAACATCCTTCATCTTTGAGGTGGCATGGATGTCCGCATTCACGCTGGTATTTTACATCGCTGCAACAGCATTGATGAAAAAGCGGTTGCTAGACTGATAAAAAGCGCCTACTTGCCGACTACTTTAAGGTCTTCCCTGTTGCATACGGCCACCCCGTATTGCCCAAAGTCGACCTCGTAGGTGTTTACCCCGCTACCCCTTATCTTATAGATTATTGTGCCTACAGCGCCTTCGGGTATTACAGCGCCCTCTATCGACGCCTTGAGCTCGCGAAGCAGCATGACTTTGTCTTTCTCTCTCATGGCCTTTAATATTGACTACTTTATCCGTCATTAATTTTGTTATTGCCTGCAGCGTTGAATATTTCTGGTGATTGGAGGGCTGCTCCAGGATATATAAATGGTTTAACATCACGACTTTACCCATGCTGACTTGATACCACCCTTCGCTACTGCCTCTACGCCATAAATATAAATACCGTCTCTACACCAATAATATGCCCGGTCGATAGTAGGCCATGAATATGGAAAACCGCAGCAAGGAACAGAAATACCTCGGAAAAAAGGGCTTAATAGCGCTTATAGCGCTACTAAGCGCTTTCGTGCCGCTCTCCACTGACATTTACCTTCCCGCCCTGCCAGGAATGGCGGATTTCTTTGGCGCGCCCGCTAAGCTGGTCAACCTCACCTTGATAATGTTCTTTATCTTTTTCGCGGCAGGGATGCTGTTCTGGGGGCCGATGAGCGACAGGTATGGGCGTAAGCCGGCGTTGCTGGCAGGAGTGACCATTTACGTGATATCGAGCGTCCTATGCGCGTGCTCGGCCAGCATATATCAGCTTATTGCATTCAGAATCCTCCAGGCGATCGGAGGGAGCGTGGCCAGCGCCGTGTCGACCGCTATCGTAAAAGATGTTTACAGGTTCGAGGAGAGGGAATCCATCCTGGCCATCGTCCAGTCAATGGTGATGATCTCGCCCGCGCTAGCCCCGGTGCTTGGCGCTTTCATGCTTTCGTTCACTTCGTGGCGCGGCGTGTTCTGGGCGCTGGCCGCCATCGGCTTTATAGCGCTGATGGGTAGCACCGCTTTCCAGGATACGATAGCCAGGCGTAGTAGCGTGACTATTGTAGAGTCCATAGGCCGCCTCGGAGTGGTGCTCAGGAACCCTGGATTTTTATCCTTACTTATCCTGTTTTCAATGACGAGCATATCGGCCATGGCCTTCGTAGCCTCTTCTTCATACGTATACGAGAACGGGTTCGGGGTGAGCGAGCAGGCATACAGCTACTATTTTGCCCTGAACGCCATGGGCCTGCTGTTTGGCCCGATGCTGTATGTAAAATTATCCGAGCGGCATGGCCGCGGGCAAATAATCAACGCCTGCTTTATCACGATAGCGTTGAGCGGCGTGCTCGTATATCTCGTGGGAAACATCAGCCCCCTGCTGTTCGCCTTTTCCATATTGCCCGCCACCATAGCTGGCGTATGCTCCAGGCCTCCAGGCACAAACCTGATGCTTGAGCAGCAGCAGGAAGATGCCGGGTCCGCATCATCACTGATGGGATGCTTCACGACCATAATGGGTACCATAGGGATGCTAATCATCTCATTAGATTGGGGAAGCATAATCGCGGCCCTGGGCATCATATATATTGCTATCGGCCTCACCGGTTTAGCCCTCTGGACGCTCATCTCTAAAATGAGCATCATAAAGCAGGCCCCTGCTGCTGAGGCCAGGTAGAGGTGCGGGGAAAGGGATTTGAACCCTTGAACTCCTTCGAGACAGGATCTTAAGTCCTGCGCCTTTGGCCAGGCTTGACTATCCCCGCAGGCTTAAGATAAACTTCCTGAAGATACGTTAAGGCGGAATAATAATGATGTTTATGGTTTATAAAGTTATTTATCAATAAAAAAGGGAGTGGCATTACGAAGATGCCACATTACAGGCTTTCCATGACCTCGCCGAGGGCAACGGCCTTAGCCCTTATTGCATCCGCGGCGCGGGTGACGACCTCGCCAGCGCTAAAGGAGCCATCCGTCTCCACGGAAAATATGAAAGCGGTGTTATCGGCCGACACCTTGATGGCATTAATGTCACACGCCTCCATACACAGCTCACACATGGAGCACTCATAGGGGCTCACGACGACCACCTTATTCTTATCGACCGCGAAGACTCCTCTCGGACAGGCCTCAACGCACTGCTTACAAGAGTCACACTTCTCGGAAATTTCGATGATTGGAACGTATTTATAGCCGGGCGGGCACACGGGCTGGAACTTGGCGTGCTCCTTGCCATGCCCCAGCCTGGCAACCGCTGTCAAGACCAGCTTCTGCCCCTCCTTAAGCTCTATTATGGGGATGTTATCGTCCGCTGGAACGGTCTCCGGGTCAGACGACTTCAGGTCCCTCGAGTGCACCATGCAGGGGCCTTCGGCAGAAAGCGTGAAGGTCACCTGGCAGAGGGCACAGCCCGCCCCCTTACAATCGCACTCCTCCTTGAGCTTATACATGTTGAGGTTAGTCTTAAGGGGTATCAGCCCAAGCCGGTGGGCGAGCATCTCATCGAACATGACCGAGGTGTTATCGTAGATGTCGACGTAGTCGATGGCCATCTTGGGGATGTCGGCAAGCATCGCGCGCCTCAAGGCGTTCGAGAAGGCCGGGGTAACCCCTGAGAGGATGAACCTGGCCTTCCGGTCGCCGAGATCCAGGATCTCAAGCTTCATACTTATACGCGCCTGCCTCTCTTTCCACCCGGAGCCCTCGTGCCATCGTGTGGAATGGGGGTGACATCCTCTATCCTGCCTATCCTCAGGCCTGCCCTGGCGAGCGACCGTATGGCTGCCTGGGCGCCGGGGCCGGGGCTCCGCTGGCGGTTCCCGCCAGGGGCGCGCACCTTGATGTGGACGCCCTGGATGCCCTTAGCCTTAATCTGCTCTGCCACGTTTGCCGCCATCTGCATGGCCGCGTACGGCGAGCTCTCGTTCCTGGCCTGCTTGACCACCATGCCGCCCGACGTCTTGGCGAGCGTCTCGGCGCCGGTCAAATCGGTGATGGTAATTATTGTATTGTTAAACGATGAGAATATGTGGGCTACCGCCCACTTTATCTGTTCTGCCATTTACCTTATCCCTCCTTCGGAGCTTTCGGCGCTGCCGCGGCATCCGCGGCATCCGCGGCAGCCGGCGCAGCCTTCGGCGCCTTCGCGGCCGGCTTCGCCGTCAGGGCCTCCTTCGTTATCGGAGAGCCTATGTAGTACCCGATAGTATCCTCTTCAGCCTTTAGCACCATGTAGCTGGGCACGGTGACCTTGCGCCCGTTGACGGAGATGTGGCCGTGCACTATGAATTGCCTCGCCTGCTTCATGGAGTTAGCGAAGCCCTTCCTGTAGACAATTGTCTGGAGCTGCCTCTCCAGCAAGTCCTCCACCTTTAGCGCCAGGATGTCCTCGAGCTTCGAGTCTTCCTTGAGCACGCCAAGCCTCTGGAGCTTTGCCTGGATCTGGCTGGCCTCGCGGGCGTAGTGTGAGTCCTCGGAGGCCAGCCCTGTGCCCAGAACGCCGAGCAGGGTCCTCGCCTGCCTCCTTATTTTCCTCAGCATGGAGGCGAACTTCCAGACGCTTTTCTTATTCCTCAGGCCGTATTTCTTGACAAGCGCTGTCTCCTCGTCGATCCTTGCCTTCTGCCAGGGGTGGTGAGGGGTGTTGTAGAGCTTCTTTGCCTTACCTGGGTATCCCATTCAGATCGCCTCACTTCTTCTCCTCTTTCTTCTCGCCTGCTCCGGCGGCGGCCGCCGCAGGGGCCTCCTTCTTCCTGATGACGCCCACGGTGGCGCCGGTCCTGCCGGTCGACCTCGTCCTCTGGCCGCGCACCTTCTGGCCGCGCTCGTGCCTTATTCCCTTATAGCACCTTATCTTTTTCATCAGGTTGATGTCTTCCTTCACGCCAAGAATCAAGTCCGTTCCTAGTAAGTGCCTGTTCTCGCCTGTATAGATGTCGCTGCGCCTGTTTAGCATCCATGCGGGCAGGCTCGTGTCGATGTTGTCCACGACGTTCTTGATGCGGTCGACCTGCTCGGCTGACAGGTATCCCATGATAGCGTTGGGGTCTACGCCAGCCTTGCGGGCGATGACCTTGGAAACTCGTAGGCCTATGCCCTTGATGCCCGTCAGGGCGTACTGTACGGTTGACGTGCCGTCCAGGTCAGTGTTCGCGATGCGGACGATGTACTTAATCTCGTCCTTAGCCTTTTCTTCGGCTTTTTTTATCTTAGGCTGTTTCTTGCCGTGTTGTGCCTCGGCCCCTTCTGCGGGCTTTGTGGCCTTCTCCTTTTTGCCCCCTTTCTTTTGAGCTGGAGCGGCCTCCGCTGCGGGAGCCTCTTGCTTTTGCTCTTTCTTTGCCTTTTCAGGCTTATCGGATTTATCTGCCATGACGCTGTCTCCTCATTTCATCCGTTGTGCCTCTTTTAGATACCATGTGATGGTAGTGCCAGCCGAATACTGGCACAGCACACGCTGTCTTTAGAAAACACAGATGAACGTATGAACGAGTGTATTCCATTGCCTGATGGTATATAAATTTTTTCTTCGCAGGGGGCGGCCCTTCTAAACACTAGAAAAAACCCGTTACGTATGTCAGTTGAATGATCGTTAGAGAAAGTTAATATATGGCTACCAAGATTAAAATATTAGGGCGATGGGGGTATATAGCCAGCTTTTTGCTATAGCCCCTAACCCTTATCTCCAGAAATCCTACACCGCAGCATCCCGCTTTAATATAAGGCGGGATGTTCCCTGCGGCGGTTTTTAAATAAGCTTTTGGGAAATCATGTCGTATGACCCGTCCATAGTCGCTGACTCCACCTTCCCGTTTGAGATGATGATTATACAGGTGTGTGGAGTTAGGGCTTCAGTGACGAACTGGCCGGTACGGTCGCCATATCCGCCGTGTGCTGAAATGAAGCAGCCGGTAACCTCAAACCCGCCGGGGAACGTGCCCGTGATGTCGAGCTTAAGCGTATCCTTCATGCCGTCAAACTTATAGGTGGCTTCGTTTGTGATAAAATTCTCAGCTATCCTGAGCGCATCGTCCTCGTTCATGACGTTATGCCCGACGCTAACCATAGTGGCCGTGAGGAGAGCTAGCGCCAGCGCCGAGACGATTAATATCCCTAATGTCCTATCCATGTTTTTCACCTGTGCTTAATGGTTTAATTAGTTGTCGATAACATGTAAATGCTTGTTACCTGATAAGGCTTATCTTAGCTACGAAACGACCCGTAGCTAATTTTATTGCTTTTGAATATATATGGTTGAATATGGATTGTTTAGTTATGCTCTTTTTGGCCTGCCGAGATGATAGTTTTTTATCATATCGGTCAATTATATGGTAATCATGCAAGTGCAGCAAGGCCAAAAGCCCGCGGATGAATTTGGAAAGTGTATAGAGTTTTTGCTGGAGGCCGTAGAAGGCTCGTACCAGCCCTTCATTATAGCGGACGCTGCGGGTATCATAAAAGGCTGTAACGGCGCATTCGCCAGACTAGTCGGGTATGCTAAAGAAGAGCTAGTTTCAAAGCGCGTGGAGGACCTGACGCCGCCTGAGTGGCGCAGGCAGGAGTCGGGGATCATCGCAGGCCAGGTAAGGTCAGGGATGCCCGCAATATACAGGAAAGAATACGTGAGGAAGGATGGAACACGGGTGCCCGTCGAAGTCTTCGACCGCGTGGCCTTTGACAAAGATGGGAGGCCGATGTATTTTTACGCCTTCATCACCGATCTTTCCGAAAAAAGATGAGTAATGCCCGTGCGTTGAATAATATAGGCTTTGTTCTGTGTTCTCACCACACCGTGGTTATTTTTAGGTGCTACTTTTTTGTATCCAGTTGAGGATGACGTCTTCATTGCGCGGCGGCGCCGTCTGGGCATCCTTCACGGGGTAGCCAAAGATGAGAGGGGCTACCAGGCGATGGCCTTCAGGGACCTTAAGCTCATCAAGCGTGGATTTATCGGAGCCGAGCGGCATGGCCAGGCCTATCCAGCAGCTACCGATGCCCAGGGAACGGGCGGCAAGCATCATGTTCTCAGCGGCAAGGGCACACTCACATTCTGGGTACATGGCCCCGGGGGCGGCAAAGATGAGGACGAGCACGGGGGCATTATAAAAGATGTTAAAGCCCGGCATCCTCATGGCAGTGGCAAGCCGTGCGGCCTCTGGGTCATCAAGCCTGGCCGTGTCAAGCCATAGCTTTTTCGCCCGGTCCGAAAGCCTCGCAATCATGTCCCTGTCCTTTATCACCACAAACCTCCACGGCTGCCTGTTCACTGCGCTCGGAGCATAAGTGCCCGCCTTTATCAGCTCCCTGATAATATCATCCGGAACATCATCTGGCCTGTAGTCTCTCACGGCCCGCCTTAGATAGATATTCTTGAAAACGTCGTTCACGGCATTCCTCCCATGTCACAATCGTCTTCAATTCCGTTAAAGTTATCGCAAAATGATTTGAGCGTACGCATAAATGTCTTTAACATGACCTTTCCTCCCAGAAAAAAACGGCGTTGCATCGAGAAGACACCGGATGGCGAAGTAGAGGAGATTTGCGTGGCCATGGAAGACTCGAGGTATCGCGGCGAAGAGGCTGAAGAGCGGTTCAGGCTAAAAGGCATAGACTGATGTCTAAATCGCTTAACCAGTAAGGATTTAAGCTTATAAAACATATTTTATAAGGGAGAATGGTCCATGCCATATAAAGAGTTTGAAATATTCCATAAAAAGACGGGCTTCGTGCCCCAGCTTCTCGAGTCCATTAAGGATACCGATCCTGAGATGTTTGAGACGATCTCCAGGCTGGACGATGTTATCCTTAAGGATGGAGCGTTATCTGAGAAGCAGAAGCGTATTATAGCGATGTGTCTGTCCGCCCAGCAGCAGTGCTCAAAGTGTGTCGATACCCATGCTAAGGCAGCGCTTTACCTGGGGGCCACGAAGCAAGAGATAATGGAAGCCCTGTTCGTCTGCCTTCTCGTGGGTGGCGCGCCGTGCCTCTCGGCCGCGCGTAGGACTATAGCGTTCCTCCGGGGCCAGATAGACCCGCTTGAGTTCGCCGGCGAATAAAAATATGCTGGTCATCATTATAAACGAGAGGATAATATAAAATATGCTCCGGTGGGGATTTGAACCCCAGTCGACGGAGTGAGAGTCCGTCATGATTGGCCGGTCTACACTACCGGAGCCCAAAAGGACAACATAACAAGACAATTCTTATTATTTATAGCTTACGCATCTCTCAGGTTATTACTTTAAATATCCGGTATGTATTGTGGTATTCCGGATCGGTCCAGTTAAACACGCAAGGGAAATGATCCTCAAAGAATTGCTCATTCACGTAGAACTGGCTGGAATTTATTTCGGACGGCCCTATGAAAACGTAGTCGATGCCATTATCCTTGAGGAGGTGTAGGGTTTCGTTCTCATCGTATGCGCCGAACATCTTCTTCTCGGCGCGAAGGCGCTCGCTATAGTCGATGCCGTGCGTGTAAAGCCACCCCTCGTAGCCAAGGTACGATTTACGGCCCGCCACTGTTGTCACGGCATGTATGGGCGAGTCCGACGTTAAAAATACCGAGTCTCGAGGCGTATTGTCGATTATCCACCCTCCAGCGTAGAGGTCGGCTTTACTAAGCTCCACGTATGGGTGCCCGATGATGAATGCGGCAACAAGGGCGCCGGTTAGCACCGCAAACGCTAGCAGCACTGCGAAAAGCGGCTTTCCCACCCATCGAATCCTATAAACGTAAAGGAGCGACGAGGCCATCAGCAAGACAGAGGGCATAAGCCAAAAGCTGAAAAACTTATGGTTATCGTAGTCCCAGGGCTGAAAAACGAAGACGTTGGCCATTATGAAAATCGCGAGAAATGGCAGATAGAACTTAAGGTTTTTGCGAGAAATGGTGAAGAAGCCGCATATCAGCAGGAATAGCTCGAGACCCATATTCTTAACCCAGAACTCTGGCATGCTGGCGAGCGACCCTGCCATCCACCCTAATTGGACGTGGAAGTGCGAGACGCCCATCTGGCCCGATATCCAGAGGGCCTGGGGCATGGCCAGCAGTATGGCGGGCGCCATGAAGAGATACCATTTACGCTCCTTGAATATGGCTAGAAGGAGGATAGATGAGAGCATTATTGAGATGTATGAGTAGACGTGGAACAAGGGGAGCAGGCCGGCCAGGACGCCACACGCCAACAGGCCATTACGGACGGCTCTGCCGTCAAACTGGCGCTGAACGAGCATGGCATACAGGACGAGCATGACGAGGGCGCCAGCCGAAAAGCCAACCAGGGCGGTACGCTGAGCCAGGACTATAACGAGGAAGTTGGTAAACACGATTCCCAGCTCATACTTAGTAGTATAGTTGAGATTGCTTTTTGCTACGAAATCGATGATGCTGGAGCCAGAGGCGTGCCAGTCGCTTATGGCGTAGAGGAAGCCCAGCCCGCCGCTCAAGGCCAGAAGGGTTACCGCCAGGACGCCGCCCGCCCGCCTTCCAATGAACCTGGCGCCAAGGAAATATATAAGTGAGAGGAGGCCTGAGAGCAGGAGCCAGCCCGGGAGTACGACGCTCCATTGCAGGCCCAGGCCCAGCACATTCAGCGCCGCAGAGTAAAAGTCAATCAGAAAAGTGTATCGTAGCGGCTGCCCGGCCATCATTGGATATGAGGGCGGCTCGTTATAGCCCTCCGAGAACGAGTTGATCACGGCAGCATGGAAGGCCGCGTCGCCGTAAAATGGGAAAGCGGCGTGGTACTCTCCATTAAAGTAAGTAAAGAGGCCGAAAAACATGAAAGCAAAGCCCACGATGGCAATGGCTGCCACGAGCGGCAGGGGGTCCTTTTCCAGGATGGGCGGCGAAGGCCGGATCCATAGGATGGCCGCCAGCATTATAAGCATCGATATGAGGATTCCTGCTTCGATGCTGCCTGATAGCAGGTATGGCAGGAGGCATAGCCATGAGGCTACGATGATGCCGGCTACCGGCGAAGCAACGACACATTCCATGCCTTTTAATGGTAGATTTAAGGCCTTCAATACTGTATAGCCGAAAAGGGCCGTCAGGCCGAGAAATAATACGCCAGGTATGCCAAGCAGGTACACGGCTTTGTTTATACTATGCCTCGCACATATACCTTTTCATACTTACAAGGCAAGCGCCAGCATGGCAACGCTCCCGATAGCAGTAAACTATATTATATAAAAGGTCGGTAAGTAGAGCTTAATATGGCCGGGCCAGTCGACTTACTAAAATACGGGCTTGTAATGGCGATGTTTTTGCTATTTATAAATGAAGCCTATTTTATGGAGGGCAACTTTTTGATACCCACGACTTCCAGCTATTTCATGTTGCCGGAGGTAAAGGTTAACGCGGACGCATGGTACAGCCGGGTGGTAACCCCTGGAGAGATGGAGGCTACCGGATGGATTAACGCTAATACCAATGAGTCGGACAAGTTCGTGGCCGACATCTTCGGGGCGGAGCTGATCATGGGCATGACGACGAGGGTGTCCACGATAGGCGGCGACTGGGCGAACGCTCCTAACCCCATCAAGTATATGAGCGATACAAATACTATTTATACGACCAATGATCCTGGAGTGGCGCACAGGCTGGCCAGGGAGGAGAACTGCAGCTACGTGTTCCTCCCTGAGCGCCAGACTTTCTCAGGCTACGAATGGGTCTATGGCGACCACCAAAAATTCGAGGATGAGGAGTATTTCAAGCTGGTATATGAGAACTCTGACGTGAAGATATACAAGGTGCTGGCATGAGCGATGCATTGGAGAGGCTTCTGGGGTCTGCTAAGAAGTATTGGTTCATGGGGGCGCTCATACTCATAGTGCTCGTGGCGCTATGGTACCGCATGGGCGTCATAAATAGCTTCGTGGTGCCTACATACGGGAATACGATGTACCATGTCGGCATCGAGCGCGAGACAATCCTGACGGGGCACTATCCAAGGTACGAGCTGTCCTATGGCGGAGGCTTCCCCAACTTCTACGTGCCCGCCTATCGCTTGTTGATATCCTCCATGTCGGTGGCCACGGGAATAGACCCGATGGTCATGTCCGGCCTCATGACGATCACTATTGCCATATTCGTCCTGCTCGCCATGTTCGCGGTCGCTTACCGCTTGAGCTGTAACCTTTACGTCGCCCTCTTCGCCGCATTCTTCTTCCTCATGTCCCCTGAGATAACCATATTCACGATTCGCCCCCTGCCCGAGCTTTTAGGGCTGTTCATGGTGCCATTCACCCTGTACTTCGTCATACGCAGGGATTGGCCGATTGCGGCCATTGGCGCCGCAATCACGGCCCTCACCCACCAGATGACGCTGGCCACGCTTGCGGCGGTCATAGGGGCGTACATGGCGTTCCAGCTCGCAAGGGCTGGGTGGGACTTCTATAGGAAAAAAGGCGGGTACAAGGAGCCTCTCAGCATCGCTCTCTGGTGCCTTGTTCCAATAATGGCGGCGTGCTTCACATACGGCCTCTGGCAGCTATACACGCTGGGCACGATAAGCCTCTCCGGCATCGCCCAGGTCGTCTATCGGGAGGGCAACGTCGTCGACCTGCCCCTCTTCCTCAGGACTGGCGTTTTCGTCCTGCCCTTCTTCGCCATCGGCGTAGCGTATATAGCCTCAAGCATTGGCAATAGTAAAAAGGCCGAAGGCGAGTATGGCTGCACCATCACCATCGACGCGGCGCTCCTGATGTTCGCCTGGGCCGCCATCACCCTTCTGCTCACGTTTAACGATAAGCTCGGCATCCACATCTTCATGGACAGGTTCTTCACGTTCTTCGTGCAAATTGCAATAATCATCGCAGGCTTCGGCATGTACGCCCTCCTCGATGCCATAGGCCTTGACGTGCTAAAGGTGAAGCCATGAAAAAATGGTACTGGGCTGCGCTTGCCATCGCCGGCTTCTTGATGATGCTGCCCCTTGGGCCGCTACAGCTAGCCCTCCTTTTATTCGTGCCTGGATTTGCCATGCTGGCGGCGCTGAAGCGGCGTTTCGATGCCGTCGAGGCGGCCGCCTACTCCTTTACGCTCTCTATAATGGCCTTTCCGCTTGCGGCCCTGGTAGCCTGGCTCGCCGGCGTGCCACACGCCACAGCGGTGCTCCTGGGGCTCCTGGTTTTGGCAATAGCGGCATATAATCGAAACAGGGAAGCCGAGCTCGTGAATGCACGGCTCCAGTGGCCCGTGCTGGGCGTGGCGCTCTTCATATTCGCCCTGGTGCTTTTCATCACGCTTAAGACGTTCACGCTGACGCCCGAGGGGCTGGTGTGCAGCACGACGCACGCCTCCGACCTGAACTTTTTCCTGTCAACCGCCCAGCGCTATATAGCTTCCCCGCATATGCCGCTTGAGGACCCCTACCTGCCGGGCTATAATATAGTCTACAACTGGTTTATGCAGCTTCTCATGGGGGAGCTTGGCTTGCTCACGGGCGTTGACCTGTTCGTCATCCTAAAAATATTGATCCCCCTTGTGTCCGCTCTCATCTTTCTTGACGCTTACCTGCTGGCGCTATTCCTCTTCAAGTCGGAGCGGGACGCCCTGGCCGCCTCTTCATTGTACGTTGCAGCCTCGGGCCTATCGTGGGCTTACATCGCCTACCAGGTATTCATACTAAAAAACCCGGCTCCGGACATCTTTAAAGAGCTAGTCTACGACTGGCCTGGCATCATGTCGCTCAAGTATGACCCGACGGCGCTCTTCTTCTTCCTGCCCCAGACCCAGACTTTCGGCCTGCTGGGGATGACCTTCGGGTTTTTAACTTTCCTGGCAGCCATCAGGGAAAAGTCGTGGGCATATTCGGCTGTGGCCGCCCTCGCCCTGGCTTCGCTCGTCTTCTTCCACATGATCACTGCGTTCCCTGTATTGCTGGCAATGGGCCTGATGTTTCTCTATCTAATTTTTAGGCGTAAGGGCGATGAGGTGGTGGTCACAGCCTTGCCAATGGCCGCTGCCGCCATAGCATCGCTATACCAGCTATCCATGCTACAGCAGGGAAATGCCTCGCAGGTAGTGCTAAGCCATAACCCCGACGTGCCGCTCACCATCCTGGCCTCTATCGGCCTCCTCGTGCCTTTTGCGATTTACGGCATGTACCTGACGAGAGACGATGAGGCGTCCCGCCTTCTCATCCTTTTCGCCGCCCTCAACTTCATACTGCTTAACGTGGTGGAGCTTCCCGCGACCGTTAACACGTACAGGTTTTTAGTCTATATGGCGCTGCCGGTCTCGCTGTTCGCAGGGCTGGCCTTATCCCGCTGGCTTGCCTCAAGGAATCTGATAAAAACCTGCGTCGCGGCCGCTGTCATAGTATTAATGGTGCCTTCAACCGCCATACTGGTCGGGTACTATAATAGCTCGTCATACGTGCACGCGTCGTCTGCCGAATACGACGCCCTTGTCTGGCTTAAGGAGAGCACGCCAAAGGACGCAATAATATACGAAGAGCCAGGATTCTTCCCGCGCGTGCCGGTGGTCACGGGAAGGGATGTGGCTTATTCGGGCGAAATTTATACGTTACAGTACCACAATGTTGACCATCAATCCGATGCGTACGCCATCATGGGCATAACGGACCCCGAAGAGCTATATAGCAGGCTGTCTCAATATAGGGTAAGCTACGTCCTGGTCGGCGACAGGGAGTCGCAGCACCCGTTCACGTCGGCGCTCCAGGATGAGCGGTATTTCCGGCTCGCCTACGATAAGGATGGCGTGAGGATTTACGAGGTGGCGGGAGCCGCCACGCAAGAGGAGACACATAACATGGAGATTAGCCCTCTAGATTGGCTCGCATTCTTCGCAGCCCTTCTGTACCTTCTCATCCTCCCGGGCTACAACATAACGAGGACGCTCGGGTGGGACTCGAGGCTGACCATCGTCGAAAGGCTTGTCGTAGCGTTCGGGATAAGCGTGGCCATATTGACGGTGGTTTCGACGCTGCTCGCCCTGCCCTTCAGCATAGGGCTAAATTTTTATACTCTCATGGTGCCTATAACTCTGATAATCTTCCTGACGACAAAAGAGGTCGTACAGTTCATCAAAAAAGCGTTAAAGGCATAAGGAGCGGCAGTGTCTCTAATCGAGCTACTAAAAAAGCAGGGCTACCATATAGTTGGCGGGCATAGCGCCATCAAGCCATGCCTGTGGCTTGGGCGTTCTTTAAAGGGGAGAGGCGCATGCTATAAGTCCCATTTTTATGGCATAAGCTCTCACCTTTGCATGCAGATGACTCCTTGTATCGCCTGTAATCAGAGGTGCCTGCATTGCTGGAGGCCGGTTGAGGAGCCCTTTGCCGTTAAGGCGTGGGACCGCCCTGAGGCCATCATAGAGGGCTGTCTCAGGGAGCAGCGGCGTTTCATAACCGGCTACGGCGGCATCCTCGAGTCCGATAAGCAGCGATGGGAGGAGGCTTTTAAGCCTAAGCATGCTGCCATATCTCTTGTGGGGGAGCCCACATTATACCCTTACCTAGATGAGCTCGTGCATCAGTTGAGCAATATGGGGATGTCCACCTTTATCGTGACCAACGGAACCCGCCCCGAAGCCCTCGAAAAAGTCACCCCAAGCCAGCTTTACATGTCGCTGGACGCTCCAGACAGGGAGACCTACATGAAGGCCTGCAACCCGGCGGTTGATTTGTGGGATAAGGTTAGCGAGTCCCTCGAAGTGCTGGGCGCTCGAAAAAACAGAAGGGCGATAAGGCTTACCCTGGTGAAGGGGGTCAACATGAAGGACCCTGAAGGCTATGCGGCCCTTATAAAGAAAGCCATGCCCGACTACGTTGAGGTGAAGGCGTACATGCACCTGGGCTATAGCAGGAACAGGCTGCCCAGGGATGCCATGCCAAAGCACGAAGAAGTCATGGCCTTCTCCAAAAAAGTGGCGGACGTGGCGGGGTACAGGCTGGCATCGGACGTGGAGCTCAGCAGAGTCGTGCTCTTGAGCAAGGACGGGGGCAAAAAAGCCATAAAATAGGCCTCCCGGAGCACGCCAGCAAGGCCTAAATAAAATTCATTTTACATGCCAAGCATCGTCGCATAATTCTGTAGGTCAAGCAGCCCGTGGCCACTCAGGTTGAAGACTATCACCTCTTCTTTATTAAGGCGCTTGCACTCCCTGGCGTGCCGAATGGCCGAGGCTATGGCGTGGCAGGACTCGGGCGCGGGTATTATGCCCTCCGTGCGGGTGAAAAGCTCGCCCGCGACGAAGGTCTCATCCTGGGGCAGGGCCTCGGCATCTATGATGCCCTTATCGTAGAGGGCGGACACGGTCGGGGCCATGCCATGGTACCTTAAGCCTCCTGCGTGGATGGGATCGGGCATGAAGTCGTGGCCTAGCGTGTACATCTTAAGAAGGGGGGTCATGCCTGCGGTGTCCCCGAAGTCATAATCATACCTTGACCTGCCACTCTTAATCCCCGTCAACGAGGGGACGCTCTCGGGCTCGACGGCGATGAAACGGGCGTCGTTCTTGCCTTTGAGCTTTTCGTATATGAATGGAAACGTGAAGCCCGCGAAGTTGCTTCCGCCGCCCACGCAGGCTATCATCTTATCAGGCTTCTCGTCTATCATGGCGAGCTGCTTCTGGGCTTCCTGGCCGATGACAGTCTGGTGAAGCATGACGTGGTTGAGCACGCTGCCCAGCGAGTACTTGGTGTTGGGGCTATTGACTGCGAGCTCTATGGCCTCGCTGATAGCTATGCCCAGGCTTCCCGCACAGCCCGGGTCTTTTTCCAGCGTTTTTCTCCCGAACTCGGTGCGGTCGCTTGGCGAGGCGTAAACGTCGGCACCGTACAGCTTCATGACGTACTTCCTGTATGGCTTCTGGTCATAGGAGGATTTTACCATAAATACCGTACACTTCATGCCAAAGTAAGCTGCAGCGGAGCTCAAGGCGGAGCCCCACTGGCCCGCCCCCGTCTCGGTCGTGAGGTGGTCGACGCCCTCGATAAAGTTAAAGTATGCCTGCGCTATCGCAGTGTTAGGCTTATGTGAGCCAGTTGGGGAGAGGTCCTCCCGCTTATAGTATATTCTCGCAGGCGTGCCCAGGGCCTTTTCCAGGCGAGAGGCGCGATACAGCGGCGTCGGCCTGCCTATCCTGGCAAGGGCCTCCCTCACCTCGTCAGGCACGTCGATGAAGCGCTCGGTGGAGAGCTCCTGCCTGATAAGCCCCTTAGGGAAAATGGCCTCCCACTCTGAAGGCTTTAGCGGCTCTTTAGTCCCGGGGTGTAAAGCGGGAGGCAATCCACCCGGTATATCCGCCACGATGTTGTACCACTTCTTCGGGATCTCGTCTACGTCCAGCGTGACCTTTATGGCCTCTCTCGCCTTTGCCTCGCTATTATCGGCCATGCGCTCACCTCTAACGCCTCAAATGATAGTACATACAATAATCATATAGTATAATATAGTACAATTATGTACATTTTTACGGATGATATATCTTTTGCTCATTCTATAGGGCCTCCACAAATGATATGAAATTTAATGAATAACAGTAAAATAGACCATGCGATATACTATTCGGCGGGGAAGAGGTTTGTTTAAGCCAAAAATGTATAAGAGCAATGGCCTGGAGGCTTATCGCCTCGTTAGCGATGAGGGGGGCAGCTTCCTATATGAGGGCAGGATAGAGTATAGCGAAGAGGAGCTTTACACGGACGGGCAGGGAAGGGCGTACTACCTCGTCACTTCTGACATGGGTAGCGCCTCTAAATATTATGTAGAGGTGGAGCCGGAAGGAAAGCCCTTACCCGGTGCACGCAAGAAAGAAAGGGCCATTTCTAGCCTAATCGTGTCATCGCCGCGGCCAGGAAAGGAGACAAATAAAGCTGTGGAGCCTGAGGAGGCAGAGCCATCAGCCGTTAATAAGCAGCCAGATACGTGCTTTGAGGGGCCGGAAGAGAAGAGGCCTCCAGCGGAAGAAGACGTAAAGGCCGCCGTAAAAGCCATGGCCTCGCTAGGAGAGCATAAGCCTCATAAGAAGAGAAGGCTAAGCCTGCTCATCGGGCTTCTCATAATAGCGATCATCGTGGCGATAGCCGTGGGAGTATGCCTCTATAAGCCAGAGCTTGTGTCAAGCCTTAAAATACCCTTCATAAAATAAAAAATCATGGGGTGAGCCGCACCCTGTCCCTGGGGAAAAGGACGGCTTCACGGATGTTGTTCAAGTTTAGCATGGTCTGAAGCAGCCGCTCCGCCCCCATGCCCCAGCCAGCGTGCGGAGGCATGCCATACCTGAACGAGTCCAAATAAAATTTAAAGCTCTCAGGGTCCAGGTTTTTCTCCACCATCTTCTTTACGAGCCTTTCATAACGATGCTCACGCTGCGCCCCGGAGGCGAGCTCCATGCGCGGGTGCATGAGGTCAAAAGCCTTGCATATAGATGGGTCGTCATCGCATGGCTGCGAGTAGAAAGCCCTGATATTAGCTGGCCAGTCAACGATGAAGTAGTGCTCGCCTATGGCCTGCCCGACGACGTGCTCCGCCTGCGTCGACAGGTCGTCGCCGTACTCCAGGCCTGCGCACTCAGGGTCCTGCCGGGCTATCTCGATGGCCTCCCTGTAGCTTAACCGCTTGAACGGCGTCCCCGGGACCTGGAGATCCAGGTTTAAGGCCTTTAGCTGCGGCCGGCAACGCTCCTTTACGTATGCATATGCATAGGCCACCGTGTTCTCGAGAAGCTGCATCGCATCCTCATGAGTAGCGAATGATAGCTCAACGTCGATGGACGTGGCCTCATTCAGATGTTTGCGGGTGGCGTGCTCCTCAGCCCTGAATATGGGGCCAATCTCGTAGACGCGATCCATGCCCCCTGCCATCATCATCTGCTTATAAAGCTGGGGGCTCTGGTTCAGGAAGGCCTCGCGCTCGAAGTATGATATGGGGAACAACTCAGTGCCCCCCTCAGTAGCAGTGGCCACGATTTTCGGAGTGGATATCTCAAGGCAGCCCTGGGATGACAGGTACTCCCTTATGCCTCTTATCATGTACGCCCGCACGTAGAACACGGCCGTGACCTCGGGGCTTCTCAGGTCCATGAAACGGGAGTCGAGCCTCGTGTCCAGGTCGGCGGGCACCTTGCCAGTAGGGTCCAGCGGGAGGGGCGCCTCAGACCTGGCCAGAATCTCGACAGCCGTGGGGATGACCTCGTAGCCGTTGGGAGCCTTCTCCATCGCCTTCACCTCGCCCTTTACCGAGACAACCGACTCCCTGCTCAGCCCCTTAACCGTGTCTATGATCTCCTTCGCCACCTTCTTCTTTGGCATGGTAACCTGTACCAGCCCTTCCCTATCCCTTACGATGAGAAACGATAACCCTCCGAAGTCCCTTATCTCGTGCGCCCAGCCGTTGATGACGACCGTCGAGCCGTTCATGTCCGGCGTGATGTCCTTTGAGTAGTGCGTCCTCTTCATTGTTCGAACCTCTTAGAAACTGACCTGGCGTGTGCGTCTAAGCCCTCGATGCTCGCAAGGGCGATGATAGTGTCTTTTATGCTCTCCAGGCCTTCCCTCTCGATGGCCTGGACGCTGGTAGTCTTTATGAACTGCATCGTATTCATCCCTGAGAAAACCCTCGCATAGCCGCCGGTGGGCAGGACGTGGTTTGCGCCGCTCGCATAGTCGCCCGCCGCCACGGGTGCGTATTCGCCCAGGTATATAGTGCCCGCGTTGTGCAGCCTGTTGAGCACCAGCATCGGGTCGCGAACCATGACCTCGACGTGCTCAGGGGCGATGCGGTCGCACACCCCTGCCGCGACCTCTATATCGTCAACCACGTAGATGCCCATCGCCGCCTTCTCGATGATGTGTCTCCTCGAAGCGGTCTCCTTTTGCTTTTCTATCTCGATGTCCACGGCCTCAGCCAGCAGCTCAGAAGGCGTCAGCAGGATTGACATCGCATTGACGTCGTGCTCGGCCTGGGCTATCATGTCGGCGGCGATATAAGAAGGATTTGCCGTGTCATCCGCTATGACCACTATCTCGCTCGGCCCCGCCGGCATGTCTATCTCCACCGTGTCCCGCACGTAAATTTTAGCAGCCGTGACGTAGACGTTGCCCGGCCCGACGATCTTCTCCACCCTGGGTATGCTCTGGGTGCCGTACGCCATCGCCGCGATGGCCTGTACGCCCCCCACCTTGAAGACGCGGTCCGCCCCGGCCATGTCGAGCGCTGCAAGGGTCAAAGGATGGACCGTGCCGTCCTTGCGGGGTGGCGTGCACGCTATAACCTCAGGCACCCCCGCGACCTTCGCGGGGACTATGAGCATGAGCGCCGTAGAAGGATATGAGGCCGTTCCACCGGGAATGTAGGCTCCAACCCGCTGAAGGGGAGTGAACTTCTGGCCGAGCCTTATTCCCGGCGATATCTCGGTGAGCCACATGTCCCCTGCAGGCCTCTGGAGCGAGTGGAACGCCTCTATGTTAGCGATGGCCGTCTCGAGGTGGCCAATGGTCTCGTAGTCTATCAGCTCCACGGCATTGTACATCTCATCCTCTGTCACTTCCAGGCCTCTTAGCTCTACGCCGTCGAACTCTTTTGTGTACTTTCTTACGGCCGCGTCCCCTCCCGCCCTGACGTCTTCGGCGACCCGCCTTGCGCTTTCCATTGCCGTTGAGATTCCGGCCCTTCGTTTGAATACCTCCTCCAGCGCGCCGTCGTCGACGCCATAAAGCTGCCTGATCATCGTATGACCTCTATTAACCATTCTTTTGCATAATACATAGCTAGGTGTTCATTAAGCTTTCTTCTTGGGCTTAGACGTGGCAAAATTTTTATATAGCATTAATGCAATTAGGTGTCTGCACTTGTGAACTCGCGCCGGTAGTGTAGTGGTTATCACTATGGCTTTCCAAGCCCTAAACCCGGGTTCGATCCCCGACCGGCGCACTGTAAACTTTTCCCTTTTATCGTCCCTTGAGATAAATTTCCGTATGAGCGATTAGTATTTAAGCATAAGCGATTATTTTTTTATATGGTGAGCCTGTGTTTTTTAAGTCTCGTGAGCAGAAAGAGAAGGAGAGGCTTGAGCTCATAGAATCGGTGCTGCAGGACATGATAGAGGATGGGGAGGTGTATAGGGATGAGAACGGGAATTATGGCCTCACTGATTATGGGCTTTGTATAGCTGAGCAGAAGATGCGGATGGGATGGCTGGCCCGGCAGATTGACCTTCTTAAGATGACATGGATGTACATGCATCGTGGCGAGAGAAAACGGGGTAAAGACGGGGTGGACGAGAAAAGCGGCGATAAGAAATGATCTGGCCTATTTAGAATTGTCTTCTAAAACCTGAAACTAACACTACCCCTTTCACCACAAAGAACACAAGGAAACACAAAGGTGAAAAGCATCGGAGCCGGTGGCTCGCCCGGAAAATAGGTGCTATAAAGACCCAGAGGTTGTTCCTGACGAGTTTGCCGTATTATCGATGATTCAAAAAGAGAAGACTATGTCTCTGGAATATGAGGACGTCTCGATTTGCGGCACGCAAGAAGGCGTGAAAAGGCAGATTTTTAAGTCTAAGAGCCTTACTATTTTTCTTAATAATTAAAATCCCTTTCATATTCATCATGGGGCATCCATTTTACAATCATGACTAATTGCACCTTTCCATCACTTTTAAGATAATATATTAGTCGCCATCCATCCGGCAAATCATATTTCCAGCAGTTTTTCATTTTATATTTTTTTAAGTATGATTTAGGTATTAGTCGTTTTGGTATTGCGATACCTGATGTCGGATGCTCTTCTAGCTTTTCAAAGATATCAGTTAATATTTTGAACATCTTTTTATCTTCGGTTGTAGAATTTTTAAGTTTATTATATTTTTTTAAAACGGATTCTGAAACAAAATATACTTGATACCTCATGGATAGCCTACCAAAGCTATAATCAGTGTAAATAATTATGGCGTTTATATTTTACGGTATGAGGAATAAAAGATTATAAAGCTGGCATGGTGTATGGGATATTAGCATCGCTGCGCTTATCGTCTAAAAGCTAGTCTTTTGTTTTTAATCGTTCTTTTAACGGATTCTGGGTCCCATATGTAGCATATTTTCCCTTCGCTATCAATGGCAATTTTACCAGAATCGGCCAGCTCATTGATTATACGATTGAACTCGCTTAAGTTAGTCTTTTTAGAAAAATTCTCATATATCTCTTTTGAAGTGTACTCTCCACTATGCTTTTCTATAAATCGCTCGAGCAAGGAGAATAAGCTATTATGTGAACCACTAGGAGCTATACTAGGAATCTCTAACATGCCCTATACCCGGTTTATTATTTAGGCTTATATAACAATCCTGTATTAATACCTTCTGATATTTGAGTTAGACGGATTTAATGCGGCTTATTAATCCAATATTAATAGCCTGGACAAAGTATTTGAAGGCTCCGCGAAAAATTTATATGTACGAATAAAACGTCGGTTGCGAGTATCCAGGGTAAAACCAGTTTTAAGGAAGCGGGAGAGCACTTCGTGAAGGATATAAAGGCATCGACCAGGGAGTATAAGGCTAACTTTATCGTCAGAAAAGACGAGGATGGCATTTCTTGCGCCGCTGACCTGGAGCAGGAGATCTTTGCAGATTTTGACATTTCTCCTGGGGATGTCGATATTTGCATATGGCTCTCTTAATGGCCTATAATCCCATAATAATAGCTATGCGGGGACTATTTTATTAATGATGGACACCGTCACAAAGATGGAGCTAGCAAAAGTCGTGGACGTAATCCTAAAAGAAGTGAAAGGAGTCGAAGCCATATACTTATTCGGGAGCATGGCGAGAGGTAATGAAAACCCAAAAAGTGATTATGATATCACAGTTATCGTAAAAAAATATCCAAGGAATGATCTAACGATAATCGCTAATATTAAATGTGACTTGTTTGACAAAATTAAGAGGCCTATAGATGTAGTGATTTTAGAAGAGAAGGATTTGGGGCAGCCCTCTTCGTTCCTTTACGAGCTATTTAATAGCCATATTAAGCTCTATGGGCGAGTCAAGAATGCGATATAGAATTGTTTCCTGGCCTGATCGTGGCAATACTATCGCTCAAATCTCGCCGATGAAGACCTTCTCAACATCCAACATCTCATTTGATTGTAAAAGTTGGATGAAAATTATACTTTTCTACTCGACCATTAATAAAAAAATAATGAATATGACAAATAAAATATTTATACAGCTTACCAGAGAACCCCTAAATTATTTAAGATTTAAGCAGATGGATGTCTCGCACCATTCTCCTTCACTTGTAAGTTGTACGATCTTCCTGGGAATTATAAATGGAGAAATCTCTTTCATCATCTTTTTATAATCTTCAGCAGCCTTTTCCAAACGTACCTCTTGTTCGTTTCTTTCTGCCATATAATACCTCCCTATATTGCCTCTTATGCCGTTTATCTTGCCGGAAATCTTTGCGGTTGCGGCAATACTATGTATGAGTGATTTTTACTTTCGATGCATTTTTGAGCTTTAGTTGACACAAAATTATTCGTTCTTATATAGAGTTCATATATTAGTTTCCATGAACTGTCTTTTATGTCCTTATACTCTATATTTAAGCCACATGATTTGGCTTCATCCCTATAAATTGGCCTTCCATGTGTTTTTGTATGCTCTGGCGATAAGAATATTTTGATTTTTTCATATATATCATTTTCTGATTGGCCTTTCATCATCCCTGATGCCAACGTCTTGGCAGAGATGCTTTTAGATAGGGATACCGCACATTCTAATTCTCTTATCTCCCTTTCGTCATAATTGGCTAATTGCTGTAAATAAGGCTGAATATTCCCCTTCTCCTCAACCGCTTTTTTAAAAAGATTTTTATAACTTTCAATTATATTATATGCAGAAAACCTTTTTAAACCATCATTTTCTGGAATGGTTACTTGAGGGTCAATCGGCCCAAGCTCAGAAGTTGGACCCATAACTATTTTAGATGAGCCAAAGCAGATCATAGTAGCTGCAGATTTTGCTTTACCTGGAACAATGGATATAAATTCTTTTGTTCCACTATAACTTCTACAAACATTTATAATTCTCTCAGCGGCTAATCCATCCCCTCCAGGAGAGTTTATTATTAATGCGAATCCTTTTGATAGATCAAGCTTTTGTAATACTCCTTCAAGTATATCGGCATCTGCACTGTCTATCATGGCCGGGTATCGAAAACTCGTGAAATATGATACGATAGGAAGCCCAAATTCTTCCTCGAGTTTAACGAACAAAGCTTGCCTGGTCTTATGGCTCTGGTTCTGTTCATCCATAACAATATTATAAATAGGTTGATGTTCATTTACCATGTATTAAGTAACCCCCTAATCAATAATTAATTATGGTATTATTAACTAATAAGTTAAAAATTCTAATCTAAATAATTTGCGGTTATTCATTAAATGATAGAGAAATCATAATTTTTGCTCAAATTTCATAACAAAGGTTAGGTATACGGTCTTTTTTGAAACTATCACCGCGATAGGGATTATACTTAAGCTTATCAAACGTTTTTAGCATATTATTGTATAGCTTTTTATCTTCCGATGTAGAGTTTCTCAAGGCTAGAAATTTCTCTCTGGCAGGCTCGTTAACCCATCTAAGAATATACGCCAGGCAATATACGATGTCACTTATTATTAATTTTTTGTAAATAAGTGCCAGTAAAAAGAGGCTATTCTACGGATAAGTCTTCCCTTAAAAGATATCTTTTGGCGACTTCAGGGTCACATATCCAGACTATGTACCCATTTTTGTCAATTGTGATCTTGTTTGACTCGAGGAGATATTGTATGGCATTATTGAAAGCCTGGTACATCATTTTATTAGGAAGGTATTTGCATATGGCTCTCTTAATGGCCTCTATAATGTATTCCATAAGATTAATAGCTATGCGGGGACTATTTTATTAATAATGGACACCGCCACAAAGATGGAGCTAGCAAAAGTCATGGACGTAATCCTAAAAGAAGTGAAAGGAGTCGAAGCCATATACTTATTCGGGAGCATGGCGAGAGGTAATGAAAACCCAAAAAGTGATTATGATATCACAGTTATCGTAAAAAAATATCCAAGGAATGACCTAACGATAATCGCTAATATTAAATGTGACTTGTTTGACAAAATTAAGAGGCCTATAGATGTAGTGATTTTAGAAGAGAAGGATTTGGGGCAGCCCTCTTCGTTCCTTTACGAGCTATTTAATAGCCATATTAGGCTATATGGGCGGGATGTTTTAAAAAGAGTGGCACCCATTGTCCGTAAGGTTAAGCCGGATAGGCCTATATTAAAGAGCGGGCCTGTGTGGTATTATGTCTAAAGAGAATGAAGCTAAGGCTTTAATGTGCCTGCTCGATGCGACAATAGATGAGGCCGCAATGGATTGCGTATTCAAGGAAAAATCTTTCCTCCAGCCATCTTTCATGCGCAGCAAGTTACTGAAAAAGCGTCAAAGGCGTGTTTAGCATTGGAAAATAATTATTATGAAGGGCATGATTATACGTATGACTTTAAAAAGAGTATAATCCCTGTGTCTGGCGAGCTTGCTGAAAAATTTAAAGCGCTATATAGGGATTTAAGAAAATAGCACCCACAACCAATAGGGATGAAGCATTTCAGAAAAAATATTAATAGTACAACCAGAAATAAATGTCATTAAAATAATTATTAAAATAACTATTTTAGATTTTATATATCACCTATACATCGTTACATTACGTAATTTAACTAATACTTATAAATAGTTTAATATCAATATTTATTAAATAATAATTACACTACACCCTGATACAATATTTGCTTTTTGCCATCCTTAAATAATCCAGTAACAATAACATTTTGTCCATTTACTGCGTGATAATTACCATATGATCCAACATCATTTGTCAATTTAGTAGGGGGTATATAAAAATTTTCGTGACCATCGATGGTAACAATAAATGGATATTGATTCGGAACCGATGAATCTAAATTTACACTATCGGGTCCTCCACAATTTAAAATTTGAATTGTAGTAGTATCTATCCTATTTACAGATATTTCTACTAAATATGGCCTATTTAAATCTTGTAAATAACTATAAACATATAAAGCTGTTATTGAAGCTAGTATCGTAACAATTATTACTATCAATAATACACTTAATATGTTTGAAATTGCGTTATCATTGTTATCTATATCCATATTCTAATTATATCTCCGGTTTCTGTCTATAGATAAAATAATTGTTGAAAGTTATTTAAATTTTTTCTAAAATAATCCATCAACTTGAAAAATTAAAAATAAGAGCCATGTTTATCATGGATCTTAGTATATTATTTATACATCAGCAGTTGCTAATACCTGTTGCGTTCCATCCTTGAAGTTACCAGTTACAACAACGTGGCATTGCGGAGCAGCACTTGTCGAGGATATTTTATAAGATGCACCAACTGCTAAATCCGTTGCTTCTGTTACTACGTTACCACTAGAGGCTGTGTAAGCAATTGTAAAGCCATTATTTGAACCGTTTAATATTAGGCCTGCATCATTTCCACCCATGTTGTTAATGAGTATATCACCATTTGGAGCCCTAGCCACAGTGACTGAAACCGTGTAGGTCTTCTTGACTCCACCAACCATTCCAAACACGAACGCCGCGATAACCGCCGCTAGAATGACAGTTATAGCGACCATCAGGATGACTCCAATCACGGCGGAGACACCCTCATCGTTCTTTACGAACCTGTTTGCCTTTGCCATAGTTATGATTCCTCCACCTATTAGACAGTCTGAGACCGAGAGCGTTTTTCTTTTTAAGGGAGAATCCCCGCCCCCAGAGATAGGACTCTATTCGATCCCACACCGTTCTATACGTATTATCTATGAAAAGCTAGTATATATACCCTTTCATTTTTAGCCCCAGATTATTTGGTGTTATTTGGTTTATCGAAATTTTTTTCCATATTTTGCCTAAACGTCGAAAATTTGAAGTCTCCTCATATAATCATCAGGCCTCAACATATCATGAATAAATGTGATAGTTAAATAGAGACTTTTGCATAATTCTGTAAAAAGTATTTAGGGCATCTGGGCAGTGTCGTTTTCATGCTAAGTAAAAACGTTTGTATGGGCTGGCAGATGCCCGTTTCTTGTTTGGATTGTCGGTGTAAAATACTTTCTGATGTGTATTTGTTGATGTTGGAAGCGGTTGACTGGCAGCGTTTCCGGTATTTGGAGCCTAAAAATAATCTGGGCAGGCCTCCACGGTATAGCAGGGTAGCCTTGCTCCGAGGTCTTCTTTACAAAGAACTGGCAAATTTACGGAGTGTTAGCGAATTGGTAAGGATTCTCAGTGGTGATTATTATAAAATGAATATTCTTGGCTTTGACCATTTGCCCAGCATGAGCACGTTCAGCAGGTTCAAAGACGAAGTGGACGTGGACCGCATAATGGTCATTCTCACGGGCATGATCCGGGAAGCGTACCCGGACTTCATGGCCATGGTCGGGGTGGACAGCACCAGCCTTGATGCCCACTGCAAAAAGGACCGCGACGCCGATTGGGGTTACGATCATATAACCGGGGAGAACTATTACGGTTACAAGGTACACATAATGTACGACTTACCAACGCTCGCCCCTCTCTGCCACATCGTGACGCCTGCCAACAACCACGACGTCACCCAACTCTTACCACTACTTGAGAAGATGGGCATTCGGGTCCTGTTCATGAGGGGGCTGCTCGCCGATATGGCCTACGACTCGAAAGAAAAGGTGGAACTATTATACAAGGCGGGTATAAGCATGATAAACCTTGTTAACCGCCGGAATAGTAAGAAAGAGACCAACAAGTACAGACTCCAGGATTACATGCCATTCCACGATATCACCATGAATAAATTATATAAAAACCGGATGCACTGCGAATACGCCAACTACCTTTTAAAGGAACACCTCGACCTAAAACGAGTAAACACTACAGGAATACTTAGAACCCACACAAAAACCGGACTCACCCTGATAGCCCGACTAATCCAAGTACTCTACCAGCTAAGACAAGAAGCAAACCCAAGAACAACAATCATCGAATGAATTATGCAAAAGCCTCAATATGGAATATATGCTAAAAACATCTATAAACAAAATTTCAATTTTATCTTCTTTACGGTACCTCGTCCATCATGATAAAACGGGGAAGAAAAAGGCAGGGACAAAAGAGCCTTCACAATGAAAATGATGATAAATAAAAGAATAATTACATACCATGATTTTATAGGCTTTATACTTGCCGATAGAACGCTTCGTGTATAAACCATAACTTATATATACAGATAAGACCAGACCATTTTATTTACATAATTTTGCAAATAAGTCTTATTTATCTTTATAACAAAGTGTATATAATTGAGCAAAAAACCCAGGATTAGCGTTGGGCATATCAAAAAGTTAATCAAAGACGGAAGGGTCGAATTTAATGAGCATGGCTTATACAGGTCAATTCAAAGAAATATAACAATCGATCAGGCAATTTACACAATTATGAACGGTGAGCTTATTGAGAAAAATGAGAACATAACTCCATATCCCACGGCAAAATTCAGGTGTGAAATAGACGGTAAAATGCTGATAGTCCATATTACTCAATCAAGGTTTTATATCGTAATAAGGACCGTCTACTGGGAATCATGATGGCAATCTTATATATAGAAAAAAAGTTAAAGAATAGTACAGAGTGGTCGAAAAGAATGGCTCAATACAGGTGCTGCTTCTGCAATGGAAAAAGAAAACGAGGTAAAGCGGACTACATGATAAAATTAGGCGAAGAAGTGATTATAATCAAAAACGTGCCAGTCCTTATATGTGAAAACTGCGGAGAACGATTTTACTCGCTGGGGGTCTCAAGAAAGATGGAAAAGATAATCAAGGCATACCGTGAAGGCACGATACCTCTCGCTGCATCTAAGACGATTCTGGCAACAGAGATTGCATTTTCAACAAATATGGCGGCATTTTCCGCATAAAGAAAAAATATATCTTTATTCCCTAAGGTATTCCACCACCCGCAAACTCTATATCATATAACTGTTTAAAAGCCTATGTTTATACGGATTATGGCGTATAAACGCACAGCCAAGATACCATGTACAAAGCCGATCGGATAATCTCCCACAAAAACGGGATAGGCTCCTGCGGTTCTTTTTTCCACAGCACAGTGGCGAGCAAGGACACAGAGCCCTCGCATGCTAAAACCAAACGTATAAGTAACATACGATATGTATTACACATTTACCAAGGAATGATTGGCCAATGAATGTGAGGATAACAACGCCTTCGCGCCTACATTTCGGGTTGATAGACTTCAACGGGAATCTGGGCCGCATAGACGGCGGCTCCGGCGTAGCCATAAACAACCCGCGCAACGTCCTTTCGATCAAAAGCGCTAAAGAGTTCCACGTCAACGGCTCCAGCCCTGGAAGCATCGAGAAAATAGTAAAAGACATATGCGACAGGCTTGGAAAGCCGCTCCCCGACCTGGAAATTACCATCGAGGAAGAGATACCGGCACACGCCGGCTTCGGCTCAAAGACGCAGATGTGCCTCGCCCTCGCATACGCCGTCTGCAAGGAATACGATATACAGTACAACGGCGTAGAGGCGCTGGCCCGCCTGGTGGGAAGGGGTGGGACTTCAGGCATAGGGGTGCGGGCCTTCGATAAGGGGGGCTTCATACTCGACTGCGGCCACAGCTTCGGCAAGGGCAAGGAAAAGGACTCCTGCCTCCCGTCATCAGCCTCAAAGGCAAAGCCAGCGCCCATGGTGTTAAGGTGCGACATACCTGAGGATTGGCGTTTCATACTCGCAATGCCCCTCAACGACGAGGGCTCCCACGGCCAGTCCGAGGTGGACATCTTCCAGTCATCCTTCCCGCTCGACGAGGCTGAGATAGGCCGTGTTTGCCGCGTCATATTAATGCAGATGGTACCCGGCATCCTGGAGAAAGATATAGAAACGTTTGGCGCTGCCATAAATAGGCTACAGGAGATAGGCTTCAAAAAAGTCGAGGTCAAGCTCAAATCCCCTCTCGTGCCCGGCCTTTTGAAGGTCATGAACGAGGCGGGCTCCTATGGCAGCGGCATGAGCTCCTTCGGCCCCACCGTATACGGCCTGACCGATAACAATAAGAGTGCCCGCGACATCCAGAAAGCAGTCTCCGGCTACCTCGACGATTTGGGAATAGCCCATAAGTGTTGGATTGCCGAGCCAAATAACCATGGCATGTGGGTAAAAAGGATAGCAAGCGAAAAAGAAGCGACAATGCCCATCCCTGTACCTGGCGAGCAAACATAAGGCGTGGCAATATGATAGACATCAAGCTAAAAATTACAGAAGCGAGAATTATTCTCGATATCGAGCCCCAGGTGAGCCAGGGTGCCGAAGCAGCCAGCAGTTAATGCAAAAAAGCTGATAAAATTTTTAAACAGGCTAGGCTATAGGTTCTCACGCCAAAAAGGGAGCCATATTGTTTTAGGGAAAAATCGATTATAACGGGGAAAAAAATTGTCGCCAGTTACAAGTTGAGATGCTGGAGGAGAGCTAGGATATCCTTGCCATCTCAGTAAATGTTATATGCGTGTAATATGATTATTATACCGAGGGTACCCTTTCAAGTATTTGTCAAGTAAAAGTCTTTGAACTTTTACCCGTGACATCCATGATGCTTCATAAAGAGGGAAGCTCATCGTCACGATAAACAGGTTTCACAGGAGGATAAGGGAATATGGACTATACCATACTTGCGCCAATCGCAGGCATCCTGGCATTGATAGCGGCAGGATACTTCGCCTACTCGGTGCTCAGGGAAAACCCTGGCACGGAAAGGATGAGGCAGATATCAGGCGCTGTACAGGAAGGCGCGATGGCGTTCTTGAACAGACAGTACAGGACCATAGCGATATTCGCTGTCATCATATTTATCATACTCGGCTTTGCCATTAGCTGGTACGTGGCGGGGGGCTTCGTGCTAGGGGCCGTGCTGTCCGCCGCTGCCGGGTATATCGGCATGAATATCTCCGTCCGCTCGAACGTTAGGACGGCTGAGGCGGCCAAGGGCGGGCTCGCAAAGGCGCTATCGGTCGCGGTAAGGGGCGGCTCGGTAACGGGCCTCGCAGTGGTAGGATTAGGGCTGCTGGGCATTAGCGGCGTCTACCTTATCGCAGCATACGTGCTAACCCCTGCGGGGCAGCCGGTAGACCTGAAGCCATTGGTAGGGCTGGGCTTCGGGGCGAGCCTTATCAGCCTGTTCGCCAGGGTTGGCGGCGGCATCTACACTAAGGCGGCTGACGTGGGAGCAGACCTGGTGGGCAAGGTCGAGGCGGGCATACCCGAAGACGACCCAAGGAACCCGGCCGTCATCGCCGACAATGTAGGAGATAACGTGGGCGACTGCGCCGGCATGGGAGCCGACCTGTTTGAGACGTACATCGTGACGGCCCTTGCAGCCATACTTCTCGGCAGCATCCCCGCCATCCAGAATAGCCTCACGTCGAGCTATGGATTAGCGGCCTCAGCGGTCGCAAACCTTGCGACCTTCCCCCTGCTCCTGGGCGCGGCCGCAATCATAGCGACGATAATATCAATATTCTTCATCAGGCTGGGGTCGAGCAATAACATCATGGGCGCCCTCTATAAGGGGCTTATAGCGGCTACTGTCCTATCAATCATCCTGTTCTACGTGGCCGACCTGTACCTTCTCGGAGGCAACGTCGGGATATTCATCGCCTCGCTCGTCGGGCTCGGCGTGATGGCGGCAATATTCATGATAACAGAGTACTACACGGGCACGGGCCACAGGCCGGTCAACGAGGTGGCCAAGGCCTCGGTTACCGGCGCGGGCACGAACATCATCACTGGAATAGCGATGGGGCTTGAGGCCACAGCGCTGCCCGTACTGGTCATCGTTGTGGGCATCTTCCTGGCATATTACTTCGCAGGCCTCTATGGCATCGCCATAGCTGCCGTGGCCATGCTCTCCGTGACGGGCATAATCGTCACGATTGACTCCTATGGCCCCATCACAGACAACGCGGGCGGCATCGCCGAGATGGCCGAGCTGCCCCCGGAGGTCAGGAAACACACGGATGCGCTGGACGCGGTGGGAAACACCACGAAGGCGGTGACGAAGGGCTATGCCATAGGCTCGGCGGCGCTTGCAGCTTTAGCCTTATTCGCGGCGTTTAAGGCGGACATCCCGCTGCCCCCGGAGCAGCTCAACCTTTCAGTTGACAACCCGGTTGTGCTCATCGGCCTCTTCATAGGCGGTGCAATGCCATTCCTGTTTAGCGCCCTATGTATGCTGGCCGTTGGTCGCGCCGCCTTCAAGATAGTCGAGGAGGTCAGGCGCCAGTTCAAGGAGATTCCGGGCATTATGGAGGGTACGGCGAAGCCGGACTACGGTAAGTGCGTGGACATCGTCACAGTGGGCGCCTTGAAGCAGATGGCTCTGCCAGGCTTGCTTGCGGTTTTGACCCCGCTTGTCGTGGGCTTTATCCTTGGGCCTGCCGCCCTCAGCGGCCTTCTCCTTGGCGTCATCATCACGGGCCTTATGCTGGCCCTGCATATGACCTCCGCTGGCGCAGCCTGGGATAACGCCAAGAAGTTCATAGAGGCGGGCAACTATGGCGGCAAGAAGAGCGATGCGCATAAGGCTGCAGTCGTCGGCGACACGGTTGGCGACCCCTACAAGGATACGGCCGGCCCATCGCTAAACGCCTTGATCAAGGTCATGAATACCATCTCGCTGATATTCATCGGCCTGATCACCACGTACTACCTATTGAGATGAGTTGGTGCAAAAAACACCAACCCCTTTTTTACCACAGAGACCACAAAGGGATTTTATATTCACCACAGAGGTCCACAAAGGACACAGAGATTATATTCACCACAGAGGTCCACAAAGGACACAGAGATTATATTCACCACAGAGGTCCACAAAGGACACAGAGATTATATTCACCACAGAGGTCCACAAAGGACACAGAGATTATATTCACCACAGAGGTCCACAAAGGACACAGAGATTATATTCACCACAGAGGTCCACAAAGGACACAGAGATTATATTCACCACAGAGGTCCACAAAGGACACAGAGATTATATTCACCACAGAGGTCCACAAAGGACACAGAGGCTTTTTATTTCCTAGGGGGGCGAAGCCCCCCTAGGAGACCCCCTCAATCTTTAATAGGCTAATCATTTGATATACAATTATTTAGTATAATAAATGGATTTAGTATAAGATGGAAGACGCACAATAAGAAAGAATCTCATTTATAATGGGTAGAAGGAAGGTCTCTCAGCGAAGCCCCCCTAGGAAATAAAAAGCCTCTGTGTCCTCTGTGAACCTCTGTGGTGAATATAATCTCTGTGTCCTTTGTGGACCTCTGTGGTGAATATAATCTCTGTGTCCTCTGTGAACCTCTGTGGTTTAAATTTACCCTCTATAGCCTCTGTGGTGAATATAATCTCTGTGTCTGTGGTAATACTACACGCGGAACGGCTCTTCGCCCGTCGGGCCTTTCACCAACTCCTCCGCAGGCTCAGGTTATAGCCAGGCTTCCTCTTCTTTTTGCGCTTCTTCCCCTCTTTCGGCTTCTCAGACTTCTCATCCATTACCAATACACCCCCTCATATCTCATACTCGGGTGGCTCTTTCTTATGCTCCCGCTCCCTCAAAATCTGGTCGAGCCGCCGGTCCAGCTCCTCGTTCACGTTCTTGTCGGACATGGCTGCGTCGACCCACGTGACCGCGCCATGCTGAAGGTCAACCTTATCCTCGGGGGATGCGAGGTATTGCCTATCAGGCTGAGATATACGCTTATCCTCGGCGTAATATAGACGGCCGCTCATCAACACCTCTTCTGATGTGCCCTGCTCTTCCCTGGGCGGAGTGATGTCGGGCATGGCTGCCTTCTTTACCGGCTCTTCAGCCGCTTTTCTCTTCTTGCCTTTTTCCGGCATGGTGGTCTATCCGTCAACCTACATTATATACAATAAATATATAAAATGTTCTGATGTAGTCATGCAAATTTTTATTTTTCCGGGCTAGGGCACAGGTCCTGCGAGAGCGGGGCGAATGGGAGATGCTAAAGAGGCGGCTGCCATACGATGAATGTTGCCGCAAAAGAGCATAAAACAATTATCCTGGTTTCAAATGAGGCCCAATATTTCCTTAAGCATTCTCATGGCCTCGATGTCAGCAGGGCTCCCGCATTTCTTCACGACGGCCTCGTATTCCCTTATTTTTTTAATGCCCTCATCCCCCCTGTAGAAACGCAGCCGCGTGCCCACGATGGCCGCCTCGATGACCGCCCCGAAGCCGCGGCTATATGTGGGGACGCAGCACCTCGCAATTTTCGCCGAAACCGCCTCCAGGATCACAGCATCCTCAACCCGGCACCTAAAATAAGCCCAACCAGCAGCATCCTTTAGCCTGGGGGGAACCATGCCATCATCAAACTGGAAATACGCCGGCTCAAGGTCCCTAAACGCGGATTTGGCGTAAACCCTGGAATCGTCGGTGAAGTTCGCGACGAGATAGCCAGTATCAGAAACATTCTTAAAAGTCTTAGTGTCAGCATACATGCGGATAAAATATTTTTTGCCCTGCCTTATGATGCCCATGGGAGCCGCGTTTGGCACCCCGTCCTTAGAGACGGTCGTGACAATTGCCTCGGTAATGCCCTCTTTAATGATGTCATCGACGGAAACCATGGGTCACACCTTCATCCCGTTTAAAAGGGCGATGAACAGGCCTGCAATGATGAGGTCTGCCGTAGACCCCGGGTTAATCTTCTCGATATATAGCCGGTGCGATAGCTCCCTGAGCGTCATCCGCCTCTCCAGCACGTCTATGGCCAGGCCCTGCACATACAGGGCCTTATCCATGTCGTATTTCTTTACTATGAAGGTGTCCGGCTCCTCGGCCAGAAGCTCCAGGTAGGATAGGACTATGGCGTCGTTCATCGTGCCAGCCCTACGCTTAGTAAATATCTTATCAGCGGCCTTGAAGGAGCGCCTGAACCCGTCCACCCATTCTCTGGCTATCATATCGTTTTTTGAAGATGCCTGCATGACGCCATACAGCGTGATGCCCCTCTTTCTCAATTCATCTATAGCGCTCTCGCTGCTTACGTCGAGCGCCCTCTCGGCCTCGCCAAGGTCTTGAGGCCTTTTCATCCTCACGTCGACCACGGAGAAGGCCCGGTAAAAGTCCACGGCATCCTCAACGGTCGTCTCCTTGACGATGTCGATGGCATTCTCCCGCAGCCGGTCCGGAGGCCCGAGCATGGCGGCCTTGAGCAGCGGGAAAAGAAGGATATAGGCGCCAAAATGTGTGTTGCCGCCGCCCTGCCAGCGCACGCTTTCCCCCGACGCTTCCAGGATTAGTGACCCTATACCACCCTCCCTGCAGGCCTTTTCGAGGACGGGATAAACCCCCACGGCGGACGCCAAAAAATCCTCGTACCTTGTGCCCGCATAATCGTGGTCACGGTCCACGTTACCAGGCTTAGGGGTGCCGGAAACCTCGAGTATCATCGCGAGCGCTGCACAGCGCGCTAAAAAGGAGGGGGTAAAATATCCATCCATAATCAGGTAACAACCTTATCCTTATCGATATTCCTTATTATCTCTTCCGAGAGCTTCTTCTTCAACAGCGTATATTCTTTATAGTCCAGATTATTCTCGGCCATCGACTCCTCACGGAGGTAGCAAGGCTTGTTAAACTTGCAGCACCAGACCATGCTGCCAAAGCACGTCGTACTCCCCCGTTCGAGCTTCGTGCCCTTGCCGAAGTTAAGCTTTATCCTGGCGAACTTTTCCGGGCTCAGGTTAGCCCTCGCAAGTGCTCCGTGTACAGGGCAATCCTTGATGGGGGGGCAACACCACGTCAAGCCCCTTAAATCTCCACCTCTGCATATGTGCGAGGGCGCATTATACCAGCCGGTCTGCCTTTGCTGCTCCTCGACATATGAGACAAGCCCGCTGATGAACTTCGGGTTGCTCATGGCCGCACGCGCGACGGATATCATGTCGGACCCTGCGGAGAGCATGGCCTGCGCCGACTCATAATTAACGATAGAGTTATTGCCGATGATGAAAAGGCTGGTTGAGTCACGGATCTTTTTGATTGCATTCAGGTTTGCGCCTCTCATGCCCACTGCGTCCACGTGTATTATGTCAAGCCCGGCCTTTTCAAGCGTGCGGCATAGCTTAACGTCGTCCACAACTCCGGAGCGCATCTTTAAAGAGATGACCGCCCCCGTCTTTTTGGCCTCGGAGACGAGCCGTGCCAGTGATATGCGGTCCTTTAGCATGGCTTCCCCTATGCCCAGCGCTACCATTTCCTCCTGCCTACAATGGGCGTTTATCTCTATTATGGCCCCATATTTCTTCGCCAGCTCGGCAGCCCTCAGGAAAGGCTCGGTAGACGTGGCCCGCACGTTGATGCCGATTGCCACCCCTTTACCCGAGACCTTTTTTAGCTCAGACTCGATAAGATTAAAGACATCATCAGAGATGAACTCCTTTCTCCCTCTCTTTACCATCTCCTTCGACGCGCCCATTGCGGCCTCGTCGATGCTATAGCCACCAAGGATGTAAAGCCCCGCGTCATGGAACTTATCGAAAACCCCGCTATCGGTAATGCCTGCCATAGAGGCGACGGCGACCGGGTTTTTGAACGTGACGTACCCAGCTTTCAGGTCAAAAAGGTCGGACATTGCAACACCATGCCATTTCTAGATTAATGCGTAATGTAAAAAAATGTACTTTTTGGTCGTCAAGCCGAGCCCTTTTTAGCCGCCGGTAGCAAGACCACGAACCTGGCGCCCCTGGTATGGTCTCCCGGCACCCGGTCTTCCACCCATACGGATCCATTAAAACTGTTTACCAGCGCTTTTACGATATAAAGGCCGAGGCCTTTGTACTCGGGCTTCCAGGCGCCGCCTGAAAAATGGTCGAAAATGGTCTTCTTTAACTCGTCAGGTATGCCCGGGCCGTCATCGCTGATGTCCACCCGGTAATAGGCCCTATTGGCCTCTACGACTTCGGACAGGCTGATATTTATGTTAAGGGGGCCTGAGGAATGCTTGATAGAGTTGCCTATCAGGTTTGAAAAAACGTCTTTAAGCAGCTCGCTGGCCATGACCATGCCTCCCTCGGCAGGCTCATAAATAATGGAGACGTCCCTGCCCGGCACCGAGGAATACTGCGATATGACCCCCTTCAGCAGAGCGCCCAGGTCCAGCTTTTCGAGCTGTTGCCCTCCGAAATTAGCCTTTTGAATCTTCCTCACGCTCTCAACCAATTGTGAGCCATTCTTCAGGATTTCGATGGGTTTTGCCAGTAAGGCGGGGTCGTATTTCCCCTGACTCAACATGTCGCTGGCAAGCTCGAGGTAGCCCAGAGCAGCCTGGTTCATGTTATTGATGTCATGGCAGAGCAGGTCGATATAAAAATCTGCCCTATTTTTCGCTTCTTCGCCTTTATCGCTCAGCTTCATATCAGCCATAAATACCCCCATCTATGAGAAAAATATCAATTACATGAATATAATTATCTCACGATTGGTTAAGTAGCTATAGCTTGATAGTTTTAGCGTGCTTTGAAATATCGCTTATGAGCGGGCACTCCCATTCCTGGGTATATGCGAAGGTGAACGCCGCATCTTTATGGCTTTCGATGAAATGGGCTATATTCTGGAGCGTTGCGTCCCTGGCTTCCGCCTCAAGCGTGTCTACGGTCTCGGATTGGCCTATAGGGTAGGTCTCGCTTAGCGCTTCTGGATACACTCCAAACGGGGCCTTAACGTAAAAAACCTCATCGAAGCCGGTGCTATCCGCATGCCTATCGGTCGTGATGAGGACGCTGCCTTTCACTTCAAGGTTATCTAAAAGGCTGTTATGCCTTATGACCTCTGGCCTCCTGCACGACTCCGGCCCCAGGTAGAAGAATGCTGATTTTGTGGCAGGGTCGAACTTTTCTATATGGGCGGAGTAGTCCATCATGCGCTTGAGGCCTGAGAGCAGCCTTGGATGGCTCCTGCACCGTCGCTCGACCAGCTCCATTAAATCGCCATCTATGATGCTCTGCTTTATGAGGCGCAATTCGGCGAACGTGACGTACAGGTTATGCTCGGCAAGCAGCCTTGCCCTCGCGTTTTCGTCCATCTCAATTAGCTCCTTTGCTGTGTGCGATGCGCAGACCGGGCAATCGCATGGCAAGTGCTGTAGGCTGCCGAGGTGATAAGTGCCATCCACCGTTAAGTAACGGCCGTCCTTCGCGTATAAGGCGTATGCCGCCGAGTCGAAGAGGTCGCAGCCGAGCGCCACCGCGAGGGCCAGCATCATGGGATGGCCGGCGCCGAATAAATGCACGGGAGCGTCCGGCCCAAGGCCCATCTTTGAGCGCGCGATGACGTCCACAAGCTCTCTGTACCTGTACGCCTCCATGAGTGGTACGACCGCGCCGAGCGGGTATACGTCAAATCCAATCTCATAGACCTTGCGGGCCGCCTCCTCTCTCAATTCCGGATAAGTAGAACCCTGGACCGGCCCGGCCAGCAGCATGTCTCCAGCATGTTTCCTGGCAGCGCTCAGCCTGCTGAAAGTCACCTCAAGCTCTTCCTTAGCCCTCTCAAGGGAAACATCGGGCGGAGTAGGGATGTCCAGTGGCACGCCAATGTCCGATCCTATGTCCCTCTGGAACGATACTATTTCCTCGTTGGTCACCTCTACCGACCCGTATATGGAGAGCTGGAAGGCCCCTGAGTCGGTCATTATTGGCCCGTTGAAGCCCAGCATCGAGTGAAGCCCCTGCTTAACTGCTGCGTCGTGCCACCGCTCGCTCTTATAGATTATGTAAGAGTTCGTTATGAGCATTTGTGCCCCATACCTGCCCATCTCGCCCGGCTCTATTAACATTAAATTGGGGTTGATTACAGGCATGACTGTGGGCGTCTCCACGACACCATGGGGCGTATATAGCTTGCCTATCCTGCCCAGCAGGTCCTTGTCGGTTATCTCAAAAATATTGGCCATGTCCTAACCACGGTTTAATCATCTAGTAGAATCAACATATATATAACAACTCCCTTAAACGCCATAGAGGCCATTGAGCAGATTATTAACCACAGAGGACACGAAGAAGATATTCACCACAGAGGTCCACAGAGGCCACAGAGGCTTTTATATACTCAAGGGGGCTTCGCCCCCTTAAAGGCCCCCTTCTACCTATTATAAATTAGATTCTTTTTTATTATGGGTCTTCCATTTATTATACCAAATAATTGTATCCTGAGTTCTCGGGTTTAGGCACATATAGATTGATATTATGTCCCTCATACGCTGAATTCTTCTTTTTATGGCTCATCTCCCAGAGTTGGATGATAAATTATGATTTTTAAAGCCAATATATAGGGATTGATATCTGGCGAAATCGGCACGGCTATGAGACGAGGTATAATCGTGACAGAATAAAAATCGGAATCAATTCATCAATGAGATGTATGCTTATTCCACTATGGAAATAACATAATCGGCATATAGATGCTCATCCAACCTTTGGAGAAGAACCCTTTTTATATAAAAATATTATGTGCCTAATTAGGCATATAGGGTGTTGTAAAAGTCCTTAAAAGTATTTGGGTTATCGTGGTAAGCTGTATTTATGCGCGATAAAAACGGCTTGCTGATAACCCATAGTTGTCTTGATTGTCAGATACGTATACTTTCTGAATACGTATACTTTCTGATGTCCGCCTGGAAATGCTGGGTTCGTTTGATTGGCAATGTCTTGTTTTCCTGGAGCGTTACCATGGGGTAGGGAGGCCTCTCGAGTATAGTGTGATCGCCTTCCTCCGGGTTTCTAAGCAGAACTCAGCGGTATTACCTCGGTGAGAAAACTGGTGAGGATGTTAGCGGAGAATAAATATAAAATTATGGATTCTTGGCTTCCACTGTTTACCAGACCATTCCTTTAGCAGGTATAAGCAAAGGTTTGGAGACCAGATAAGGGTCATGGACATCATTAACATGGAGATAGTGGCGCTTCGCCCCTCTCACATGTCCATCCTCGGGATTGATAGCACAAAACTGGAAGCGTATAGTCGAAAAGACATGGACGCCGGCTGGGGCTACGATCACATCAACCATAATATTATGGCTACAAGGTCCACCTGTTATACGAATGGCACATTGGCCCCAATATGCTACACCGTTACCCCCGCAAACAAGCACGACAACACCCAGACGACACCACTGATAAAAAGACTCGGCGCACGCCTTTTACAGGCCTTCGCCATACCAGGCATGGCGTACGACGCCAAGAAGAACGTGACCATTCACCTCGCCCTGGGCATATTATTCATAACGATGAGGAACCAACGAGGCGAGAAAACCCCCACGAACAAGTACCGGCTACAAGATTATCATAATATCAGCGAGGAAACACTGGACCGATATTATAAAAACAGGATGGATTGCGAGCACGCGAATATTTCCTACTCAAAAGACAGCTAGGCCTTTCCAACCTTTGCTACGCAATTCGAGCGAAAACCACAGGGAAAGAAAAAGTCGGGATAAAAGTCGGCATAACAATGATAGCAAGATTAATCCAAGTACTCCACCAGCTAATTCACGAACAAAACCCCAGGACAACCCTCATAAACTAATTATGCAACACCCTATAGGCATATATAACTGATATTCATCAAAAATAGATGCATATCATTATCGTGTCGAAATTAGTCGATATTGACCTGAATAATATAAATTAAAATACGTTATGTGCCTAAAATCCCAGAAGCTAGGTTTTATATCAAAGGATTGACCTATTAAATATTGAGGGGGGTCTCTCAGGGGGCGAAGCCCCCTTGAGTATATAAAAGCCTCTGTGTCCTCTGTGGTGATTATCTAATTTCTCTGTGTCCTCTGTGGTGATTATCTAATTCCTCTTTGTCCTCTGTGGCGATTATCTAATTCCTCTGTGTCCTCTGTGGTGCTTATCTAATTCCTCTGTGTCCTCTGTGGTGCTTATCTAATTCCTCTGTGTCCTCTGTGGTGATTATCTAATTTCTCTGTGTCCTCTGTGGTGATTATCTAATTCCTCTGTGTCCTCTGTGGTTTATGCGCGGGACTTGTCTCGTGGCATGCATATGATCTCGCGTACCTGCATGTCGAAGAAGTTGTTGGCGTGTGCGGGCAGGATGACGCAGGCCGTGTCGGCACCGTTCCAGGTGCCACCGATGGCGATGACCTCGGTCTTGCCATCCACGGGCACATGGCCACCGTCAGCGGCCATAATGCTTATCTCCACGCAGACCTTTGTGCCTACGCTTATCAGCGTCCTCAACGCCTCAGCTATAGACTCTACCCTCGACGCGCCACCGAGCCGACGGGTGATAGACCTTTCTACGCCAGACAAAGCATGGGTTTGCTCCACGATGGTGGCCCCCAGCTCCTTGAGCTCTTTAATGTAAGGCTCCTCAAGCTCCCTGACGCCAGGCTTCGAGAAGCCAACGTGATGCCCTACAACGACGACTTTTACGTCCGTTCCTTTGAAAGCCCTGGCGGCCTTTACCCCGGTCTCGCCGCTGGTGCTCGCCACTACCACGTACTTTATGCCCAGCTCCTTAGCGCGCTTAACCGCCATCCTAATAGTATCATCGGTGTTCTGAGCGCCAGCCTTCTCAAAGTATACAATCTCACGTGTTATCATGATTTCAGATATTGAAGGTTAAATAGATAAATTTACCCTGCATCATGTAAAGCGATGTCTCGACATCGTGGGAAAAAGGATGAGATATTTGAAAATGAGCTATTAGAGATATATGCATCGCTCCGGCGGGCGTTCGGGCACCGCAACTGGTGGCCGGCAGAGGAGCCGTTCGAGGTGATCATCGGCGCCATATTGACGCAAAACGTCTCCTGGAACAACGCAAGCAAGGCGATATCCAACCTAAAGAGAGAAGGCAAGCTAAGCCCCTCAACGCTTTATGAGTGCAGCGTGGAGGACATCGCTCCTTTGATCAAGCCCGCCAGGTTCTATAACTCTAAAGCGGTGAAAATTAAAAACTTCATGGAATTCTTTTTTAAAGAATATGGCGGGGATTTAGCTGCCATGTCGAGTGAAGACTCCGCATCGCTAAGGAAAAAGCTGCTGGCGGTCAAAGGCCTTGGCAAGGAGACCGTAGACTGCATCCTGCTGTACGCTTGCGGGAAGCCCGTATTCGTGGTCGACGCCTACACAAAGAGGATATTCCTGAGATACGGCATCCTCAATGGAGACCCCACATATGATGAGATACAGGGCTATTTTATGGCGAGCCTGCCCCCGAACGCGGCTCTCTACAACGATTACCATGCGCAGATAGTGCACCTGGGGAGCTCGATATGCAGGCCTAAGCCTCTTTGCGGGTCTTGCCCCATCGCCACTAATGGTAAGCTAAATTGCCATTATCTTAATGCAGAGTTAAAAACAAAAAAAGTTATTTAAGGTTCGTGATGGGCTGACCCGCCCTTTCAACTGCCTTATCCTCCACGTTCACGTCTATGACGTGGTATTCGCGCTCAACGCGGTTGCCGCGGCGCTCAAGAAAGCCCTCGTTATAAAGCCGCGTCAGATACGTGGACACCGTGCTGAGCTTTATTTCCTCCCCATACTGCCGCTCATACTTATCCTTAACCTGTAGAGATGTGAACCACATGCCCCGGAACTCGAATTTCAGGAAAAGCCTCAGCCGCTCCTTGATGGTATACTTATCGGCAGAAAGGTCTGTAATGTCCCGGCCCAACAAAGGCTCCTCAGGAGCGCTGGCCTGGAAATTCTTAGATATGGCGCTTAAGGCCTTCTGGATGGCCTCCATGTTGACGCCATCGCCAGAAAAGGTCAACTGGGTGATCTTGCCGCTCTTCTCATCGACGTTCACTTTTATTTCCATCGGCTTCATCCCCAAAGCAAAAAGGCAGCCATGTAGCCCAATCCACCCCAATGCCGTTCTCTGCACGCCACAGGCTGCCTTTTTACGCTAGCGTTTTTCGTTTAAGCCCAATCCAATCCCTACATTGCCGTTTTGAGATGATATTTAGCCATTCTTAGCCATTCACAGCTGTGCACAAATCCTATCCATCCCCATGTATAGGTATCATCGTTGTGCTGCTGTCCATCCATCCCCTGACGGTCCGGCTTTGAACCGTTGCCGCTTAACGACAATACATAGTATAACGTCTTACTATTTAAGCCTTTTGGAGAATCGGGGGTATTTTATGGCTATTTATGACTTAAACACATTTTGCTACAGTTATAAGACATTAAACTATATGTTTTTTACTATAAAGAAAGTCAATGTCGTCAACGTTTGCCTTAATAATACGTTCACAAAAATGTATAACTCGTTCACTTGTGAAGCTGTAGAAAGCGTGTGAACGGGAGGCCCTAGCGTAATATCCGGCTTACGTCGATGTTCCTGGCCACTTCTTCCTTGATCAGCTTTATCTTCTTCTCGTCGTTGGGGTCGATGCGCGCTATCATCCTGTCGATGGCCTCGGATGCAGTTAAAGTGTCATCACGGACAGACACCAATGGCACCCCTAAGGAGCGCGCCCTGTCGATGACCTCCTGTGAAGGCAAAAGCCCGCCAGTCAGGATGAGACAAGCGGTGGACGTCTCAAGCGCTGCCAGGGAAACGTCATTGCGGTCCCCTCCCGTGATAACGGCTTTATTGGGCACGCGCTCGAAATAACGCAGCGCAGACTCGCGGCTCATAGCCCCGATGATGATCTTCTCCACAGCATTGCTCAGGTTTTCGTTGCCAGCCAGTACTATGCCGTTTAGCTCCTCCACTATCTCGAAGACGCGAAGCGTCCTGAGCGAAGGCGTATAAGGCATGGAGCCTAAAACGGGGATGCCCTTGCTCCTCAAAAAATTCTCGAGCCCTACGTCATCGCAAAAATTCAATATGACGCCTTTGAGCGGTATTCCCCGGTAATCCATGTAATGCTTGATCATGGCCAGCCTATCCAGGGAATCCTGGTCAGCGTTGCTCAACAAAATAAAGTCTGACCCAAGCCTCTCCACGATGTCAAAGCCCGACAGCCCGTACAGGAAGCCCGCGGTTATAAACTCGACTCCCTCGATGATCATCAGCTCTTTGCCTTTGCTCACCCTCTCATACGCCTCTACAACCTGATCCATTGTGAGCGATGGTATTGACTCCCGTGGGAACGGGCAGAGCTCGCTGGTGCTTGCCTCGAAGTCTATGATGGATTGCATGAGGTATGCATCCTCCTCCACGAGGTGGCCGTTCACAGTTATCATCTTTTCCTGGAACGGCTTGAAGAAGCCCGTGAATACCTTCGAGTTCAACGCCAGGCCTAGCGTTATAACAGTTTTGCCGCTTCTCGGGGTTATGGAGCTGACGAAAATCGACTTCACAAGAGGTTTAGTTGGTTGGCGTCACATATTAATTTAGCGGCTTTCAAATAAAAAGGGAGAAAAATGGCTATTTCAAAAGCTGACAACTGCTGACCAGCGCCGTCGCCGTATCGCCCGCGTTCTCAAGCGGGAAAACCCGGTCATCTATAAGCGGGATAAGGTCGTGAATTGATATCTGCTTTCCTTTATAGGTACAGCTCATGCGCGTGCCTTTTGGGTAGACTCTCGCCAGCTCGTCCTTATTCCTTATAGGGAACTTCACATCAGCCGCCCTTAGCTGCTCCACTATCTGGATTTTAAGGTTATCGAGCTCTGCGATGTCTTCCGGGGAAGGCTCCTCGCCCATGATCATAGTGCTTTTCTCCACCATAAGGACCACCACACAATGTATAGTAATAGTTTTATATTTACTTTTATATTGTGATGCCCAGGTTTTAACGCTAATCCATGTGTTCAGGGCTTGATTTCATGTACTCCCTGAGCACGGTCGTGGCATAGGAGCCTTTTGGCAGGAAAAACTTAACGTTCGCCACCCCATCGTACACCGCTATATTTGGCTTCACGCCTAGCATTGCTTCCCGCCTGGAGCCCGATGACGCAAGGTCGGGCATGGCGGCGATGGCAAAATCGGCAGGCGTAATTCCCTCCTCTTCAAGTATCCTCCTCTCTTCTTCGCCGGTGATGCCGCCATCGAGCGCCGTATCCTTGCCTATCAGGGGCAGGGTCACGAAGGCTCGATGCCTCTTTATTAAAAACCTGACATCAGCGAGGTTTCTCCCGGTCACGACCTCCAGCTTCGACACGTCGGCCACTCCTCGCCCGTCAGCGAAGCATATCACATCCCCCTCGACCGGCTCTACCAGGGAAATGCCGTCAAGCATGCGCCGGCTAAGGAGCCTGTTGAAGAGATACGATTGATAAGCGTGCACGAATAGCTTTAAAAGCCGGGGGGATAATGCACGGAAAGCCCCTGCATAGTCGCCAGGATGCTCCACCAGGTAATGCATCATGGCACGCTCATACCTTAAATTTAAAGGATAGAGCTTGAGTCCCTCCTTAAAGTCCTTCGTCTTGAAGACTAAGTCCCTGGCCTTCCTGTTCTCCTCCATCTCGCCCGGGAATGAGGCTGCTATGTAGGCCATGGCGGCGCCTTCGACGTCGCCCTGTACCAGCTTTTTGCCTACAAGGTGGGTGACAGGCCGCACGATGCCGAAACGCTGGTACCCAAAAAAGTTCGGGACGCCCCCCGCTCTCGCAATGCTCTCGTCTATAGCCTTCACGCGCATGGAAAGCCCCTCTTTATCAAGCACGATATTCTTAATGTTGATGTCGAACTCGTTGCCACGCAGGTCCCCCAGCCCTATATCCCTATTCGCCCGCCCAATAGGCTCCAGCCTGACGCGGGGCAGGTCCACCCGTGCCAGCTGCTCTTCTGAAATGCCTCTTATGCTTATCAACTGGGAGGTGACCGCCCGCTTGTCCTTCGTGCCAGCTATGCCAATACGCTCCTCGCTTATGCCTAGCTGCCTCGACAGGTCACGGATGAGGTGGTGGGTCTCCCAGTTCTCCTTCGTGAGCCGAACTATTAGATATTCACCCGACTGTCCCACCTTAAAATCAGATATCTCGCTCACTTTGAAGTCCGCAGGCTCGATCCGGAGGTCCCCCCCTATGCCCTCCTCGTCAGTCATGTACGCCTCAATTCCCATGAGCATTTCCAGCTCAAACGGCGTTTTCCTGGCCATGGATACCTGCCGCCTTAAATCCTGCAGGCCGGGCATTCAGGGTTCCTTTCTAGCCTGACCTCATGGAACTGCATGTATTCGCCATCATAGACTAATAAGCGGCTCAACAGGGGCTCCCCGATGCCGAGGACGACCTTGGCCGCCTCGGTGACCTGTATTGCGCCCAGCACGCCGGCCGTGGCCCCAAGCACCGGGAACTTCTCCTGCGGGGGCGCTTTTGGGAAAATACATTCCAGGCACGGCGTCTTACCCGGCACGAAAGTCGTCACCCGCCCCTCCATGCCCCATATCGAAGCATGAATAAAAGGGATGCCATGCTTCAGCGATGCCCTGTTCAATAGATACCTTGCCTCAAAGTTATCCAGGCAATCCACGATGACGTCACAGCCCTTGGTAACCTCATAAACATTAAGTTCGTCTATCTCCATGTCCAGCGGGTTGACCTCGATTTCAGGGTTCAATTGAGCCAGCTTCTCATACGCGCTCTTAACCTTCTTCTCTCCTATGTTAGAATCCCAGTGCAGTATCTGGCGGTTCAGATTGCTCAGGTCGACTATATCCATGTCCGCCAGAACCAGGGACCCGAAGCCGGCGGCCGCGAGATAGTATGCAACCGGGCTGCCCAGCCCGCCGCAGCCAGCGACAAAAACCCTGGTACCCTTCAGCTTCCTTTGCCCTTCCTCGCCAATACCTCTCAACATTATCTGGCGATCATACCTCACCAAGTCGTAATCCGTCAAGTCCCTCTCATGCGTCATCACATTAATTAATGCGGCAAATGATATTAATTGATATCCTTATAACGCGCCCACAATCAATAGGTTTAAATATGAAAAAACAATATCAATTGTGCTAATAGATGCCAACGTGGCAGAGCGGTTATGCAATTGCCTGCAGAGCAATCCTAATCCGGTTCGACTCCGGACGTTGGCTTAAGTGATAGGGCTATAACTCTAACAAATTTTTTTATAACTTTTATTAGATTTTGAAGGTATGACAATAGATGAGGCCAGACATGCTATACAAGATATGTAATTTTGTTATTCATAGCCCAGGAGTAAAATATTTGAATAAAAGGGGCATGATTCTCGAAGAAATGAAGCGTTATTTAAGGAGTCTGTAAGATGGGTCTTCGAGAATTTTTGGAATTGCTGAGAAAGGAAGGAAGCCTGCTGGAGATAAACAAGCCGATTTCGCCAATTTTCGAGGCGCCGCGCTACGCATACCAGGATAGGAGAACGGTCCTTTTTAATGATTGCAATGGCATGAGGGCGGTCATGAACGTGCTTAACTCAAGAGAGGCCCTTGCTAAGGCGCTCGGCGTCACCCCTGGCAACATCATAGGCAAGCTTACGTCGACGGGGTTCGACGGCGAGGTCAAGCGGGTCGACGACTCTCCGATGTTTCAGGTGAAGTCAAAGGCAAACCTCTCTAAGCTGCCCATCATGAAGCACTTCAAGAAGGATGGGGGAGCGTATATAACTGCTGGCATCGTGGTCTCGAAGTATAAGGACATGTATAATGCCTCCATTCATCGGCTGATGGTGGTCAACGATAATACGCTGGCGGCAAGGCTCGTGCCCCCCAGGCATACCTATGTCATGCATAAGGAGGCGGCGAAGCAGAATGAGCCACTGCAGGTCGGCATCGTCATAGGCGTGGACCCTGTGACGGTTTTTGCCGCATCGACCAGAGTGCCGCAGGGCAAGGAGTGGGAGTACGCAGCGGCGCTTAAGGGCGAGCCCATCGAGCTGGTTACGCTGGATAATGGAGTCGAGGTGCCGCATGGCGAGATAGTCCTGGAGGGCAGCATCGACCCTGTGGAAAAGGTAAAGGAAGGCCCCTTCGTTGACATCACCGGCTCGTACGACCACATCAGGCCCGAGCCTGTCATCCACCTCACGAACATGATGATGCGAAAGGACCCAATCTATCATGGCATATTGCCGGGAGGCAACGAGCATAAGCTCCTCATGGGCGTGCCATATGAGCCTTTAATCTATAACGCTGTGGCAAACGTGACCAAGGTGAAGAACGTGGTGCTAACCGAAGGAGGGTGCTGCTACCTGCACGCCATCGTCCAGATCGAGAAGCAGACCGAGGGCGACGGCAAGAACGCGATCATGGCGGCGTTCGCCGCCCACACCAGCCTCAAGCACGTCGTCGTGGTCGACAGCGATATCGACATCTTCGACCCGATGGACGTGGAGTATGCTATTGCCACGAGGACGAAGGCAGACAGAGACGTCATGATAATATCCAACGTGCGCGGCAGCTCCCTCGACCCTGTGTCAGAGGATAACGTCACGAGCAAGATGGGCATAGACGCCACCAAGCCGCTGAAGGCAAGCGAAAAGTACGAGCGGGCTAAAATATAATAGCTTTTTTACTACTTTTTTGTCCGTATCTATGAACACAACCTTTATATCCCATAAGCATATATGCTATGCCATAGCATACCAATTGCCATGTCATGACATATCAATGATGAGGAGGGCTAGACTTGTTAGGCATTGATGACCCCTGGATATTAGGCGGGTACATTTTCACTATAGGCGTTACGATTGCATGTATATTGTATGGGTTGCTGAACTGGAATAAGGGCGGGGAGCAATAATGGCCGTAAGCACGCTTATGTTTGCCATATGTACGGCCATTTACATAGCAATCGTTTTATTCCTGGGCTACATGGGCTTTAAGCGGACCAAAGGCACTGAGGACTACATGCTGGCTGGCCGCAAGGTCCATCCGGCGCTCATAGCCCTATCGTATGGGGCCACGTTTATCAGCACTTCGGCCATCATAGGGTTTGGCGGCGTCGCGGCAAACCTGGGCATGGGCATCATATGGCTGGTCGGCCTCAACATCTTCTTCGGGATATTTATTGCGTTCATCATATATGGAAAAAAGACCAGGCAGATCGGCCAAAAGCTGAAAGCCGTCACGTTTCCCGACCTCATGGGCAAGATATACAACTCGGCGTTCATGCAATATGCATGCGGCCTTATAATAGTAGTAGGCATGCCGCTCTACACCTCGGCGGTCATGATTGGCGGGGCGAGGTTCATCGAGACGACGTTTAGCATGGATTACAATTTGGCGCTGCTGATATTCGCGGCCATCACGGCTATATACGTCATATTTGGAGGCCTGCTCGCCGTGATATACACGGACTCGTTCCAGGCGATCATAATGCTACTGGGCATGTCGATTTTGCTGATATTCACCTACGTCTCGCTGGGAGGGGTTACGAATGCGCATGAGGCCCTGTCGAACATGGCAAGCCTGGTGCCCGCAAGCCTTGCCTCGACGGGCATGACAGGATGGACCACGATGCCATCCATGTTCTCGCCCATATGGCTTACCCTGGTCACGACTATAATCCTGGGCGTGGGCATAGGCGTTCTCGCACAGCCACAGCTGATAGTCCGCTTCATGACCGCTAAGGATGATAAGGCCCTGAACAGGGCTGTGCCCATCGGAGGCTTTTTCATCCTCATGCTCCCTGGCGTTGCATATACTATTGGCGCGCTCACAAACGTGTACTTCTACGAGAAAATGGGGAAACTAGCGGTGGCAGCGGCCGGCGGGAATACCGACTCGGTGATACCGCTGTACATCAACATGTCCATGCCGGACTGGTTCGTGGTGTTATTCATGCTCACGCTGCTGGCAGCCGCAATGTCCACCCTGAGCGCCCTGTTCCATAGCATGGGCACCGCGGCGGTGAACGACATATGGGGCAGGTGGAGGAATAAGAAGCCGTCGCTGGCCGAGACCAAGGCCTTTGTCCTCATCATGATAATCGTGAGCGTCCTGCTCGCCTATATCATGCCCGGGAGCATCATCGCCCGCGCCACCGCCATGTTCATGGGCCTGTGTGCCGCGGCATTCCTGCCTGCGTTCACCCACGCCATTTTCAGCAAGAAGCCTTCCACGAGGGCAGCGGCTTCGAGCCTGGTGGTCGGTGCAGTCGCATGGTTCCTCTGGACGGCCTTCGTGCATATCAAAGAATCTGAGCCGCTGGGCATATCGATGCTGCTCTTTGGCCAGAATGCCATATTGCCAATGCCCTGGCAGGTGGTGGATCCGCTTGTCATAGCGCTCCCTCTGTCTATCATCACCCTGGCCGCCGTATGGATGGTAGAGCGCGTGACGACAACCAAAGAAGAAGATGCAGCGGAAAAAGCAATATAAATTGGAGCCTTAAGGCTCCTCTATTTTCTTATTTTAAACTTTTTCTTAACATAGATGGCCGCGCTCACGGCAGCGCAGGCGCCCTCGCCAACGGCCTTCGATATCTGATGGAGGCCGCCAGTCACGTCGCCCGCGGCGAAGACGCCTTCAACCTTTGTAAGCTGGTCTGGCCTGAAAACCTCGATGTTACCCTTCTCGTCAAGCTCAAGGCCAAGGTCTTTCGCAAGAACGGAGTTGGGCACGCCCCCCTCGATGAACAGGCCATCAATCCTCTCAATCCTTTCCTGGCCATCCACCTCAAACCTTACGTGCTCTGCAAACTCATTCCCCTCGATGGCCAGCACCCTGGCGTTGCCGATGATCTCCACGTTGCCAATCGCCTTCAATTGCTCCCCGTGTATCGGGGCATCCATGTCCGGCTTACTCGACAGTACCAAAACGTGCTTCGCAAGGCCCGCGAGGTATATGGCGGCGCTGGCCGCCTGCTCGCCATATCCTATGAGGGCTACCTTTTTGCCTTTATAAAAAGACCCATCGCACACGGCGCAATATGATACTCCCCTGTACAGGTACTCCTTCTCGCCTGGTATGTTTAATTCCCACTGCTTTGCGCCGGTCGAGACTATGACCGACCTGGCGATAAACTCCCCCATATCCGTAAAAAGCCTGAAAAAGCCGTCGTTTCGGACGATATGCCCTACATAGGACTGCACGAGCTTGATATCATACCTTTCGAGCTGCTTGCTGAACTTTTCGACCAGCTCGATGCCTCGTATGGAATCGAAGCCAGGGTAGTTCTCCACGTCGCCGGCCTTCGCGAGCTGGGAGGCGAAAGGGTCCCCAAACATCACGGTCGAAAGGTTGGCCCTGGCGCAATATAGCGCCGCGGTCATGCCCGCCGGGCCTGCTCCGATGATGGCCACGTCATATACGGTCTCTTCAGCCACGGCTAGTCCCTCTATAAACACATTCGCTCCATTATAAATATTTATTACCATTGAAGCAGTATTCTTGTCGAGGATCATATGGAAGCAGGCGAATCGTTCGCGGACGCGCTCCCCTGGCTAAAAAAATATAGTGGAGCGGTCATCGTCGTAAAGGTGGGAGGCCATGCGATGGTCGACCCGGAGGCCAGGAGTGGCATTATAAAAGACATAGTCACGCTCAAGTTTCTCGGCTTGAAGCCGGTCATCGTGCATGGAGGAGGCCCTGAGATAGATGCCATGATGAAGCGCATGGGGAAGACGCCGCAGTTCGTATCAGGTTTGAGGGTTACGGACGACGAGACGCTGGAGATAGTACGCATGGTGCTCGTGGGCAACGTGAATACTGATATAGTGTCACTGATTGCGAGGCATGGGGGCAAGGGCGTCGGGATTATCGGCAACGACGGCAATTTTATCGTCGCCAGGAAGAAGGCCCCTGAGAAGGTGGTCATGAATGGCAAGGAGGTGGACATCGACTACGGCTGGGTTGGGGAGACCGAGAGCATCAACCCGGGGATATTGAGCCTCTTGCTCGAAAACGGCTATATCCCGGCGATAGCTCCTATAGGATATGATGCCGCAGGCAACTGCTTTAACCTTAACGCGGACACGGCTGCAGGGGATATCGCAGTTGCGATAGGGGCGACCAGCCTCGTCTCGCTGACCGACGTCGATGGCGTCATGATGGACCCGAAGAAAAAGGAGACGCTCATTCCCCAGCTAAGCGTTGCGCAATGCTATGAGCTCATAAATAAAGGGGTTGTTTCGAGGGGGATGATCCCGAAGATACTTTCGAGCATATCCGTGATTAAGGGCGGCATCAAGAGCGTCCATATAATTAATGGTAATTTGCCGCACGCTCTGCTTCAGGAGCTTTTCACGGATAAGGGCGTGGGCACCTGCATCACGCTGGACTAGGGAGGCCATGAATATGCCATTGCCAAGATATAGTACAATACTCGTGCCGACTGATGGCTCAGAGTATGCGTTCTATGCAGCGGAGCATGCCGTTTATCTTGCGAAGGAGCTGGGTGCAAAGCTATATGCCCTGAACGTCATTAATGCCCCTCTCGCATTCCACGCGGGCATACACTACGCTGAAAGTAAGGTGGAGATGGAAAGCACGGGTAGGGAGGCTGTACAAAGGATAAAGTCTCTTTGTGATGAGAATGGTGTGGAGTGTGAGTGTATGATAGTGGAGGGCCAGCCTAAGGAGGCCATCGTTGACGTGGCCGATAAGATTGGCGCCGATTGTATCGTAATAGGCTCTATTGGCATGTCTGCCCTTGAGCGGGTCCTCATAGGCAGCGTATCCGATAGTGTGCTTAGGCATGCTAAATGCCCGGTTTTGATGGTGCGAAAGCCTTAGTATTAGCATCTTTTAAGCCAGTACGGCGATGCCGTCCTGGCGTGTTGAATAATTTATCTTACATCTTCTTTTTCTAGTGACTGGGGGAGACGAAGCAAAGCGAAACCTCCCTTCAGCCTCTAAACAAAAGAGCCATCTGCCCGACCATTGTTTTCTCATACCAAAACTCGATCGAAACGGCATATCTCTAGTAAACTTTATATATTCGTAGTAGACATACAACTGCCTACTCTTGACGAATATTTTATATATCGGCAGTAGGAAGCGAGTTGAAGCTAGATGAGGCCGCAAGACAATACGCAAATATGGCTGGAGGAAAGCGCCACATGAGAAGCGATACGAAAGTAAGGCGAGAAAGAAACCCGTCCGGATGCGCCATCATGGGGATATTAAACAAAAAAGGAAAGCGCATCGACGGCACCAGGATAATAAAGTCAATCGCCCTCATGCACGACCGCTCCAACGGCCTGGGCGGCGGCTTCGCGGCATACGGCATATACCCAAGGTATAAGGACTACTACGCCTTCCACGTCATGTTCGACGACGAAAAATGCAAAACGAGGCTTGAAGAGTACCTCGCGGAGCGCTTCATAGTCGAGAGAGATGAAAAAATACCCACGGCAAAGGTCGAATCAATTACAAAGGCGCCACTACTATGGCGCTACTTCGTGAGGGTAGACGACTCAAAGCTGGACGACAAGCCCGAAGACGACTACGTCGTAGAGCATGTCATGGGCATCAACTCGAACTTCGACGGCGCATTCATATCCTCGAGCGGCAAGAACATGGGCGGCTTCAAGGGCGTGGGATACCCTGAAGATATAGCCAGGTTCTACAGGCTGGATGGCTATAAGGCTTACCTGTGGACCGCACATGGCAGGTTCCCCACCAATACGCCGGGGTGGTGGGGCGGAGCTCACCCCATGACGCTCCTCGACTGGTCAGTGGTGCACAACGGCGAGATATCTTCATATGGCATTAACAAGCGCTACCTGGAGATGTTCGGCTACAGGCTGGAACTGCTGACGGACACCGAGGTCATCGCATACCTGTTCGATTTACTTGTGAGGCGGCATAAGCTTCCCATAGAAGTGGCCACCGGCGCCCTCGCCCCACCGTTCTGGAAGGACGTAGACAGGATGCCGGCCAACCGCAAAAAAGTGTATGAGGCCATCCGCATGGCCTATGGTAGCGCCCTCATGAACGGCCCGTTTGCCATCATCGTGGGCTTCAACAGGGGCATGATAGGGCTAAACGACCGCATAAAGCTGAGGCCAATGATGGCGGCGAAAAAAGGGGACTTTTTGTATATATCCTCAGAAGAGGCGGGAATACGCATAATCGAGCCCGAGCCCGACGAGGTGTGGGCGCCAAAGGCTGGAACCCCCGTGATAGGGCTGGTGGAGGAGGATGTCGAGTGACGACAGCGATATTGCCATCCACGGTGCCGCCCGAATTCAGCGTCAACATCGATGAGAAAAAGTGCGCCCGCTGTAAAAAGTGCACGATTGAGTGCGGCTTCGGCGCATTAGCCTATAGCAATGAGTTCGACTGCATACTGGCGGATGACTCAAAGTGCGTCGCCTGCCTGAGATGCGTCGCCATGTGCCCGCGCAGGGCTATCCGCATCGAGCGTAGCCCGCTCACGTTCAAGCATAATGATAACTTCACCGACGAGATACGGAAGAACATCTATAAGCAGGCGGAGACGGGCGGCATACTCCTGACGGCGATGGGCTGCGATAAGCCCTATCCAATCATATGGGACCACCTGCTCATCGACGCCTGCCAGGTCACAAACCCTTCCATCGACCCGCTGAGGGAGCCAATGGAGCTTCGCACATATCTGGGTAAAAAGCCGGACAGGCTGGAGTTCGATGTAGATGAGAATGGGGAGATAAGGCTCAAGACGGAACTGGCGCCCAATGTCAGGCTAGACGTGCCGATCATCTTCGGGGCCATGTCCTACGGGGCGGTCAGCTATAACGTCCAAAAATCTCTCATGATGGCGGCCATGCAGAATGGAACGCTCATGAACACGGGCGAAGGCGGCCTTCACCGCGACTTTTATAAGTACAAGGATCACGTCATCGTGCAGTGCGCCTCAGGCCGGTTCGGAGTGCACGCCGAGTACTTAAATGCAGGCGCAGTAGTCGAGATAAAGATAGGGCAGGGAGCCAAGCCAGGCATAGGAGGACACCTGCCAGGCGAGAAGATAGACGCAGAGGTGGCGAAGACGAGGATGATCCCCGTGGGCACCGATGCGCTGTCGCCGGCCCCGCACCACGACATATACTCGATAGAGGATTTGTCTCAATTGATATACGCCTTGAAGGAGGCTACCGAGTACAAAAAGCCGGTATCCGTCAAAGTGGCCGCTGTCCACAATATCGCTGCCATTTGTAGCGGTATAGTGAGGGCGGGGGCCGATATAGTTACTATAGATGGGTTCAGGGGCGGGACGGGCGCAGCCCCCCGCGTCATACGGGATAACGTGGGCATACCCATCGAGCTTGCGCTTGCAGCCGTGGACGACCGCCTGAGGCAGGAGGGCATCAGAAACCAGGCATCCCTGGTGGTAGGGGGCGGCATACGCCAGAGCGCGGACGTGATAAAGGCCATCGCCCTCGGCGCGGACGCCGTGATGATAGGCACCGCGGCCCTCGTAGCGCTCGGCTGCCGCATATGCCAGAAATGTAACACCGGTAATTGCTCATGGGGCATTGCCACCCAGAAGCCACACCTCGTATCCAGGCTTGACCCTGAAGTAGGCGCGCAGCGTCTGACTAACCTTTTGAGCGCATGGAGCCACGAGATACAGGAAGTGCTCGGCGCCCTGGGCATCAACTCAATAGAAAGCCTCAGGGGTAACCGTGAGCGATTGCGCGGGATAGGCCTGGATGAAAAGACGCTTGAGATACTCGGCATCAAGCCTGCGGGGCGATGATAACATGATACGCATTGACGCAAAGGATATGCACTACAGAGCTCTTAACGAGAGGATACGGGAGCTTGTGGAGAGCGGCGAGGCCGGGGTAGAGCTTGATAACGTTTGCGGCCAGAAATTCATCGGCGATGGGCTAAGGGCGAGGATGAGGATCGTCATTAATGGAACGCCTGGAAATGACCTTGCCATCTTTATGGATGGGCCGGAGATAGTGGTGCACGGGAACGGCCAGGACGGCATCGGCAACACCATGAACTCCGGCAAGGTCGTCGTCCATGGAAATGCGGGCGACGTCATCGGCTATGCGATGAGGGGCGGCAAAGTCTTCATCAAGGGTGACGTGGGCTACAGGGTGGGCATCCATATGAAGGCCTACCAGGATAGCGTGCCTGCCATAGTCATCGGCGGAGCTGCAAGCGACTTCCTGGGCGAGTACATGGCTGGCGGCGTCGTTGTTCTGCTTGGCCTGAGCGGCGGGAAGATTACGGGAGACTACGTGGGCACGGGCATGCATGGAGGCGTCATATACGTCAGGGGGGACGTTGAGGATAACTACCTGGGCCGTGAAGTGATAAAGTCGGAGCCAGACGCCAGGGATATATCCATCATCGGAAGGCTTGTGGGCGAGTATTGCGCCCACTTCGGAAAAGATTTCGACGAGATCATGAGGAAGCCGTTCCTAAAGCTATCTCCGAGGTCGCACAGGCCGTACGGTAGCCTGTATACCTCCTAGGCGGCCTATATCCCGTTCTTTTTCCTTCGGAAGGGTTAAAGGCGATAAATGCTAACTACGATAAAAGACAATCTTTAGCCGGAGGGATTTGACATGAGGATAGACATGTGCCACCTGATAGAGGATGACGTTAAAGGGCTAACTGACCTTGAGGACGTGGCCGAGGTAAGGTATCCGACTGGCTGCGTGGACATGACCAAGCGGGAGATCCTGTGTAAGCTCTCCGAGATCGAGTTCAGGATGAATGGCACCTGGACCGAGGAGTTTCTGGAGGAGTTCGAGAACGACTGGCGCTACAGGAAGGCGCCGGAGCTGGCCAGGATCCTCGTCGATAAGCTGACCGAGATCTATGAGTGGAGCGAGCCGGCCTACGAGAAGCTCCTGGGATAAGCCACTGCGTTGCGACGAATAAGGCGCTGCTTTTTACCATTGCGAGCATAATTTATCTTCATAGCCCTTCCATGAAGTGAATAAGATTATCTGTTATAACTGCTATATGAATGTCTGGATACCATGACCGATAAGCTGAGAGTTGGCGACTACATGACGGGGAAGGTCATCACCGTATCGCCTGACGATACCGTCATGGACGTCATCAAGCTCACGAGAGAGACGGGGCACGACGGCTTTCCCGTGACCCGCGAGAACAAGGTCGAGGGGTACATATCTTCTCTCGACATGCTTCTGTGTGATTCTGACGAGCTGGTTAAAAACGTCATGAGTAAGAACCTGATAGTTGCGCACCCTAACATGGAGATTAACGAGGTGGCGCGGGTCATCTTTAGGCTGGGCGTGAGCAAGCTTCCGGTGGTGGACGATAAGGGCAACCTCGTGGGCATTATCACTAACTCGGACGTGATTCGCTCGCAGATAGAGCGTGCAGACCCTCAGAAGGTCTGGAAGCTCAAGAAGACGCTGGAGACGCTGCATAACGTCAGCATAACTGTCACGAGGGGCGAAGTGAACATCAATGACCTCATGCCCACGCAGGGTAAGGTGTTTGCCGACGAGCTCGAGGGCAGGATTTACGAGCTTAAGAAGGGATTGGCCGAGCCCCTCATCGTCATCCATAAGCCTGGCAGGTGGCTTCTCGCGGATGGCCACCACCGTGTCGTGGCCGCGAAGCGTTTGGGCATTGAGAAGATTGACGCCTATATCCTGGAGATACCTAAGGATATCCCGCTGGGCATGGAGAAGTCTGCGAGGGATGCCGGCCTTAAGACTATCGATGACATCCAGGTGCTCGATTATGCGAAGCACCCCCTCATTGAGATAACTGAGCGGCTTTTGATGAGGGACCGTAAGGCTTCTTCGCCTGAGGAGCTTGAGCGTAAGGGTATGGAGACTGAGTAGTATGGACGTTTTGGATGAGGTCTTTTCCGTTGTTCGTGACCGCGTTAGGAATCCGCGGGAGGACTCTTATGTGAGCTCTTTGTTGAGTGACCCTAAGGGCCTGGATCGTGTTCTTGAGAAGATTGGCGAGGAATCCTTTGAGGTCGTCATTGCCGCCAAGAATGGCCGTGATGGTGAGATTGTCGCCGAGAGCGCCGACCTTATTTTTCACTTGATGGTCATGCTGGCCGTAAAAGGCATCTCTCTTGATGACGTTCGCGCTGAGTTTGCCAGGCGCCGAAAATAATGTGCCCGACGAGAAAGGATGGGAGTTTTAGGGGGCGGAAAACCCCTTCTCCTTTCTCCGGGACCTAAATGTCCAAACTAATATACCCCAATTACTCTTTACTTGTTGCACGTGCTTGTTTGCTTTTGGCTTATATATCATTTCTGTCCAAATCGCCGAACTGACTTTCATGAAAGTAAGTTTGCTAATTTTTCAGTTCGGCGATTTGGACATAAAATTTAAGCCTTGCTCTTCAAACGCTTCTTTTTAGGTGATCTAAATGTCAATAAAGAAGTGCGGTGTAGTATTGGTTTTGCTGGCGTTGCTGGCCGGAGTGGCGGCGGCATCGGCCGGTGCGGCGAGTGTAGATTCTTCAAAGAATATTAAGCCTGGAGATGGCGGTTATGTCGTGACTATCGGTAAAAGCAATTATGCTGTAAGTTCCGATAAAGGTACAAGTTTTAGCATTTTGGCTTCTTTAAGTGATTATATATCGCAAGGACAAATTAAATGGGGATATAAAACAATAAGCGGCTACGTAACAAGCTTTGGTGCTGAATTATATTGGGGTAATCCAGCGAATTCGCTTAGCATGACTATCATAACACCTGATGGTTATGTTTTAGGGCCATATTATGATATTATAGACGGGCGTTTAAATGGGGATATTCCAATTGTTATATCTAGAAGTAGTGGAGTAGCACAGGGTACATATGCTTTTAAGATATATGGGGACCGAGTAGCAGGATTTCAATACTTTACGTTCTCATAAAATTATTATAGTTAGCTGTTGTATATGTACATAATATGCGCGAAATCATCAAATTTATAATTTTTATTTTTTTATTTTCTTCTATTTGCTGTAGCGCTAATACTCAAAGTATTAATGAAAATAATGGTGGATATAGTATTACTACATTCGACCCACAAAAAAATCCCGAAATTAAAAATAATGGAGTAATTGATCAAGGCCTTACTCCATTTTGGAAACTTCCTGTACATATACAATTAACATATATATTATTTTGTTTATTTAGTATAACATCTCTAATTTATATTTTTCCTTTCTTTTTTGGCCGTCTAAAACACGCCCTCGAAAACCCAAAAACGAGGGAGATCCTCTGCTTCATCCAGAGAAACCCCGGCGTAACGATAGCCGAGCTCTCAAAAAGGCAAAACATCAACAGAGGCACGCTAAAATACCACCTCAGCCAATTACTCTCAAACGACAAGATCACATTCATTAAAAAGGGCAAATTCGCCAGAGTCTTCTACAACACATCATCGCCAATGGACATAGAAAACATCATTTCTATGTATCTAAAAAATGAAAACACCAGAAAAATACTATTCAAAATCATGGACAACCCGGGCATATCCAACCAGGAATTATCGAGCAGCTTCGATCTAGCCAAAAGCACGACCCACGAATACATCAAAAAAATGTCGGAAGACGACATACTCGAGTTCAGGCAGGATGGAAAGTTCAAGCGATGCTATCTAAAGCAAGACGCCCACATGGTCCTGCTACGCTACAAGCCAAACTAGGCTAGCTCTCAATTAAACTACACCAAAGAGACTATAAAACGTTGTTCCCATTGCGATGCAGCTACTTCTTCGTCCGAACAACAAAGTAGCAAAATATATAATCAGCAAAAACGATACATAATGACTAGTCATGAACCCATTAGCCTTAACAAACGCTGCGCAACTGTTTGGCTTTAGCGGCAGCCAGGGCTATTGGTGGTTTAGCTTTAACTAAGGGACAACGCCGGCTGGCGACTGTTTTTTCGAGTTCCTGCGGCTTTGTTCCCCGTTTCTTCGAAAATTTACAGCGCCGGCCATGCGCGTGTGGTGGTATACATGGATGGAAAGACAATACGCATGAACCGGATACTCGAATCGGGCAGAGCGGTAATAGTCCCCATGGATCATGGGGTAAGCGAGGGGCCTATAGAGGGCCTAACAGATATGGGCCGCATGGTATCGCTCGTGGAAAAGGGAGGCGCAAGCGCCGTATTATTGCATAAGGGCGTCATAAAGTCGCTGAGAAGCCCGCCGAAGTGCGGCCTTATCATGCACCTCTCGGCGGGGACGAAGATGGGCGAGGATAAGAACAGGAAAGTGCTCGTATCCTCTGTAGAGCAGGCCATCAGGCTAGGGGCGGACGCCATCTCGGTCCACGTCAACATAGGCGGCTGCGATACAGAGCCGGACATGCTCAGCGACCTGGGCGAGATTGCGGACGAGTGTGACTCCCTGGGCATGCCCCTGCTGGCGATGACATACGCCAGGGGCAAGAACGCTAAGGGCACGCCAGATGAGATAGCCCACGTCGCACGGGTGGGGGGAGAGCTTGGAGCCGATATAGTGAAGTGCCCCTACACTGGCGACATAAAGTCTATGCGCCTGGTCACCGAGGCCTGTCCTGCGCCAGTGGTCATCGCAGGCGGCCCGAAGTGCGAAAGCGACTACGAGGTGCTGAAAATGGTGGAAGACGCCATGACGGCTGGCGCTATTGGCGTATCGCTGGGCAGGAACATATTCCAGCACGCCCGGCCGGACTTGATGACTGCGGCGTTGAGGGCGGTCATCATCGATGGCGTATCCGCTAAGCAGGCCTCGTCCATACTCAGGGGGTACGTGAAAAATGGACATATAGAGCGGGCGGCAATAGGTGCGCATTAAGCTATTTCCTCATCTGGGCCAGGCTCAGGGCGATGCAAATGCCAGTGGCCGATATGCCTGCCACCGCTGCATAAGCCATCCATGTGTGAGAAGAGGGCTTGGCTTGCTCACCCGTATCCATTTTAGAGTATAGGGCCGGCCTGTCTTTTATAGGGATTGGCTCTCCGTCGCACACGCTCAGCGTGTTCGGCTCGTCTAGTAGCGAGAGAAGGGTGGGTGCCAGGCACTCCTGGCCGTACACGCCTCCGCTTATCATTGTGGTATTAGGGTATATAAGCAGGGGCACCAGCACGCTCTCGTTGCGTGATGCCACATCGGGGGCAGAATGGGAGCCCTTTTTGCCCTGGTCCGGAAAGCTCATCCCGTGGTCGCCTGTGACCATTAAGATCGTGCCAGTCTCCTCGCATGCATCGACGAGTCCTCCCATGGCATCGTCAAGCCCCGTCAAGACAGCCCTGTATCCGTCATACCCGAAGCTGTGCCCGGCGCTGTCCAGCCCTCCTGCGTTGACAATCAAGACATAGTTCTGTCCCGGATGCCGCTCGCCCATATATCGTACCACATCTGTGGCAAAACCCACCGCCCATTCGTTATATTCTATATAATGCTTATAGGGGTCCTTTCCAGCCTTGCTCTCCCCCAGTCGTGCGTGGCTTTCCATCATGTACGCGATGTCTGCGGGCACATTTTGCTCCCTGGAAAGAAACTCGATATCAGGCTTGTAGATGGACTCGTTTTTATTATGGACGGCAGCGTCTAGCTCTCCTAGCATTTCTTTACTATCGCCGTTCTCCAGTATGCCGAGCGCCAGATACCCGTCATCCTCGAGGGCGTCGAATATCGTGGCATGATAGTAAGTCAAGGTTTCTTGAGATGCTTTAGAGTACCCGGTCACAATCACAGCATGCCCATACTCTGTGGCGGGTACAGGGACTTTTAGCTGGTATTGGGCCATCGCCCGGTCGAATGATTTCAGGCTGATAGGCTCAATGGCCGCGCCGCTCGCATATGTGGCCACATGTGAATTAAGATATGAAGATCCCATGCCGTCGATGATGACGAGGACGGCCCCCTGCGCGCAGGCGCTCACCTGAAAAACGGCAAGGAACAAGAGCAGGCATAAGGGTAGATAGCGCATATCAACTTATTTTCATTTTTATGATATTTAGTCTTAATGGTCGGAAATTTTTATTGTCCGGCCTCCTAAACCTAGATTTATGATTATTAGGAATGCCTGGGCCATCGCACGGAATGATGCGATGAGGTCTGATGCGCTGGAAATCGTGGAAGCGGGCATCGCCGCCGTGCTGCCTGAGAGCGTCATCGCTAACTCGATTCAGCTTAACGGCGACGTGCTGGATATAAAGGGCCACAAGTACGACCTTTCCCGCTTTAAGCGTATTTTTGTGTTAGGTGGCGGCAAGGCATCGGGCACGATGGCCGTTGAGGTGGAGAAGATACTGGATGGCAGGATAACGGCGGGCATCGTGAACGACCGCTATGGCGTGGACGTAAAGAGCCGGGCTATAAAGATAAACCACGCCGGCCATCCTATACCGACCGAAGATGGCGTCCGCGGCGTCGAGGAGATGCTGAGGATGCTCTCGAAAGCCGGCCCCGACGACCTGGTCATCTTCCTGATTTCAGGGGGAGGCTCTGCATTGCTCCCGTGCCCGGCAAAAGGCATCAGCCTGGAAGACAAGGTAAGGCTTACCGACTTGCTGCTCAAAAGCGGCGCAACCATAGCTGAGATGAATGCGGTGCGCAAGCACGTATCGGCAATCAAGGGCGGGAATCTTGTAAAGTATTCCAACGGCGCAGCCGTGGTAAGCCTCATAGTATCCGACGTGGTAGGCGATGACGCAGGCTTCATCGCATCAGGGCCTACGGCGCCGGACTGCACGACGTTCTCAGAAGCGCTCCGGATTCTCAAAAAGTATGGCATATACGAGAAATCGCCTCAAAGCGTCATCAATCACCTCGAAAATGGTGCTAAAGGGCTGGTGCCAGAGACCCCCAAGCCCGGGGACCCCATTTTCGAGCGCGTCAACAACGTCATCGTGGCGAGCAACATCATCGCCCTCGAGGCTGCGGCCAGAAAGGCCTCAGAAAAAGGATATAGGCCCCTCATCCTTGGGTCATGCATAACTGGAGAAAGCAGGGAAGTAGGGCTGGTGCTTTCGGGAATAGCGAAAGAATGCCTGAGGTCGGGCAACCCTGTAATGCCGCCCGCAGCCATCATATCAGGAGGGGAGACCACCGTCACGGTAGTCGGGAGTGGAAAGGGCGGAAGAAACCAGGAGCTAGTGCTGGGCTTCCTCCAGAACTATGCGCAAGGCACCACCATAATCTCGATAGATACGGATGGCATCGACGGCGCAACGGATGCTTGCGGCGCCATAGCTGACGCCACAACAATGAAAAAGGCCCAGGAAATGGGCCTCCAAATATCCGATTTCCTCAAGAATAACTCGTCATATGATTTCTTCAAAGCGCTGGGCGAGCTGGTCTATACCGGCCCTACGGGCACCAACGTGAGCGACCTGCGCCTCATCCTCATAAGGAACGAGCACGCCGCACCTCAGCAATAGGAGCGTCAGGCGCATCAGCTTTGCCCTTTCCGCCTAGCATGGCGGCAAACTGCTCCATCCTGGCAGCCAGTCCCCTATAATGGGGCAGATAGACTTCATAGTAAAACACCCGGCGCGGGTCGAGGCCTTCTCTCGCCAGGGCCTTCTTAAGCTCTTCCACCCGCTTCGCGACGTTCGCCTTAACCGCGCCCTCCGGCGAGTTCGTGGTGCCATCGCCCAGGAAAATGCCGATGGCACCATTTTTAAGGGCATAAATGAGGTGGTCAGGCTTGAGGAGCATGATAGAAGGAAGGCGGATAATCCTGATGGACGAAGGGTAGGCGAGCCGGTTGACGCCCGCGTTATCCGCAGCAGTATAGGCGATGTTCTCGTCCAGGAAGGCGAGTATCCGGGGGCCATCGCACAGCATGCCGTCTATCCTCGCGTATAGCATCTCATCGCTACACCTTGGTAGGGAGATGGCGTGCTCAGGGCAGCGCATTATACATCCCCCCAGGCCGATGCACGATAGCGGATCGATCGTCACCATGCCGTTAGTGTACGCGGCGCCATACGGGCAGAGCCTGATACACGCCCCGCATCCGGTACACTTATCGTGGTCTATGACGACAAACCCGGGCTCTATCTCAACGGGGGCGCTGACAAGTTCTGCGGCCTTGGACGCCGCCGCCCGCGCCTGCATTATGGAGTCGGTGATATCCTTCGCCCCCGCAGCAGTCCCGCAGACGAATATGCCCCTCGATGTCGTGGAGGCGGGGTCCAGCTTCGGGTGCTTCTCCCTGACGAAAAGCTCGGGAGTCATGCCCACACCCAGGGCTTTTGCCGCCTGCACCGTCCCGGGAGAGGGCTCCAGGGCGCAGGAAAGCACCACCATGTCCGCCTCCAACTCTAAAGGCCCCCCGCCCAGGGTATCCTCAACCCGTACGACTAGCGGGCCATCCTTAAACACCTCCCCTACCCTGCCCCGGATGAACCTGACCCCCTTCTTCTGCACCTCTCTGTAGTAATTCTCGTAAGTGCCTGGCGCCCTCATATCCGTATAGCAAATATAAACTTCAGTATCGGGGAAATGGTCTTTAATGTAGCTGGCGTGCTTGAGCGCCACCATACAGCATATCTTCGAGCAATACGGTATCGACCCCGGCTTTTCGTCCCTTGAGCCGACGCACTGCACCATGACGACCCGTCTGGGGGCCTCACCAGTAACAGGGTTTTTTAGCTTTCCGGCGGTCGGGCCATTGACCGCGAGCAGACGGGCAAGCTCCATCTGGGTGAGGACGCCCGAATACCTTCCATATCCCAGTTCATGCTTATCTGAAGGGTCAAGCTCCCTGTGGCCGGTGGCGATGATTATGGCCCCAGCGTGCAGCGTCTCTCTACGGGGCTTTGCATCCAGGTCTATCGCGCCCGCGCTGCACGCCTTAACGCAGCTCCCGCACTTCTTGCATGCATCCCCGTCAATCGTATAAGAGGCCGGGACCGCCTGCGGGAACGGCCTGTATGCCGCCTTTCTCAGCGAGAGCGAGGAGTTCCACTCGTCCTTCACCTTTACAGGGCAGGCGCTGGCACACTTGCCGCATGAGGTGCACTTCTTCTGGTCGATGTATGCAGGTGCGGACTCGATGGTCACGGTGAAATCCCCGGCATGTCCCTTAAGCCCTATGGCCTGTGAAAGCGTCCTCACCTCTATCCGCCTGTTTTTCGCCACCTCGCCCATGATCGGGGCCAACGAGCACATGGCGCATTCCTCGGTCAGCTTATCAGGGGAGAAGACCTTCCCTATCTTTACCATGTTCCCGCCCAGGGTAGGGCCGGATTCTAGGAGATATACGTGAATGCCCTGCTTTGCCAGGGCCAGCGCTGCGGTCATGCCTGATATCCCGCCGCCGACCACCATGACTCTCTTCTCAGCATTGACAGTCATGTTTTCCAGTGGCACCGCTTGTCTGACGCCGTATATTGACGAGCGTATGATATCGATTGCCCTCCCGGTGGCGTCTTCAGACGGCACCCAGGCGCACTGCTCCCTGATGTTCGCTATATCAACCATATACTGGTTGAGCCCCGCATCTTTCACGCACTCCCTGAACGTGTGCTCATGTACATTTGGAGAGCACGCGGCGACCACTATGCGCTCAAGGCTAAGGCCTTTTATTCGGCTTTTAATGAGCGACTGGCCGTCCGCCGAGCACATGTACGGGTAGTCCTCCACACACTCGACGCCCTCGGCGTATGCTGCCATCTTCAGCCTATCCACGTCCAATGTGCCTTTTATGTTGTCGCCGCAGTGGCAGATGAAAACGCCTACCCTTGGCGCCATCGCTCTCCTCCCGCGATGCCAAGCCTCTCAAGCAGGGGCTCTACCGGCACCGCGTGCATGTCCAGCCCTATATCATAAGGGTCTGCCCCCAACGCGACGGCCACAAGCTCAGAAAAGTACATGACAGGGATGTCCAGCGGGCCCAACGCGTTCGATAGATTCTCCTGATAGTAGTCCAGGTTAAAAGTACAGCCAGGGCACTGGGTAATTATGACGTCGGGGCCGGCTTCCTTTATGCTAGCCAGCTTACGCTTCAGGACAGACCTGGGATACTCACGGTCCACTAAAGTATAATGGAATCCCATGCCGCAGCATAGCGACCTCTCATTATAGTCCAGCACGCTACACCCTAAGGCCTTCGCGATGTCGTCTAGCACTGTGGGCCTCTCGAAGTCGCCCGAGGCCACATCTCCACAATAAATCTTAGAGTAATGGCACCCATGATGGGTCACGGCTCTCACGCCGCTAAGGTCACGTACTGCCTTCGACCGGATGCCCTCGAGCCTGGCAAGAAAAACTTCTGAGACGTGATGGATGCTCGGGGAAAGGTCCAGATTTCTGCCCACCTTTTTTAGGGCTTCTTCAACGTATTCCCTTTGCGATGGGTCTCGTGAGAGGATATCCTTGCATTCTTTAAGCGTTCCATATGATGTTGGGCATGTGCAGGCTATATGGCTGTCCCTGGACTCCGCGGCCAGGGAAAAGTTGCGGGCGTTTAACGCCAGGCATGTCTTTAGCGGCACGACGCCTGCGTGGTATCCGAACCCCGTGCATGAGGAATGGCGCGGGTCATCGGTGTAGCTTGCCCCTATTTTATCCAGGACGAAGCGTATTGACTTCTCGATGCCAGGATAGATCGAGCACGTCACGCAGCTCTTGAATAGATAATAGTTATCCTCGGGTATGCTTTGAGGCTTAAGCATCGGCCTCGCCTCCAGGCCACGTCATGTCGATGAGCGCCCTTATCTCTTTCATAGAATTTGCCGGTATGGGCCGGGCCCTTGCATCATCCCTGTCGAAACCTAGCCTTACTCTCCTGCTGGCATTATCGCGGCACCTCTGGGTAGTCTTGGGGCCGAACTCTTCCAGGAAGTCAAACGTAGCAGGGAGGAAGGTTTCGCCATGCCCATAAAGGTTTTTGCGGATCATGGCTGCCGTGGCCATTATTCCTTCAGGCGCGAGCCCTGCCGCCATTGCAGACTCCCGAAGGGCGAGGATTCCCGCCCCGACGCTATTGTTCCTCGGGCACCTTGCCGCACAGGAATAGCACTGGCCGCAGCGCCAGATGACGCGCATCAACGCCTCCCTGTCGCCTATCTGGAGCATCCTCATCACGTCGCGAGGGCGATAGTCCTCATAGATGAATGCGGCGGGGCAGCTCGCCGTGCATCGCCCGCACTGCATGCACTTTTCATAGCCACACGTCTCCTCAAGGCGAAAATCTCCGGAAGGCTCGGCTACATTCCTTAAAGCGACCCTCATGCTACCAAAAAATACTATGGACATCACCCTTTAATTATTTTTTCCTTAAAAGATACTAATATTACCTAAATGGATAAAAAAATAAATTAAATTATCATTTTGTACACAAATTTGCTCGAAAAAAAGAAAAACATATAAAATATGCGGGATAACTTTACGATAGAGGTCTTATGGGAGCATATACGCTGGAGTGCCCGTGGTGTGGGCGCTCGATAACGGACCATTACACGCTAAGATGCGATACTTGTGATGGATTGATAAGGGCGAAGTACGGGGCGAGACAGCTCTCGCTAAAAAGCCTGCCCGGGATGTGGAGGTACTATGACTGGCTGCCCGCAAAAGGATATATAGACACGCCGGGAAAGCCGATTACATATAAGAGCGAGGGGCTGGCAAAAGAGCTGGGGCTAAAGGATTTATACATCTCTTTTAACGGATACTGGCCAGAGATGGGGGCACACATGGATACCTGCAGCTTTAAGGAGCTCGAGGCGCCGCCGACCATTGTGAGGGCGAGGGAGCACGGGGGCAGGGCCATGGTGCTGGCCTCGGCTGGAAACACGGCCAGGGCGTTCGCCCATATTTCTACAATTACAGGGTTCCCCGTTATCCTGGTGGTGCCTGAGACGGGCGCCCACAACATATGGATACCGGGGCGAGAGCCAGGCGACGCCATAAAGCTGATAACCATGGAGAAGGGCAACGACTATTCGGACGCCATAAAGCTTTCAGAGCGAATCTCGGCCTTAAATGGCATGATGCCCGAGGGCGGCGCCCGCAACGTGGCGAGGAGGGACGGCATGGGCGTGGCCATGCTTGACGCCGCCGTTTTCATGAAGAGGATGCCCGACGACTACTTCCAGGCCATCGGCAGCGGCACGGGCGGCATCGCGGCATGGGAGGCGGCGCTCCGCCTCAGGGAAGACGGACGCTTCGGCGAGCGCCTGCCGAGGCTACGCCTCGCCCAAAACCTGCCCTTCGCCCCGATGTACCGGGCATGGAAAGCGGGCCGTAGAGACATCGTGCCGGAGCTCGACATGCCTGACGCTAAGAAACAGATATCCGAGATGTATACGGATATACTTTCAAATAGAAACCCGCCCTATGGCATAAAGGGAGGCGTGTACGACGCCCTCGCCGATACGGGGGGCGAGATGTACGCTATAACGAATGATGAGGCGATCGCCGCAAAGAAAGTGTTCGAGGATTCAGAGGGCATCGACATTTTGCCGCCCGCGGCGGTGGCAGTAGCCGCGTTGATGCAGGCCTGCGAAAATGGTCTCGATAAGCGCCGAAGCGTGCTCTTAAACATAACGGGCGGCGGCTTCGAGCGCATCAAAAAAGAAAAATCCATAAATAAGGTCGAGCCATGCCTGAAGGTAAGCGGCCCCGACGTGCCCCTCGATGACATGCTTAAGGTGATAGGATGGCCAGCGTTGAGCGAGAAGTCGTTAACATTATGAAGTCGTGCGGCCTTGAGGTCATATTGACGCTGCCGTGCGATAAGATAAAGAACCTTTTGGCGCTGATACCCTCTAGCTTTAAGGAGATACCCCTCACCAGGGAGGAGAATGGCGTGGGCATCGCCGCCGGCCTTTACATGGCCGGGAAGAAGCCGGCGCTCATGATCCAGAGCACTGGAATTGGAAATTCTCTCAACGTGCTCGCGTCGCTGAACCAGACCTATAATATACCTCTGCCAATCCTGGCTAGCTGGAGGGGCGTATATAAGGAAGCCATACCTGCCCAGGTCTTTTTTGGTAAGCGCTTGCCAGCTATCCTTGACGCCGCCGAGATACCGTACGTGGCCATAGGCTCCACAGGCGACCTTGAGCTAATCAAAAAGTCGATTAACCTTTCGTTTCGCTCCAATACGCCTCTTGTCGTGCTTTTATCTCCCAGGCTGTGGGAGCCTACGGAGAAATATAGTAGCCCGGAATTCACCATGAAAGAGCGGCACTATGATATCACCTATCACTCTCATATCCCGGAGGCAACGCATACTCGCCTTGAAATGATAAAGGGAATAGTGCCATACCTGAAGGATAGAATAGTGGTATCCAATATCGGGATTCCGAGTAAGGAGCTGTACGCAGCCCTCGACCAGGATACGAACTTTTACATGCTGGGCAGCCTCGGCCTCGCCTCCTCCATAGGCCAGGGGCTTGCCATGGGCCAGGAAAAGGAGGTCATCACGCTCGACGGCGACGGGAGCATTTTAATGAACCCCAACGTGCTGGCGAGCGTTGCGCAGGAAAAGCCAAAAAACCTGACCATAATCTGCTTTGATAATGGCGCCCATGGCTCCACCGGCAACCAGCAAACCTTCGCCAACCGTATGGACCTAGAGCTGCTGGCTAAAGCCTATGGCATCGAAAATACGGTGAAAGCGTCCACTCCATCTGAACTATTAAAAGCGCTCGATACAAAATGTGAAGGCCCCAGGTTCATCCATGCCATAATCCTGGCAAAGAACGCGGACGTGCCCAACATACCGCTATCCCCAGTACAGATAAAGGAGCGGCTCATGGCCGCAATATCCCGAAAATTTTAAGTACGTGGAAGTCTATCTGATGACTCGTACCCTTGTGCGGTACGCTAAAATCCCGCCTTAGCTCAGCCTGGTTAGAGCGGTCGGCTGTAGACCTTACGACTGCGGAAACCGACAGGTCCCCGATTCAAATTCGGGAGGCGGGATATTTCCTTAATGTAAGGAAAACTATAAATGTGAACGAGTGTATGAGTAGTTTCCGTTTTAGGCGCGTGCTCGGATAGTGTAGCGGCCTATCATGGGGCCCTGTCGAGGCTCCGACTCGGGTTCAAATCCCGATCCGAGCGCTTCTATTTTTATTATATATGAGAATCTTTGCTGTATTGATGCTAATGCAAGAAATGTTTGTTCAAATTTACATTTTTATTTTTCTGATTTACTGAAAAATTTATTAATAGGTAGAACAATAATTTCTCCTAGAGCCATTCGAAATATATCCAGGACTAACCGTAAGGCTGGAGATCATTAGCTTTTCTTCAAAGGCCTTACGGTTATCCTTGTTGGGGGCAATGATTGTGACTCTAGTAAATCCAATGGTATTAATGGTAATAATATGGTTAGGCTTATTAGCGGTATTATGGTGTCTCTACAAAGCAATACGTTAAGGAATAAGCACAGGTGCCGCAGGGGTAATAACTATAAAAGCCAAGGTGAACTTACCAGTAGATGGCCTTAACGTATGCCTCTCGCAACATGATAAAAACGAAAAAATAATCCAAATTTTTTCCCTATTTCTATAGATATATTAATCAAAATGCAGCCTAAACATCCATCCGGGTGTTATGCATGGCTGAGCAAAAAGAGCAGGAGAAAGGCAGGATGACGGTCGAAGAGGCCGGCCACAAGGGCGGGGAGAGGACCGCCGAGACCCATGGAAGGGAGTTCTACCAGCAAATCGGCCACAAGGGCGGGGAGAGGACCGCCGAGACCCATGGAAGGGAGTTCTACCAGCAAATCGGCCACAAGGGCGGGGAGAGGACCGCCGAGACCCATGGAAGGGAGTTCTACCAGCAAATCGGCCACAAGGGCGGCCAAAAGATTAGAGAGCTGATCGAGAAAGCTGAGGAAAAAAGGGAGGAAAAAGGCTACTAGGCAGCCTTATAAAGGAGGCATACATATGGTATCCATTATCGCTAAAGTGTCGAAATCATTAAAAGGCATTCACTTTCCTGTTGACAGGGAAAAGTGCATCGATTACGCTAAAAAGAATATGGCCCCTGAAGACGTGCTTAACGCCCTCAAGCACATACCCGAGGGTAAATACGAGAGCATGGCGGGCCTGTGGCATGCCGTAAGCCGGGAAAAGCGCTAGCCAGGCGGAGGCATCGTCTTCGTCATCCTTTTTTAAAAGTCGTCTCCCGCATCTTCATCGATGTCCACATCGTTGAAGTCCTCGTCGTCTCCCACGCCGCAACACATGCGATCCCTGGCCGTCGTCAGCCCTCTAATGGCCGCAACGGTATCCTTGGTCACGTCGCGGAAATGGTCCAGGAACGCCTCATACGCAGATAAAAGCTCCATCAATTTTTCAAAGCCTTCCCTGTCCATCTCAAGCAGGTCGTTCGTGTCGAGCTTGGCGTCCTCGAGCAGGATGGAGACGCGCTCGATGGCCAGCATCTGCCCATCGAGCCTATCGTTTAGCTCTTCTCCCGTCATCCTGAAGGTCTCGCTTTGTCTGCACGGGTCTTTTCTCATCACATATCCAAATAGAGCCGGGCATACATATAGTTTTTATGAGAAAGGTATCAGGGTAGCTGGTCTATTTTTTCTTTCTTCCGGTACACCATGCCCTGGAAAACTGCGAGAAGCTCGCCCGCCTCATTGGTGACGTCTATCGTGTAAGTGCCAAGCTTATGGTTGATGGAGACCTCCCGTGCCTCTGCGTACAGCGTGCCCGTCGAGACCGATTTCATGTAAGATATGTTCGCGTTTATCGCCACGGCCACGTTACCGCGGGAGTTGGATGCGGCCGCGAAGGTAAAATCGGCCAGGGCGAATATTGCCGCCCCATGTACGATTCCCAGGCCGTTGAGGTGGTTCGGAGTTAGCTTCATCGCCGACCTGGCGCGGCCATCCCCCACCTCCAGCAGTTCTATCCCGTTATATTCCGCGAACCTGTCTCTCTTGAAGAATCGTGATAATTCCTCGCTTTGCATACAAGAAGTTTGGTATGTGCTAACATATATCAAGTTTGTGGATCAGGCGCTTTACTATAAAATTCTTGCTTTTTATAGGGTTATGGCCGGGATATTCCGCATCTTTTATGCCTGTTACCGCTTAATGTTGATGGTTTTACGAATAATCCTTTTTACATAGTAAGCGATAGTAGAGCTATTAAATGGGGGTAGCAAGTTGCATAAAAATGTGGAATATAGGCGAAAAAACGTACAAACAATCCATATAAAAAGGATATACGTTGATAATGGGCATATTAGACGGAATATAAGGGATATCCTGGGCCTTAAGGAGACTATAGCGGATGCCGGGTTGCTTCAGCCCATCCTCGTCCAGCAGGCTGAACAGGGGTATAAGGTGATTGATGGGGCACGCCGGCTGGAGGCGCTTAAAGCCCTTGAGGTGCAGGAGCTTATCATAGGCAAAGACGTTATCGTCGATGACGAAGAGACCGAGGCCGACTTTAAGTTTAAGCAACTCATCGCTAACGTTCAGCGGGAGGATATCAACGATATCGAGCTTGGGCACGCTTTTGTTGTCTTGAAGGAGAAATATGGCTATCAGTATAAGGAGATAGCCGAGATTATCGGTAAGACGCCTCATTATGTGGCGGCTAAGGTGGGATTGGCGAAGCGCCTCATCCCTGAGGTCCAGGAGCTGGTTGTGAAGAGCTGGGAGGCCGCAAAATGTATCCGGGATACATTGAAGGAGGAATCCGGGGATGCTGAGGAGCCTTACTCGATGAACGTTAAGATTATAGAGGATATTGCCCGATTGCCCGCGGAGCTTCAGAGGGCTTCATACGAGTTTATTCGTGATAGGGAGATGGATACGGGCGAAGCCTTGCGTTATCTCAGGAAGGTGAAGGCGGGCCTTGAGGAGGCCAGGGCTGAAGAGGATGCCGAGGAGGCGGGCCTGGAGGTTAAGAAGTACCTTGAGAAGATTTACAGGGATGTTGATAAGCTCTCTGTGACCATTAAGTCGTCTCCCGTGGTTGATAACGAGAAGGTGGCTTCAACTATTGAGGAGCTCATAAATAGGCTGAATCTGCTGTACATGGAGGTTAAAGCCGGCTCTAAGAAGAGCACGGGAGTTGCGACGAATTTATGAATACTTCAGCTGTCGTTGAAAGCGACGCTCATACTGGCATTACCATTCTTCAGGTTTTTAAAGGGAATGTGAAGGTGATGGTGGCGATACCGGCGTACAACGAGGAGGTTGCCATTGGGAGCATCGTTTTGAGGTCAAGGAAGTACGCCGATAAAGTCGTCGTGGTAGATGACGGGTCGGTTGATAAGACTGCCGAGATAGCCAGGATGGCCGGGGCGGAGGTCATTTCTCACAAGATTAACGAGGGAAAAGGAGCGGCTATCCGTGATGCCTTCGAGTACGCTAAAAAGACTGATGCGGATATCCTGGTCCTTATCGATGGCGATGGGCAGCACAACCCCGATGAGATACCATTGCTTTTAAGCCCTATCCTTAATGGGGAGGCTGACGTGGTGAATGGATCGAGGTTTGTTAATGGTAATGGGCGTAACGTGCCCAGATATCGGCGATTAGGGCAGGAGGTATTGACGCTGGCCACCAACACGGGCACGAAGATGCACATTACGGATACTCAGAATGGGTTCAGGGCATTTTCCAGAAAGACTTTTGGATGCTTCGGTTTTCGCCAGAATGGAATGGCGATAGAAAGTGAAATGCTCATGGACGCTGCCAACGCGGAGATGCGGATAAAAGAGGTGCCCATCGATGTGAGGTATGACGTGGCAAAAGCTTCTACCTATAACCCCATAACGCATGGTTTCGTGGTGCTGGGAAGCGTGATATCGCTGATTTCTCAGAGAAGGCCGCTGATGTTCTTCTGCGTGCCAGGAGCATTAGCATTTGTGATGGGATTATTTTTTGCATTCCTGGCATTTGATGCGTTTAACGCCACAAGGAATATATTGATATTTTACACGATGGCAACTGTAACGTGTATAATAGTTGGAACTTTCAGCACATTTACTGGATTTATATTGAATGCCATACAGAATATACAAAATAATAAATATTTTTGTCTGTGATAAAATGAAAAATGCGTTAAGCATTGATTTTGAAGATTGCCTATGCAATGAATTTTTACTTAAATATATACCTAAGGATATTGATAAAAAGAAAATAGAAGACCAAGTAATAGAAGCTACAGACCTTCTTCTCAAATTGCTTGATAAATATGATACAAAGGCAACATTTTTTGTTTTAGGCAAATTGGCAAATAAATATCCAGAATACATTAAAATGCTGGATGAAGCAGGACATGAGATCGGATCACATGGATATTCGCATACTCCGCTATATGATCTAGGAAAAGATGGTTTTGAAAAGGAGCTCAAATTATCTACAGAACTATTAAAATCGATAACACATAAACAGCCTTTAGGGTTCAGAGCGCCCAGTTTCTCGATCAATCAATCGACGAGCTGGGCCTTTGAGCTATTAGAAAAATATGGATATAAATATGATTCAAGCGTTTTTCCGGTAAAAATGATACTATATGGAGTTCCAAATGCTCCACTTACGCCTTATCGGCCTAATATAAATGATATATCCAAAAATGATCCTGATGGGAAGATCATAGAATATCCATTAACTGTCTTGAAGACAATAATAAATATACCCATATCTGGCGGATATTATTTGCGGTTTTTCCCTAAATGGTTTTTAGATTTATCCATAAGTAGAATTAGCAAATCTAGACCTGTTATGATATACGTTCATCCATGGGAGACGTACAAAAATACTACAAAAATTAATGCCCCATTAATTTATAAATTTGAAGCTTACTATGGCATAAAAAATTCACTTAATAAATTAGAGATGCTGATCAGCAAGTACAAATTTGAGCCAATTGCAGACCAGCTAAAAATTTAAAAACGATTATACTGGTGATAAAAGCGATGAAAGAACCAGAAGAGATAAATGGAATAGAACTGATGGAGCATTATGGATATAAAGGAGTATCTGGAAAAATAAAATATTATTTCCGCTTTATTTTTAATTGGGTTTTACAAACTTTAGCAAAAATCTCTCCTCACCCAGGTCTTACGGTTAAGCTACAAAGAATACGAGGGGTAAAAATAGGTAATCACGTTTATATTGGGCCTGATGTAAACATTGATGACCTGTATCCTGGCTTGATAACGATAGAAGATTATGTAAGTGTAGGCATGAGGTCGATGATTTTCGCACATTCAAATCCTACATGTTCTCTTGAAATTAAAACCAAATATTATCCAAGGGTTGTAAAACCCACGACAATTAAAAAAGGGGCGTGGATTGCTCCAGGCACGATCATCTTAGCAGGCATTACAATAGGTGAGAATAGCGTTGTTGCAGCGGGTAGTATCGTTATAAAAGATGTTGAGCCATATACCGTTGTAGGCGGAAATCCTGCAAAGCTATTAAAAAAACTTGATCACGCGGACTCGCCTGACAAGGGCGGATAATGATTAATTCATTTCATAAAAGTTAGGTTTAAAATAACTGGGGATGAAAATGTTGTATATAACTGGTATAGGCCGGACAAAATTTGGAGCGCTGCCTCAAACGCTACAAGAGCTTGCTTATGAAGCCATGTATAATGCAGTTATGGATAGTAAATTGAGCATAAACGATATCGATGCCATTTTTGTGTCCAACTTTCTAGGCGGCCCCCTAAATGGACAATTGCATTTTAATTCGATTATCGCGTCATTACTCCCCGGGATAAATATACCAATTGTAAGAATTGAAACAGCATGCGCTTCTTCAAGCATTGCTTTAAAACAGGCCTTATACTCATTGAGCCAATTTGAAAACGTTATGGTACTTGGCGTCGAAAAGATGACCTCGAAAACAATCTTAGGCACCACTGAAGCTATAGCAATGGCTGCCGATCGATGCCTAGATCAACAAAACGGTCTGATATTCCCCGCTGCCTATGCCTTGATTGCTCAGCAATATATGCTAAAATACGGTATAAACCATGATATTCTCGAACAGGTATCATTTATAAATCATAAAAATTCAAGATTAAATCCACTCGCTCACTTCTTCTATAAGGATGTCACTATCGAGACTATCAGGAAATCTCCTATTATAGCGACACCATTAAACCTATTCGATTGCAGCCCGATATCAGATGGAGCAGCGGCGATCATCGTATCAAAGGAAAAGAAGTCGGATAGGGATATAGAGGTCTTAAGTTCACAATATGTGACGGATGCCATCTCCATTACGCAGCGAGAAGACCTCACGTCATTTAAAGCAACTCGGCTAGCCGCTAAAAAAGCTTACAGCGAAGCCGGTCTCAAGCCAGATGATATTGACATCCTGGAAGTACACGATTGTTTTACTATCAGCGAGTTAATAGCCCTGGAGGACCTTGGATTTTGTAAGCCTGGAGAATCTTCAGAGTTAGTTATTAATGGTGACATCCTGAAGGACGGTAGAATACCGGTTAACATGGATGGCGGGCTTAAAGCGAATGGGCATCCGATAGGCGCGACCGGGCTTGCCCAGATATACGAAATCGTAGTACAGTTAAGGGGGGAGGCCGGAATACGACAAATAAAAAACGCGAACATTGGCATGGCTCAGAATATCGGCGGCATTGGCGGCACAGCAGCTATCACCATTTTGGGGAGGAGCTAAATGGCTGTTTACCAATGCAAAAAATGTAATAAAAAGTGGAGCTACTCTATTAAAAAGTGCATTTTTTGCCATGAAGATGTTCAGGAAATTAACGAAACACAATACAAGGTTATCGGATATACACAAGTGAATGTGCCTTCAACGGGAAATGAAAAAACGCCCTACATCGAATATTTATTAGAAAGCGCCAATGGTGATCGGATCATAAAAAAATCATTCGACAGCTATAGAATAGGTGACATAATTACCTTAAATGAAAAAAAGAAGAAAGATCTCATCGTGGGTATTGTCGGGACGGGTCAACTAGGGTCAGGGATTGCAGAATATATGCTCAGAAATGGATACCCGATCGTCATCAAGAGTAGGTCGCAGGATGGCAGTAACGAAATCATTTCGAAGATTACGAAAAATTTGTCAAAGGATAATACAGCCGAACAGGTCCAATACATGCTTAAAAATATGAAAACGACCTTGAATTATGCCGATATGAGGGATTGCGATGTTATCATTGAGGCCGTTATCGAAAACATAAATACTAAAAAGGAGGTTTTCAAAAGCTTATCCAGTGTATGTGATAAAAAAACTATCTTTGCATCTAATACATCTTCATTATCAATCGACGAGCTAGCGAAGGTTACTGATCGGCCTGATAAAGTTATTGGAATGCATTTCTTTAACCCCGTTTCCAAAATGGATCTTATTGAGGTTGTGGCTGGTAAGAAGACCTCTGATGATACGAAAAATTTTATAATTAACTTTAGCAAAGAGCTAAATAAGAAGCCAGTAACTGTTAATGATTCCCCAGGATTTATAGTAAATCGGCTTCTGTTGCCACAAATTAATGACGCTGTAAAGCTCTATGAATCCGGCATAGCTTCAAAGGAAGATATTGACTCGGCAATGAAATTGGGTCTAAATCACCCGATGGGACCATTTGCACTAGCGGATTTGATCGGCATCGATGTTTGTTTATTAATATTAAATACGCTTTATACAAGCTTTAAGGATGATAGGTATATGCCATCAAAATCACTGATAGAATTATTCAATCAAGGCAAGCTGGGATTTAAAACTGGTGAAGGGTTCTACAAATACGAATAATTTAGATTGTTGAACGATTTGTTATGAAAACTAAAAAAATTGCAATAGTTGGCGCACGAGGGATCGGAAATTATGGCGGTTTTGAAACATTTGTAAGTGAACTGGCGCCTAGACTCGTAAATAAAGGCTTTAAAGTATATTGCAGTTGTGAAAAGAATGGAATTGGCGAGCTGCCTTATCATAAGGGGGTTAAATTAATATATTTTCCAATAAAAATATCAAATAATTATTTACTTAGAAAATTATTTGAAATATTATATGATATTTATTTTAACATAGCCTGTCCAATTTATTTCAAATGCGATATTGTGTATAGTCTTGGGGTAGGCGCAAACATTTTTGTGCTCTTTCCAAGACTTTTGGGGAAAAAGAGTATTGTTAATGTTGATGGCATTGAGTGGAAAAGGCCTAAATTCAATCCAGTTGAAAGGATTATTTTGAAGTTCATGTTTAAAATGACAGTAATGGGCGCGGATAGGATAGTCATAGATAGTAGATCTTTATTAAATCATATAGATAATAGATATCGAAAAAAGACAATTTATATCCCATATGGCGTTAGTGATATAGAGATTAACCCATGGGATGAAAAGAAATTACAAAGATATATAGATGATAACTATAAAATTTTTCCTGATTCGTATTGGCTGGTGGTAGCCAGGCTTGAGCCTGAAAACAATATCCATACAATACTTGAAGGCTACTTAAAAAGTAAATCAAAAAAACCTCTAGTTGTCGTTGGAGACTATACCAGCAAAAATTATAAAAAGGCAATACGTGCGATACTGGAAAATGATAAAGAAGGAAGAATATTGATGGCGGGGGCAATATATAATGATAAAAGTTTGCTGGACATGCTCAGGCAAAACTGCTTTGCATATGTACATGGGCACTCGGTTGGCGGAACAAATCCATCGCTTTTAGAGGCTATGAGCATGAAAAACATCATAGTGGCACACGATAACGAGTTCAATCGAGAAGTTTGTGGAGAAAGTGCAATTTATTTTAAAGATGCAGAAGAACTAAGAGAACGGATTGAATCAATAGAAAAAATGCCGGAAAAATATGCAAATTTAAAGGATGAAATATATATAAAAGTAATGAAAAATTATTCCTGGGAGGGAATTATAACAGAATACGTGGACTTGTTCTCAAGAATTGGGGCTGATAAATAATGAATATACTCTATGTTAGCCCATTCTCTCATGGAGTTAACGTTTCTCCTGCATTATACCTGGCACATCTTGTGGCCAATCGTGGAAATAACGTATATTTCTATACAATTAAAAAATCATATGTTCAATTTAAAGATAAAAGCGGAAAAATTAAAATTGCATCTCCACCTGAAAACGTAGAAATGCATTACATCAATAATAAATTTATATTTCCTGACATTGCATATCCCTTCATAAACCCCATAAAAGAATATTTTGATTTATTGAAGATCGTTAAAGAAAAACAGATAGACATTATTCATTTTTATTTCCCTGAGCATCTTATTTGTCTCCCGCTACTTAGAAAAAATGCCTTTGTTAATATACCCGTCGTTCTATCAATAAATAGTGTTCCGGGCTATGATTGGTTTTATGGTAAAAAATATGTTGATTTTATCGGAAAAATATATTCAAAATTAGTCTCATCAAGAATAATTCAGAACGCTGATAGGATTATACCATATTCTACAATATCCATAGATACGCTTATTTCTTTTGGCCATGATAGAAGAAAAATTGTAAATATGATACCTCATGGAGTGGACATACTTTTTTTTAAGCCATCTGAAAATAAAGAGAGTTTGAGAGAAAAACATAAATTGCCAAAAGATGCTTTCATTATCATTTATACGGGACGATTCGTAAAAGTAAAACGGCTAGATTTATTAATCCAAGCATTTGAGAAGGTATTACATAAAATAAATAATGCGTTTTTATTATTAGTCGGCGATGGCCCACAAAAAAAAGAACTAATATCTATGGTAGATCCATGTTGTAGAGATCGGGTTAGGTTCATCGATTTTGTAGGCCCCATAGTATTATCAGAACTTTATGCCGCATCGGATATGTTCTCTTTGATTTCAAGCGGAGAAGGCATATCATCATCACTATTGGAGGCGTGCGCCTCAGGTCTACCCGCACTAGTATCAAATGTAGGGGCGAACAGGGTCATCGTTCAGGATGGGTTGAATGGCTATGTCATAAATGATGTAGATGAGGACAGCATAGCCCAAAAAATAATTGATATAAAAACAAATCACTCATTTCTATCAAAAAATTCTAGAGATATTTCAATAAAAAAATTGAATTGGAATGGCATAACAGATCAATATATTAAAATATATTATGAGTTGATAAATAAAAGAAGTGAAGTATGAAATCGGTCAAAATTAATTTAACATTATTATCAACCGTCATAAGTTTTATTTGCATTTCGCTCTCTCTCTTTATAATTTTAAATGCTCCAGCTACCAGTGGTTATGAGATATCTATCTATGACGTATACCCTTCATTTTTATGGGTTTTAATTTGTATGCCCACAGTTATTCTTTTTTCCTTTTTATTTTTTAATAAAAATTTAAAATTTGCTAATTGTATATTATTATTGATAGGAGCTATTATATCGATGATGATCCTTTTTTCAATTCCTTTATTTAGAGGATACGTATTTTATGGCGCAGGCGACACCCATAGCCAAATTTATCTAATAAATGAGATTGCAAAAAATGGCCATATCATACATGGTGACATATACCCTATATCACATATATTAATATACATACAATCTATCATGCTATCATTTACCCCTGAACTTGTCAGCCTATATTTTCGTCCATTTTTTATATTTTTTTATATCATATCTATGGTAGTTTTTTCCAAATGTTTAAAATGCAATTCAATTGAATCTATATTTATTGCAGGATTTTCGATTATACCCGTTTTTGGAGATTGGCTGACAATTGAATATATAATGCCATCTACCGAATGTTTTTTTATGATTCCTCTCACGCTATATGCCATAATAAAAAGCAGAAATGCGAATCAAAAATTTGCATATTTATTGATATCCATAATTTTGTTAATTTTATTCCCCTTTTTTCACCCAGAAGGCACAATATTTCTGCTTGTAGCATTGGCGTGTTTGCTTATCATCTCTAAGTTAAATAAAAAATATTTCCTAACGAAAGAAAAAGAATTAAACATATGTCATAATAATGAATTAATTATATCAATTATAATCCTATCGATTGGATTAGTTGTATGGCTATCATACGCACTTTCATGGGGCAATACTATAACAATTATATATGCCTCAATTATTTCAAGCGTTTTTCCTACCGCTCCACCAGCCCAGGTAATATTAAAAGGTTTTAAAATTGATTATTTCGACGTAATTAAAGAGATATTTAAGCTATATGGCGTAGCACTCGGATATCTATTAATTAGCATAATGATATGTATAGTTATCTTTAAAAATATGATATTAAAAAAGAATATTTTGTCTAGAGATTTATTACTTTCATCTCTATTTTTTATATTTATCACAGTTAATATGCTCTTTCTTTTTTTAGGCTCTCCGATGAGCTACCATATTTATCGACAAATAAAATATTCTTTATTAGCATCAACTCTAATACTAGGCGTATATGCATCAAATTACCTGTTAAAAATAAAAAACAATTACGATATAAAATATTATACAATAGCGTGCATATTTATTTGCATTATCTTTATAGCATCATTACTGGGCGTATATAATGCATATTCTTCGCCATCTCAATCATTGTCATCATTGCCATACGCAAATTTGATAAATCATCAGGTTACGTATGAAGATATTTCAGGAATGAGATTCTTTTTTGATCATAGAAATGAATTATATCAAATATTAGAGCCAATCGGTCGTGCATATCAGAATCGTTTTGCAGATTATTTTGGACGTGATGATATTAATCCAGTTAACATACGCTCAGGATACGATATTAATGTCTTTCCTCCACCACATTTCGGTTACGATAAAAGCCCTGTGCTAGGGAGTTCTTATACAGAAAATCAATATTTATTGGTATATCCTCCGCTAGAAGAGTTTTATCCACGGCTATACACAAAATATGAACAATTATGGAGATATGACTCAAATGATCTTAGATCATTATCATTTGATGTAACTATAGAAGAGATATATAATAATGGTGAATTAAAGATAAATTTAGTTAAGAGCGTTTACGATAAAAATTAAATATATTATTATTTATTTTTATTATATATTTTTTAATGACGTGAAAAAACAGATGAATAACCTGTAAAGGAAAATACAGCATATATCTTTTGCTATGTGTTTTTAAAAATTTATAATTCGTTTTTATGTCTGCTATCATCACAAAAATATGATTTGTATGTCTTTTTTTCCTGGATTGGCCTGCTTTATGCCAAATTCTCGAACTTAAAACCGTAACACATTTATAATTGAATTCTTTGAGGCGTATGCACAGGTCCACATCTTCACAGCCAAAGAAAAACTCACTATTTAGAAATTTTATCGGCGCTTCTTTTATATTTAACATAAGACACGTTCCTGAAACCCAATCACATTCATTGACGCCTACCGAATTTTCCGCAGAATCTTTAAGATTCTCTCCAATATGATATGCATATTTTTTCCAATCTATTTTACCACCAATACATGCAATTACGTTATTTTGACCATTAACATCATAATAACAAATCTTAGGCCCGAGAACGCCAATCGTCTTGTCCAGCTCCGCTACTTTCACCATATTGCTTAAAAATTCCGGGTCAACGACAGTGTCATTGTTCAAAAGCAAGACATAATCGGGGTTCAAAGCCTTCAAAGCATATCTTATCCCAATATTATTGCCTTCAGCGAACCCATAATTCTTCTCATTCTTTATTAGTATAAGTTTTCTTTTTGAAGGTAAGCCAGCAATCTTTTTTTCATTGCCTCCGCCACTTTCCGCTTCTTCTCTTCTGTATTCTATAACTTTTATGGGCTTGTTACTCGAATCATATTTAAAAAATTTGGATTCTACCGATAATTCACCATTACAATATAATTTTATCTTTTCTATTGATTCATCCTCGGAGCCGTTATCAACTAAAATTATAGCATAATTGGAATAACCGATTTGATAAAGTGATTCGAGGCACTCAACAGTGTCTTTCCACCCATTCCAGTTAAGGATTATGATTACAACTTTTGAATGCATTACTACCCATGTTCCTAATGTTTTTTTATTAATGTTTATTTCTAATTAACCGTTGTAGCTATTTTCTGAAAAGCCTTAAAAACTACACGTTTAAAGCTAAACTTAAAATAAAAACTTTTAAGGTCCTTTTCCTCTATGTCTTTTACCTTTCTATTTAAAATTATTGAGTATAAAGCATAGCTGGATAGATCTATCTCATTAAAATTATTCATCTTTTTGGCTTTAATGAATACTCCTGGCGCCGAAGTGTCCCTCTCTAATGCTAAAATTTCACAGTCCTGAAATATGTTCTTCATGTCGCCTATTTCAAACCTCCAAAAATCGTATGGATATCCATGATAACGGAATCCCTTCGACCTAGTGGTTATTAAAATAAATCCTCCCTCTTTACATATTTTTTTCATATTTGAAATAGCTTTTCTCCAGTCTTTTACATGCTCTAATAGCTCTGTCGAAATCACGACATCAAAAACATTCTCCCCAAACTCTTCTACCAAATTTTCGACATTGCATACCTTATCGACGCCAGGGCCTTTTACAATATCAACGCCGATATATTCTTTAGGATTATAAGATTCTAATAATGGCCTTAAGCTCCCATTAACGTCTAAAGACCCTATTTCAATTATGCGTTTCCCTTCAATTTCTTCCTTTTTTAGGTTAATAGCGCCAAATAGAATACACTTTGTGTTACACATAATCTATTCCTCGTTTAAGCAAATCGCCTGAAAAAAAATAAATACAATGCTTTTTACCATCTATAGCCAATTGGTTATAGTCCTCCCCCAATCACTTCATATATAAACCCCTTCTTTTTAACTTCTTTTGGCTGATATATCATTCTTCCATCTACAATAACTGGATTTACTCGCATCTCTTTTTTTATCAATCCAAAATCCATTTTTTCAAACTCTTTATGTGCCGTCATCAGCACAATTGCGTCCGCATCCAGGAAGACGCTATCGGGCTTCTGAAAATGCTTATCAACCTTAAACTCGTGAGCTGCAGTCTTTTCGTCTATATACTGGTCAACGGAGTAGACAATTCCCCCCATTTCTTTGACCTCTTTTATGAGAATTCCCGATGGAGAGTTCCTTATATCTCCAATATTTTCCTTGTATGAAAGGCCGAGCACGACGATCTTAGAGCCTTTTATGGGCTTCCCGGCACGGTTCATGGCCTTGACAAGCAATTCAAACATGTGGCGCGGCATGTAGTCGTTGATTCGCCTCCCGGCAGTTATCACTTCCGCGTGGTAGCCATGCTTCTCTGCAGCCTTTACAAGATACCATGGGTCCTTTGGCAGGCAATGGCCTCCAACTCCTGCGCCTGGATAATATACGTGGAAATTCCATTTGGTCGCCGCCGCCTTTATAACTTCCATCACGTCAAGCCCCATTCTTTCGCAGATTAGCGCTATCTCATTCATCAATGCGATGTTGAGGTCACGCTGCGCATTTTCGATGATTTTCGCCATTTCTGCCGTTTTTATGTTAGCAACAGGGTACACATTGGTTATGCATCGATAAAGTTCCGCTGCAGTCTCAGCCCATTGCTTATCGGTAGAGCCCAGGACGCGCGTCACCTTATCTATCGTGTGCTCTTCATCGCCAGGATTGTACCTTTCCGGGCAATATGCAAGCCCAAAGTCTACTCCTGCCTTTAATCCTGATTTTTCCAGTATAGGCTTGAGAACTTCTTCGGTTACTCCAGGATAAACTGTTGATTCTAAAATCACGAGATGACCCCTGTGAAGCCCCTTTGCCACGGATTCGCCTGCCGATATTATATATGAGAGGTCCGGTTCGAACCCATCTCCAGTCGGAGTAGGAACGATAATAAGAATTATATCGTTTTTTTCCACTGCCTCTCTTGTATTAGTGGTCGCAAAAAATGCGCCCGAACTCACGGCCTTTGCAATTCTATCGCCCAGCTCTAAATCTTCTAGCGGACTATTACCAGAGTTAACAAGCTCAACAAAAGACTCCTTAATATCGCATCCAATTACGCGAAACCCTTTTTCCGCGAAAAATACTGCCGTCGGCAATCCAACGTATCCAAGGCCAACTATGCAAATCTTAGCGCTTCTATTCCTTATTTTTTCAATCAGGATTTCATTCAATTTTATCACTATCTAAACAATTCATCATTATAATCGCCCATTGTTGATTTAAAAGATCCCACCGTTTCCTCAAGCCCTTTCCACAGATCATATTTTGGCTCATAACCAAACGCTTCCTTTGCCTTTGTTATGTCTGCAAGAGAATGCTTTATATCGCCTGGCCGTGGCGGAGCATATCTTATTTCGACTTTACGTCCTACAATCCTGCATATTGTATCTGCAAGCTCATTTATGGATGTGCGCTTTCCGCCCGCAATATTATAGTAACCCGTAGCTGAGGACTCGGCTGCCCTAATGTTTGCTTGAACTACGTCTTTTATATATGTAAAGTCCCTTGTCTGCTCGCCATCCCCATATATCGTGATAGGCTCTCCTTTTATCGTTTTTGCGATGAATCCTGGTATTACTGCCGCGTATTCCGATCCAGGGTCCTGACGAGGGCCATATACGTTGAAATAACGTAAGGATATGGTGCTTAGGCCATAAATTTCATTGAAGATGCGGCAATATTGTTCGCCGGCTAGTTTAGTCAATGCGTATGGAGATAAAGGATTTGAGGCCATATTTTCACGTTTTGGGAGGGTGGGAGTATCCCCATATACCGATGATGAGGATGCATATATTACCTTTTTCACTCCACAATCGTGGGCTGCAACGAGAACACAGAGAGTTCCTGTTATCCCCGCCTCATTGCTTAAGATCGGGTCTGAAATGGAGCGGGGAACTGACGGGATGGCTGCTTGATGAAAAACATAGTCTGCATCTTTGAATATGCGTTTAAGTAAGGCGATATTGGTTATAGTATCTTTGATGAACTTTATTTTCTCAGACTTAATAAGATGCTGTATATTTTCAATGCGGCCAGTTGACAGGTCATCTATTACGATGACTTCATTCTCATTGCAAAGCTCTTCTGTTATGCTAGAGCCTATGAATCCCGCGCCCCCGGTTATAATGACACGCTTTCCAATCAAAGGATTCATTTACCCCCATCCAACAATAAATATAAACTATTATAAAGATTTAGTTCTTATAATTTTTTTGTTATCCTTTGACCTTATACATTGTTTTAATCCATCAAACCATTTTTCTTTTTTGATCATTAAAATCAATATGCCTATGCTAACAATCATATTACTTATTATCCATGCATACCCAATGCCTATCAACCCGTATTTTAACATTAAAATAGATCCAGCTGAAATTAGCATTACACTTGATATAATATTTATATAATTTATTATTCCGATTTCTTTTTGTATCCTTTTAATTGTCGTATAAACAGAAACTATGGTCGAGAACAGGCTTGATATTGCCAGTAGCTTGAGCAATTCGAATGATTGTTCCGAGAACTCTGTACTAAAGAGCAGCAATATTTTATCCCCGAATAAAAATATTATGATTATTGAAGGCATTAGCAATATCGTGCAAAATTTTAGCGACTTCAACACATTTTCTTTTAGCGGAAAATCGTGGGAGCCTTCGACGAACAATGACGTGGAGGTCGCGCCCGGTATCATGAACAGTAAGCTTGAGACCGAGTATGCCACGTAGAAGTAGGCGCAGTTCTCCGCCCCGATCAAGTTCACTATTAGTATCGGTATTATTGTAATGGCTATCATCGAGAATATTCCGGCCGTGTAATTGCCAAGCGAGAACAAAAAGGACTCCTTTGTCGAATCCACGCTAAGCTTGAACTTGAACTTCACCCCAAGGCGACTTATCATGTAAACGCCAAAAATAAACGTTATAAGATATGCTACTTCGAATGCTGAGAATATTCCTAGCAATCCCAAAAAAGCGAGGAAATATAATGCCGGTATCCGTAGCCCCAATAGTAAGTTATTTATGAAAGAAATCCCGCCCCTCCTCAAAGCTATGAACGTCGTATATTGTATACCATTGAGAGACATTAGAGCGATAAAAATGATTATGATAAGAGGGAATAAGCCCTCCCTTATGAAAGACAAAGAAGGAGAGAACCAATCCAGGCCGATAAGAAAGGTGATCGTTAAAAGAATTGAGGCGATAAGCGTAATAATCAGAGTAGAACTATAAAACCCATCCTTATCATTGGATGTGGGCAAAAACCTGATTAGCCCCGAGTCCATCCCGAGCCTTGATAAAGTCACGATGAGCGTGCTTGCCGATATCACGGCCGTCGCCAGCCCAATATCCCTGGAGGGCATCGTGCGCGCCGCCACTATCCAGAAGAGGAGCCCGAAAAACGAGCCAGCAACCGTGTTTAGCATGATGGCAATGGAATTACGATATAGGGTCTCACGATAATACTTCTCAACGCAAAACATTATATAAAAAAATATATAGCCAACCCTAAATAAACCTTTGTAATACCACGACCTCAAAGTTTAAGAAGACACTATAAAGGCCATTAAGGACACGAAGCATTTCACACAAAGCGCACTAAGCCACGAGCACACGAAGGATTTTTTAAATTTAAGGTCTCTAAGTTTTTGGAAGTCAAGGTCTCTAAGCAACCGAAGTAAAAGCATCCTGGACAAGCTTACTTTGTCTTCGCCTTCTTAGTCTTCAAGCCTTTTCATTCAAGCAGGTATTTCCATAGCGGAACGAACCTTATAATCTTACCCTTCACTTGCTCTTCCCCCTCATAGCTACTTGTAATCACCTTCATATCATCGCATTTCAGCTCTTCAGAGGCACGTGCCAGGGCGTTCACCTCCCTCAACCTGGTATCGGGGTGCTCGACATCATAGCACACCTGAATCAACTCACTAACCACATCACCTCTCCTTACGACGAAATCCACCTCCTTGCCAAACCTATCCTTCCGGTAAAATGTCTCTGTATCGTGGCCGGACCTTCTCAGGAGCTCGAGCGCTACGGCGTTCTCGTATAGTCTCCCCATATTCCTGGAAAACCTCGTGGACAATGCGCTTATAAAGCCGTTATCGATCAGGTACGCCTTCCTGGGGCACTGCATCTGCTCCTTGATTTTCGGGGAAAGGACGGGGATGCTTATCAGGAAATAGGAAGACTCGATATAGCCAATATAGTTCGCAAGGCTGGTCTTTCCAACCACGTACCCCATGCTTTTCATGGTATTGTACATCTTGCTTATCGAGTATTGAGTAGAGTTTATTAGCAGGCGGAGCAAGGCTCTCAGGGCCTCATCGTTCCTCACCCTGAAGCGCTCGGAAATATCCTTTGACACGACAGTATTATAATATTGCTGGAGTATCTCGATCTTTTTTTCTTCGGGGGCGAGGACTACCTCCGGCATCCCTCCATAATACAGGTAGTCATCCAGGGCTCTCGCGGTTTTCGCCCTCTCATTTTCTGAGTACTGGGCGGCTTTTACGTCTATCTGTATCCCTTTAAAAGAAAGATACTCCTTGAAGGAAAGCGGGTATACCCTTATCTCGAGGCACCTGCCTCTAAGCTCGGTGGGGATCTCGCTGCTGGAGACCTTAGAGCTCGAGCCTGTCACGATTATTTGCATGTCATAGCTGTCATACGTCCTCCTGAGCCACCTGCTCCAGTCTGGCATGTCCTGGATTTCGTCTCGTGGTATCCGCTCATCCTCGAAATTTATGTAGATTACCTTTTTCCTGCTTTTGCTTTCTAGTAGCCTCTTTATCTCATCGAGTGCGATGTAGTCTTTCCGCATCTGCGGAATCCCGTTATGACCAGTATCTTTCCTGGAGTCGAATCAATGTAGCCCTTCAGTGTCACTTTCCTTGGAACTATGTCAGGGATTTTTCTGTCCATCCACGAATAAAGGATTATCTTTATTGTATCATTCATGGTACAATATGGTACCATATTGTACTACATAATAAAGCTAAAGCCATCTAGGCAGCTTCCTCCCGCCATCGAAATGGCGGGGATTCTCGCCTCTTGGCCCCCGTTGTCCTTAATCCAGCATTGTGGAATTATCTGTGTTGCTGATATCTTATATTCATAGGGTTGGTCCTATTTCCCTTAATGCCAGGGACCGTTTTTGTATGCTGACATGTATGCGTTATATGTGCTATTGTTGAAGCAGACCATTATGGCCTTGTTGACGGCTGTTGTCTTGAGCCCTGTGATGATTTCTTTGATTGCGATTGGCGCCGCCTTTTCTACGGGGTACCCGTAGGCGCCTGTGCTGATGGAGGGGAACGCTATTGAGCGTATGCCGTTTTGCTCTGCCAGCCTGAAGCATTCTCGATAGCATGACGCGAGCAGCTCTTGCTCGCCGCTTTTGCCGCCCTTCCATATGGGCCCGACTGTGTGGATGACGTATTTTGCCGGTAGGTTGTAGCCTCTTGTGAGCTTTGCCTGGCCCGTCTGGCATCCTTTGAGCTTTCTGCATTCTTCTAGCAGGCCAGGCCCCGCTGCAGCGTGTATCGCGCCGTCAACGCCGCCGCCACCTAACAAAGTGGGATTGGCCGCATTCACAATGGCGTCAACGCGTTGTTTGGTGATGTCGCCAAGGATGATGGAGAAGGATTTATCTTCAAAGATCATAAAACAATATAAAGTGGGAATTTTAATTAAAATTTTTCTTCGATAAAATTCTTAGCATCATTTAGTCTCTAGACGCTAGCACAGATTAGAACCTATTTTTGAATAGTGTTTTCAAATGGCATAAAGTCAAAATTGCTTTTTCATTTTAGACGACATTACCAGATTTACTATTTTTATTTCAAGCTCATACATGGTTTATATTATTTTTCTTATAATTCAGGAGATCATAATGATTAACTAAAAGTAAACTATAATATTTATAATATCTTTTAATTTTATTTAATTAATTCATATTATGATTCTACAGAATTTTCAAGGCCAAATCTCTCATTTGTTATTCGTATAACCTCTTTAAGGCTCCCGCTTGCTATTATAGTTATTGGCATTTTTCCTGGTCCTGCCTCGCGGAAATAAGCTTCAAACTCTCCTTTCTTTGTCCTTGATTGCCTTACACTAATTCGGCCATATATGCCTTCAGCCCACCTATAACTTGTTATTAAGTCAACTTCATCGCCGCGCTTCCAATTTTTTTCGCTAAGCACACACTTATTGACGCTAAGTGTGCATAAGAAGTACTCCTTTCCTTTACTATTTTTCATCACTTTTATAAACGCCATTTTATACCTCACTATTTATTTAGATATTTCTTATGCTACAATACTTTAATACTTATTAATAGTAAATATAGTTAACTAATAGCTGACTGAAAATAAATCAAGACCATTTATATAGGTATCATTTTAGTATAAAGAGAATTCTTGAATTTTTATCTTATCTTTAAATTGAAAGTGAAGTAATCAAAATAGTAGAGTATCAAATTGAAGTATAACCAATAGCTATATTATTAAAAAACTACTTACTTTTTTTGGTGTTATAATACGAGGAAAGATGAAGTTATAAAATTAATTGAAAATCTTAAATTTGACGATAAAACTATTATTTGTGAAGACGATGACGGCGCAGAATTATATTTAATACGTCCTTCTAAGATGCCAAAATCCTTGAAAAATGATTATGATTTAGCTAGAAACTTTCAAATCTGGCTAAGCCATAACTATCGAAATTTTAAGCCAAACCACCTTAGAGTATTAATAGACTTAAATTTAAGGGTAAGAGCTAGGCCAGATTTAAAGAATAAGTTATTATTAGCCTTTGATAATATTTTTTATGGCAATGATCCGATAGAAGAGATAAAAGCTCTAGAAAGTGAGCATTTCCCGTATTATCTTAATTCTATTAAGATAATAGCTTCCTTATCTCAATTATTTTTAATTGAGCAAGAATTAAATTATACACAGAATAGCAATTATGATCCCAAAAGCCTATTTTATCAAGGATGGGTTCGACAATTTATCGACAATCCAAAGGAAATAGACAATATGTGTATGAGCGTGGCTAGGTATCAACCTCCAAGGTCTCAATATACGGATAAAGAAAATAAGAAAAGTAGAAAATACCAAGTAAACCTTAAATCACTATGGTATATAGAAAGTTAAAATTTTATAAATAAAATATTAATTTATTTTTCTGCTATATCTTAGTCTACTTAAATTTTCATGTTCACTCGGCTTCCTAAAAACAAATAGGTGCTCATGCATGATTAAATAAATATTTAGCTTTTCAGCCTTTGATTTCCAGTAAGGTGTTGACTCACAGTTATGCTGAGCTTTAATTATGTCTTCTTTAAGGACAAATCCATTATCTAGAAATCTTTCCATAACATAATAGGATAAGGGCACATAATGTTTTGCTCTCCTGGTATCTCCAATTAAAATTGCACAATATGAGTCTTCTTTAAGGACTCTATAAAATTCTTTAATTCCTAACTCTAATTCATCACAAAATTTTTTTAAGCTGGATATATTAGAGAGGTCGCCTTCTATCTTCCCATCCGAATATTTTATTATATTTAAATATGGTGGATGAGTTATAATTAAGTCTATACTACTATCAGGGATTTCCTTTAAATTTCTAACATCGCCTACTTTTACTTTCGGCTCGTAATTTGAATTACACTCGAATCTAAGGTTCTTTATTGTTATATCAACTGCTTTAGGGTTAATATCAAAGCCAATGCCTTTTCTATTTAGTAGTTTTGCTTCAATTAGTGTTGTACCACCGCCGGCCATTGGATCTAAAACGGTATCGCCTTCCTTGGAATATTTTAAAATTAGATTTCTAGCTATCTGCGGTGCAAAGTTACCTCTATAATCAGGCGAATGCGTTGCCCAATTGCCCCGTACTGGAAAAGACCACAGTGTAGTGAACTCGGGTTCAAAGTTGGTTGGAGCCAATGAAATATTACTATTATTTTTCATTCTATTTATAATAACAATCACCCATTAGTAATTAGTTATTATTAATTCTTGTATATAACCTCTTTTATCAGCCTGGCAATTTATCATTCTATTAGCCATTACCCTGTCAATATGATATTCTTTATATAGCTCATCAAAAAATTGATCTTCCGGATTTTCGTTTTTAGGATCCGAGTTACTAAGAATTAGATAAGCACCTTTTTCGTCCATTCTTCTAAAGAATTTGGCTAGCCGTATCTGTTCGTCATCAGTAAATCCATCTTTTGCATAATTTGTGAAACTAGATGTAGCAGTTAATGGGCGATAAGGTGGATCAAGATATACTAAAGTCCCTTTCTTAATATATTTAGAAGATTCTTCAAAGTCTGCACACATAATTGATGTATCTTCAAGCGCTTTACTAACCTCAATTATATTATTTTCATCGCATATTGTCGGATTATTATATCTACCAAATGGAACATTAAATTCGCCTTTGCTATTTTGCCTAAAAAGTCCGTTGTAGCAAGTTTTATTCAAAAAAATTAGTTTAGCTGCTCTATCTGGCCATTTAGCGTTATAGCGCTTAAAATCGAACTCTTTACCTTCTTTATTAAATGATCTTCTGACCTGATAATAAAATTCACTTCTTTCGTCATTTGTCTTTCTAAGATACTCGTTTTCCATATCTTTTAAAATTTGTATTACCTTTTTATTATTTCTTTTTATTGCTATATAGCTAACAATCAATTCAGGGTTTATATCTAACAAGTAAGCGCTTTTTACATCATATTTCTTTTTTAGGTAGAAGAACAAGGCGCCACCACCGACGAAAGGCTCAACATAGTTTTCGATAGCGCCCTCTTCAATGAGCTTTTCAGGCAACCGTTTATCAAGCTCTTCGAGTAATTGCGTTTTACCTCCAGCCCATTTCAGAAAAGGCTTTGCATTGACTATTTTTTTATTTGATAGCGTTAATTGCATATTCAATGTCCATCACATCATTGATGTGATATTAATTTTTCTGGATAAGCCTCTAGTAACCACAGATACAACACATCTTATAAGGTACTGGAGATAAAAATGTGATGGCTTTTCTTCAAATTGAGACAATATCCATTTATTTTAAATATGTAACAATTTTTTAAGTTATAAGATAACTTTATATATCATGTATCTATTAATACAATTTGTACGAACTGTCCGGAGATGAAAATGACAGTTCACGAAAATTAGGCATAATATGCCGACTGATGGAGGAACATTATGGAAGCAAGTAGCGATATGCCGGCATCCACGCCGGAAAAAAAGAAGGGAAAATTCCTTAAAACCGCGATCCTCGGAATAGCAGGCGTCTTCATAATCCTGCTAGTAATCGTGATTGGAGGAAGTTGCTGTGCAATCTTCACGTTTGGGATAATAGGCTCATCCGATAATAGTAGTAATGATAATAGCGTTCCTGTCGTGAGCTATCCCACAAGCGCACCCACAATTAAACCAACCGAGACGCTTAAACCTACGGCCACGCCAAAGCCATTAAGCGGCTACGACCTGTATAGCACGTGGGATGTGGAACAGATCAAAGCAAATGCACAAAAAGTCGATTGGGAAGATTTCATGAGAAATACTGATGACTATAAGGGCAAGTTAATAATGATACATGGAAATGTGGTGAGTGCCGTTAAAGTTGGCAATCATTACTCGTATGATGTAAATATTAATCCGAACCTGATGAGCGATACTCCGCTAAGCGCCCATACTAATAATTATAACCCGCAATTTATCTCATTTGACTATGGGGCTAAACTTATCGAGGGAGACATTATTGACCTGTATGGAGTTTACGAAGGGGAGACGGACTTTCTCACACAATATCCAATAATTAAAGGCGTATACGTCGTATATTATACGAAGTAGAAAATATGCGGACTAGATACATTATTTTAATTTTTATCTTTTTAGCAGCGTCTCTCCGTAGATACAGTATATAGCCGTATAATATAACAATAAATTATGTCATGAGTTAATTTTATATACTATAAGCTACCTTTATTTATTGTGCATGCGCATACCAGCATATCCTCAATAATGCGCCTGTACAATTGGGGGCTATAACCCATCCCTGCCCAGGGCACCCATCGCTCCCAGTTTTTGCCATAAATATCGGTGCCCGGGCAGGGATGGCAGGCTTAACGATTACAAATAAAAGGATAAAATACAAGATAAAAATATACCACACAACAAATTTTATAAACACGAACTTTCTATTATTGTACATCAACCGCCAGGAGAGATATAATATGGCTAGACCATGTACGATCGATATAGAAACTACAGACCTCGACAACCTCGAAAACGCGCCAAACCCCGGAGAAGTATGCAAGATTAGTGCTTACACCCCTCCGATAAGCTATACAGTAGGTGAGGCCCTGACATGTCAACATTAGAAAAGGCAATAGCATTGGCCGCCTGCGCACACGCAGGGCAAAAAGACAAGGCGGGAGCACCCTATATACTCCACCCAATAAGGGTAATGTCATCCGTAGAAACAGAAACCGAGAAAATCGTGGCCATACTCCACGACGTCGTAGAAGACACGCCCGTAGACCTCCCGATGCTCGAAAAGCTAGGGTTCTCGAAAGAGGTCCTGGACGCCCTCGGCTGCCTGACACGCAAGACCTGCGAGCCTTACGAAGACTTCATCTTACGCGTTAAAGAGAATCCCATCGCTGTCAAGGTCAAGCTGGCAGACCTTAACGACAACCTGGACTTGAAGCGCTACAAGGACCCGTCCATGGTTAACATGGATCGGCTTAAGCGCTATATGCGGGCAAAGGCCATTCTATCCAGTGGTTCATAAAGCCTGAATATGGTGTGTTAATTTTGCCGAAACGATTTGGCGAAGGTTTCACCACAAAGTACGCATGGTGATGTTTGTTTTACCACAGAGGCCACAAAGGTATCATGTTTTTTACCACAGAGGTTCACAGAGGCCACAGAGGATTCTTTTTAGTTATTTTAGTGAGCGATCCTTTTTATTCCATCTTTTAAATGACATGAGTTAAAGTTTATCAATAATCCTATTCTGTAACCTGTCAGTTTTAGGTACGTTAATACTTGGGCTTCGTGTAGTGGTAATAGTTCATCTACCGCTTTTATCTCGATGATTATGCAGTTGTCTACTATTAGATCCATTCTTAGTCCTGCGTCCATTTGTATGCCTTTGTAAATTACGGGTAGTTTGACCTGTTTTTCTACCAGGTGGCCCCTGTTCCTTAATTCGTAGGCCAGGCATGTCTCGTATATGCTTTCGAGTAGGCCTGGACCGATTGCTCGCCGCCACCTAACAAAGTGGGATTGGCCGCATTCACAATGGCGTCAACGCGTTGTTTGGTGATGTCGCCAAGGATGATGGAGAAGGATTTATCTTCAAAGATCATAAAACAATATAAAGTGGGAATTTTAATTAAAATTTTTCTTCGATAAAATTCTTAGCATCATTTAGTCTCTAGACGCTAGCACAGATTAGAACCTATTTTTGAATAGTGTTTTCAAATGGCATAAAGTCAAAATTGCTTTTTCATTTTAGACGACATTACCAGATTTACTATTTTTATTTCAAGCTCATACATGGTTTATATTATTTTTCTTATAATTCAGGAGATCATAATGATTAACTAAAAGTAAACTATAATATTTATAATATCTTTTAATTTTATTTAATTAATTCATATTATGATTCTACAGAATTTTCAAGGCCAAATCTCTCATTTGTTATTCGTATAACCTCTTTAAGGCTCCCGCTTGCTATTATAGTTATTGGCATTTTTCCTGGTCCTGCCTCGCGGAAATAAGCTTCAAACTCTCCTTTCTTTGTCCTTGATTGCCTTACACTAATTCGGCCATATATGCCTTCAGCCCACCTATAACTTGTTATTAAGTCAACTTCATCGCCGCGCTTCCAATTTTTTTCGCTAAGCACACACTTATTGACGCTAAGTGTGCATAAGAAGTACTCCTTTCCTTTACTATTTTTCATCACTTTTATAAACGCCATTTTATACCTCACTATTTATTTAGATATTTCTTATGCTACAATACTTTAATACTTATTAATAGTAAATATAGTTAACTAATAGCTGACTGAAAATAAATCAAGACCATTTATATAGGTATCATTTTAGTATAAAGAGAATTCTTGAATTTTTATCTTATCTTTAAATTGAAAGTGAAGTAATCAAAATAGTAGAGTATCAAATTGAAGTATAACCAATAGCTATATTATTAAAAAACTACTTACTTTTTTTGGTGTTATAATACGAGGAAAGATGAAGTTATAAAATTAATTGAAAATCTTAAATTTGACGATAAAACTATTATTTGTGAAGACGATGACGGCGCAGAATTATATTTAATACGTCCTTCTAAGATGCCAAAATCCTTGAAAAATGATTATGATTTAGCTAGAAACTTTCAAATCTGGCTAAGCCATAACTATCGAAATTTTAAGCCAAACCACCTTAGAGTATTAATAGACTTAAATTTAAGGGTAAGAGCTAGGCCAGATTTAAAGAATAAGTTATTATTAGCCTTTGATAATATTTTTTATGGCAATGATCCGATAGAAGAGATAAAAGCTCTAGAAAGTGAGCATTTCCCGTATTATCTTAATTCTATTAAGATAATAGCTTCCTTATCTCAATTATTTTTAATTGAGCAAGAATTAAATTATACACAGAATAGCAATTATGATCCCAAAAGCCTATTTTATCAAGGATGGGTTCGACAATTTATCGACAATCCAAAGGAAATAGACAATATGTGTATGAGCGTGGCTAGGTATCAACCTCCAAGGTCTCAATATACGGATAAAGAAAATAAGAAAAGTAGAAAATACCAAGTAAACCTTAAATCACTATGGTATATAGAAAGTTAAAATTTTATAAATAAAATATTAATTTATTTTTCTGCTATATCTTAGTCTACTTAAATTTTCATGTTCACTCGGCTTCCTAAAAACAAATGGTGCTCATGCATGATTAAATAAATATTTAGCTTTTCAGCCTTTGATTTCCAGTAAGGTGTTGACTCACAGTTATGCTGAGCTTTAATTATGTCTTCTTTAAGGACAAATCCATTATCTAGAAATCTTTCCATAACATAATAGGATAAGGGCACATAATGTTTTGCTCTCCTGGTATCTCCAATTAAAATTGCACAATATGAGTCTTCTTTAAGGACTCTATAAAATTCTTTAATTCCTAACTCTAATTCATCACAAAATTTTTTTAAGCTGGATATATTAGAGAGGTCGCCTTCTATCTTCCCATCCGAATATTTTATTATATTTAAATATGGTGGATGAGTTATAATTAAGTCTATACTACTATCAGGGATTTCCTTTAAATTTCTAACATCGCCTACTTTTACTTTCGGCTCGTAATTTGAATTACACTCGAATCTAAGGTTCTTTATTGTTATATCAACTGCTTTAGGGTTAATATCAAAGCCAATGCCTTTTCTATTTAGTAGTTTTGCTTCAATTAGTGTTGTACCACCGCCGGCCATTGGATCTAAAACGGTATCGCCTTCCTTGGAATATTTTAAAATTAGATTTCTAGCTATCTGCGGTGCAAAGTTACCTCTATAATCAGGCGAATGCGTTGCCCAATTGCCCCGTACTGGAAAAGACCACAGTGTAGTGAACTCGGGTTCAAAGTTGGTTGGAGCCAATGAAATATTACTATTATTTTTCATTCTATTTATAATAACAATCACCCATTAGTAATTAGTTATTATTAATTCTTGTATATAACCTCTTTTATCAGCCTGGCAATTTATCATTCTATTAGCCATTACCCTGTCAATATGATATTCTTTATATAGCTCATCAAAAAATTGATCTTCCGGATTTTCGTTTTTAGGATCCGAGTTACTAAGAATTAGATAAGCACCTTTTTCGTCCATTCTTCTAAAGAATTTGGCTAGCCGTATCTGTTCGTCATCAGTAAATCCATCTTTTGCATAATTTGTGAAACTAGATGTAGCAGTTAATGGGCGATAAGGTGGATCAAGATATACTAAAGTCCCTTTCTTAATATATTTAGAAGATTCTTCAAAGTCTGCACACATAATTGATGTATCTTCAAGCGCTTTACTAACCTCAATTATATTATTTTCATCGCATATTGTCGGATTATTATATCTACCAAATGGAACATTAAATTCGCCTTTGCTATTTTGCCTAAAAAGTCCGTTGTAGCAAGTTTTATTCAAAAAAATTAGTTTAGCTGCTCTATCTGGCCATTTAGCGTTATAGCGCTTAAAATCGAACTCTTTACCTTCTTTATTAAATGATCTTCTGACCTGATAATAAAATTCACTTCTTTCGTCATTTGTCTTTCTAAGATACTCGTTTTCCATATCTTTTAAAATTTGTATTACCTTTTTATTATTTCTTTTTATTGCTATATAGCTAACAATCAATTCAGGGTTTATATCTAACAAGTAAGCGCTTTTTACATCATATTTCTTTTTTAGGTAGAAGAACAAGGCGCCACCACCGACGAAAGGCTCAACATAGTTTTCGATAGCGCCCTCTTCAATGAGCTTTTCAGGCAACCGTTTATCAAGCTCTTCGAGTAATTGCGTTTTACCTCCAGCCCATTTCAGAAAAGGCTTTGCATTGACTATTTTTTTATTTGATAGCGTTAATTGCATATTCAATGTCCATCACATCATTGATGTGATATTAATTTTTCTGGATAAGCCTCTAGTAACCACAGATACAACACATCTTATAAGGTACTGGAGATAAAAATGTGATGGCTTTTCTTCAAATTGAGACAATATCCATTTATTTTAAATATGTAACAATTTTTTAAGTTATAAGATAACTTTATATATCATGTATCTATTAATACAATTTGTACGAACTGTCCGGAGATGAAAATGACAGTTCACGAAAATTAGGCATAATATGCCGACTGATGGAGGAACATTATGGAAGCAAGTAGCGATATGCCGGCATCCACGCCGGAAAAAAAGAAGGGAAAATTCCTTAAAACCGCGATCCTCGGAATAGCAGGCGTCTTCATAATCCTGCTAGTAATCGTGATTGGAGGAAGTTGCTGTGCAATCTTCACGTTTGGGATAATAGGCTCATCCGATAATAGTAGTAATGATAATAGCGTTCCTGTCGTGAGCTATCCCACAAGCGCACCCACAATTAAACCAACCGAGACGCTTAAACCTACGGCCACGCCAAAGCCATTAAGCGGCTACGACCTGTATAGCACGTGGGATGTGGAACAGATCAAAGCAAATGCACAAAAAGTCGATTGGGAAGATTTCATGAGAAATACTGATGACTATAAGGGCAAGTTAATAATGATACATGGAAATGTGGTGAGTGCCGTTAAAGTTGGCAATCATTACTCGTATGATGTAAATATTAATCCGAACCTGATGAGCGATACTCCGCTAAGCGCCCATACTAATAATTATAACCCGCAATTTATCTCATTTGACTATGGGGCTAAACTTATCGAGGGAGACATTATTGACCTGTATGGAGTTTACGAAGGGGAGACGGACTTTCTCACACAATATCCAATAATTAAAGGCGTATACGTCGTATATTATACGAAGTAGAAAATATGCGGACTAGATACATTATTTTAATTTTTATCTTTTTAGCAGCGTCTCTCCGTAGATACAGTATATAGCCGTATAATATAACAATAAATTATGTCATGAGTTAATTTTATATACTATAAGCTACCTTTATTTATTGTGCATGCGCATACCAGCATATCCTCAATAATGCGCCTGTACAATTGGGGGCTATAACCCATCCCTGCCCAGGGCACCCATCGCTCCCAGTTTTTGCCATAAATATCGGTGCCCGGGCAGGGATGGCAGGCTTAACGATTACAAATAAAAGGATAAAATACAAGATAAAAATATACCACACAACAAATTTTATAAACACGAACTTTCTATTATTGTACATCAACCGCCAGGAGAGATATAATATGGCTAGACCATGTACGATCGATATAGAAACTACAGACCTCGACAACCTCGAAAACGCGCCAAACCCCGGAGAAGTATGCAAGATTAGTGCTTACACCCCTCCGATAAGCTATACAGTAGGTGAGGCCCTGACATGTCAACATTAGAAAAGGCAATAGCATTGGCCGCCTGCGCACACGCAGGGCAAAAAGACAAGGCGGGAGCACCCTATATACTCCACCCAATAAGGGTAATGTCATCCGTAGAAACAGAAACCGAGAAAATCGTGGCCATACTCCACGACGTCGTAGAAGACACGCCCGTAGACCTCCCGATGCTCGAAAAGCTAGGGTTCTCGAAAGAGGTCCTGGACGCCCTCGGCTGCCTGACACGCAAGACCTGCGAGCCTTACGAAGACTTCATCTTACGCGTTAAAGAGAATCCCATCGCTGTCAAGGTCAAGCTGGCAGACCTTAACGACAACCTGGACTTGAAGCGCTACAAGGACCCGTCCATGGTTAACATGGATCGGCTTAAGCGCTATATGCGGGCAAAGGCCATTCTATCCAGTGGTTCATAAAGCCTGAATATGGTGTGTTAATTTTGCCGAAACGATTTGGCGAAGGTTTCACCACAAAGTACGCATGGTGATGTTTGTTTTACCACAGAGGCCACAAAGGTATCATGTTTTTTACCACAGAGGTTCACAGAGGCCACAGAGGATTCTTTTTATTTTTACCATAGAGGCCACGAAGGTATCATGTTTTTTTTACCACAGAGGTTCACAGAGGCCACAGAGGATTCTTTTTATTTTTACCATAGAGGCCACGAAGGTATCATGTTTTTTTTACCACAGAGGTTCACAGAGGCCACAGAGGATTCTTTTTATTTTTACCATAGAGGCCACGAAGGTATCATGTTTTTTTTACCACAGAGGTTCACAGAGGCCACAGAGGATTCTTTTTATTTTTACCATAGAGGCCACGAAGGTATCATGTTTTTTTTACCACAGAGGTTCACAGAGGCCACAGAGGATTCTTTTTATTTTTACCATAGAGGCCACGAAGGTATCATGTTTTTTTTACCACAGAGGTTCACAGAGGCCACAGAGGATTCTTTTTAGTTATTTTAGTGAGCGATCCTTTTTATTCCATCTTTTAAATGTCACCACAGAGGCCACAAAGGTATCATGTTTTTTACCACAGAGGCTCACAGAGGCCACAGAGGATTCTTTTTAGTTATTTTAGTGAGCGATCCTAGTTATTTTAGTGAGCGATCCTTTTTATTCCATCTTTTAAATGACATGAGTTAAAGTTTATCAATAATCCTATTCTGTAACCTGTCAGTTTTAGGTACGTTAATACTTGGGCTTCGTGTAGTGGTAATAGTTCATCTACCGCTTTTATCTCGATGATTATGCAGTTGTCTACTATTAGATCCATTCTTAGTCCTGCGTCCATTTGTATGCCTTTGTAAATTACGGGTAGTTTGACCTGTTTTTCTACCAGGTGGCCCCTGTTCCTTAATTCGTAGGCCAGGCATGTCTCGTATATGCTTTCGAGTAGGCCTGGACCGATTGCTGTGTGTACTTCATACGCTGCGTTGAGTACTGATTGTGTGATTTTGTTAACATGCTCGGGTATAGGTTCCTTCTTAGTTGATTGACTCATGCATGTCATTGAGCGCATTAAATTATTTATACTTATTTGCATTATAGTGTAATTAATGATTAATTTAATGACTATGCGGTTACTAGGGCCGCTTTCAAAGGATGGTCTCCGTGGCTACCTCTTGTATTCTTTGTGGCCTCTATGGTAAAAATAAAAAGAATCCTCTGTGGCCTCTGTGAACATCTGTGGTAAAAAAACATGATATCATCGTGGCCTCTATGGTAAAAATAAAAAGAATCCTCTGTGGCCGCTGTGAACCTCTGTGGTAAAAAAAACATGATACCCTCGTGGCCTCTATGGTAAACATAAAAAGAATCATCTGTGGCCTCTGTGAACCGCTGTGGTAAAAAAAACATGATACCTTCGTGGCCTCTATGGTAAAAATGGCGTTTAAGAGGCACCTGTTATGCCATAAGCATTGCGGTGTAAGGCAACAACACCTGTACGTCATTGATCTGGGCCTGCTCAGCCACGCGCTGACCGTAGTGAGTCGTGGTTACGCCCTGCTCGAAGAGTGGTACGCCCCACGAACCGCCATTAAAGCCAGCGCCATTAGCGGCATCCACGGTCAAGTCCAGAAAATAGCCAAGGTCACCCTGTGTTACGGAGCCAAGGCCACCATAGCCATACGGATAGCCGGCGAGAGCGTTAAGGTCATAGTTTACGCCCCAGGTGACGCCGAGATTCAATCCGGCCAGGCCAAAGGCGGTGTCCCCTATGCCGATGTTCTTTCCCAGGTTAAAGTTAATGGTATCGCCAAACTGCTTATTAAGGTTGATGCCCGCCCCTATGAACGCGTCACAGGCGAAAGAGGCGGTGGGCAAGGCGACGACGGCAAGCGCCAGGAAGATGATCGCAATCGTCCTCTCCATGATTCCCCTCCAAATAAGCATTGATGGCTGCGTACACTAATATATTGTGGATAATATATACAAATTATTGGCTTTATTGCCTCTTTTTTAGCTTACTATAAGGCCCATATTTTCGCAAAAAATTTGGAATCATTATATAATTATATAATTAATATGTTATTTGTCGTATATTAAGGGATTGAAATGTTATGGGAGTGATGTCAATTTCTAGGCTGGTGCTCGCCTTTCTTATACTGGCGGCATTTATGGCAGCAATCGCTAGCTCTTCACAGGCACAGCAAATACTATCCGGCTCACCGGGCGATACGATCACCTACAAGGGGGAAGGCCCTGCAAATTCAGACGTGACGCTAGAGGTCTCGGCCAGCACGACTATCGGGGTAAGCGGAGGCAGCTACAGCAGCAGCCTAAATGGCGTGAGCATACCATCAGGCTCGAACAGCTTTAGGATTTTAGTATCGCCAGTCCAGACCATGTACGTATCAGGGGGCCCATCCTGGCTGGGCGCTGCGGTGACCAGGGAGGGAAGCGTATCGGGGACGGCCGGCTCATATTCGATAAATAATGTGCCGGCGGGCAGGTACAGCATCCGCGTGTATGGCACGCCGGCGAGCGGGGCGTCCAGCGTGACCATGACCGTCACGGCATCGGGGCCACAGCATGTGGGACCAGACGGCCGTTATACGGCCAGCATAAGCACCTCAGGATTGCCCGCCGCAGTGTATACCGTGAGGCAGAGCGGGCAAGAGGTCGCGAGAGTATACCTAGGAGTGCCGGCGCCCCCGACTCCGACGCCAACTCCGACGCCTACGCCCACCGCTGCCGCGACGACAAACGTCACTCCCGCTCCAGGCGACACTACAATACACATGGAGTCTGCCACTCCACAGGGAAGCCCGATGGGAAGCCAGGCCTCCGCTAGCACGATCCCGTCCCCGACAGAGAAGATAAGCCACGATATTACAAATGAGAAGGTTACCACCGAAAGTAAAGGGCTGGACCTGGCCATGATGGCCGCCACGGGTGTCGCATTTCTGGCAATCCTTGGGGGCGCCTACCTGATGCTTAACGGAAAGAGTAAACGCTGAAAGGCGGACTGATGCCCCTCATCTTTGCCAGATAATGGGTCTCACAAGAAGGCTGTGCAGCCGTCTCCCATACTACTTTGTTCTACTGATAATGTGCGGCTGATTATCTGCCACCTGCCATCCTTATAGATGAGAGACACCTGGCTATTTATTGGGTGCTCCATCTGGATGAACTTCTGCTGCCGATAATCGATGGGCACGTTCAGGACCCTGGAATCCACCTCTACTCGGGCGAAGACCTCCGTCGAAAAGGGGTTCCAGCGCTTCGTAAATCCGACAAGTTTCCCGGCTATGACATGGTTTACGGATTTAGCCTCGCTCATCTCGCGCCTCCTTTTGAAGATGCTGCTTTTTACTAAATCTATTATAGTATAAGCGATAATAAAGATTACGATAAAATGTGAAAATTAGTAAAAATTTGACGATTTTCGATAATATTTTGTGGAAATTGGGTTTCACGAAATAAAATTTTCCGTCTAAGGCTATTTGTTATATGAGTTTTGTCTTGCTAGTGTGCCTTTTTGCCGGTCATCTCTTTTACGTCGAGCTTGAGGAGCCTTAATGGTATGTTTGAAGCCGATAGGTAGTCGATGCCCTTTTTGCCCCATGGTATCCTGAGGAGCGCTTTTATGCCCGCCCTCTCGTGCACGGCCGAGGCCATCGCCACGTTTATCGTGTTGCGCTCGTCCGGGTTGTCGACGGGTACCAGCCTGCCCTTCAGTATGACGCTCTTATAGTCAGTCATCGTATCGTTACACCAGTCTACCTCGACGGTCACGTTCGGGTTTTTATTGAGAAGCTCCATCTTCTTGCCAGTCGTCGTGAAGTGGAAGTACATGACATCCCCGAAATAATAATACTCCATGGGTAGCGTATAGGGATAAGGCTCGTCATGGAACGATATTCGGCATAATATTTGGCTTTTGAGGAGCTCGTCCATTTCTCTGTGTGACATGTCTGGCAGATCGAACCTTTTGACTTCATATTCCTTCGGGAGCGGCTCTTGCATGGTGAACACAATTAGTCATATTAGGTCGTATGGATAAAACCGGTTGGCAAAAAAAGTCAGGTTATACGATAAATAGAGAAAAGATTTGCTAACAAAAAGATTCGAAACAAAATTTTCAATAGGCTCTTTATCACATGCCAGCAATACTATTTATTGACCTTAACATTTATATACCCCAAACACCCTAAAGACACCTACATTCTCTAAACAAGGAGAACGCGAACCATGGCAGATGTAGTTGAAGTACTGGTTCCCGGAGGCAAGGCGAACCCCGGCCCACCGCTAGGGCCATCGCTGGGTCCCCTGGGAATCAACATAAAAAAAGTGGTCGACGAGATCAACAAGAAGACCGCCGAGTACAATGGGATGACCGTGCCGGTCAAGATCAGAGTCGACGCCAACAAGAACTTCACGGTTGAAGTTGGCACGCCACCGACATCTGCGTTAATCCTCGCCGAGATAGGGGCCGAAAAGGGCTCCGGCACGCCCAACGCGAACTTCGTGGGCAACCTGACAATGGACCAGGTTGTAAAAATCGTCAAGCGCAAAGGCAATGCCTTCCTCTCGTACACCATGAAAAACGCGGCGAAGGAAGTCATAGGCACATGCGTATCATTGGGCGTCACAATAGAGGGCAAGAAAGCCAAAGAGATATACGCAGACATCAATGCGGGAAAATACGACGATAAACTAGCGGGGACTCTCTAACTATTTTATCCGTCGTAGGAGACCGTGATTGGTCGGGGACTACGGAGGAATGATTGAATGGCAAGAAAAGAAACGGTTGAAGCGGTCAAAAAGGCGTTGGCCGAAAAGCCGAAGCGGAACTTCGTCGAAAGCGTTGACCTTGCCATAAACCTTAAGAACATAGACCTGAGCCAGCCCAAAAACAGGGTGGACGAAGAGATCATCCTGCCGAATGGCCTGGGCAAGCCGGTGAAGATAGCCGTGTTCGCCAAGGGCGACGTGGCCATCAACGCAGAAAAGGCCGGCGCAGACTATGTCTTCCCGCCCGAGGAGATAGATAAGCTCGGCGCGGACAAGGTGCGGGCCAAGAAGCTCGCCAAAGAGGTCAACTTCTTCATAGCCGAAACCGCTTATATGCCTTTAATTGGTAAAAAGCTTGGCCAGGTGCTTGGCCCGCGCGGCAAGATGCCGACGCCGCTGCCGCCGCAGGCAGACGTGACCGCGATGGTCACCAGGCTCAAGAAGGCCATAAAGGTGCGCTCTAAGGACAGGAGGACTTTCCATGCGACCATCGGGGTGGAAACCATGCCGCCCGAGCAGATCGCAGAGAACATCGACGCAATCCTGGCCCGCATAGAGGGCAAGCTGGAGAAGGGCAGGCAAAACATCGGCTCCGTCTACGTTAAGACGACTATGGGGCCGGCAGTGAAGGTGATGTGATGCTCGAAGCTAAACGGGTACACCACAGCACGCATATCCCCCAGTGGAAGAAGGACGCCATCAAGGAGATAGTGGATAACGTCCACTCCCACAAGGTCACGGGGATTGTAGACGTCAGGGGAGTCCCGGCCGATGCCTTGCAGAAGATGAGGCAAAAGCTGAGGGGCACTGTGAAGATGAAGATGGTCAGGAATACCCTGACTACGATAGCCCTGGAATCGCTGCCGGCGGAGGAGAAGGCCCGCGAGCTATCCAGGTATGTGGATGGCCAGATTGTGCTGGTCTATACGAATGCTAATCCCTTCAAGCTGTACAAGCTTCTCGAGGCGACCAAGACGAAGGCCCCGGCGAAGGGCGGAGACATCGCCACTGCCGATGTGTCAGTGACCAAGGGCCCGACCTCGTTCAAGCCTGGCCCTATAGTGGGCGAGATGCAGCAGGCGGGAATACCCGCGGGCATCGAGGGCGGCAAGGTCGTCATCAAGGAAAATAAGGTCGTCATCAGGAAGGGAGAGAAGTTCTCGCCAAAGCTGGCGGAGCTTCTCGGAAGGCTCGAGATCTTCCCCATGGAGATAGGCCTGAACCTGAAGGCTGTCGTCGAGGGCCACACCCTTTACGTGCCATCTGACCTATCGATTGATGAGGACCGGTTGAGGGACATGTTCACAAAGGCCGCGGGCCATGCGTTCAACCTGAGCATGGAGGCGGGCATCGCAACGAAGGACACCATCGTGCCGCTCATCCAGAAGGCGGTCATGGAGTCCAAGGCGCTGGCCGTTAACGCGCCCATCTTCGAGAAAGACGTGATGGACATGATCCTCTCAAAGGCGGAGGCAGAGATGCTCTCCGTGGCAAAGCAGGCGAAGGCGAAGAACGCCGATGCGCTAGATGAGGAATTAAAGTCAAAAGTAGGATAACATGAGGTGTTTTAAATGGAATACGTATACGCAGCTTTACTGTTACACAAGGCTGGAAAGCCTGTGGATGAGAACGGCGTCAGCTCCGTCCTTAAGGCGGCCGGCGTCGAGGTGAATGAGGCCCGCGTGAAGGCGCTGGTCGCTGCCCTCGAGGGCATCAACATCGACGAGGCCATAAGCAAGGCGGCGTTTGCCGCGGCTCCGGCTGCGGCCCCGGCGGCAGCCCCGGCAGCGGGCGCACCCGCGGCGGCTGAGGCCAAGCCCAAGGAAGAGGAGAAGAAGAAGGAAGAGGAAGAGGCCACCGGTATGGAGGGCCTCTCTGCGCTGTTCGGCTAAAATTAAGGCCGAACTCTCCTTTCTTTTTTAAAAGTGTATTAAACGTTCTTGGGATGCTCTATTCATATGCGCCATCATTTGCCATAAATCTTATAGATTATATTTTTATTAAATTAATATATTTACTTATGTGTGATGAATGCCATAAGCCTAAATACTTTTAGTGTATACTTTTTTTATGCATGCTAACGAAGAGCCAAAAATTAGTATACATATTCGGAGGCTGGGTAATGGCCATGCTAACGCTACTGGCCCTTTTCAATAGCACAAGCTATGAATACTTCTTCGTGCTATGCCTCATAGGCTTTTTAATAATAGTGGAGCTGTCCGGCCCTTTTACGGTAAGGCCGGCCTGGCGCTCCAGGGTAAACATCGTGATAATGATCGGCGTTATCATTTTTTTCTTGATAGTCATGAAAAAGGTGCTCGACGTACTTAATATTTCGATGGTGATATGATGAGAGATAGCTATGAGTGGCTTTAATCTATGTACGATAAAAGTAATTTGTTCAGCGATATTCGCGTTATTGTTGTTATGCCCTCAGGCATGCGGCCAGGCCATTCATGAGAATCCGGATGCCCTGCTGCCCAGTCGCGGCCAGAAAGCGGAGTCGCAGGTCGAGTCCATCCTGGAGGGCATGATGGCGCGCATCAACGACATATCGGCAGCCCTTAATGAAGGCAATTATTCTGAGGCTAAGGCTGCGTACTCCAGGTTCTCTGCATCATTCGATGAATTTGGCGAGCTTTTATGGCAGCTAAACCTGTCCACGGCCGATTATGCGGCCATTTCGGAAGAGATGAATTTGACTCATGACGCGGTAAGGGCGATAATAGAGAAAGGCGAGGCTTATAATATTAGCATCGTCGGGTATAGCGAGTCATTATCAGCCGGGGATACGGCCAGCGCCAGCCTGTATGCGGCAAAAGCGCGGGAAAGCTATGCCAGCTTATCATCATCCTATGAGCAGCTTAGGCGTAACGCCTCGATAGTGGATAGCATACTGGCCGGCCAGGGCATCTACACGGGAGGCCTTGATGCCTCGTTGAGCGGCCTTGATAGGTACATGTACATGGTCAACGCCTCATACCAGAACGTGAGCATCGGGCATGGCCCTGCCCTTTCTTTATACTCGGATCGCTTGCGGGCTTCGGTCGGCGATGAGGTCACTTTCAGGGTTGTTTTGAGAGATGAGAATGGGACGCCGATGCCCGGCGAGGGCGTCAAGCTATATGTAGATGGCAGGCTTGCCGGAGAGTGTGTCACTGGCGATGCTGGCGAGGGGCCTATCGTATACGTTGTGCCAGTTAACGTATCATGTGACCGGATATTTGCGCATTCGGAGTGCGCGCTATCTTCAGGGTCGCTGGTGGTCAGTAACTATGTAGAGCTAGAGGTTGAGGGCGCCGGTCCAGCGTTGACCATCAAGATCGATAAGGAAGCCGTCTCGTTCGGGGAGCGCGTAAACGTGACCGGCACGTTGACGGCTAAAGGCCAGCCAGTGCCTGGCAGGCGGATCATATTGTCATTCAGCGATTTTTCCGGCTCTGCTATAACTGACAGGAATGGCACGTATGCTCATACCATGAAGGTAGGACCGTATACGGCGTCGGGCTCGCATCCCGTTAATGCAAGCTATATTAGAAAAGGGAATGACATCCTGTTGAATGCGTCGGCCTCGTCTGAGGAGCTAAGCGTTCTCACGACGCCGGCGCTTTTATCCCTTGACGCTCCAGGCTATATCATGATTGGGGGCACATGCCGTATATCTGGTTCTCTCATGGCCAGTAAAGGCGTTCCTGTGGCGGATGCGGTCGTCTCGCTCTACGCTGATGAGGACTTTTTAAGTAATTATACGACCAGCGATGATGGAAGCTTTAGCGGGATGCTACCTGTCCCATGTGATGTGTCGCCAGGCACGCATACGCTTTATGCGGCCTTTAACCCCGGGCAGGGCAGGGCTATCGCCGCCACGAATAGCACGCCTCTATCGACGATTTTTCACGCCGGCGAGCCACGCTTATCGATGGATGGTGTCCCCATGTTAGCGTTCCGCGGCGATGCCATACGCCTTAACGGAACGCTGCTGACGGATGATGGCATGCCGATAGCTGGCAAGGCGCTAGCTGTAAGCATATTCGATGGGCCATGCCTGGCGGTTGTGACCGGATCGAATGGAGGTTTTAACATCTCATGCAATGTGACGGGCGAAGAGGCTGCGGGCCTATCCTCGGTCCAGGTTATGGACCCTGATTCTTCGAAAGTGCTCTACGCGGCCAGCGTGCTCATGCTGCCATATGATGCGCCGATTGTAGCCGGAGTAATGGTTATATTGCCATTAATAGCGGTAGCCGCGGTCTTTGGATACATGAGATATGTGGCGCCTAAGCCCCAAAAGGCAGCCGAAACTCCGCCCGCGCCCGTCGAGGTGTCCGTCCCCACAATGCCGGCTAAATCCTCTATTAGCATTGAAGATGAGGTGGCAAGAATCCATAGCCTTAGCTATTCTGATCAGAGGCGGGCGATGACACAGGCCTATGTCCTCCTGCGAGAGGTCTTATCAAGCCATGGCATTAAGCTCGATGGCTCGACGACTCATAATGAGCTTTATCGTTACGCGGTCGAAAGGCTGCCTTCAGCCTCGGAGCAATTAAAGGGCGTCGTCAGCCTCTACGAGAAGGCCATATATGCAAACGTGCCTTTGACGGGCATAGAGATTGACGCGACGATACAATACATAAAAGAGATACATGATATGCCACGAGGTGATGAGGCTAGATGAAAAAGGCCACGGCTCTCGTCTCCATCGTTTGCCTTATAGCGATAGCCGTCCTGTCGGCCAGGTTCTTCTTCTCGGAAGCTGACTTCGCCATGACCAATCCCTCATGGAATGGGCTTTATGCCCTATCAAGCGAAGTTGGCGCGAGGCCGCTCTATAGTCTTTCCAGCCTATCCGATAAGGGCGGCGTCGATACCCTGCTCATCATAGGGCCCGCCAATAATTATAATTATGATGAATCATTGGAGGTCTCATCGTTTCTCAGCCGAGGAGGGACGGTTGTGGTCATGGACGATTTTGGGGCCTCTAATAGCATGCTTCATGCGATATCTTCCCCCATATCCATAAATTCTGTCCCTCTTTGCCAGCATGAAAATTACTATGTTAACATGACTTTTCCGATCATATCTGACGTTTCGGAGACGCCTTTTACGAGAAATGTCAGCTCACTTGTGTTGAACCACCCTGCCGCGCTCAACGTCACAGGTGATGCCCGGGTTATCGCTTCCACGTCTCGCTATGCTTGGCTAGACCTCAACCATGATTCTATGCTCGATGACGGCGAGCGGACAGGCGTTTATCCTGTGGCTGCTAGCTGTGACTACGGCAATGGCAAGCTACTAGTATTTAGCGATGCTGATATATTTATAAATAGCATGCTTGGTAAAGGCGATAACCGGGCATTGCTAAAACAGCTTCTCGCTGGTAGCGTATGGGTAGACGTCTCGCATGGCCATGGCATGACGCCGCTCGGCAGCATCTATTATATGCTCAGGTATGACCTTGCAGCTCAGCTTGTGGCTATGGCGATTACCATTGCATTTACGCTCGCCGTGGCGTTTAAGGAACGGATAGGTAGGATGATAAAGCGTTTAGCCAATAATAAAAGTATCAATGGACCGAAGAACGGGCTTTATGGGGATAAACATGGCTATCGAAATAAATGAAAAGACGAGTATGGATTTTACGGGCTTTAATTTGATGGTAAGCTCTGTCATGGGCCAGATGAGGCGGGCAATAATAGGCAAGGAATCATTGATAATGGATATTTTCACGGCGCTCCTGGCTGAGGGCAATATCCTGCTTGAAGGAGTTCCTGGCGTGGCCAAGACTACAGTCGCAAAGGCCTTTGCGACTGCCATGGGGCTTGACTTTAAGCGCATACAATTCGTGCCCGATATTCTGCCATCAGATATAACAGGCTCGTCCATTTTTGACCAAAAAAGTGGAGAATTTCGAGTGCGCAGGGGACCGATTTTTACCAATATACTACTGGTGGACGAGATCAACAGGGCCTCGCCTAAGATCCAGTCAGCTCTACTGGAGGCGATGGAAGAAAAGCAGGTCTCAATAGATGGCGTCTCATACCCGCTGCAGGAGCCTTTCATGGTCATAGCGACCCAGAACCCGATAGACATAACGGGCACTTTCACCCTTCCTGAAGCGCAGGTTGACCGTTTCATGTTTAAAATTAATCTGGAGTATCCGAGGGAAGACGAAGAGCTCACCATACTAAAGATAAAAAACTTGGAATCGGCAGACATCGTTGAGAAAGCGCTCGATAAGGAAAAAGTTAAAGCCATGATAGATATGGTAAAAAGCGTTTACGTAGACGTCAAGGTAATGGAGTATATTAAGGACCTCGTCCTGGCGTCGAGGAAACACGAAAAATTGCTGCTGGGGGGCAGCCCCAGGGCTTCCATCTCCCTCCTTAAGGCCTCTAAGGCGGTAGCAGCGTTGAATGGCCGCGGATACGTCACGCCCGATGACATAAAGCAATTGGCGCCAAAGGTATTTAATCACAGGCTCATCCTTAAGCCAGAATACGAGCAGGAAGGCGTCCGGCCCCAGGATATAGTTGAAGACCTCCTCTCAACAGTTAAAGTGCCGTATTGATCGACTATGGAACTGAATGATAATGCCCTTGCCGTGCTTGTGTCGGCTCTTGTGTTGCTGACGCTTGCGTTCATCACAGGTAGCCTTATATTTTATGCTGTGTCCGGCGCTATGATGGCCTTTATTGCATGGGACTTTTACAGGCTTAGGCGGGCTCTGGCCTCACTAAATGACGGCCTTTCCGTATCCACATGGCTATCTCGCTCTGAGGTGCCTCCTGGCGGCAGCGTCGCCTGTGCTCTTAAAGCAGAATATGCGGGAGCTCCGGGCCTTAGATTAAGCCTGAAGCCGTTCATTAGCGGCCCTGACACGCTAGAGACGGTTCTGGGACGCATTGAGATGAGAAGGGGGGAGGGACGAACTGTGAGCATGGATGTAATCCCTGAGACGCCAGGCGATCATTCTGTTGGCCAGGTTAAGGCATGCGTCTCTTCATTATTTTTTAAGGGGGAGGCGGATGCCGGCGAGAAAAGGCTACTTAAGGTGCGTATACCGATAGGCATGTCCTCTCTCCAGCATAGGATATGCCACAATAAAATTTATTCGAGGACGTTCTATAGTGTCGCCGAAAGTCGTGGGGGCAGCGATTTTTCCCGCGTAAGGGAGCACGCGACCGGGGATGATATCAAAAACATTGACTGGGCGCTTTCTTCGCGTTCCCAAAGACTCGTCGTAAGGGAGTACGAGTCAGAACGCATATTACCATCATATTTTTTGGTTGACCTGGGCGGCCAGCCTCAGACGACCAAGGCCGGGGTGGCGCTTCCACTCGCTATAGCTTCCTCGTTGATTAACCTGCATCTGGCTGATGGTGAAAGGGCTGGTCTGGCATGCTTTTCCAGGTCGAAAGTCGAGTACCACCTCAAGCAAGGGAGCGGCAGGGGGCATTTTAGGTCCATATCGGATGCGCTGTCGAGGCTTAGCATGATAGATGAAGGTATGGCTCAGGGCTCTTCCACGTATGTTTCTGCAAGTGAGCTTTATGAAGTTGGCCGAATCCTGGAATCAGAGATGGGAGATGGCACCTTGAAGCCTATACTGGAGGAGACGCTAAGGAATTACTCGGCCAATTGCAATTATGATGGCTTCATGCAGGCTATCCAGGCCGCCATCCGGGCATCGAAGGAGCCTTGCCATCTCATCATTTTGACAGGCCTCTCGATGGGCCTTCTCAGCCTCATGAATGGCATACGGCTCGCGAGGTATCATGGGCACTTCGTATCTGTTATCCTGTTTGACTCGAGCGGAGGCCTGGATGTGGAACGCAAGGCATTGCTTGAATCGGCGCTGAGGAAGCTGAGGGCGCAATCTATAAAGGCATCATTGCTTCTTAACCCTGATACGCCAGAAAGCGTATTGTATGAAGGCAGGATACCTGTAAGGCCGAGGTGGCATGTTGGCCGATAGCGTGCAAAATAGGATTAAGGGCTTCATGCGCTCTGGCGGCATGTCCTCGATAGCCATGGCTTTTGCCTTGTTCGGTGCTGTCCTTTTGATAATGTGGTGGGCTACGAATGATGGCTCGACCATGTCCATGCTTATGGCTTTATCCGCTATAAGCATAATTTTGTTATCAATTATGCTCTTTTTCTTTTCCCCATATACATATATTAGAGATGACATTTGTGACTCTATGATGGTATCCAACCTTCTCTCTCTCAATAGCATGCTATCCTCGCTTTTGGTTGTCCAGCCAGGCATCTACGCCCCGGTTGGGAATGATGGAGCTATAAAAGTCTTTATACCGGCCTCTAGCCTGAGCGATGAGGACGTCTCCGGGATAAGCCCTGGTGTTGATGTCTTTTATACACGGGGCAGCGTGAAAGGCATATCCCTGCTGCCTCCAGGCTATGGGCTTTTCAGGAATGCGGTCGAGATGGGGGCTGTATTTACCGGGGAGGGTCTTGAGGGCGAGATAAAGGACGTCCTTGAGAATGGCATGGAGCTTGCCTCTTTAAGCGTCTCTAATGAGGGGGACAGGGTGACCGTATTAATGCGCAATATGGCAAATGCTGGCCTATGCAACTCAATAAGGAAAGCCGACCCGGCGATATGTACCCGCATGGGCTGTCCTATCTGTAGCTCCATAGCGTGTATGCTCGTATCCGGCACCGGCAGAAAAGTGAGGATTGAAAAGGTGGAGGATACTGGAAAGGCACTTATGGTGACTTTTAGGCTGTTTTGAGGGGTTACATTGGCTTTCAGCAGAAAAGAGGATATGGGCGAGATCGACATTTCCCCGGGCGACTTCATAGTTGATATGGCTTTAGACCTGAAGCTCGTCATAGGCTTCGTCATCATCACGCTTGCGTTTATCTACATACCTGTATTAAATGAGACCATCGTGAGGGCTGCGCTTGGCCTTGCCATGGTGCTCTTCGTGCCCGGCTATTCTCTCATAGCTGTCCTTTTCCCCGGCAAAAAGGATATCGATGGGATAGAGAGGGCTGCGCTGTCTTTTGGGTTGAGCATAGCCGTGGCTCCCCTGATTGGGCTGGGCTTGAACTTTACGCCATGGGGAATACGCCTCGACCCAATCGTTGTGTGCCTTACCATATTTACCATTGCCTGCTGCCTGGTTGCCAACAAGCGAAGGCACGAGCTAGACGAGGAGGATAGGTTTACCGTAGACTTTGCCAGAGCCTATGAGGAGATAAAGTCGGAGGCTTTTGATGACAAGACGCCCCTTGATAGGGCTCTTACCATTATATTAATCATTTCCATCCTGCTGTCCATCTGCACGCTCGCCTACGTGATAATGGTCCCCAAGCAGGGCGAAAAGTTCACCGAGTTCTACATCCTTGGGCCTGAGGGCAAGGCGGATAACTATCCAACCAGGTATGTCCTCGGAGACCGGAGGCCGGTCATCGTTGGGGTGGTAAACCACGAGTACAGGAATGTGACCTATGATTTATTGATAAGCCTCAACGATAGCGTATCCGTTACAAATCTATACTCGGAGCGGCTAGCTCTGGGGGACAACCAGACGTGGGAGAAGAAGATAGAGGTTAAGCCAGACCATGTCGGCACGAACATGAAAATGGAGTTTTTGCTTTATATAGACGGCAACATGACCGCCCCATACAGGGAATGCCACCTGTGGGTAAACGTAACCGAGCCTTTAAGGTAAGCCTTACTTTTTCTCCCATTTATAGAGATCCATGACCTGCGCCAGCGTCTTGCCGCGCTCTATCTCGGCTCGAACCCTATCCTCGGATTTTTTGACCTCGAGCGCACGGCGGGCCACCTCGTAGGCGCGCTCCGCGGGCACCACCATCACGCCGTTATCGTCGCCGATTATCCAGTCTCCGGGCCTCACTTTTAAGCCCCCGCAGGTTATCTCGACGTTGATCTCGCCCATGCCCTTTGGGTCGCCCGCGTTGGGCACGCTCGCCGAGGCAAAGGCCGGGAATTTAATCCTTTTAATATCGTCCACGTCTCTTATGGCCCCATCAATGACCACGCCGGCTATGCCTTTCTGCTGGCACCCCCTCGAGGCCAGCTCGCCCCAGGGAGCAATATAATTACTCCCATTGTAGATGACAATGACCTCGCCCTTTTGTGCGACGTCAGAGGCCTCCACGGGCTTCGCCCAGTCGCCCGGAAAGTTTTGCACGGTCACCGCACGCCCCACCATCTTAATGCCCTCATAGAGGGGCTTAATGTCCCGCATGGCAGGCGCACGATGCATGGCATCCGAGATGTTCGGCGTCGAGACCTGCATGAACAATTCTCTTATCTCCTCATCGCGGGCCTTCTTCTCGCTTACGATGTATTGCTTGCCCGCCGCGTCGATGCTTTCCCTCACCCGCCTGGCCGAAGCGGTCACATCCCTGGCCCTTATGATGTTGCCGCCGACGATCACGATGCCCGCCCCGAGGGCGACGGCACTTGCAGCGGACTCCGGATTCAGTCCCCCTGCAACGGCGACCTCTATCGACACAGCACTCCTCACTTCTTTTAAGATATCCAGGGGGTCCTTTCCCACCATTTGCTGGTCAACGCCAACGTGAACGCATATGATATCAACCCCCAGCTCCTGTAGCCTCACAGCCCTGGAAACGGCGTCTCCCACGTTAATCAAGTCAGCCATGAGCTTACCCCCGTACTTCCTGGCCGACCTGACTGCATCCTCCACTGTCGAGTCGTCGCAGGCCCCCAAAATGCTCACGATGCCCGCCCCAGACTTGATGGCCATCTCCACCTCTATGGCGCCGGTATCCATGGTCTTCATGTCCGCAACTATGACGTGGTCCCTAAAATTCTCCCTGAGCGTGCGTACCGCGTTCATGCCCTCGCTCTTGATGAGCGGCGTGCCCGCCTCTATGTAATCGGCGCCGCCAGCTACGGCCTCGACTGCAATGGCCACCGCCCTTTCAAGCTCCACCTCGTCAAGCGCAACCTGTAAAATAGGCCTCATACAAAATCATCAATAACTTGAAACAAGGATAAACCTTTCGAATTTCTGATAAGCAGATTTATTTATAACCTTTGGCATTATTACTAGTGCCTCAACTCATCCAGGAGTGTTTAAGGTGACGATTAAGTACGCTGACAGGATCAACTCTTTGCCCCCATACTTATTCGCAGAGGTGGACAGGGCGAAGCAGCAAAAGCTAAAGGAAGGCGTGGACATCATAGACCTTGGCGTTGGCGACCCCGACCTTCCCACGCCTGAGTATGTTATAGATGCCCTTTGCAAGGCGGCGCATGACCCGGAGACTCACCAGTATCCTTCGTATTCGGGCTCCACCGTGTTCAGGGATGCCGCTGCGGAATGGCTTAAAAACAGGTTCGGGGTGAAGCTGGATGCGGAGAAAGAGATTATTACGCTCATAGGCTCTAAGGAGGGCATCGCCCACATACCGGCGGCCTTCGTAAACCCGGGCGATTATACTCTTTGCCCCAACCCGGCATACCCGGTATATGGCATAGGCACCACCCTGGCAGATGGCAAGCCCTATGACTTGCCCCTCCTGGCCGAAAACGGCTTTAAGCCAGACCTACACTTACCCTCTGACATAGTAAAAAAGTCAAGAATGCTGTTCATAAACTATCCCAATAATCCCACGGCCGCCACCGCAGGCAAGGAATTTTTTAAAGAGGTGGTCGATTTTGGAAATGATAATGGCATCATCATAGTCCATGATAATGCGTACTCTGAGATGACCTATGATGGCTATAGGGCGCCGAGCATTCTAGAGGTGCCCGGTGCCATGGATTGCTGTATAGAGTTTCACTCTTTGTCGAAAACGTCCAACATGACCGGGTGGCGCATCGGGTTTGCCGCAGGCAATGCGGACATAGTAGCGGGGCTGGGCAGGGTCAAGATGAACGTGGACTCCGGGGCGTTCCTGGCGGTACAGCTCGCAGCCATAGAGGCGCTGAAAAACTCTGAGGCCTTCAAGCAGAAGATGAGCAGGATATACCAGGAGAGACGGGATGCCCTTCTGGTCGGCCTGAAGGCGCTGGGAATCGAGGTTGAAAAGCCAAAGGCAACGTTCTACGTCTGGGCGCCCGTTCCCGGAAAACGCTCCTCCATCGAGTATGCGAAGTACTTGCTGGATAAGGCGGGCATCGTGGCCACGCCAGGCGTTGGCTTCGGGAAATATGGCGAGGGCTACGTGCGCTTCTCGCTGACGAGGCCGGTAGAGCGCATAAGAGAGGCCGTCGAGAGGATGAAGAAGCTATGAGGGACTTCGAGATACCGGGCCACCTTGAGGTCAGGGATGACCATCTCTTTATATGCGGCGTGGATACCGTGAAGCTGGCCGATGAATACGGCACGCCGCTGTACGTGACCAGCGAGGACCGGCTAAGAGATAACTATCGCCGGTTTGCAGAGGCCTTTAAGGGCGCGCATATCTTTTTCGCCGCCAAGTCTAACAATAGCATCGTCGTGCAGAGGATACTGGCGCAGGAAGGCGCCGGCGCGGACGCATTCTCCGGCGGGGAGGTATACCTCGCCCGCCTTGCCGGCATACCACCGCAAAAGATTCTATTCACGGGCAACTCAAAAAGCGATGAAGAGCTCGAGTTCGCGGTCAACTCTGGCGTCATGATATCCATAGACTCGCATGATGAGCTGATGGCTTTATCAAGGATTGCGGACGGCCTGGGGAAAGAGGTCAGGGTGGCCTTCAGGGTCAACCCTGACATCTCCGCGAACGCCCACCCCAAGCTTGCCACGGGCCTCAAGACGTCGAAGTTCGGCATACCACGGCAGGAGATCGTTGATATTTATAAGAAGGCGAAGGGCCTTCCCGGGGTAAAGCCAGTGGGCATCCACTGTCACATAGGCTCCCAGATACTCGAGGTCGACCCGTATGTTGAGGCTGTGAATAGAATGATGGACCTCGTGGGCCAGATATGCGACTTTATCAACCTTGAGTTCGTGGACATCGGGGGCGGCTTCGGCATTCCATACCAGAAGGGCGTCAGGGCGCCGACGCCCAGGGACTGGGCAGACGCCATCATTCCGGCGTTCAAGGACCGCTGCGCACAGCTCGGCATCTCGCCCGAGCTTCACCTCGAGCCTGGCCGGTACATCGTGGCCGATACCACTGTCTTGCTCACTCGCGTCAACACGGTTAAGAAGGCCTACGCTAACTTTATAGGAGTGGATGCGGGCTTCAACACCCTTATCCGGCCCGCCATGTACGACGCTTACCACGAGGTGGTCGTCGCGAACCGGGCGGGCGAGGAGAACATGGGGACGTATACCGTCGCAGGGCCAGTCTGTGAGAGCGGAGACATACTGGCAAGGGACAGGAGGCTCCCTGCCGTCCGTAAGGGCGACGTGATAGCCCTGCTGGACGCTGGCGCATACGGGTACTGCATGAGTTCCCAGTACGTGGGCAGGCCCCGCTGTGCAGAGGTGCTCGTACACCATGGCCATGCAGAGCTCATCCGCAAGCGTGAGACTTATGATGACCTATTGCATAATCAGCTTATACCGGGTAGATTGTTATGAGCCTGAAGTTCACCAAGCTGCAGGGCAACGGCAACGATTTCATTTTAATAGACGAATACGAGGGCACGGTGGTGCCCGACGATAAGAAGGCCGCCTTCGCCAGGAAATATTGCCACAGGCGCTTCGGCATTGGCGGAGATGGAGTCATCTTCTTAAGCAAGTCGGGCAGGGCTCCATTAAGGATGCGCATCTTCAACGAGGACGGCTCTGAGGCTGAGATGTGCGGCAACGGCATCCGCTGCTTTGCCAAGTACGCCCTCGACCAGCGCTACATAGTGCCCGGCCACACGAGGGTGGAGACCATGGCCGGCGTTCTCGAGCTGGCCACCAGCGTGTCAGAGGGCAAGACGCACGTCAAGGTCTGCATGGGTAAGCCCCTCTTTGACCGCGTGAAAATCCCTGCGCAGGGACGCGGCGAGTTCATCAACGTTCCGCTCCACGGCTACGAGGTTTCGGCGGTTAACACGGGCGTGCCGCACGCCGTCATTTTCGTGGACTCGCTTGAGGACCCTTATTTAATGGATGCGGCTCCCCAGATTAGGTTCGATAAGATATTCCCGAAGGGCGCCAACGTGAACTTCGTCCAGAGGGAGGCGGGGGGGTTGAGGGTGAGGACATATGAGCGGGGCGTGGAGGGCGAGACGCTTAGCTGTGGCACCGGCTCGGTGGCGGCCGCAGCGGTGGCAAGGCACCTGGGCATGATCCGTGACTCAACCATCGTTAAGACTGCGGGCGGGGAGCTCCTGGTCAGCTTCGAGAACGATATCGCGTATATGGAAGGAGACGCCGAAACAGTCTTTACCGGCGAGCTTGAATTCGAGCCCGAACGTTAATTTTTTTAGGTATAAGGTCGATTTTGCATCATGAGATTTTTAGCTGTCACGGATTTTCACAGCGTATATGACCTGGTCCCGGAAATACTGGGTAAAGCGGGCGCCGTCGATGGGACTTTGCTCGCCGGCGACCTGACCGAGTTCGGGCCCTCCGAGAAGGCAAAAGAGCTTATTGACATGCTTCCCAGGCCAATACTGGCCGTTCCCGGGAATTGCGACCCCAGGGATATCGTGGACCTGCTGCGCAGGGAGGACGCCAACCTGCACGAGAACAAGATAAGGCTCGGTGGCGTCACTTTTATCGGGGTTGGCGGCTCGAACCCGACGCCATTTGGCACGCCTTTCGAGCTGCAGGAAGCCGAGATTAAGAGCGCGCTGGAGCGGCTGCTCAATGACGTGAAGGGGCCGGCAATACTCATCTCGCATGCCCCTCCGAAGGGATGCCGGGACAGGATACCCAGCGGCGCCCACGTGGGCAGCGAGGCCATAGCCCAGATGGGCTCGAGGTTTAAGGCCATAGTGTGCGGCCATATACATGAGGACAGGGGGGTTTCGAGGATGGGTGAGACCATCGTGGTCAACCCTGGCGTGGCGTCCGCTGGAAACGCCGCGCTCCTGGAGGCCGATGAAAGCGGCAACGTAAAGGTTGAACTAATATAAGGTGTGAATATGGCGGTCATAACGAAAACGCTGTCCTTCCAAACCAGGGGTAATGACGACATGATTGACATCACATCGAGCGTCCAGGATGCGCTTTCATCCTCCGGCCTGTCGAGCGGCATCGTCGTCGTCTTCGTTCCGGGCAGCACGGCTTCGGTGACCACCATTGAGTATGAGCCAGGCCTTCTCAAGGACTTCCCCAGGGCGATGGAGAAGCTTGCCCCGCGTGGAATCCGCTATGACCACGATGCCACATGGGGCGATGGTAATGGGTATGCCCATGTTCGTGCCTCGACGGTCGGGCCGAGCCTTGTCGTCCCCTTTGAGAATGGCCGTCTCATGCTTGGCACCTGGCAGCAAATAGTCCTGGTCGATTTCGATAGCCGCCCGCGGTCCCGTAACGTGATCGTTCAAGCGCAGGGCGTTTAGAAGCGATCATTTTAATTTTTCGCGCATGTCCAGCTCGTGGTTTACTATGACGATACAATGATCGGCGTGGTATAGCCGTTTTCCAAGGCTGGCCTTTCTGGCGCCCTTCTTTTCTAAGACGGACTCCTCCTCGGGCGTAAGGTTCTGGTGGTCGCTGAGCACAAAGGCCTCATCGCCTTTAAGCTCAATATTCCGGAAGTCCTCGCCATCCTCGTGCAGGTAAATAACGTCATCAAGGCCGTTGATGACATCCTCAAAAGAGCGCTTCGAGATATAGACTCCAGGCGTAGATTCATCCTCACCACTCGAAGGGGCGCCTCTCTCCAGCGCCTTCTTGATCAGGGAGGCGGCACTCCGCTCATCAGGGCTCAGGTAGCGCACCCTCTCTCCATTAAAGCGTATCGTGACGGGAGGGTTCGGCTCACCTAGTAAAATCGCATAAAAATCGACGTCACGACGCATGCCATGAGAAAGGAAAAGCGAAGCGTTAACGCACCTGGCAACGATATCCATACGGCCAGCGCCGCCAGGAAGGTCATTCAAGGAAAAAGGCGTAGTGACGGCCTTATGAGCAACGACCACGAAAGAGCGCATAAAATTCCTTACTTAATGTTCATCTGCTTCATGAGCTTCTTAAGGTTAGCCCTCCCCGGGCCGCCCTTCATGCCCTTCATGGCCTTCTGCATCATCTTATGGTACTTCAAGAGCTCCCGGACGTCTTCTGGCGACCTCCCCGAGCCTCTCGCTATACGCATGATACGGCTGCTCCCGATAAGCTTCGGGTCCTCCTTCTCCGCCTCAGTCATCGAGTCCATGATAATCCGATAGCTCAAAAGCTTATCCTGCGTCATCTTATACACGTCATCGGTTATATTAGCCCCAAGGCCTCCCAGCGGAAGCATCGACATTATCTGCTTAAGCGGCCCCATCTTATTGATGGCCTCGAGCTGGGCATACATGTCATTCAAAGTGAAGCGGCCGGACATCATCTTCTCGACGTTAACGTCCTTCTGGGAGAGCACCTCGTTGGCCTTCTCCACGAGCGCCTTAAGGTCGCCCATCCCGAGGAGCCTGCTGATGAACCCGTCGGGATCGAAACGCTCCAGGCCTTCAGGAGTCTCGCCCACCCCTATGAACGCTATCGACGTGTTGGTATCTGAGACTGCGGAGAGGGCGCCTCCCCCCTTCGCGGTGCCGTCCAGCTTTGTAATGATTACGCCCGTGATGCCCACGGCATCGTTAAAGGCCTTCGCCTGCTCGCTGGCCTGCTGGCCTATGGCAGCGTCCAGCACCAGGAACCGGTGGGTAAAATTGGCCAGGGCCGCGATGTCCTTCATTTCCTTGATGAGGCCAGTCTCAAGGGCGTGGCGGCCCGCCGTATCGACGATACGAACGTCATACTTCGCCGTCTCCCTCAGCCCATTGCGGACGATGGCCACGGCGTCCTTATTGTCGCGCTCCCCATAAAAAGTCACGCCCAGCTTCGCGCAAAGCTGGCTAAGCTGGTCATAAGCCCCTGGCCTGTAGGTATCGGCGCAAATCACGGCTGGCTTGAGGCCCTTCCGGGCAAAGTAGCGCGCCAGCTTCGCTGTCGTGGTAGTCTTGCCCGAGCCCTGCAGTCCCACCATCATGATTGTCTGAGGCTCAAGCGCAACAGGCGTAGCCTTACCAATGATATTCACAAGCTCGGCGTAAACGATCCTCAGGACGTGCTCGCGGGAATCCATGCCAGGCGGGGGCGCTTCCGTAAGCGCCCGCTCCCTGATGCGGCCGGAGAGCCTCATGACCAGCTTCACGTTCACGTCGGCCTGGATCATGGCCCTCTGGATATCCTTCACTACCTCATCGATGACTTCCTTATCGACCTTGCCGGCGTTGGCCAGCTTCTGTAGCGCGCTCTTCAGCGAGGCCCCGAGGCTGTCTAGCACCATTTTATATCTCCTTGCTACAATCCGGCCCATTCACTTATAAATTTTATGTCAATAATGAGCGCAAGCAAGGATATAAAAAAGGGCTTAAGCGTCGTAATACAGGTATAGCTCGTACGGGTGGGTCCTGATCCTCACAGGGTCTATCTCTGTAGTGCGCTTATACTCAATCCAGGCGTTGATAAACTCCTCGCTGAACACGCCACCCTTCGTGAGGTAATCGTGGTCTTTCTCAAGGGCGGCAAGCGCCTCGTCAAGGGAGCCGGGCACCGACTTTATCTTTTTCTTTTCCTCCTCGGGAAGGTGGTATATGTTCTTGTTGATGGGTCCGAAGCCCGCCTCGGTGGGGTCTATCTTATTCTGGATGCCGTCCAGGCCTGCCATGAGCATGGCGGCGAAGGCCAGGTACGGGTTGCACGTCCCGTCAGGAGGCCTGAACTCGATGCGCTTGCTCTTCGGGTTATCCGAGTACATCGGGATGCGCACCGCCGCGCTCCTGTTCCTGCTCGAGAATACCAGGTTTACCGGCGCCTCGTAGCCGGGCACGAGCCTCTTATAAGAGTTCGTGCTCGGGCTGCAGAACGCGAGAAGAGAGTGGGCGTGGGTTAGCAGGCCGCCGATATAGTATAAAGCGGTCCTCGAAAGCATGGCGTAGCCGTCCCTGTCGAAGAATAGCGGCTCCCCACCCTTCCACAGGCTCTGGTGGGTGTGCATGCCGCTCCCGTTATCCCCGAATAGCGGCTTCGGCATAAACGTCGCAGTCTTGCCGTTCCTGAGGGCGACGTTCTTGACTGCATACTTATACATCATGGTCTGGTCGGCCATCCTGGTGAGCGTGTTAAAGCGGATGCCGATCTCGGCCTGCCCGGCCGTGGCCACTTCATGGTGGTGTAGCTCTATCTTCATGCCCATCCTCATCATGGTTTCCGCCATCTCGTTCCTTATGTCAGTCTGGGTGTCGGTCGGGGGCACGGGGAAGTAGCCTTCCTTGAACCTCGGCCTATGGCCCAAATTTGGTGTGCTATTATGGTTCGAGTTCCATATGGCCTCGTTTGAATTAATGGAGTATCCCATGCCCTTGTAGGGCGTCAGGACGTCGAACTGGACGTCGTCGAATATGAAGAACTCGAGCTCCGGGCCGAAGTAGGCCGCGTCAGCTATTCCGGTAGATGCCATGTACTTCTCCGCCTTCCTGGCGATGTACCTCGGGTCCCTCGAGTACGGCTTGAGGCCGTCCGGGTCGTAAACGTCGCATATGAGGGACAGCGTAGGCTCCCTTATAAACGGGTCCACGAAGGCGCTTTCCGCGTCGGGGATGAGGAGCATGTCGCTCTCCTCGATGCCCTGGAATCCGCGGATGCTCGAGCCGTCGAAGCCCGTGCCATACTTGAAAACGTCCTCGGTGAGCTCGGCGATTGGATGGGTCTTGTGCTGCCAGGTGCCTGGAACGTCTATGAACTTGTAATCGACATACTTTATCCTGTTTTTTGAGATGATATCCTCGATTTTTTTCATGTTGTCGGATGCCATGTGATAACTTCACCAACCCGCCACTTTTAGCCGGAAGTAGGCTTCCGGCTGTGAAGTATATTGCCTAGTTCACATATAAATAGGTTTCTCACCAAAGTCGATTATTACTATAATTCTTATCGCCCCATATTAAACCCTTAACATAAAAAATGATTAAAATAAAAAGGTTTAAGAATGATGCAGTATATTTTATGAAAGCAACTCGTTAAAATCGTAACGATATTCTGTGTTCAGGGGAATCATATGTCCAGGGCAGAAATACTATTGCAGCTGAAGAATGCCGAGGAGGAGGCAAGGGCCCGAAAGGCGAAGGCAGAAGAGGAAGCAAAGCAGATAATCGCCACGGCCAGGAAGGAAGCCTCCGGCATCGTCGAGGAGGCAAGAAAAAAGGCGGCCGAAGAAGCAGACGCTAAGGTTAAGAAGGCGTCTGCCGAGGTTCAGGAAGAGGTTAACGCCCGGAAAGCGGAAGGCGAAAGACGCGCCTCAGAGCTAAAAAGAATGGCCATGGCGAAGGTGGGCACAGCGGCCGACTATCTCATCAAGCAGTTCGAGGGGTACGTTAATGCTAGAGCCTCAAAGAATGGATAGGGTCCTGATAGTCGGCACCAAAGACGTGATGGAGACCACCATAAACGCCCTGCATGACATGGACATCCTCCACATTGAGGACTACACCGCAGAGGGAGAGTACTTCAAGATTGGGAAGCCCCTCAAGAACGCCACCTCGCTGTCCGAGAAGCTTTTAAAGCTACGCTCGATTCGAAGCTACCTTGGCACGAGGAACGACGTCCAGTTCAAGGAAAAGCGCGAGAAGCTCGCCAGGGAGCTTGACCAGGAGCTTGCCACCCTGGAGGCCACGCTGACCTCTAAGATGAATGAGAAGAGCGCCGTCGAGGCGGGCATCAAGGAGGCCTCGCATCGGGAGGAGGCGCTAAAGCCCTATGAGGTGCTCGGGCTTCCGCTCGACCTTTTATATGGCTATGAGAGCGTTAACGTTTTCGTCGGCACCGTCCAGAAGGACGTCGAGCCAGTAGTAAAAGCGATAACCGAAGATTATGGGCTTTTTTCAGCGCCCTATGGAAAAGACCTCATCGTTGCCATATTTGTGCCCAGGGACGTGTCCTCTAAAGTCTACGAAGCGCTGCTGAAGAACGATTTTATAGAGATAGAGCCTTTAAGGGAGACGGGCGACCCGTCAGCGCTAGCTAAAGCGCTTGAAAACAGGAAGGCCGAACTGGCTGCCAGGCTTCAATCGATAAATAACGATATACAGGAGCTAAATAAGAGGTACGCCAGGTTCATCCTGGCATCAGAGGAGATCCTGACCATAGACACCCAGAAGGCGGAGGCGCCGCTGAAGTTCGCAACATCGGAGAACGCCTTCGTCATAGACGGGTGGGTGCCCAGGAATGAGTACGAGAAGTTTAAGGAGGGCCTGCTGAAGGCTACGGACGAAAAGGTCTACGTGACCACGGTAGAGCCCGAGCACAAGCCATATCCGAGAGAGATGGAGGAGCAAGAGGCCGTACATCATGAGATAGACGCGCCGGTAAAGTATGCGAACCCCAGGTGGATGTACTCGCTACAGGCATTCATCGACCTTTATGCGAGGCCGAGGTATGACGAGATAGACCCCACGGCGGTCTTCTTCTTCATGTTCCCCCTCTTCTATGGTTTCATCCTGGGGGACATCGGGTACGGGTTATTATTATTAATATTAGGCTTTGCGGTAAAGCGCATGCTAAAGCACTCTGAGGGTTTCCAGATCCTCACGACCGCTTTGATAATCTGTAGCATCTCTTCGATATTCTTCGGGTTCATCTTCGGGGAGTTCCTGGGCTTCAGCATGGCGAAGCCCGTCGAAGATGGGGGAGGGTTCCTGGGAGTATCTTTAGCCGAGTTCTATCCCAGAGGCGTGCACATAGGCCCAATAGGCCCGTTCTCGCTACCGCTGGAGAGGCTGTTCCCGGGCGGCTTCGAGCATGGCTCGTACGTGTTCGGCATCAAAGACCTGCTGGTGTTCTGCTGCCTGATAGGCATAGCCCAGATAATTCTAGGCTACGCCTTCGGCTTCACTAATGAGCTTAAGCAGCACGGCCTGAAAACGGCTATTCTCCATAAGGGAAGCTGGGTATTGATATTGCTGGGCGGCGTAGCGATGCTATGGTACGTCTTCCCGCTCATGATATCCCAGCAGATAGGCGCCCTCAACCCTGCAAACCCGTTATTCCTGGCCGGTGCCGTCATGTTCGTGGGCGGCCTGGCGTTACTTCTCATGGGCGAAGGGGTCCTCGGCATAATCGAGATCCCTACCCTTATGAGCAACGTGCTGTCCTATACGCGTCTTCTCGCCGTGGGCATGTCCTCGGTAGGGATAGCGTTCGCGGTCAACACGATGGCCTCCATGATGGCTGGCGGAGGAATTATCGGCCTGATTGGGGCGGTGGTCGTGTTCGCCCTTGGACACACTATCAACCTGGTGCTAGGCATAATTGCCCCCGGATTACACGCGCTCAGGTTGCATTACGTAGAGTTCTTCACGAAATTCTACAAGGGTGGGGGCAAGATATACAACCCATTTGGATTTATCAGAAAATACACGGAGGATTAAACAATGCCAGTTGATGGATTAGTTGCAATAGGCGCAGGTTTAGCGGTTGGACTAGCGGGCATAGCCTCGGGCATGGCGGAGAAGGACATCGGCGCGGCCGCTGTAGGAGCGATAGCAGAGGACCGCACGATATTCGGCCAGGCCTTGATATTCACCGTCATCCCTGAGACCATAGTCATATTCGGGCTTGTCATTGCCATCCTGCTGATGTTCCTGTAAGCGGCTCTGAAAGGTGTACGTCATGGGACTGGACAGAGTCGTAAAGGGCATCTCAGATAAAGCCGAGTCCGAGTGCAGGGAAATAATTGCCAGGGCTCAGGCCGCGGCATCCTCCATCAAGAAGGACGCCGAGGAAGAGGCCAAAAAGGTGTACGAGGCCGAGGCGGCTCGTGCGGATCAGGCCATATCTAAGATGAGGCAAAGGGAGCTATCGAGCGCAAAGCTCGAGGTGAAAAAGTCCAGGCTAAACGCCGAGAAGGACGTGCTCGAAGATGTGCGCTCCGAGGTGGTTAAGAGGCTTTCAGCCCTGCCAAAGGAAAAGAAAGTTGATATATTAAATAAGCTCATAAACTTGGCCAGGAAAGAGGTGCCGACGGGGAAGATATATGCTAATGCGACCGATGCAGAGCTGGTAAAGGGCTCGGGCTACGAGTACGGCGGCAGCATCAAGTGCATCGGGGGCATCGTCGTGACCAGCGTGGATGGCAGCGTAAACCTGGACTACACCTTCGACTCCATACTGGACGAGGTGTGGGCCGCCAACGTGAAAGGCGTGTCCGACATACTCTTTGGCTCAAGGTGATGGCATGCTGCTCAGGCGAAGCGCTGGCTCGGGTAACTACTCTTATGCGACGACCAGGGTCAAGGCACGTAAGGCCTTCCTGTTTCCCCGCGAGACCTACCTGAAGCTGCTGCAAATGGACATCCCGGAGATAAGCCGCTTCATCGGCGAGAGCAAGTATAAGGATGAGATCGACGAGCTGGCCACGAGGTACAGCGGCATCGACCTCATGGAGCACGCCCTGAACTTGAACCTCGCCAGGGATTTCGGCCAGATAATGGGCTTTTGCAAGGGAGAGCTCAAGCTCCTCATAGGCTCTTACCTTAACAGGTGGGACGTGTGGAACATCAAGACCATACTGAGGGGCAAGAGCTTCGGCGCGTCCGAGGATGAGATTCGGGAGACGCTGGTGCCGGCAGGAAGCATCGACCTCCAGAAGCTTAACGACCTCATCCACAAGAGCGCCATCGCAGACGTGGTCGAAGGGCTGGCGGGCACCATGTTTTACAAGCCGCTCATGGAGGCGATGGACGAGTACAATAAGACTCACCTGCTCTCCGCCTTCGAGAATGCATTAGATAAGGCGTACTATGAGAACCTGCTATCCCTGGAGATACCGGGCACGAAGGCAGATGAGCTCTTCATAAATTTTATAAGGCTCGAGATAGACTTCGTGAACCTACGAACTCTATTCAGGCTAAAGCGGGAGAACGTCGAGCACGAGAAGATAATGGCCTTCATGATACCCGGAGGGTCAAAGTTTAATATTGATGGCCTGAGGAAGCTTGCGCAGGCGCCCAGCTACGCCGAGTTTCTGAGCATGCTAAAAGAGTACCCGTATTGGGATGAGATATCAGGAGCCGTGCAGAAGTCCCAGGAGACGGGCTCCCTCAACCCGGTCGAGATAGCGCTAAGGAAGGCGCTCATCGCCCACGGCGAGAGGATATCGCACCTCTACCCCCTGTCGGTCACGCCCATACTGGGCTACATCGTGAGGAAGAATACGGAGGTTAATAACCTTCGTATAATCGCCAGGGGTAAGGAGTCAGGCCTCAGCGATGAGGTCATCAAGAGCCAGCTGGTGATATGATGGAGATAGCGGTGATAGGAAAAAGCGATTTCACCATGGGCTTCAGGCTTGCGGGCGTGAGGAAGGCGTACGACGTGGCGGACGCGAAGGAGCTTGAGGCGAGGGTCAGGGAGTGCCTGAACGATGAGGAGGTCGGCATCGTAGTCCTGCACGCTGATGACGTGAAAAAGCTGCCCGCGGCGCTGCAGAAGACCGTTGACGAGTCGGTGGAGCCGACGTTCATAGCAATTGGCGGCCGTGAAGAGGTCGGCCTCAGGGATAAGATCAAGCGCGCCATAGGCGTGGACCTGTGGAAATGATCTCTATGTCATTGTAATCGAAAAGGGTGTTTATCGTGAGTCAAGTTGGAGAAATATACAGAGTTGCCGGCCCTGTCGTCACCGCTGTAGGGCTGCAGGCCCGAATGTATGACGTGGCCAAGGTCGGCAAGGAGGGTCTCATGGGCGAGGTCATCGAGATCGCCGATGATAAGACCATAATTCAGGTTTATGAGGATACGTCAGGCCTCCGGCCAGGCGAGCCCGTGGAGAACACGGGCATGCCCCTGTCCGTAGAGCTCGGCCCCGGCCTTTTGACGTCAATCTATGACGGCATCCAGAGGCCTCTCCCCATCCTGAAGGAGAAGATGGGCGACTTCATTCAGAGGGGCGTCATGGCGAGTGGCCTTTCTCACGAGAAGAAGTGGAAGTTTACGCCGACTGTGAAGGCGGGCGACAGGGTTTCGGGCGGGAGCATAATCGGCACCGTGCCCGAGACGAAGTCCATCGTCCATAAGGTCATGGTCCCGCCCCTGGTCGGCGAGACTACGATTAAGGACATCAAGGCTGGCGAGTTTACTGTAGATGATGTCATCGGACACCTGGCCGATGGGACCGAGCTGAAGCTAATGCAGAAGTGGCCCGTTCGTAAGGCGAGGCCATTTAAGGAAAAGCTCAGGCCCGACATCCCGCTGGTCACTGGTCAGAGGATTCTGGACTGCCTGTTCCCCATCGCCAAGGGCGGGACTGCGGCCATACCCGGCCCGTTCGGAAGCGGTAAGACGGTCACCCAGCAGCAGCTCGCCAAGTGGTCTGACGCCGAGATAGTGGTCTACATAGGCTGCGGCGAGCGCGGAAATGAGATGACAGAGGTGCTCACCGAGTTTCCGCACCTGACCGACCCGAAGACCGGCAACCCGCTCATGGACAGGACGGTGCTTATCGCGAATACCTCTAACATGCCCGTAGCCGCCAGGGAAGCATCGGTCTACACGGGCATTACGATAGCGGAGTACTACAGAGACATGGGCTACGGCGTCTCATTAATGGCCGACTCCACCTCGAGGTGGGCGGAGGCCATGAGGGAGATATCCAGCCGTCTCGAGGAGATGCCCGGCGAAGAGGGCTATCCAGCCTACCTGGCGGCGCGCCTCTCACAGTTCTACGAGAGGGCTGGAAGGGTCATCACGAACATGGGCCAGGAGGGCAGCGTCTCGGTGATAGGGGCGGTTAGCCCGCCGGGCGGGGACTTCTCCGAGCCGGTCACGCAGAACACCCTTCGTATCGTCAAGGTCTTCTGGGCGCTCGACGCCAAGCTTGCGCAGAGGCGGCACTTCCCTGCCATCAACTGGCTTAACAGCTACTCGCTCTACCAGGATAGCCTGAAGGAGTGGTACGTCAAGAACATAGGCAGCGAGTGGATATCGCTAAAGGCTGAGGCCATGGAGCTTCTGCAGAAGGAATCCGAGCTTCAGGAAATCGTGCAGCTAGTAGGCTCCGATGCATTGCCTGAGGACCAGCAGCTTACGCTGGAGATTGCCAGAATGATACGGGAGTACTTCTTGCAGCAGAACGCTTACCACGAGGTTGATACTTACTGTAGCCTTAAGAAGCAGTTCATGATGATGAAGGAGATCCTGACGTTTGGGAGGCTGGCTAGCAAGGCGCTGGCGGCGGGCGTCCCGATGCCCAAGATCCTGGCGCTGAAGTCAAAGAATGACCTTGCAAAGGCCAAGTTCGAGGCGGACTTCGAGAAGTACCTGGCCGGCGTTGACGAGCAGATGAAGGCGGAGTTCAAGGCGCTGGAGGCGGCATAAATGAAGGAGTACAAGACGATTAGCGAGATAGCGGGACCGCTCGTGTTTGTCAAGAAGACCGAGCCCGTCAGCTATAACGAGCTGGTTTCGATACAACTAGCCGACGGAACCATTAAGAGGGGCCAGGTGCTCGACACCAGCAAGGACATCGTGGTCGTCCAGGTCTTCGAGGGCACGGACGGGATAAGCAGGGATAGCGGCGTGAAGTTCCTGGGCGAGACGATAAAGATGCCAGTCAGCAAGGACATGCTCGGAAGGATACTGTCCGGCTCTGGCGAGCCGCTCGATGGCGGCCCGGCCATAATCCCTGAGAAGAGGCTGGACATAGTTGGCTCTGCAATCAACCCGTACTCGCGGGCGCAGCCAAAGGACTTCATACAGACGGGCATATCGACCATCGACGGCATGAACACCCTGGTGAGGGGCCAGAAGCTGCCCATATTCTCTGGCGCAGGCCTGCCCCATAACGAGATAGCGCTCCAGATAGCCAGGCAGGCGAAGGTGGTCGGCTCGACCGAGCCGTTCGCCGTCGTGTTCTGCGCGATGGGCATAACCTCTGAGGAGGCGCAGACGTTCATGCAGGACTTCGAGAGGACCGGCGCCCTCGAAAGGGCGGTTGTGTTCATGAACCTCGCCGACGACCCGGCAATCGAGCGCATCATCACCCCGCGTCTAGCCCTTACAACGGCTGAGTATCTTGCCTTCGAGCATGACATGCACGTCCTCGTCATCTACACGGACATGACCAACTATTGCGAGGCGCTGAGGCAAATAGGGGCGGCCAGGGAAGAGGTTCCGGGCAGGCGCGGCTATCCAGGCTACATGTACACCGACCTCGCCACGCTCTACGAGAGGGCTGGCATGATCCATGGCAAGAAGGGCTCCATTACCCAGGTGCCCATCCTCACGATGCCCGGTGACGATATCACCCACCCGATACCAGACCTTACTGGATATATCACTGAGGGCCAGATCGTGGTGGCGAGAGACCTGCACCGTAAGGGCATCTACCCGCCAATCAACGTGTCGCCATCGCTATCGAGGCTGATGAACCTCGGCATCGGGGCTGGCAAGACCAGGGAAGACCATAAGGCCGTGTCCGATCAGTGCTACTCCGCGTACGCAGAGGGCAAAGACCTGCGCGGGCTGGTCGCCATCGTCGGCAAGGACGCGCTCTCGGAGAGGGACAGGAAGTTCCTGGAGTTTGCAGACCTGTTCGAGGATAAGTTCGTCAGGCAGGGCCGTGAAGAGGACAGGAGCATCGAGCAGACTCTCGACCTCATGTGGGAGCTCCTGGCAACGCTGCCCATCACCGAGCTCAACAAGATCGATAACAAGTACATCGAAAAGTACCACCCGGCCAAGAGGAAAGCGGTTAAGGTTACAGCCTAAGGTGAGCGCTCATGGCCATTAAGGATAACATAAAGCCAACCCGCTCCGAGCTTCTGGAGCTTAAGAAGAAGATAGTCCTCTCCCGCAGCGGGCATAAGCTCCTTAAGATGAAGCGGGACGGCCTTATCCTTGAGTTCTTCGAGATCATGGAGAAGGCGAAGAACGCCCGCAGCGAGCTCGTGAAGAGCTATGACGACGCCATGACCAAGATGGCCATCGCCAGGGCGGTGGAGGGCTACGTCGCCGTGAGGTCTGCCGCCTTTTCCCTGGTCGAGAAGCCGGAGATCAGCCTCGAGAGCAAGAACGTGATGGGCGTCATAGTGCCCAAGATCGAGTCTTCCGGGGTCCAGAAGCCAATCCTTCAGCGGGGCTATGGCGTCATCAACACGAGCTCGCGGATAGACGAGGCCGCCCGGGCATACGAGCGCCTTGTTGAGCAGATAATCATATCCGCTGAGATCGAGTCGGCCATGAAGAAGCTTCTGGACGACATCGAGAAGACGAAGAGGCGGGTCAACGCCCTCGAGTTTAAGGTTATTCCGGAGCAGCTCGAGGCGGAGCAGTTCATCAAGCTCAGGCTTGAGGAGATGGAGCGGGAGAACACGTTCCGCCTCAAGAAGATAAAAGCGTAGGCATGCGGCTGTTTGATGAGCTGGCGGCGCTCTGGGACACGCCGGAGGGCCGCTCATTAATATTTAGAATTTTATGGTATCTTTCGCTGGGCATGATGGTATTGGGCTACCTCATCATCGTTTACCTGCTGTTCTTTGCCCGCTAGGCTGGCTAACCCCCTGGGACAAAAGCCGAGGTCTAGCCATTCACACCCTCTACATATCTCCTGTATGTCTTCGGGCTTTATCTTCTCCTTTATAAGGCCGTAAAGCTCGGATGCCTTAAAGCGGCTTCCTGGCTTTATGCCCAGCCTTTCCATCACCCGATGGTCAATATCCTTGACCTTCTGGTTATACTTCAAGCCGCTCCTGTAGCATTCGCCCGACTGCATGTTAGGGCAGGCGATGCAGATTACGTCGCAGGAGTCCACCACCTCTATTTCAAGCTCCGGGTGCTGCTCGACCATGCGCTTGACCTTCTGGAAGTTTCTGATGAAGCCAGCGGTGTAGCCGATGCCCTGAAATCCTAATATGCATAATAGGTGATGAGCCCTCAGGGGTATGCCCTTGAATTTCTTTTGCGCTTCTATCAGCATTTCGATTCAAGTTTCTTCTGCAATGCTATAAACGTTTTTAGCCCTTGATGGCAATGTTATATTGGCCATGCTTCATGATAGTGTACAATGCGCTGAGAGAAGTAGCGATGACATAGTCCACGTTGACTGCGTCACCCACGTCTACCCCGATGGTAGCGTGGGCATTCATAACATGTGCTTTCGCGTCCGCGCTAGCGAGGTGGTCGCGGTGTGCGGTGGCAATGCGTCGGGCAAGTCGACCCTTCTTGAGCACCTGAACGGGCTTCTTGTGCCGTCCTCCGGGAAGGTGTACGTCATGGGCGAGGAGGTGAACGGCGGCGGAAAAAAGGATATATGGCGCCACGTCGGCATCGTCTTTCAGAGGCCCGATGACCAGCTTTTCGCCCCCACCGTGCTCGACGACGTCATGTTCGGCCCCCTTAATATGGGCGTGGGCCTGCAGGAGGCAAAGAGGATGGCCATGGAGGCGCTTGAGAGCGTGGGCGTTGAGGGCGTGCTTGACAAGGTTCCCGCATATCTTTCCGGGGGGCAAAAGCGGCTCGTCGCCATCGCTGGCGTGCTGGCCATGAGGCCGAAGGTCATCGCCATGGATGAGCCCACGTCTGACCTTGACCCCTTCCATAGCGGCCTCGTCGAGCGCGTGATAATCGACCTAAAAGAGAAGCGTGGCATAAGCGTGGTGCTGGCCACCCACGACGTTGACCTGGCGGCCAGGCTCGCTGACAGGGTATGTATCCTAAAAAAAGGCTGTATTATCGCCGAGGGCCCGCCCCGTGACATCTTTTATGATAGAGGCCTCATGAATGGCGCGGGCCTGCGCATTCCAAAGGTGGCCGAAATATACCTCGAGCATTGCGCCTTTTTCAATAAAAAGCCTGCGCTGAAGCCATTAAATGTTAAAGAGCTAATGGAGGCAATGAGAGGGAACTCTTTTTAGCTTTGGAATTTGATGTTATCATGGTGAGAGCATTCCCGAAAGCTCGCTTAATAAGCTTTTAAGGCCTGAGAGCATCGCAGTGATAGGCGCCTCTCGCGACCCTTCAAAGTGGGGCTACAAGGTTTTCCATAATATCGTGAGTAATGGATATAGGGGCAGGGTTTATCCCGTTAACCCCTCTGCAGCGGAGATAGACGGCTTTAGGTGTTATCCATGCGTTGGGGATATTCCGGGCGAGGTGGACCTCGGTATCGTTATTGTTCCAGCGTCGACTGTCTTAAAGGTGGTGGAGGAGTGCGGCGCTAAAAAGGTTGGGGCGCTCTGCGTCATAACCGCCGGGTTCAGCGAGGTCGGGCCTGAGGGGGCGGCGCTCGAGCAGGAGCTGAAGGAGAGGGCGGCTCATTATGGCATGCGTATGCTAGGCCCGAACACGATGGGCTTCGTGAATAACAGCATTTCTTTGAACGCGAGCATTGTGCCCAAGATGCCCCCGAAGGGCTGGATATCCTTTATAAGCCAGAGCGGGGCGCTGGGGCTCTCGCTCGTAGACTGGGCGATAGGGTCGAGCCTTGGCATGAACTGCGTTGTAAGCACTGGAAATAAGGCGGACGTCTCCGAGGCGGACCTTTTAGAGTATTTTGAGGGCGACGAGAATACCTGGACCATTGCCATGTACATCGAGGGGCTGAAGGATGGCAGGCGGTTCATGGAGGCCGCTAAAAAGGTCAGGAAGCCGAAGCTCGCCATAAAGGCCGGGGTGAGCCAGGCGGGGGCGAGGGCGGCGGCGTCACATACGGGTAGCCTGGCTGGCTCTGACATGGTCTACGATGCGGCTTTCAGGCAATGCGGGGTCATACGGGTGGAGGGGGTGGAGGAGATGTTCGACGCCGCGATGGCGCTCTCCACCCAGCCGAGGGCTAAGGGCAACAGGGTGGCGATACTCTCCAATGGCGGCGGCGCAGCCATAATGGCGAGCGATGCCTGCGAGCGCCGCGGCATGAAAGTGCCCGAGCTTAAGAAGCACACGAAGGCTGGCATTGCGAGGCTTCTCCCGGCCTTTGCCTCGGTGAAGAACCCCATAGACACGGTGGCCAAGTCCGACTACGACCTCTACAGGGAGGCGCTGAAGATGCTCGTGGAGGATAAGGATATAGATTGCGTGATGGTCATATACGCCCATGCCGGGTTTACGAGCGCGGCGGAGCCTGCGAAGGCGGTCATAGACACCATTAAGGAGAAGTACCCCAAGCCCGTGGTTGCCTGCTGGATGGGCGGCAGGGAGGTGAGCGCCGTGGCAAGCATGTTTCGCAAGAATAAGGTGCCCTATTACCCCGTGCCGGAGAGGGCGGCGGAGGCCCTCTGGTCGCTCATAAAGTATGACGAGTACCGTAAGGAGGCAAGAAGATGATGAGCGAGCTGGAGGCGAAAGCCCTCCTGGCAAAATATGGCATACCCGTTAACGAGGGCTATGGCGCCAGCAGCGCTGAGGAGGCCGCCGAGAAGGCGAGGCACATCGGCTTTCCCGTGGCCGTGAAGGCGCTCTCCAGTAAGATTACCCATAAGAGCGACCTTGGATTGGTGGAGCTTAACATCTGTAACCCTGGTGAGGTGCTGGATGCGGGAGCCCGCATCCTTAAGAAAGCCAGGGGCATCGACCCTGATGCCCGCCTCATAGTGGAGGCCATGGCGGACCCGGGCACCGAGGTCATAGTGGGCGCCAAGAGGGACCCCCAGTTCGGGCCTACCGTGCTCTTCGGCCTTGGCGGAATATTCGTGGAAGTATTCAAAGACGTATCCTTAAGGGTGGCGCCAGTAGACAGGCCAATGGCTCTTGATATGATGGGGGAGATAAAAGGCTATCCCATCCTCAAGGGCGTGAGGGGCAGAAAAGGAGTGGACCTTGACGCCCTGGCCGACGTCATCGTTAACACCTCAAGGCTCATGATGGACGAGGAGGGCATCCTGGAGCTGGACATGAACCCCGTATTGGCCTATGAGAAGGGCGCAATCGCCGTGGATGCCAGGGCGCTGCTTAGGGATTAAAGCCAGATACTTCATTTATCCTGGCCAGTCTCGCCTTTACTTTTAGCTTTTTTCATCAGCGAGGCCGCGTCGAGCGGCGGAGCGTCCAGGGGCAGAAACTCGGGGTTCAGCAACGCGGGGTTCGGGGCTTTCTTCGTCCTCTTATCCTGTGAGTCCTCCTCACAGCCATCCACGTTATAGAGGAAATACTTCCTGACGTAGTCCTTCATCTCCTCGTCGGAGACGGAGGAGCGCCTCTCCTCTGCGTCGTACATCCGCTGGATCTCCTTGTGGATGGCCTTCACCCTCGGGTCCGATTTTTCGACCTGCACCTTTATGCCGAGCAGCTCTGCCAGCGCCTCCTCGGCCTTTAGCCTTACTATTTCTGTGCCCGACGTCTGGCCAATCATCAGGTTCCGCTTACCCCCAACCAGCTCTGGCGGGAAAGGCTCATACGTGAAGGGATTCTTTATTATGCCGGCCGTATGGATGCCCGACTCGTGCGAGAAAATATTCTTACCGACTATGGCCTTATTCCTGGGGACCCTCAAGCCTATCTCGTCCTCCATGTACTGGGCGAACTCGGTAACCTTCCTCAGGTCATACTTGTCGAACCCCTCGACCCTTGTGATTAAAAAGGCCAGGATTTTCTCAAGCTCGGAGTTGCCGGCGCGCTCCCCTATGCCTAAAAACGTGAGGTTCGCCCAGTCTGCGCCATACCACAGGCCGGCAAGGGTGTTCGCCACCCCGAGACCGTAGTCGTCGTGGATGTGCATCTCTATGTGCTTGACGCCCATCTCCTTCAGCTTTTTAACCACGATAGGGATGCCATACGGCTCTGGCTCTTCCGGGAAGGGCACGCCATACCCCAGGGTGTCGCACACCCTAATAATAGTGTGCGGGTCAATCTCGATACACTTCTTGATGAAAGGATAGACGAAAGCATAGTTGGCCCTCGAGGTATCCTCGATGTGGCACCTCGTCTTCAGGCCATGATCCACGGCGTACTGGAGGGCGTTAAGGTACTTTTCCTCCGCCTCCTCGTAGCTCTTCAGGCCCATCTTATCGAAAATGTGGGAATCGGAGATCGACATCAGGATGCCCGTCTCCCTGATGCCGCCCACCTTGAGCACCTCGTCGATGTCCGCGGGGTTCGCCCGGGCCCAGCCGGTGACCTCCGGATACTCGTAGCTGTAGTCAAGCATGGCCCTGCACGCCTCCTTGTCCCTGTCATTATACACGAACGTCTCCAGCTTCTCGACGCCCATGTCATGCAGGTACTCGAAAATCTTCAGCTTGTGCGACTTTTTCATGACGATGCCAGGCATCTGGCACCCGTCCCTTATCGTGGTGTCGCTTATCTTGATGTCCTTCGCGTGCGGCAGCTTGATCTTAGGCATTTCCTCGTATCTTCGCATCATTTGGTAGGTCACCTATGGCAAATTCACCCATACATTTTAATTATTAGTTTATAAGGCTTATGTATGGAAATGGGCTTTCGCCTCCGCCTCCACGTATGGCAAGGACGCCTTTTCATTTCACCATTAGACTCTTCGGCGCGTTTAGCGGCCTTGCCGGTGATTTTCGTGAGAATATATAAGGCCCTCCATTGTTTGTATTTTGAGGGAGATGGTCGGATTGAGAAGAATATTAGTAATAATCCTGGCATCGGCGCTTTTAGCGTGCGTTGCGGCGCCTGCGCTGGCGCAGGCGCAGAAGAGCCTTTTTGACGCTGCCGTGGATGCGGGCTCGTTCTCGAAGCTCGTCGGGGCGGTTAAGGCCACAAACTATGATACAGCGCTTTCCACGGGCGGCCCATATACTATACTCGCCCCCACGGATGAAGCGTTCAACAAGCTGCCCGCTGGTACTATGGAGAGCCTGGCAAAGGATAAGCCTAAGCTGACAGGGGTCGTTAAGAATCACGTCATATCCGGTAAATATACTACCGATCAGCTCGTGAAGATGGGGACGGTCAGCACGCTCGACGGCAAGAGGCTGAAGGTGACCAAGGCTAAAGACGGCTCCATCATGATAGATGGCGCTAAGATCGTGAAGCCGGACATCCAGGCTAAGAATGGGGTCATCCAGGGCATAGACACCGTGCTTGTGCCGAAGTAAAAATTAAAAGGGGCTATGCCCCATATTTTTTACAATATGGTTTTTATGGAATTTCGGCATGAATTTTGATGCGTCCGGTGGATAAAGCCATTAATTTGGCATGCAAGTCGTTTTTGATATATATGATGGGCGAGGAAAAGGGAAAGATAGGCCTTGAAGAATACCTGGCGCTTGACGTGGAAAAGGCAAGGCACGATATCGTCGAGTTCGTACGGAATGAGGTTAAGAATTTCAGGAAAGACGGGGCGCTCATCGGGCTTTCGGGCGGGCTGGACTCCTCGACGGTGGCTTTCCTGTGCGTTGAGGCGCTGGGCAAGGATAAGGTCATGGGGCTGATATTGCCCGAACGCGATTCGAGCCCCAGGAATATTGAGGATGCGGTGGGGCTGGCGAAACAGCTTGGTATACAATATAAGAAGATAGATATTTCTCCAATCCTGGAAAGCCTGGGCGCTTATGGCCTGCTATCCCACGAGGAGGCGTCGGACAGGCCGGCCATGGAGAGGGCGGTGGAGCGCATCCGCAGGCTCACCGGCAAGGAGTCGCCATTCGCGGAGCAGTTCAGCAGCATTTATAGCCCGACGTCAGGCGCTACGGCGGTCCCGCTGCCGGTGGCGAACCGGCTGCACGCCTTCGCCACCGCCAAGACGAGGACGCGCATGATGGTCTTATACTTTAATGCCATCCTGAATAATTACCTGGTCGTCGGCACCACAGACCTGTCCGAGTGGAGCATCGGGTTTTACGATAAGTATGGCGACGGGGCGAGCGACATATCCATCCTAAAGCACCTCTATAAGACTCAGATCCAGAGGCTGGCAAGACATATTGGGGTGCCCGAGCATATCGTTAATAAGCCCTCTTCTGGCGACCTGCTTGGCATGGGCATGCCTAACGTGGTGGCCATCGGAGTACCCTATGAAAAGCTTGATGGCATCCTGTGTGGCATAAGGCACGGCCTCCCTGATCAGGATATCGCCAGGAGGGCTGGCGTGCGGCTGGATACCGTGGAGTCTATAAAGAAGGCGATGAACGCCGCCATGCTTATGGAGAGCATGCCCCTCTCGCTCCCCATGCCAAAATAATTTTAATGCTTTTCCAGCGGGAACGGCACAGTGTTCTGCCACGTATTCTCAAACATGGTCTTCATCATCTTTGCCAGTTCCGCCTGGTTTATCCAGATGCCTGTCTCCTTCCCTGTGGCCTTATAGTCGTCATCGATGAACTCGGCGAACAGCACCTCGCTCTCGTCTATCAAGACTACACGGATATATGGCAGGCGGTCAATATGCCTCATCTCAACGAGGCTTGAAAGCCTAAGGGCGATATCCTCGACCTGCGGCGTCACGGGAGCGATAAACCGCACCCGCATGTCCTTATTCCTGAACTCGGAGGCCTTATCGCTAAAATACTTGTAGAACCTCACGATGCCGTTGGCTGTGGTCATGATGTCGCACTCCCGGCAGCACCTGGAGAACATCTCGTCCACTAGCTTATACACGTTCTGCCGGCCATAATATAATAAGACTATGGACTGATGGTTAGCGGGTATGGCCTCCTTAGGCTTAACCTCCGAAAGGATCTCCTCCCTCGCCTGCTTTAGTATGGAAAGCTGTTTTTCCTGCTCCTCCATGAGCAGGTCCAGTCCCTCGTCCAGCGGCACCGCCCTGTAGCGGTTAACCGCCTCGGGTATCACGGTGACGAGCCCCCGCATCTGCAAAGCCTTCAAGACCGAGTACGTGTGTGGCCTTGGTATGTCTGCATACTTCGAGACCTTGCTGGCCTCAAGCCCCCCCTTCACTATAAGGGTCAAGTAAACCCGGGCCTCGTACTCGGTAAGCCCGAACATGGTCATCCTGGAGAGCGTCTTTTCATCAAACGGCCGGTTCATAGTGATACAGACAATCAAGTTATACATCTTTATATAAAAACCATTTCGACCATTATTTTATCCTGTATACCGTCACGTTATCATCCACGAAGACGGGCTCGAAGTACCGGCTATCGTTAAACTTGGCATAGTTAACCTCTTCCTTGGGCAGCCACCACCCCGTATAGAGTCCCCGATACGGCACGAAGACGTAGTCAGCCTTCTCCAGCTTAGCAAGCTCATAAGCATGAGCGGCATCGTTCGTCTTATATATATCATTGGTGTGCGTCATCATGCTTATGGGGTCGGGGGCGTTCGCCCAGTCACCGCCCTCAGTAGAGACGCGGGTGGTCATCCCCATGATAAGCTCACCTGCAAATATGTCTGCCACAAACTTGTCATCCTTATCCGTATTATTCGATATCCAAAACGTGGCGTTGTACTCGCCCGTGCTCACTACGCGGTCATAATAGAAGTCGCACTGGTACTTGACCTCGGGCAGCGGGAGCCTGAGTTTCTCGCTCTTATCAGGAGGGAGCCGGTCAAGAACGCTCTGCACCTCTCTGTCTATAAAGGCAGGAAGGTGTGCTCTCACGTCGTCAAGGCTGACCTGAAAAGGCCAAAAATACCCTATAAAAAGCATAAACAAAAATAGCGAAACGACCGCCAGCTTCTCGCCCTGTCGCCCAATCGTCCTCATGATAAAGCGGCATATACCCCGCCCTATAAATAAAGCTTATCGGAGCATTTATTATGGGGCAATATAAATTACAATCGTCTGTATGCGCATGGGATGTAGAGCGTATGGAACGCGACTATTGTACGATGGATGATTTTGAGCTGGATGGAAAGACGGTATTGCTAAGGGCGGAGTTTAACTCCCCGATCGGCCCGGATGGCAAGATTCTGGATGATAAGCGTATCAGGGAGAGCGCGCCCACTATCAAGGAGCTTGAGGACTCTAAGGTAGTCATCCTGGCCCACCAGAGCAGGCCGGGGAAGAAGGACTTCACCACGATGGAGGAGCACGCCAGGCTATTGCAGCGGTATATCAAGCAGAACGTGCGCTATGTTGACGATATTTTCGGCTCGCATGCGAAGACGGCTATCGTAGAGGCCGAGGCAGGGGAAGTTGTCATGCTGGAGAACGTTAGGTTCTACTCCGAGGAGGTGCTGGAGTTGGCCCCCCATGAGGCCGCTAAGGCCATCATGGTCAAGAAGCTGGCGCCGTTTGCCCAGGTCTTTTTGAACGACGCCTTCGGCGCTTCCCATCGTTCCCAGTGTTCGCTTGTCGGCTTTACCCCTGTGCTGCCGTCCGGGGCGGGCAGGCTAATGCAGAAGGAGATAGACTCGCTCACCGAGGCGCTAAAGGGCGGCGGCGAAGTTGTGTACGTTTTAGGTGGGGCCAAGGTGGACGACAGCATCAGCGTCATTAGAAACGTGCTAGAAAAGAAGATTGCCACGAGGGTGCTTGTCACCGGCGTCGTCGCAAGTGTGTTCCTGGCGGCTAGGGGGCTGGACATCGGCAAGCCCAACATGGGCTTCCTGGATAAGAGCGGGCTCTCAGGCGAAATTCCTAGAGCAAAGGAGTTGTTACGGCAGTTCGGCGAAATGATTGCCATGCCCTGCGACGTGGCCGTCAACAAGGATGGAAAGCGGGTCGAGGTTAACGTGAAGCAGCTTCCTACCGACTACCTGATATCGGACATAGGCCATGAGACCATAGCGAGTTTCTCAGATATCATACGGCATGCTGATAAGGTTATACTAAATGGGCCGGCGGGCATCTTCGAGAGCCAGGAGTTCGCCACCGGCACAAGGGATATCCTTATGGCGGCCACTAAGGCCAGGTTTTCAGTGGTGGGCGGGGGCCACAGCGCCGCAGCGGTGGAAGAGATGGGCATCGGGGATAAGATTACGCACCTCTCCACAGGGGGCGGCGCCGCCATAGACTTCCTGGGAGGCAAGCCCATGCCAGCCATAGAAGCCCTTAAAGCCGCCAAGAAGAGAATGATGGGGCCAGTGGGCGTAATTTAAAAATAAATGATGGTCGGGTAGATAGTATTTCTTTTTCTGAGGCTAAATGGGGGCTTCGCTACGCCCCCCTCGGCTGACCCTCCCCCCAAGCCTGTTTGCCCCTTCAGGGCAGAACGAACGACACGCTCGACCATTGTTTTCTAGTTTCGTAGAAAAGACCGATACCTTTATCTATTTAACCGTGCTAGTATGACACATACTAGCACGGTGTCAACCATGATGACGATTGGCAAGAGAATAAGAATAGAGAGGATCAAGGACAGAAAAAGCGGGAACAGCCTGATTATCCCCCTGGACCACGGCATATCTATAGGGCCGGTCGAGGGGATAACGGACCTCGCGGATACAGTCGAAAAGGTAGCAGAAGGCGGCGCAAACGCCGTGTTAATGCAAAAGGGCATGGTACCATACGGGCATCGTGGATATGGCAAGGATATTGGCCTCATCGTCCACATGAGCGCCTCAACCTCGCTATCGCCAGACCCGAACAACAAGGTACAGGTATGCACGGTAGAGGAGTGCATGAAAATGGGGGCAGACGCGGTGAGCGTCCACATCAACGTGGGCAGCGATACCGAGAGCGCACAGCTCGGCATACTGGGAAGTGTCGCAGAGCGCTGCGCATTCTGGGGCATACCATTGATAGCCATGATGTATCCCAGAGGGTCGTCTATAAAGAACCAGCATGACCCGCTAGTGGTGGCACACGCGGCTAGAGTTGGCGCCGAGCTCGGCGCCGATATCATCAAGACCAACTATACCGGCGACCCGGACAGTTTTAAGCAGGTGGTAAAGGGGTGCCCCGTGCCAATTATCATCGCTGGCGGCCCAAAGATGGGGTCTGATATCGAGCTGTTAGAGATGATAGAAGGAGCCATGAGCGCAGGAGCGAAGGGGGCTGCAATAGGTAGAAATGTATTTCAACATAAATCCCCAACCCATATAACGAGGGCTATCTCCCGTATCGTCCATGAAAAGTGGACTGCTTCAGAGGCCTTCGAGGAGCTTAAGAGATGAATAAGCTTGTCTGGGTCGACGTACATGAATTTCCATGGAGTAAGGCAAAGGAAGAGGTGACGGCCGCCCTTGAAGCCGGGGCAGATGCCGTGCTGGCGGGGGCCGACCAGGCTGATAAGGCTAGAGAGCTTGGCCGAATAAAGATAGTCTCTACTGATGAGAACGCAGATGTCATGCTGGTGGGCATCGGCTCCGAGGGCGATGGCACCACCCCCCTGCCGAAAAGGCTAGAGGACTCTGCGGACCTCGCAGCGGTGAAGAAGCTTAAGGGCGTGGGCAAGGCCACCGCCGCGTTTGTGCGGCTCGAGGGCAAGGAATACGAGAGGCTTGCCGTGAAGCTCGGCAAGGCCTCCGATTACCTCATCATAGAGGGCAAGGACTGGAAAGTCATCCCTCTGGAGAACCTGATAGCTGAGCTGCAGGGCTCGCCCGTGAAGATCATCGCAAAGGCCGAGAACGTGGGCGAGGCGTCAGTTGCGCTTCAGACGCTGGAAAAAGGCGCTGACGGCATTTTGATAAGCACGGATGACCCGCTTAAGGTGAGGGATATAGCGAAGGCCGTAACTTCAAGGAGGCAGAAGGTGGCCCTGGCTACTGCTACCGTGACGGCGGTGAAGGAGGCGGGCATTGGCGACAGGGTTTGCATTGATACCTGCTCCTTGATGAAGCCCGGCGAGGGCATGCTCGTCGGCAACCAGTCGGGCGGCCTGTTCCTGGTACAATCCGAGGCCGAGGAGAGCCCCTACGTGGCGAGCAGGCCTTTCCGCGTAAACGCGGGCGCCGTGCATGAGTACGTGCTCGTCGACGAGAAGACTCGCTACCTTTCTGAGCTTGCCAGCGGCGATGGCGCCCTCATCGTTGATAAAGATGGGGACGCCAGGAAGGCGACCATTGGCCGTGTGAAGATCGAGCGCAGGCCGCTCCTGTACGTGGAGGCGGAGGCAGGCGGCAAAAAGGTCTCCGCAATCCTTCAGAACGCCGAGACTATAAAGCTCGTAGGGAGCGATGGCAGCTCGATACCCGTGACGAGGCTTAAGCCCGGGGATAAAGTCCTTGTCCGCGTGGAAGACGCCGGCCGGCACTTTGGGATGAAGATAGAAGAGACCATAATCGAAAAGTAAGATAGAGAATGGCTTTAAGCCTCTAAGCCATAGCGCCCTCTTAGACTTAGAGGCTTAATCAAACAAACGCTTCATGGCGTACACATCCATTTTATTAGCGCATTTTAGCATCTTATTAAAGAAAACCGACTAGAAAGTTCATAAAGATATGCGTAATTAGAGATGATTTGAAGTTGAAAGAGGGAATATGGGACGAATTCTCATCGTTTTTGACTCTAAGGGCGGCTCTTCAGCCGAGATCGTCCAGTGGATAAGGGAGGGCGCCGTGTCAAAAGGCGCACAGGTTGACGTTTGCAAGCCAGAGGAGGTCAGGTCGCTAGACTACGACCTCATTACCGTTGGGACTCCTATGTATAATGATAAGCCTATGGAAAGCATATTGAATTTCTTAGGGTGGAAGGGCTTAAGCAATAAGAAGGTGGCGCTATTCATCGTATGCTTCGCGGGCATATTCGGCATGAGGAACTTCATGGTGAGAAAGTACCTCGAGGAGCTTAAGGGCGCTTGTCGGGGCAAGGTGGTAAAAATGACTTCGTTTGACAGCGCAAAGGGGCCCTGGCGCAAGGTCAACCGTGCCGTCTGTATCGACTTCGGAAAGGAGCTTGCATCTCTCTCCTATATGGCGGTAGAGACGACGTGAATTTACTTATATAAGCCTGCGGGCGAACGGCCTTGAGACGTAAACGGCTCCTTCAGGACATAGCTCCTGGCAGCAGTAGCAGCGGATACATTTATTGTGGTCTATGGATGGGGTCTTGCCTTTTACGAATCTTATCGCCTTCGGCGGGCAGTCCCTTGCACAGGCGCCGCACATCCTGCACTTTGCAGGGTCGATGCACGGCCTGTCTGATACGAAACGGCGCAAGCTGTTAAGAAGGAATGGGGGTATACGGTTTAGCTGCATCGTATGAGGCTTTTTAAAGTCCTTGATGATGAGCGGCTCCACCTTTTCCCCGTAGACCTGGATGTCTTTCAGGTCTGCCGGCCCAATGTTCCTTTCATATGCCTTTTTTATCGTCGGTACGCTCATTGGGTCGAACCCAGCTATCGTGGCGGCCACATAGTCAAGCGCAGTACAGCTCTTGCTGGCCATGACCAGGCCAATCCTGCGCGGGGACCCATGTTGCGGCCCTGCCCCTTCCATGCCCACGATGGCGTCCATTATGCTCAAGTCGGGCCTCCTCGCCTCGTACAGGTCCAGCAGAAGCTCTGCGAACATTCCTACGTCTCTCGCCGTGTGAAGGTGATACTCGGCCTTTGTCATGCCGGGAAGGTATCCGTAGAGCATCTTTACTGCCCCCGTGAAATACGTTAAAGTGTGCGTCTTCATCTTGGGCAGGCTTATGATTACTTCCGCCTCTGTTACCGCTTTTGCGATTTTGAGTTTTTTGTACGTCCTGGCGCTTTCGGCATTTATGTCTGCTACCTCGCCGTCAAACCGCACGATAGTACAGCCGGTCTCATCGGCCATCTGCTGGATGCCCGTCGCCTTAAGCAACGCTTTATAAGATGCCATCGTGCTCCTTCCGCCCGGCGAGTCGCCCACCATGGGTATCGCCCCAAGCTCCTTTATCATGTTCACCACGGCTTTAGCGAGCGCAGGGTGCGTCGTGACGGCCGCTTCAGGAGGCTTAGCGGCCAACAGGTTAAGCTTAATGAGCACCCGGTCCCCCTTTTTGACGACGCTGCCCAGCCCTCCTAATGGTGCCAGGCCTTCTTCGACCGCTTTTCTGACCTCGGCCTCATCATATGTTTCACACCTGACTACAGACACTTCGTACGGCATCGTTCAAGCGCGTATATCGCCTCCATCATATCATTTTTGCGATAGCCGGCGAAAGGTATATTTGTGGATGGGCGAATCTCCTATCGAGAGGCATTACCATGACCGTCAAATTCGATAAGAGGGTAACCTGCATTAACATCTCAGGTATACGAAAGATGTTCGAGGGCGCCGGGCCGGGCGCCATCAACCTCGGCCTGGGGCAGCCGGACTTCGACACGCCAGGGCATATTAAGGCTGAAGCCATCAAGGCGATCGAGGAGGGCTTCACCGGATATACGGCGAACATGGGCATGCCGGAGCTGAGGGAGGCCATAGCCATGAAGTTCAAGAAGGAGAATGGCCTGGACTATTCACCGGAGGAGATTATCGTGACGTCCGGGGCAAGCGAAGCCCTTCACATAGCGATTGAGGCGCTGTGCGGCAAAGGTGATGAGGTGCTTATTCCCGATCCTGGCTTCGTATCGTATGTTGCTCTAACTATCATGGCCGACGCCAGGCCAGTGCCCGTTCCGCTGGACGAAAATCTCAGATATGACCCCGAGACCATTAAAAAATACATCACAAAAAATACGAGGGCAATAATCCTGAACTCGCCCTCAAACCCGACAGGGGCGGTACAGACGCCAGAAGAGGTCAGGGCGATCGCCGAGATAGCTAAGGATAAGGGCGTGACGGTCATATCGGACGAGGTGTACGAGCACTTTATCTACGATGGCGTGCACGACAGCCCCGCTAAATACGCGGATAACGTCATAACCATAAATGCCTCTTCTAAGACTTATGCGATGACCGGCTGGAGGGTGGGGTACCTGGCCGCCCGCCCCGAGTATATAGATCAAACTATTAAGGTTCACCAATACGTGCAGGCCTGCGCGTGCTCCATATCGCAGAGGGCCGCCCTTGCGGCGCTAACAGGCCCCCAGGATTGCGTTGCCGCCATGAGGGACGAGTTCCGGCGCAGGAGAGATTATCTCATTAAGGAGCTACACGATATGGGCGTGCAATGTGTCAAGCCTCAGGGCGCCTTTTATGCCTTCCCATACGTGGGAGATGAGCAGGAGAAGGTCATGGAATTATTAAAGAAAGGCGTCATAACGACGCCCGGCTCCTCGTTCGGCGAGCATGGCAGGGGCTTCATAAGGCTGTGCTATGCCACATCTATTCCTAACCTTCAAAAAGCCGTGTCCATCATGAAGACGGTGCTTTAGGCGTATATGATGGTGCCTGTATCTTTTTTAAACTGTGGTTCATCATGGGCAGCGGCATCCTGAAAGGCTCAATAGTGATAGAAGGCGTGGGGGAGGCGTTTTTCTTTTGCTCTATGATTTTGACGCATAATAATATTAATAAGAGTATTATGGCCAGTACTATGATGAATATGAGCGTTTTTCTTTCCATATAGAGCTAGCTCCTTCCCCCTTTTCTCCCAATCTCCTCGTAGAAGTGCCCGCCATGCCGCATTGCCGTGCTGCGCCCTCCCTTTGCGCCTATCTCTCGATGGAAATCGTCGCCATATCGCAGCTTGGCGGTTCGTGCTGCTTTTTTTCCCCCCTCTACTCTTCCTGGGTCCTTTAAATCCGCCATATACTCACCCTGTTGATAATCTCGGGTACGACAGTATAACCTTTACCTATGGATTGAACGGTAAAACTAAGCGTGATTTTGGTTGAACTTGCTATGTTGAATTTATACTTGTCGATTATCGATCATAAAAATCATGTTGGCATTATAAGCTTTAAAGGATGGTCAGTCAGATGGTTCTTTTATTTAAGGCTAAAGGAGGACTTTGCTTTTAATCTCTAATTAAAAGATGATGCAAGCCACCCCTCACATCACGGGAAAGCCCGCAAACGGAAGGATAGCATTCGTATTATCAAGCTGATTCTGGGCACTCCAAACCTGCCCGAAGTGAGTGGTCGTAACCCCCTGCTCTGCTAGCGGGATGCCAAACTCCGCGCCATTAAAACCGGAGCCGTGTGCCTCATCCATGGACAGGCCAACAGAACAGCCCAGGCCACCTGTTGTAACGGCGCCCAGCCCGCCATAGCCATAAGGATAGCCTGCCATAGTGCCGAGGTCGACGTCAACGCCCCACGTAACTCCCATGTTCAAGCCCGCCATGCCAAAAGCTGTATCGCTCAGCCCTGCGACAACAGGGTTGACGTTAATATCTATGGTATCGCCAAAATGCCTATCAAAAGCGACGGCCGTCCCTATAAACCGTGCGCCCGCAGGCGCCGCGAGGCTGGTGACGAGCAGAAAAGCCGCCATGAACGCCAGTACTCTAACCCTATCCATTATATACCCTCCTCAATTATATGTATAAGTTCACCTAACGATTTTATATATATTAGTAAATTAATAAGCGAATTTTATGGCTAAACAGGTAAAAAAGACAGTAGGCGCCATATACGCCTACCATCAAAGGGCTAGTTTTCGTTTCCCGTGTAGCGTCATAGCCGGGCATAGCCGGGCATTGTGTGGTCTACCACCACCAGCCGCCCCACCAGGGCCGCCACCAGCCGCCCCAGCCCCAGCCGCCCCAGCCGCCCCACCAGGGCCGCCACCAGCCGCCCCAGCCCCAGCCGCCCCACCATGCTGATACGGCAGGAATGGCCAGCTCGAGCAAAGCCAACACGAGAAGAACGAAAAGAACTACGTGCTTCACATTTAGCGTTTTTAATTTCCATTTTATGGTCTCGAAGTTCAAATCATTCCCCCCTACAAAATCGAATATTACACATAATAATAAAAAAATAGTTTACAGATTCAACGATATAGCATGCGGGACGAGAACCTTTTTGTTCGAAAAGTCCTCAGCGGTTTCCAGTATATTATTTTTAAGAAATAGCATAGTAGGCGTTTGCATGCCTACTATGAAGCGATGCAATTTTGTTCTCGTGTAGCTTATTGCAGAAGTGGTTTCAGAAGTTTTGCCGCCGGATTACCACCAGCAGCCACCCCAGCCGAGACCGCAGCCCCAGCTGCCCCACCAGGGCCATCCCCAGCCCCAGCCGCCCCACCAGCCGGCCGCTGGCAAAGCGAGGGCGAGGACTGCTAACACGAGAAGAACGAATATGGCCACTTTCTTATAGTCCATCTCATTCCTCCTACAACATATACATTCTCAAATTAAAATAAATCATTTATTATAAATAAAAAACAGAAAATCAATTACTATTTCGTATTTATGCTAAATACTATAGGCCTGTTAACTCAGGAAAAAATTTTAAAAATAGAATAAAAAGGGGAAAATTTCCTCAATTTCTGCCATCCTACCTGTTCTGACGTACGCCGTATATATAATTCAGCAGATAGACGGTATAAAGCCGATCCTGTAGTTACCCAGCGAGAACGGGAACCCGAACCCGTGCGCGTTGAAGTACAGCGGCAGGCTTCTCACGCAGCTCTGCAGGCCAAAAGCCCAGGGCGCCACATCCCATCCCAGGACAGGGCGCCCGCCAAGCTCGCTGCCGATTATGAACGGCACCGCCTGGCCGACGGCCGCTTTAGATATGCCTTTACCGATCCCCGCACCGATCCCTGCAACAGGCAGGCTTGCAACCGGCGCGATCGCCGGTATCGGCGCAGGACAGACTGGCGGCGTAAGGCAGAATTTCCAGTTACCCAGGCTCTTCGGGAACCCGAACCCATGCGCGTTGAAGTACAGCGGCAGGCTTCTCACGCAGCTCTGCAGGCCAAAAGCCCAGGGCGCCACATCCCATCCCAGGACAGGGCGCCCGCCAAGCTCGCTGCCGATTATGAACGGCAGCGATTGGTATATGCCGCAGCCACCCAGGAAACATGGGCTAAACGGGAACCTGCCCGTAATCCCGAAGAATCCAGGGCTGAACTTGTTCCATGCCAGGAACGGGAATGGCCCCCAGCCACCGCCAATCGCCCAGTTAAACGGGAAAGACCCAACTCCTAAAGGTGTAAATCCCCAGTTGAACGGGAAACCGAATCCGCCAAACGGGCCGAACCCTATAGCGGCTGACTGTGCTACAGCCACATTTGCAGTCGCCCCGGCCTTTTCAACGCCTTGAGCAAATGATGCCGGTATGTTGGACGCAATGAGCATAACGACCAGCATCGATAGTACGGCTATTTTTTTGATACTCATACAATCCCCCCTACTTGACATTCACTAAATAGAGGAAACGATAATAAATATATTAGCGTTTATAAAAACGAAATCGTACCGTTTTCGATTATTTTATCACATTAACCGTATAAAATAACATAGTTATGTCATGCCGGTCTGAACATTGATATTATTGGCTAACCATATGGCGTGCTTGGCAAAAAATTTACGTGCGGCCACAGGGCCGCCTTCATTCCTACAGGAAACCCATCCCGGGTACAGGCGCACCCCCGATGCTTAGATAGGGATACGCGAAGGTCGTGCTCTGCCGCTGATCGGCGAAGCCCAGGCTTGTCGCCAGAGCATTCTGATGCGAGAACTGCCCTATGTTCGGGAATGCCCCGCCGAACAAGCTGCCGAACCCTGCCCCATTGAACCCGATGTTTACGTTTTCTACATCGCTGGCAGCCTGCATTTGGGTCTGCAGGCCGGTCAGCGAATTATTCTGGATGAAGACGGGGAACCCCCATGATATAGGGACTAGGTGGGCACATACGGGATGAGATAGCGCCGTAAATGCCAGTAGAACTATAGCCAATAACGCGATTCTTTTCACCATATTAACTACCCTCCTCTTAATAATGGATATACCAGCCTTTAATTAATATATTAGTATTTATAAATACGATTATTTGGGCAGTTTGCCATTAAAAAATCATCGCCATTTAAAAGTATTGAGAAGGGTTCCTCTTATCAGAGGAAGCCCATGGATGGTACCGGCGAGAAACCTATGCTTATCCACGGATAGGCGAATTGCATGCTCTGCTGCTGGTTCATGAATTTACACTGAGAGAGCAGATTGGTAATGCTCGACGTCTGGTTTATCGTGGGGAAAGCGCTCAACGCCGCTATTGAACCCGTGCTAGCGATGGTCGGGAATGAGATGTTCGAGCTTTCGAAGTCGTTGGAAAATGCGAAGCTGTTCTCGAAATCCGTTAATGACTGGTTTTGGACAAGCGTCGGGAAGCCCCACGACATCGGGACCAGCGACGCATATGACTGAAACATCAGCATGGCAATGACCAGGACCGCAAAAAGTACCACTGCTAGTTTATTCACCATTATGACTACCCTCCTCATTAAATGTATCTATTTAAAGCCATTGATTAATATATTAGTGTATTTATTAACGAATATTTGGCCGGCTGATGCAATTTAATGCAGCATTATCGGTACGCTCTCCGTAGCTTTATGGCCCTGCGGCCCACCATGGAGAGGATACAAAAAAGTGATGGCATCGAGCCTCGCCTTTAAGCCATCACGCCAGGCCGGGCACAGGCAGGCCATATGAGCCAACGCCCACGAAGGGATAAGCGAATGCGGCATACTCGCTGGTCTGCGCGAAGTCTGTATGAGTCATGGACTGGCACTCTAGAGACGTCTGATGTATGGATGGGAACGCCAGGCTCACCGGGCCGAAGGGCACCCCTCCGCCGAAATCTATGCTTACGTCCTCATACCTGAGGGCGTTCGCAGTGTCCTGGCTCCATGCTACGCTATTTGCCATCTGGACGATCGTTGGAAAGCCGAACGAGGCCGGCGCGAGAGACGCGCCTGCCCCGGAAATAAAGAGCGAAATGGCTGCCGCAAACGTTAAAATGGCAATTGAAATTCTCATTTGATATCCACCCTCCTTAACCATAGGGCTTTACCGCGGATATTTATTAAATGATTGGCTCTCAGAAAAGCAAATAATCGCAGGTTAAAACCAATTAAAAGTGAAGTTAACGTAAAATATCGTTAAATAAATGCTAAAAAGGCAGGAAAGCCTGTCTTGATCACGGCCAGAAGCCAAACCCGGCAAAACCCAGGCTGGTATCCACCATGGGATAAGAAAACGCCGTGAACTGCGTGCTTTGTGCGAACTCGCACTGGGTCGTAAGCTGCCCCTGGACGGCGCTCTGGCTGACCACGGGGCTGAAAATGCTGCCAAAGCCGAAGGATGGCCTGCCAAAGCCGCTAAAAGGCGAAAAATTAACGCTTTCCAGGTCCCACGCGGTCCCGAAATCCCTGTTAAACGCAGTGGTCGTCCCGCTCTGGATCATGGTCGGGAAGCCATAGGATATTGGCGCCAGGCTGGCGCTGGCTGTAGGAATAAAGACCGTGGCTAGTAAAGCCAACGAAATCAATGGCCATATCAATCTCATCTTATCTACCCTCCTTTATTAAAATTAGCGCAAGCGTCGATTAATATATTATTATGATAAAAAGCGGATATTACTTGCCCTTGCATCGATAAGCGCAGGAGCTTAAAATATGATAAGGTAGGATAAGTTATCTCCTACCATTTACCTTTTGCCTGTGATTACCATCCGAAGCCGAAGCCTGGCAGGGCGACCGGGCCTACTCCGACGAACGGGTACGCGAACTCGGCGAACTCGTTGGTCTGGGCGAAGTCGCAGTGCGTCACGGTCTGAGTCTGGTTAACGGTCTGGCTGATGTCAGGAAACGCCAGGTTCACCGGGCCGAACGGCAAAACGTTAGCGGTAGCTTTTAAGTCAAGGCCATTGCCCAGCAGGCCTTCGACAGCAGCCTCGTCTACCTGGTTATTCCCTCCACCGCCAAGGACAGCCGAGACCACACTCGGGCCAAAGTTGACATCATCAAAGTATGCAGGGAACTTGATGCTTATGTTTTCGAAGTCGGTCGCTGTAGCGGTGTCCTGGTTGAAGGCACACGTCGAGCCGTTCTGGACGATCACCGGGAAACCGAAGGTCGTCGGAACGAGGTTAGCGTATGCGGGCAGTGCTACCAGAGCTACGGCCAGCAAAACTAGAAGTCCATACCTTATCATTTTACTCATAACTACCCTCCTCAATTGTTAAAAGATGATATAGTAAGCATCAATTAATATATTATTATATAAATTAGCGGATAATTAATAAAAGCTCCGATAAAAAATGTTAAAAAATTATTTGGCAGGAGAGCGGATCTCCTACCATTTACCTTTTGCCTGTGATTACCATCCGAAGCCGAAGCCTGGCAGGGCGACCGGGCCTACTCCGACGAACGGGTACGCGAACTCGGCGAACTCGTTGGTCTGGGCGAAGTCGCAGTGCGTCACGGTCTGAGTCTGGTTAACGGTCTGGCTGATGTCAGGAAACGCCAGGTTCACCGGGCCGAACGGCAAAACGTTAGCGGTAGCTTTTAAGTCAAGGCCATTGCCCAGCAGGCCTTCGACAGCAGCCTCGTCTACCTGGTTATTCCCTCCACCGTTCTCCCCACCGCCAAGGACAGCCGAGAGCGTGGATGCGCCAAGGCCTACATCATCAAAGTGCACCGGAAACTGGATGCTTATGTTTTCGAAGTCGGTCGCTGTAGCGGTGTCCTGGTTGAAGGCACACGTCGAGCCGTTCTGGACGATCACCGGGAAACCGAAGGTCGTCGGAACGAGGTTAGCGTATGCGGGCAGTGCTACCAGAGCTACGGCCAGCAAAACTAGAAGTCCATACCTTATCATTTTACTCATAACTACCCTCCTCAATTGTTAAAAGATGATATAGTAAGCATCAATTAATATATTATTATATAAAAAAACGAATATTATGTGTTTTATATGGAGATTATGCAGTTAGTGGTCGAATTTAGGTTATGGCCACAAGGTATAGAAGTAGTGGAGCACAATCCGATAAAAAACCGGCTACACATGCATCGTGAATGCGATAGCTATCAAGCACGATTTTTATAAGGGAATGGCGCAAATACCGATATTAGTCCTATATAATATGTGGTTTATCGAAGATAAACCATTAAATATAAAAAAATCGCCTGGCTGAATGGCAATTATGCGGAGGCATATGACGCAGGTCCAAAGCGATGTGGAATTGATAAGGCTGGTCGTGGAGACCGAGGAGTTCAAAAACGCCGAGAGCATCAACGAGGTGTCACGGGTGGTACGGCGGATATTAAGGAAGCGTCTCATCGACATGCATATTGACGACAGCGTGGATATCGAGACGCGGGAAAGGATCGTCAGCAGGCACCTGGAGTGGATAACGCTGAAAATATTAAAGGACCTCGATGGCATCGTCATACTGCCCTCACACTTCGACGAGATCGAGGAGCTGGAGTCTGCCTGGAGAAGGTCCGGGATAAAAAAGCAGGGTTAAAGGTCCGGCTTACTTCTTAGCCTCGGCGGCAGCCTTCTTTTTCTCTTCTTTCTTCTTCTTGCCAGCGCCTTCTGTCTTCGGCACCAGTTCCTCGAGTGGCTTAGGGCCGTATGACTTGACGACGGCGTTCACCTGTACCAGGTCGCCCGAGATCTCATTGCCCCTGAGGGTTTTTCTCTTCCTCATGCCGTCCGACTTCGGGTGATATCCTACGCCGCCCGCGACCAGGACCCTTCTCCTTCCCTGGCCTGGAAGGTCTTTTCTCATGGGTACGCCATCCTTGTCGGACCCGCCTGTGATTACCAGCGTGTATCCCGTCAGGCCGACGGCCTCGCCATCGACTTCCGCTCCGATTGCCTTGCCAACGAGCTTCGCAGTCCTGGGGCCGGTGACATCTATGTTGTAAGCCTTCGCGGTCTTAGGGTCGGAAACTACTAACTTGAAATCTGCCATTTGCGAATTCTCCATATGATTATAAGATGATTTCGGTTTAAAATGCAGGCATTCACCACATATAAATGTTGCGGTAGCTTTCTGAGAATAGAGTGGTTCTATTAGATAATGGATGGTTAAACACCACATCTTCTACATCTAAAGACTGAAAAGGGGCTCTAGTAAAGAGCGAAGCAAAGTCCTCCTTCAGCCTTAATAAAATTGATAAGGGAAAATTGATAATGCTCAGAAGCATATGTGGGCGAGGCTGAAGATGATGGAAAACAGGATAAGGCATGCTGAGGTCCGCGGAACGATGACCGTGGACGAGCTCATACGGCAGCTCGATGGCTGCGCCTTCGGAGCCGGCCGGATTGCGAAGGCCTGCGACATACTCGAAAAGATGCAGGCAGATGACGTCACGAAGTTTTTCGGCCTGTCAGGCGCCATGGTGCCGGCAGGGATGCGAAACGTCATTTCAGACATGATAAGGGGGGGCTACATCGACGTTCTCGTCACCACGGGGGCCAACATGGTACACGACATCATAGAGGCGACGGGCGGATACCATGCAAAAGGCTCGGAAAACGCGGACGACATTGCGCTTAAGGGCCAGCACATCAACAGGATTTACGACGTATTCCTGAACGAGGAGTACTTCACAAGCCTTGAGAGTAAGCTTCAGGAAGTCTACAGGGGCATGGATGAGAATAAAGTGTACTCTATTAGCGACCTCATGCGTGAGATAGGGAAGAGCCTCGATGATAAGCGCTCCATTCTGAGGAGCGCGTACGAGATGGGGGTTCCGGTCTACTGCCCGGCGGTCCAGGACTCTATCATAGGGCTTCAGGCCTGGCTTTACACTCAGACGAGCAGGCTGCGAGTGGACGCCTTCAAGGACATGCGCGAGCTTATCGATAGGTGCTATGATGCGAAGCGCACAGGAGCGATATTAATAGGGGGCGGGGTGCCCAAGAACTACGTGTTACAGTGCATGCTGGTGACGCCGCGCGGCGGATACGATTACGTCATCCAGATAACCATGGATAGGGCAGAGACTGGCGGGCTATCGGGGGCCACGCTTGATGAGGCGAGAAGCTGGGGTAAGGTTGGGGAGAATGCCGAGGCTGTCCAGGTGATATGCGACGCTACCATCGCCCTGCCCCTCATGCTCGCCGCCGTGAACGAGAGGCTGTCAAAGAAAAAGGGCGATTAAAATGGCGGAAGGAGACGGGCAGTACCTGAGGAAATACGTCGAGGGCTTTAAGGATGCCCTGGCCGGGGCGGCACTTGAGCTTCAGAAAAACGAGCATAAGGATTGGGGCGTCCAGGGCTATGGCGCCTTTTATGAAAACAAGTCCACAGGCATCTCAATAAGGCAGGGCGAAGAAAGGGGGTATGACGAGGGCATGAAGGACGCTTATGCTACCATAGGCCAGGATTTACGCGACCACGAGTTTAAGGAGTACTCCGTGGAGGATTATGGCGCGCTCTACAGAAACGTGTCCAGGGAGATAGGGGATTGCCTGAATTGCGAGAATATAGGCTCGGAAAAAGGCTGCAAGGCTGGCATGACTATCTGGTGCCCCCGCCTTCTCGAGACCCTTAAGGATCGTCCGTAAGCTTATTATCTTTAAGGTGGGTTTGTCCTGCGATGAAATACCTGATCTCGCCATCTGCAGACGAAGCGTTACAGGCCTTGAATGAAAGCCTTAGCAGCATAAGGAGGCGCATGGTCACAATCGTGGGATGCTGTAAGGTGGACTATACGGGTAGGGCTAAGTCTTTCCTGGATTATGGGGACCGGCTGGTCATCGTCAAGGCCGATGGAACTGTAATGGTGCATGGCAACGAGAAGCGCGAGCCGGTAAACTGGCAGCCTCCTGGCACGAGCGTAAAGTACATGGTTGAAGAAGGGCTGATTATTGAGGCCAGGCGTGCCAGCCCCACGGAGACGATGCGTATCCATTTCAAAAGCATACAGGCCCTCAGCATTTTCACATTGAATGACGGGGCGGAGATAAACATCGTGGGCGAGGAGGCTGACATCGTGGATAGGATAGAATCCGACCCTTCAATAATAGAGGAGGGCCTTAGAGTTGTACGCAGAGAGAAGGCGACCAGCTCTGGCTTCATAGACCTCTTGTGCGAGGACAGGAATGGGGTGACAGTCATCGTCGAGGTCAAGCGCACCTCGATATCGCCCAATGCGGTGTATCAGATGGAGGCCTACCTGGCGGACTTTAAAAAGAAGAACGATAAGGCGATCGTCAGGGGCATACTATGCGCCCCACGGGTCTCGGAGATGGCCCGAACGCTTATAGCCGAGAAGGGGCTGGAATACCGCCAGATCGGCTACGAGTTTGAGCTAAAGGATAAAAAGCAGGCATCGCTGGATAGTTTTAAATGACCTGTCCCTGCTGGCCGATGAACGTCCTGCGCTCGAGCTCCTCGGCCTCCGCCTTGCATGCCCTCGCTAGGTCGAGGTAATAGTTCGCCTGCCTAACGTAATAGTTATACCTTATGTAGTTCGCCTCATCGCCGCGGGAAGACTGGTAGGCGTCTTCTTGATATGAGAGGTTCACGAGCTCGAAAGCCTTTGCCTCATAGTATGCCGTCTGGTTCCACTTTTCGGATAGGTTCGCCTCGTCAGCGGTGAAAGCATATCTCTTCATGTCCAGGAAAGAGGCGCGGGCCTGCTCCATGTACGCCTTTGCCATCCCGATCTCGATGCTGGCGTTGCTCCAGTCGCGCTGATCCGCGAGCTCCCTGCTTCTATTCATCGCCATGATGCCGCTGTTATAATGCTCAAGCCCGGAGTTCAGCTTTTCCGCGAACATGTATTGCCGCTCTATCGCCTGGTTTATGGGGATGGGGGTCAATGTTATGGGCAGCGAGGATGTCGGCGTAGGGGTGGATACGAGGCTTTTATAAGTATCCCTTATAAGCCCAACGCAGCCCGCGCTAAGCACTGTGGCCACGAGTAAAGCCGCCAGCAAAAGCCTGGCAAGTTTCATGCATATCACCTCGATAGCAGACAATAAAAGATGGGTAAGGATTTAACCCTTCCTGTCTTTCAACAGCTATGCTCGCCTAGCCGCCAGCACAGCTACGGTCGCCTGCTTAAATTACGACGAATCTGCACATATTTTTTGTGTTTTTTCAAAGCGGGGGATGCCGCTAACATCATATTTTACTGCTTGGTGAATCACAATATTCTCTACTAATGATTTTATCGTTGTTCATATTTTGAAGTTTGTGGGGGGAACAAGTATGGACATGAAGAAATTGGCCATATTCGTTCTTTCCGTGCTAGCCATTCTGGCCATCTCACTGCCGGCTGCGGCCTGGTGGGGCGTCTGGGCATGGCCATGGGGCGCCTGGGTCTGGCCGTGGTGGGGTGGATGGGCCTGGCCATGGGGCGTGTGGTGGTGGTAACGCCACAATAAGCATGGCTAAAACCCAAACTCCCTTAGCTACACGGAAAGGAAATAAAAAATAATTTATTGTAGGTGTCATGCACCTACATTTTTATATTTTATTACCAGCCCCTTACCTGTATCTTTTCTTCGGCAGGCATGCCGCTGACGCCTATTCCTTTCATCGGGCTGCCGATGCCCTTTGATATCTCGGCCAGCTTTGGCGGGTTATCGTAGTTGTTCACCGCTTCCACGATGGCCCTGGCCATCTTCTCAGGGTTCTCCGACTTGAATATGCCCGACCCGACGAATACCCCGTCAGCGCCCAGCCTCATCATCAGGGCCGCGTCCGCCGGCGTGGCTATGCCGCCCGCGGCGAAGTTGACCACGGGAAGCCTCTGCAGCCTCGCCGTCTCGATGACCAGTTCTGAGGGCGCTTCAATTGCCCTGGCATACTTGATCAGCTCCTCATGGGTCAGGCCCTTCAACTCACGTATCTGGCCCTGTATCTTCTTCATGTGGTTCACCGCTTCAGAAACGTCCCCGGTTCCAGCCTCGCCCTTCGTGCGGATCATGGCTGCGCCCTCGTCTATCCTGCGAAGCGCCTCCCCCAGGTCGCGTGCTCCGCACACGAATGGCACGGTAAACCTGGTCTTATCAATATGATACTTGCTGTCCGCAGGGGTGAGTACCTCGGACTCGTCGATCATGTCCACGCCTATTGCCTCGAGTATCTCGGCCTCCACGAAGTGGCCGATGCGCACCTTGGCCATGACAGGTATGGTGACCGCGTCTATGATGTCCTCTATGATTGCGGGGTCGGCCATCCTTGCTACGCCCCCGGCCTTTCTGATGTCGGCCGGCACGGCCTGGAGGGCCATGACCGCTACGGCTCCCGCACTTTCGGCTATGAGGGCCTGCTCCCTGTTGGTGACGTCCATGATGACGCCCCCCTTCTGCATTTTTGCGAACCCTCTCTTAAGGAGCGTGGTGCCGTGACGTAACTCTTCTAGCTTCATGTCCTGTCCTTCTTACTAGCTAATTTTAGAATGGTTTTTGGTATTTAAATACTGCGTTTTAGGCTTAGCCGGCCGCGGCCTCATATCTGATTATGCTGCGCAAGTATAATAATAGGAGTATGCCAATGGGCGGCATTATGAAGAGGGCGAGCAATGCCACGATAGATATGATCACTGCATGGATCATGGTGACCAGCCTGTCTACAACGTTGAACGTTTTTCCACCCTATAAGGGATTACGCCAATCGTTTAAATACTTAGTCCTGGGCCTTTCTGGAGCTTTTCACTTCTTCTGCCGTCTTCAATATGTTACGCCAATGGCTGCCCTGCCAGTAGACCTTGCCACACCCATTGCAGATCCAGAAGGAGGCGCGGCTATCTATGAGGTGTGATGGGGCTTCCTTCCTTATCTTATCGATATCGGAGCCGCTCGCCTCCCTCAGGGTGGAGTTGCAGGCGGTACACCGGGTCATGTTGGGGTCTACGTCCAGCGGGTATCGCTTCATAAGCTCTTCAAGCTGCCCTTTTACGTCGTCAGACTTTACCAGCACCGCGTCCACGCCGGCCTTTTTTGCCGCGTCGACAAGCGCCCTGTCACGCGACACGAGGATGCGGCGTTCCTTTTTAGCCGCTTCTACCAGGGCCTTATCTTCGGCATTAGACGGCTTGAAGTCAAGCGCGCTTTTAGTATCGTATCCTAAGATGCGGAGCCACGCAACGAGGCGGCCAAGCATACGATCTACTATAAACGTGTAAGGCCGGGCCTCTGCGGCCCTGTATATCCCAATTTTCCGGGCATAATCGCAAAGGTCGAGCAAAAAGCATATATTATGTTTAGGGCCCCTCGCCTTACATATCTCGCGGCCTAACTTTATAAGGCATACGTGGACAGACCCTTTCATGCCCGGCGGAATCTCTTCCATGAGGATACGGCGCGCCTCCTCGTGGCTGGCATCTTCGGGCACCATCCCCAGCCTCTTCGTAACCCTGAATACGTGGGTATCGACTGGTATGACGTCCCTGCCACACGAGAATAATAGCACGCAGTCCGCCGTCTTAGGGCCTACACCCTCAATGCTCAAAAGCTCGCGCCTCGCCGCCTCCACGTCCTCCTCACATGCGAAACCCAGCTCGCCGCCATACCTCTCGACGACGAGCCTCGAGATGTCTTTAATGCGCCTCGCCTTAATCCTGTGCAGCCCGCCAACCTGGATCAGCCTGGCGATTTCCTCTTCCGGCGCATCAGCCAGCTTCTCTGGCGTATCATAGGCGGAAAAAAGCCTCTCGAAAGCGGCAGCGGAGTTACGGTCGGTGGTATTCTGGGACAGTATGGTCTTTATCAGGACTTCAAAAGGGCTGCCTTCACGCCCTTTATAGGCCCCATAGTGCTCTATGAGCCGCCTGGATACTATCTCTGCCTTTTGTCTTCGGTCCGTCCTTCCCCGCCCCCGAGCAATTTTGCCATGCGCTCAAGGCCCTTCTTGATGTCCTCCATCGAGGATGCGTAGGACATCCTTACGTGGTCGTCGCTGTGCGGCCCGAAGGCGGAGCCGGGCGTCAGCCCTACGCCGGCCTCCAGGAACCTTTCCGCCCACTCCTCTGACTTACCATCGACCTTTGGCCAGGCATAGAACGCGCCCTGCGGCATTTCACATCTCAGGCCCATACCCCTTATACCCTTGATGACGACGTCCCGCCTCTGCTTGAACTCGAGGCGCATCCGCTCAACGCTATCCTGCGGGCCTGTCAGGGCGGCGAGCGCCCCATACTGGACGAAGGTTGTCGGGCTTGAGACCGTGTGCTGCTGGACCTTTAGCATGTTCTGGAGCACGGGCTTCGGCGCCGTGGCGTACCCTATGCGCCACCCGGCCATTGCATACGCCTTTGAAAAACCGTTAACAGTGATAGTCCTTTCGGGTATAATCGACCCCATGCTTAAATGCTTCGCCTCATAGATTATCTTCTCGTATATCTCATCTGACAGGACGTAAAGGCCATTATCCCCGGCGACGTCTGCCACCAGCCTCAGGTCTTTTATGCCAAGCACCGCCCCGGACGGGTTATTCGGGCTATTAATGATGATCAGCTTCGTCTTATTACTCACATGCTCAGGAAGCTCAGCCGGGAGCGAGCCGTCCTCATTCGACTTCACCCACACGGTCTTCCCGCCGCTCATCTTTATGCAGGCGTCATAGGATACCCATCCAGGGTCAAAGACTATGGCCTCATCACCCTCCTCAAGGATGCTAAAGCACGCATAAAAGATCGCCTGCTTAGCGCCGGGCGTAACCAGCACATCATTGCCAGCGACGTCGATGCCGTTTTCCTTTTTTAGCTTGTCGGCGATGGCTTCCCTCAGCTCCGGTATCCCCGCTGACGGGGCATAATGCGTCTTACCCGACCTGAGGGCCTTCGCAGCCGCCTCGATAATATTAGCCGGCGTGCTAAAATCGGGCTCTCCAAGGTTGAAGCTCAGGATATCGCGGCCCTGCTTTTTCAGCTCGCCCGTCAAATCCGCAAGCCTGAGGGTTGCCGACTCCTCCACGCTGTCCAGTCTACCGGGCATAAAAGGTCTTTTTAGTCGGAGGCCTTATATTCACTTAAGCGGCGGACCATCTTTACGGCGGCTTCCACAGCCCTCTTCGAGTACTCGATGCGCTCGCTGGCCTCCATCCTGGTCATGCCCGGCCCCGCGATGCCCAGGGTGATGGGCTTATTATACTCCAGGGCGAGGTCGGTTATTTTACGGGTCGCCTGCGCCATGACGACCTGGTCATGGTCTGTCGCCCCCTCTATGACGCTCCCGATGGTCACTATCGCGTCCAGCGACCTGTCCTCGGCCATCTTCTTGACCGCCAGGGGCATGTCATAGACGCCCGGCACGTACAGCGTCTTTACGACCTTCGCGCCTAAAAAGGCCGCGTGCTCTTTGCCTAAAAGCTCCATCTGCCATGTCAGGTCGCGGTTGAACTCCGCAACGACAAAGCCCAATCTAATCTCTTTTTCTGCCATATAACCCTGACCTTTGTTTATATTCGGGCGGGCCCCACGTCCTCATAGCCCTGCCTCTGGCCAGTGCCCGCCTCCTTCTCAAGCATCTTCGGCTTGAACAGCAGCTTCACGACGTTCAAGGCGTGCTCCCTAGCCCTCCTGTCCATGAGAGCCGCAAGCTCCCTCTCGTTGGGCGCCTCGTCCTCGTGGACGAACACCTCTATGATGTGCTTATTGACCATGAGCTGGCAAATGATGATGCCCATGCTCGCCTCGTGGGCGCAGGTCTTATCCACCGGCTTGCTCCCGGGCATCCCCAGGGCCATCACTATGTCGCAATGCTGCTCGTCGAAGAGCTTCTTACAGGCCACCGGGAGGTCCTTGATGCCCGGCACGGTGTAGCGCACTATCTGTGCCGAGCAGTTCTTCTTCAGCTCGTCGATGGCCGCCTTTCCCATGTCGAAGCGGGCGAACGTGGTATCCGCTATCCCGATTTTTGCCATTTACTCCCCTTTACGACTATTAGCCATTAAATACCTTTCTGAAAGCCTCTACTCCAGCGTTCTTTTTGCCCTTGTCCAGCGCGTTGAGCTTTATGAGGGCGTTCTCCAGCGAGCCCAGCGTCCTCGCCATGTCCGCCTCGGTGAAGGCGTTCATAGTCGGAATCCTGAAAATCCTGCCCTTAAGCCTGTCCTGGCCGCCCGCTATTGCCACGCCGTCGTCGGACTTCATGGTGCCGCGCAGGTCCTTGTCCGTGACTCCCCCTGGAAGCTTGACTGCTGTAACCGTATTGGAGAGCACGGTATGCTCATCCGTGACAGGGTATAGCTCCAGGCCAAGGGCTTTCATGGCCGCCCTTACGCCTTCCGCCCCCTTCCTGTGGCGTGCTATGCGCTTCTCCATGGTCTCTTCCCTTATGATGCGCATTGCCTCCAGCATGCCATAAAACAGGGTAATAGACGGCGTATATGGCGTCTCGGACCTCTCGGCCTCCGCGGACTTCTTGTATTTCTTCAAGTCCATATAGTAGGGCGGATTCTTGACCATCGAGTCCCACGCCTTCCTGCTTACCGACACCGACGAGAGCCCCGATGGGGCGCCGAGGCACTTCTGGGCGCCCGTAACCGCTATGTCCACGCCCCACCTGTCTACTTCGACGAGGTCGCCTCCCGCAGAAGTTATACAGTCAAGCACGAATAGCGCATCATACTTCCTGGCGAGCCTCCCAACCTCTTCGGCGGGGTTCTTGACGCCAGCAGAGGTCTCATTATGCACCATCGTTACAACTTTTGCCCCCTTTGCCAGGGCATCCTCCACCTTTTTTAAGTCTATGGGCGTGCCCCATTCGAACTCCAGGCTTTCTACGGTGCCATACCTTAGCGCTATGTCCCTGAACCGCTCGCCAAACTTGCCATTCACTATGGAGACAACCCTGTCCCCCTTCACCAGGTTAGAGACGGCCGCCTCCATGGCGCACGAGCCCGATCCGGTAAGCACATATGTATCATTCTTAGTATTCAAAACGTATTGAAGCGTGCTCCTGCACTCATCATAGATCTCTGAGAATGCCTTGTCCCTATGGTTTATCATCTGTTTCGACATTGCCTTTAGAACCCGAGGGTGGAGCATGACTGGCCCCGGTATCATGAGTAATGGTTCGTTTGCCATATTATCTCCTGCAGTAGGTAAAAGACTTAAATGGCTTATTAGATATATTGCTTTCGGGCTTGGAGGGTTATTTTAATTTGCTTGCCATATATACGCCTATGGCCATTAGGGGCAATAGCATGGCGAGGCAGCACTTATTGGCGCCGCCACCTTGCCCGGGTACTGGCGTTGCCGTAGCCTCGGTGTATGGTATGTCGACCGCCTCGCCCTTACCATTTATGTACACCTTAAAGTAGACTAACTTCGTATCCTTGGGTATGACGGCTGCCTCGACGAAACGTATATCCGACGTTTTTCCAGGCTGGAGCGGGTCCATCGTGACGTCCACGAGGTGGCCGCTGGGCGGGTACTGGTTGCCCTTGTCATCGAAGAACGCCACTTCCAGGTTCCCATTGACTGGCTCTGTCCCTTTGTTCTCATAGGTAAATACCAGCTTTGGCCATACGGTGTTTGAAGGGTCGGGCGAGTACACGTTGCCCATCGGGTAGTCCGTTATGTTCACCTGTAGGACATGTATGACCACGTCTCCGTCCCTAAAATCCTTATTTATAGGTATTGTCGTGCCACTTGCCATCGAAGGCATAACCATTAGCGTTATTAAGGCGATTATCAATGGTAAGGCTCGCATGCGCGATACATAAGCCATATGCGTATTTAGGCATTATCCTTAAACCTAGAGACTTACGACGCGGACGATATGTTTAAAAGCCATGCGGAACAATAGGCATTTTACACGGAGAGACAAGCTGAATGAACCTTGACAGGCTTGCGGAGTCCCTTAGAGAGTACCTTGGGACCACACGCAAGCATACCATAAAGAACATTGTTGGTATATTCGATGAGAAGGGGACCAACCCATCTTTCGGCGAGGACGCGGCTATAATCGAGCACGGCGATGAGGCGCTTCTTCTGGCAGCCGATGGCATATGGGACAAGCTCATGAGGGCAGACCCGGAGTGGTCAGGGTACTGTTCTGTGCTTGTTAACGTGCACGACATAGCTGCGATGGGGGGCAGGCCGCTCGGCATGGTGGACGTGTTTTCCTCAAATTCGGATGAGATAACGCGTAAGGTATTGAAGGGGATGAAGGATGGCATCGACAAGTTTGGGGTGCCGGTCGTCGGAGGCCACGTACATCCTGATACGCCATATGCGGCACTTGACGTCGCCATACTGGGCATAGCAAAGAAGGACTGCATCATTTATAGTAGTACTGCGAGGCCAGGAGACGACATAGTGCTCGCAATAGACCTTGATGGCAGGGTTCACCCGTCCTGCGACCTAAACTGGGACTCCACCTACCTGAAGGATGCAAGCATAGTAAGGTGGCAGGTCGCCTCAATGGTGGAGCTCGCCGAGAAGAAGCTATTGACCGCGGGAAAGGACGTGAGCAACCCGGGCATCATTGGAACCCTGGGCATGCTGCTCGAGGTCTCCGGCGTGGGCGCAGACGTTTACCTCGACCTCATGCCAAAGCCCGATGGCGTGACGATGGACCACTGGCTAAAGATGTACCCGGGCATGGGCTTCATAGTGACGTGTAAGCCCGAGAACACTGATAAGGTCATCGGGGTCTATAACGACCACAAGCTTAATGCTTCAAAGATAGGTAAAGTAGTCCCCGCCAGGCGCCTCGACCTGGTAAGGGGCACTGAGAGGGCCACGGTTTTCGACTTCACGAAGCACGAGATAACCGGGCTCGGCCCGGCCAGAGGCCGGTGCAATAGCCTTTAAAGGTGGGAAAATGGCAAAGAAGGTTGTAGTCATCAAGGGGGACGGCGTGGGCCCTGAATTGACCGGGCTTATGATGAAAGCTGTGAAGGCGGCAGGCTCGAATGTAGAGTTTATCGAGTGCGAGGCTGGCGCCGGATGGTGGGAGAAGCACGGCGGAAGCTCGCTCATCCCGGAGGAGACATGGAAGGCGCTTTCTGAGAGCGATGCATGTTTCAAGGGGCCGACCACGACGCCCGGGGGCGCGGGCTCCCCGAAGAGCGTCGCCGTGTCGATAAGGCAGAAGTTCGATTTGTATGCGAACGTCCGGCCTATCAAGTCGTATAAGGGCTTGCCAGCCCCTCTGGGCGAGGTGGACTTCGTGTGCGTGCGGGAGGGCACCGAGGGCCTGTACATTGGAGAGGAGATTCAGCTTACTAATGATGTCTTTATCGCCATAAGAAAGATAACGAGGCCCGCCTGCAGGCGTGTGGCGAAGTATGCCTTCGAGGAGGCCATGCGAAGAGGCTGGAAGTCGGTCGTGGCCATCCACAAGAGCAATATCCTGAAGAAGACGGACGGCGCCTTTCTGGAAGAGTGCGGGAAGGTCAAGGCCGATTACCCGGGCATTGAGCTTGAGGAGTACCACGTCGATAATGTGGCCCAGCAGCTCGTGAAGAACCCGGCAATATACAATAAAAAGGTGCTGTTGTCCACTAACCTTTTCATGGATATCTTGAGCGAGGAGTGCTCGGCCCTAGTGGGGAGCATAGGCTTGATATATAGCGCGAACATTGGCGACGGCTATGCGATGTTCGAGCCGGCCCACGGGAGCGCCCCCAAGTATGCGGGCATGGACAAGGTCAACCCGGTGGCGACGGTGCTCGCGGGCGCCTGGATGCTTGACTATTTAGGCGAGAAGATACAGTCTCAGGCCATCTTTGAGGCCACCGAGAAGGTCATCGCCGAGAAGAGGCACGTCACTTATGACATGGGCGGCAGTGCCAGGTCGAGCGAGATGGTGGACGCTATAATAAGGAATCTTTAATTTTTTTATAATGTTACTTTGTTTATATTTTCTTTTAAGCCTTAACCTATTCGTATAAAGGCTGAAGAGGTTCTAGCAGATAATAGATGGTTTAGGACAACGGGGCCATGGGGCGGGGAATCCCCTTGAAAGGGTGGGATGAATCCGCCCCTTGCTCTTCGACATGAAAATAATACTTTTGGCAAGCATACTGTGAATGTATAGATAGTCGAGAATAGTATTTATGTCTTGATGCATCGGAAAATACACATTCAAGAAGACAGCGTAGATAAGGCCTTACTTTCACCGCGCATTATCTTTAGCCATTTATACCACACGTGCATACCCTATATTATGAGCGGTAAGGCTAGCATCACCATATGGCTGGATCAGGACACTTTCAGGCTTTACGTGAAGCTGAGCGACCGCATGGATAATCGCGAGTTTCATGAGCGATTCCTGTCTCCCCTGAAAGTTCTGGGCTTCCGGTTCGATGCCTCTAAGGTGGCCCATTGTCTCGAGCTTTATGAGCCTCATGAGTGTGGCCTTTTAATGAGGCAGCTTGAGTCTAACTTTAGGGTTAGCCCGCTTGAAAAGCAGGAGATCATGTATTGGCTTGGGCTGGGCGAGCCTCTAAAACAAAAGGGGTTTCACCACGGCGAGCGCCGCGTTTTATTAAACAACGGCGACACAGTTCCGTGTTTCACACAGCAGTAAGGCCTTTTATTTCCTGGCGATCATCAGCCTCAGCCTATTCGAAGAGCTCTCGGCATGCTCGGCCACCCAGCCAAGCTCCTTTACCAATGTCAGAAGATGGTATACGCCAACAGGGCCCAGCTTATCCTCGTTATCGTAGATAGACCTCATGGCCTCCAGCTTCGTCACGTCCACCGTGTGCTTCTGGGTGTCCACCTTGTTGATGAGCTCCTGCGCCTCCCTTACCTTCTCCGGCGAAAAGGCCGTGTCCAGCACGGTGATTATCTTATTCGAGGCCGATACGTGCTCCTCGACGGTCTTCAGCACCTCGGCGTTTAGCCTTAGGATGACATCCTTGACTGCTGGCGGCATGTCCACCATCTTAATCGTGAGCATCTCGGCCACGTTCTCTGCGCTGTTAGCCACGTCGTCCTGCTGTTTCAGGTATGACAGCGTGTCAGCCCTGTCCACGGGCATTATGTTAGAGGAGGGCAGGTTCTGCCTTATCTCGTGCTTCACGTTGTCGGCGTCGTGCTCCAGCGAGCTTATCTCGTGGTATAGCGCATCCACCCTGGCTTTATCCCCCTCGACGTACGCGTTCACGGCGTCGCTCATCTTCCATACGGTGATCCTCACCTTTTCTGCGTGCTCGCTCAGTGGCTTGAACGGCGACTTCGCAATAAGGCCTAGCAGGGATTTTAGCGGGTCCATCATGTGCGCTCACTACCAATCATCATTTTTAATCATTAAGTATAAATAGGCATTCATTAAAATTGTTGTGGTCTGGTAGATTGCCTCTATAGTGTTTTATGGGATTTAAGCTTATTGCTGTTTAGTAAGGGTCGCCTGTCACCCAGTTGCCTCTCCAGCCCGTCCATCCCCATTCGTTCCATGCTGGCCAGTATCCGCTGGCCCAGCCTCCAGGGAAATAGTTTCTCCATGCTATGGGCTGGACCGTGGAGGCGTTCGATAATGTGAGAGTTGTATTGTTATGCTTGGCAAGCGATGCTGACATCACCAATATGCTAAAAGCTATTATCATCGCCATGGTAATATTTGTCGGACTTTTAATAGCCATTCATAAAGATGTTGAGAACTGAAAATTTAAGCTTTGGCCAAATCTTGCCATGTTGAACTATTAAGATGATGATCGGGCGATGCTTTAGCATGAAAAAACATGGTTGGGCAGATAGCTCTATTTTTAGAGGCTGAAGGAAGGTTTCGCTTTGCTTTTTACTAGAGCGCTCCACGCCGTCACTAGAGCGCTCCACGCCGTCACTAGAGCGCTCCACGCCGTCACTAGAGCGCTCCGCGCGGCGCACCCCTCCAGTTTCTAGTAAAAGAAGATAAGTTGCCAAACCATCCACTATTAAATAAAACACTTTCTGTCTTCTATGGCAACTCACATTAAAGGCGCCGGGGAAGGGACTCGAACCCTTGCGGGAGTTTCCCCCCACAAGCTGGCTGGTAATGGGGATTACAGGCTTACGCCTCACCACAATTCCAGGCTTGCGCCTTACCACTAGACTACCCCGGCTTCTCGAAAACTGCAACCCTATAACGTACTTCTATCATTTAAGTTTTTTCTTCCACTCCGGCGGGTAGACGCCCGGCTTCATCATGACGCACAGCGTATCCAGCGCCTGGCCCTCTTTTGCGGCCATCAACTCCTCGGTCGACATCCTGGCGGTGCCAATTGAGACCACTTCGCCCATATGCGTGAAGACCGCCACAGTGTCACCCTGCCTTATGCCAGTGTCAACCTTACAGACGCCCTGCACGAACAGGGGGGCGCCCTCAGCGAGGGCGCCTACGGCGGAATCTTTTACGATTATCCTGGGCATATTCCTCAAGGCGTACTCCATGGGCAAGATGATCTTTCGCAAGGGGGCCTCGTCGCCCTGGGTATAGTAGTAATAGGCGTCAGTGAGGTCATGAAGCGTTATGAGCGTCTCGTCCTCCTTGAAAGGCCCCGATTTGGTGCGCCTAAGCTCGTACATGTGAGCGCCCACGCCCAGGGCTTCTCCCACGTCGTGGCACAGCTTTCTTATGTATGTGCCGGCCTCACAGCCAACCTTGAATAAGACGTCACGGCCGCGCATCTCCAGAAAATCGATATAATATATAGTGCGCTTACGAAGCTGCCTCTTTACGGCGCTCACCAGCGGCGGCCTCTGATAGATGACGCCCGTGAACTCCTCCAGGATGGCCCTTACCCTCTCCTCGGGCAAGTCCGCATGAAGCCGCATCACGCACACATACTCTTTTCCCGATAACAGCAAAACCCTGACCAGCCTGGTGGCATCGCCCAGCATTATCGGCAAAACGCCAGTCACATGAGGGTCCAGCGTGCCGCTATGCCCCGCCCTCTTGATGTGCAAAATATTCTTGACCCATGCGGTGACCTCGTGGCTGGTTGGGCCGTAGGGCTTATCCAGGTTTATGACGCCCTCATCAAGCAATTCCGCAATGCTCCGCTTATAAGGGTCCTTTCCATAGCCCTTATGCTGGCACTCCGCCTTTACGAGCAGCTCCCTCTTTTGCTCTCCTGGCAGCATCATTTCTTGCCCAGCCCTTCTATTGCAGCTGAAATGATTTCCACGACGCCCCTGGCATCCCAAAGCCCCGTATCGATTATCAAGTCATAGCATGTCAGGTCATTCTGGTCTATATTGTAAAAAGCCTTATAGCGCATGGCCTCGCTCGCCTCCCTTATCCTGGTCTCCTCAAGTGCCTGGCTCACGGGTATCCCCTCGCGCTTCGAGATGCGCTCCGCCCTCACCTCTAGAGGGGCCTTCAGCCATATCTTCAGGTCGGCGTCTATGGTACGCCCCGCCAGCCGCCCCTCAACGAGCGCCATCTTATGCCCTTTTGCAAGCTCTTTCTGCCTGGTATCGATCATGAGGTCAATGGAAGCATCCTTCTCGGCCATCTCGCCGAACTCCTGTAGCGACACGCCCCTCTCTTTGGCAAGCTTACGGAACTGCTCGCCCGCAGAGATTATCACAAAGCCGTACCTCGAGGCGAGGTCTTTCGCCACCGAGGTCTTACCAGACCCCGGCAGGCCGCTCAAAGTCACTATCATGAAGTAACAACACCGGTATTAAGCGCTTTCCTGACCACTGAGCTTACGGCCAGGGAGCATAGCAGCGACCACCACACCCAGTAGGGGAAAAGCAGGAAGCCGTCGACGAGCCTGACCGTCCCGATCAGCGGGAACACCATGGTCATGCCAGCCTGGGCGGGCTGCATAAGCCACCAGTATGCCCACCAGAAGAGCGGTATCGACACGAACACGATGAAGCCCATGGGCTTTAGCTGTTGCTTCGACATCTCCGCCTGCTCCTCCATCATGGACAGCCGTTCCTCCTCCAGCTTTTTTAGCCTTTTCTTATCGCCCGATAGCTGGGCTTCTCTGTACTCTTTCTGAAATGCCCGGTTTTTTAGCATGACCCTCCTGGATAGCTCCCAGTCCATCGTGTACTTCTGGATTATCGTGGAAAACACGGTCACGATGATGACTATGATGAGCACTGCGATGTAGAAGGGCATGGTGCTGTTTATTGGCGATACGATTATGTTCACGATGGCCGACATAGTGTCCCTGAATGCTGGGGGCAATAAGATCGAGCCTAAGAGTAAGCCAAAGCCCAATACCAGAATGATGTTCTGAATCGTGTCTATAGGGCCGCCCTTCTTTCTGGCCTTAGTGCCGCCGCCCTTCTTCTCCGCCGTATTATCGCTCATCTGAATTCCTCACAAGAGAGCATCACTGGAATCTTTTTAAAGTGCTTATTATGTCAGCCCGCACCTCGTCGATCTCCCTCTCGCCATCTATGTCGACGAGCAACCCTTTTTTCTTATAGTATTCTATGAGGGGCTGGGTCTGCTTTTTATAGACCTCGATGCGGTGCTTGATTGCCGCCTCGGTGTCGTCCGCCCTCTGGTATAGCTCGCCGCCACACTGGTCACATATGCCGGGGACTTTTGGCGGGTTCGCCCTGACGTGATACGTGGCCTGGCAAGACCTGCACGTCCTCCTGCCCGAAAGCCGCCTTATTATCTCATTGTCGCCCACGTCGACGTTGACTACCACGTCAATGCTCTTATTTATATCGTCTAGTATGGCATCAAGCGCCTCGGCCTGCCTGAGGGTCCGCGGGAAGCCGTCCAGCAGAAAGCCCTTTTTGGTGTCGGGCTTCTGCAGGCGGTCCTTAACGATATCTATCAATATGGCGTCGGGGACAAGCTCCCCCTTATCCATATAAGCCTTTGCCTTTTTTCCCAGCGCCGTGCCCTCACGGACGTTCTCCCTAAGGATGTCGCCCGTGGAGATGTGCGGAACGTTAAACTCTTCGGAAATATACTTGGCCTGGGTGCCCTTACCTGCGCCCGGCGGCCCGAACAGGACTATCTGCATATCACTCTTCTCCGAGGAACTTGCGTATGAGCGGGTGCATCTCCATGAGCTGCTCGCTCGCCACCTTCTCGTATAGCTGATAGATGATGCTCACCGCGAGCAGCATGCCGGTGCCTCCCACCCCTCCGATGAGGCCAAACATGCTCGCTATAAGCGTCAGGACTCCGATGAACGCGCCGCCGATGACCGTTACCTTGGGTATGTATCGGGAGACTACCTTCTCGATGACCTGCTCGTTGCGGCGGAAGCCGGGTATCTGCATGCCGCTCTTCTGTATCTGCTTCGCCACCCGGCTAGACCCCATGCCCGTGGTCTCCACCCAGAAAATGGCAAACACGATGCCGCCGGCTATCAGGATGAAGGCGTCCACCAGGAAGTGAAGCACTATCTCCCACGTCTGTATGCCCGGGTAGTAGCTCTGGACGTATGGCGGTAGCCAGTCGGTGTAGCTGTGTATGGGGTTAAGGAAGAACATGAGGCCGGGCGGCTGGGGGGTGCCATACTGGTTATACGTGCCCAGGAGCTCGATGCCATAGCGGTTATACAGCAAGCTTCCTATAAGCTGCACGTTAGCCTGTAAAGCCCTCACAAGGATCATCGGGAGGACTGAGGCGTATATGAGCTTTACGGGGAACTTGCCCCTGGCTCCCCTGACCGCTGCGTGGGCCAGCGGTATCTCTATCCTGGTCGACTCCACGTATACGACCATCAGGAAGATGGCAATCGTAGCAATAAGGGCGAGCACTTCCCCTGTGGTGAGGAGCATGAGTATGCCATCCATCGAGAACAGCGTGCTCTGCGGTATGTTTGTGAGGAGCCACTGCCACTTGAATATGATGCCCACAGGCAGGTTACTCCCTATATTCGCCACGTTCAGCCCTATTGGCTGGTCGAGCCTGGGCGGGTTCCAGTTGAAGATGCCGCCGATGAGAGCCTGCGCGACCCCTGCGACTATGAACAGGGAAACGCCGCTGCCGATGCCCCACTTGGACACTATCTCATCCATATACAATATCAGGACGCCGCCCAGCGCCACCTGTATGAATATTATGAAGGCGAGGATGCCCGTGTCTATCCCAAGCGAAGCAGCGATCGTGCTATCGGGTATTAGATACCCGCCGAACATCTGCGGAAGGGTTTCCAGGACTATCATGACAAAAACCAATAGCTTTTGCAAGCCCTGGAAGATCGCCTGATCCTTAGGGTTCGTCGTATCCAGGGGCAGGATCTCCGCCCCGACAAGCAGCTGAAGCACTATAGATGCCGTGACTATTGGGCCGATGCCCAGCAGGATTATCGAGCCAGTCGCCCCGGCTAGTATAGCGCGGTAAGCCGCGAGTATGTCTTGAGAGTTCTTGTCCAAACCAAACACTGCGATGTTGGATAAGACGAAGTATAATATCAGGATTGCCGCCGTCCACATGAGCTTCCGCTTAAAATGGACGTGCCGCTCCGGCCGCTTGACGGCCGGAAGGCTCCTGAGGAAAGGTTCGATGCGATCTTTTAAACCCATTTCCGCCATTATGACACCTTGTCGTTGTTTGCCTATGCAGTCTCTGTCTCTGAAATGATTTGTCCGCCTAGCTCTTCAATTTTTGCCCTGGCGGACGCGGACGCGGTGGCTACGCTGACCACGTATTTCCTGGTTACGCGTCCATCCCCGAGGAGCTTATCGAAGCCAAGCTCTCCCAGGTCTACGCTGATTGCGCCGTCCTTCTCTGTGGCGAGGCCCATCTCCAGGAGGGAGGAGGACAGCTCGTCAAGCTCGCCCACGTTAAGCGTGCTGATATACTCCTTACAGGACGGGGGCCTGTGGAAGCCATGCTTGCCGAACATCCACCCCTCTTTCATGGCCTTGAAAGTGTTATGCTTACAGGCCCCTGCATGGCCCCGGCCTCCACGGCTTCCTCCGCCACGGCGGTTCTTATGGGTTCCGCCGCCGCACGTCCTTGAGCCCCTGTATGAGTGGCATTTTTGCTTGGTCATATGTTCACCTCATCTTCTTCACGAGCGTCGCTATTTCTTCGCCGTTGTTCCCTAGCGCCCCGCCCTGCTGGAATGTTCTTTTTATGCCAGCATGGCCCTTCCTGGGCGGGTGCATCCTGAACACCGGGTTAAGGCCTGGAAGGTCGCCTAATGCCGCCTTGCCGCTCGCAACGGCCTCTGCAAACTCCTTTATGGTCTTGAACGGCGAGTTCCTGGCGACGTAGTCGTCGGTCAGCCTCGCTCCGCCGACCAGCCTTCCGCGGTTCTCCAGAATCATGGCAAGCGTCTCGCCGTTTATCGGCCCATATGCCACGTAGTCCTTGACCTTATGGATCATCCCCCTGTAGCTGGGGGTGTCGGGAACCACGACGCAGTGGTTAATCTGGTTCAGCCTGAGCATCTTCAAGGTGTCCTTGATGTCCGGCTTGGTGTTTACCGAGCCCCTCAGGCGTATTATCGCGTACATTACTTAGCCCCTCCCCTGTACCTTATGGTAGTGGTCTGCAGGAGGGCGTTGTACGTGGCCAGGGCAAAGTTGATGGTCGACCGGGTCTCGCCCTCCGTCCTCGTCCAGACGTCCTTGATTCCGGCCATTTCCATGACCTTCTTTGCGGGGCCGCCCGCGGCTATGCCCAGGCCTCTAGGGGCGGGCATCAGCACTATGCTAATGGACCCAGCCTTCCCCTTTACCTGGCAGGGCACGGTATGCTCCAGGCCGCAGCCGCACTCCCACGAGCCGCAGCCACGCTTAATCTTAACTATATTCATCTTCGCCATCTCGATGGCCTTCCTTATCGCCGGGCCGACCTGCACGTCCTTGCCCTCAGCAATGCCGACGTACCCGTTGCCATTTCCAACCACCACGGTGGTCCTGAACTTGACACGGCGGCCGGAGTCCGTCATCCTCTGCACCATGCTTATGTCCAAAACCTCGTCGACCAGGTCAGGAATGAGGGCGTCTACTATCTCCGGCTCCTTTATCGGCAGGCCGGTCTCGAAGGCCTCCTCTATAGTCTTTATCTGCCCGGACGAGACCATCTTGCCCAGCCTCGTCTTCGGGACCCATACTTCTTCACGCTCGTAGGCCATTTTACTTACCCTCGTATGCTTTCATGATCTTGCTCTTAACCTCGTCGAAGTGTGCGGGCAGGTCTTCAACCTTTAGCCCACGCTTCTCGTACTGCGAGAAGCTGCTCTTCGTGTTCCCGGCGACGTGCTCGCCCCGGATGCGCTCCTCAGACGGGAAGACGTCCTCGCTGCACGGCACCTGGAGGCCCGCGTCGATGGCGCCCTTAAGCGCCGCGTACACCTTCGAGCCCTTCCTATTCGTGGCCAGCCCGATGTCGAGGATTGCCTCGCTGACGCCCGCCTTCTTCGCCTTAAGGGCTGCGAGCATGCCGGCGAGGTATGCCGCGCTCGTGTTCTTCGTCGCGCCCTTATAGCCGAAGTCCCTGGCAATCTCACGGGCAGTAGCCGCCGCCAGGACGTGGTCGCCCTCCGGCCTGGTCACTATCACCTGGGCGATGTAGTCGTTAAGCGTGCCGCGGACGACGAGCCTCGGCTTCCTCGAGACTATGAGCTTAAGCCTCTGGTGGTAATCGGTCTTGCCTTCCCTTCGCCTCCGGAAGGCTACTCTATACCTTGGTCCTGTTGCCATCATCATCACTTCTTCTGGTATGCGATATATGACTTCAGGTGCGCTACGTTCCTGAACTCTCCGCCCTTGGCCTTACGGTATAGTATCCGATAGGTGCGGGCGTCGATCGCCTTTTCATCCCTCATCGCCCTGAGAACCTTCCTCTGGGCCCTTATTCTGCGCATCCACTGCTCCTTCTTCGGAGCGCGCGCCCCTGCGGCACCTTCACGGCTGCCGTGGCCTTTCCGGTGGCCCTTCGCCCGCTTGGCGGCACGCTCCCTGGCCCTGCCGCGGCTTATGCCCACGACGGGCTTGCGCTTTATAACGCCATCCTCGATGAGCTTCCTTAAATCCTCACGGGTGATTGCCGTCGCGATGTCCTCGAGCCTCTCAGGGTCCATCCAGACCCTCGTTACGCCAATTTTTAAGATATCGGCCGCAAGCCTTTTCTGGTTCGCTAAATCGGCCATTGTCATGCCTCCTCGAAGGCGTTGAGCGGGTTAAGAACCTTGATGTTCAGCTCTTTCGCCACCTTCTCGATCTCTTCCTGCTTCTTTCTGCCGACTGTCCTGGCGATGCGGATTGCCTGCCTCTTGCTCAAGCCCTGTACGTCCTCCGGCCGGTAGACCAGCACTTCCTCATACCCGGAAGCGTGGAGGCCGCGCACGGCTGCAGGAGAGCCAAAGCCAACCTTGACTATCGAGCCCTTGGCCTTGATCTGCCTCCTCATCTTGCAGTGGTGGCCCCGGGGCTTTCTCCAGCTCAGGGCTAGCTTCTTTTTCTTGTGTGCGTCGATCCTGTGGAACTTTGGCAACGAGGCCTTGTTGGCCTTCCTCGCGTTGAGAAGCCTCCTGGTCTCCTCGTCCAGCTCCAGCGTGGACTTCTCCACAGGCCTTGGGAGCGGCCTCGGCTTCTTTGTGGTGAACGGCTTCTCAGGGGCCTTCTTTTGCTCCTTTGCCTCTACCTCGGCCTTTTCTTCGGCCTTCGCCTCAACTTTTTCGACATCATTCTCTGCCATGGTGATCACGCCTTCTTAGTGATATACACGCCGTCCTGGAATACCCTGGGGTCGCGGTTCTTGATCTTGCAGGCCTGCTCTATGTTGGCCGCCGTCTGGCCGACGTGCTCCTTGTTTATTCCCGTTATAGTTACCTTGTCGCCGGCCACGCTGACCTTGGTATCCCCGACTATGGTCGCGTACCTCGGCTTTCTCTCTCCGAGGAAGTTCCCGATCGCTACCCTGTCCTTACCCTCAACCTTAAGCTGTATGGGGAAGTGAGAGTAAACGATCTTCATGCTGTACTCGAACCCTTCAGTGACGCCGGTTATCATGTTCCGGATGTGCGAGGCGAAGGTGCCCACGGTGGCCTTGGTCTGCCTGTCGAGCCTGGAGGCATCGACTATGACCTTGCCATCCGCGAGGGATACCTTGATACCGGGAAACCTGAAATCCCTGGATACCTGCCCCTTTTGACCCTTCACGGTCAAAGTTGCACCGCTTAGCGTGACGGTTACACCCTGGGGGACGTTTATCTCAATGTGCGTTTCTGCTGCCATTGTTCCACCTTAATACACGTAGGCTAAAAGCTCGCCGCCTATTCCCCTGCTCACGGCGTCATAGTGGGACATGACGCCCTGCGACGTGGTCAGGATGAGCATGCCGAAGTTCCTGGCAGGGAGGTACCTCTTCTCCCACTTCTCGAACTCCGCCTTGCCCACGGCGAACCGCGGCTTGATTGCGCCGCACCTGTTGATCTTGCCTATCAGCTTTACGTTTAGCATGCCGGCCTTGCCGTTGTCTATGAACTCATACTCGCCTATGTAGCCTTGATCCTTCATGACCTTCAGGACGTTCCCGATGATCTTTGAGGCAGGGTTTATGGTGACCTCGTGCTTTCCGGTTGCCTCGGCGTTCTTGATCACGGACAGCGCATTGGCCAGCGGGTCTAACATTACCATGTTCTCCACCTCACTCGTACTTTTCAAAGCCCATGTCCAGGGCGATCTCCCTGAAGCACTGGCGGCACACGTAGACGCCATACTTGCGTACCAGGCCCTGATGCCGGCCGCACCGGCGGCACACGTTTGCGCCCCGGCCGAACTTCTTGCCAGACCTCTCCATCATTTAACCTCCACGCCGTACTTTGCTTTCAAGAAAGAGATGGCGTCGTCCACGGTCAGCCTGTGGCTTGCGGGGACGTCCTGCCGCTGCGCCTTTCTCCTTTTAATCCGATAGCCGGGCCTCTCGAGCGAGACTATCACGTCCATGCCGAAAATGCCGACCTCAGGGTCGTACTCCATTCCCGGGAAGTCGGTGTGCTCCTCTATCCCGAACGCAAAGTTGCCGTTGCCATCGAAGGACTTCACGCTTAGCTGCTTGTCTTTTATGGCCAGCGCCGTGCTCAGGAACTTCTCAGCCCTGGCGCCCCTGAGGGTAACCTTGCATCCGATTGCCTCGTTTTTCTTAATCCCAAAAGCGGGCAGCGTCTTTTTTGCAAAGCACCTGACCGGCTTCTGGCCGGTGATGGCCTGCATGATCATCTCGGCGTTCGAGAGCTTCTTGCCCGACTCGCCGACGCCCATATGGACTGTCACCTTCTCTATCCGGGGAGTCCTCATGACGTTCTCGCTCATGCCTTAACCCCCAGATCCACCGCCGGCGCGTCCCTGCCGACGACTATAACGTATTTCTCGACGGTGTCGAAGTCTCCCTGTGGAGTGCTTATGGTGACGCGGTTCGGGGTGGTCGACTTTATGACCCTTATATCCTTAATCTTGCCGAGCGTGCCGGCGTGCTTGCCGTCTATGACGAACGCCATGCTGCCGACCTCGTACTTTAAGTGCTGGTCGATGGACTTCTCGGGCACCTTGAGTACTAAAGAATCCTTGGTGTGGTAGTCGTTGCTTGCAAGCATCGTCGTGCCGTCGTGGAAGCCCAGCTGTATCTTGCCGCCGGGCACCATGGTCTTGTTGACTATCTTAAGGAGCTTCATGCCCGCGTCGGCGATGGGGACGAGCTTGAACTTCCCGTCCTGGCCAATCATTACACGGTAGTTAGCGTTTAGCTCAGGAATCGATATGACGTCGAACAGCCCCACGGGGAACCTGTGGTCTTTTCTGACCTTCCCGTCTACAAGGACCTTGCCCTCGTGGAGGATCTGCCTTATCTCCTTGGCCTTATCAGCCAGGTGTAGCATATCCCTTAATACTATGATGAGCGGCATGCCGTACTCCTCAGAGTGCGGCCCGGGGGAAGGCTTTGCGACCCACTTGGACGTCTTCTTGGCGATGGGCCAGCTTCTCGGTGCCGCCACCCTCTTTAAGTGGTGCTTTCCGGTCATTCCTTCTTCCCTCCTTTCGTGTGCTTTCTAAGCCTTCTCTCATCGTCTGTGTTAAGCTTCGTTATGAGCAGGTTAGAGGCGTGCACCCTTCTCGGCACTTCCTTGCCGTCGGCCTTGACCTCTGACACTCCGTCCACTATGACGCACTCGTGCTTGACGTCGACCTCGCGCACCTTGCCCTCGGTGCCCGCGTAGTCACCTCTCATCACCTTAACGGTGTCCCCTTCGATGACTCGCAAAGTCTTAATGCCATACTCCTTAGAGAGCTCATCGCTGAGGTGTGCGTTCAAGAACTTGCTCTTTATGTGTAAGGGGGCGGTGTACCTGTACTTTCTCTGCTTTCTCGGCTGTGATGATGTGATCATGTCATGCACCTCACACTATCATGGTCGCGGTCGAGCCTATCTTCGCATAGCGCTCCGCGACCTCCCTGGCGACCGGCCCCTTTATCTCGGTCCCCTTAGGATCGTTGTTCTCGTCCACGAGCACGCAAGCGTTATCCTCGAAGGACACCCTGAGGCCGTTCGGACGCCTGAACTCCTTCTTCTGGCGTATGACCACGCAGCGTACGATCTGTTTGCGCATCTCGGGGGTGCCTTTCTTCACCGAGCCGATGAAAATGTCGCCTATACCCGCCTGAGGCATGCGGTTCTTTCTTCCACGATACTTAAGCACGGATATGACCTCGACGAGCCTTGCGCCCGTATTATCCGCCACGTCCAGCCGGGTGGCGGTGTGTATCGAGCGCGGCACCTTTGCCTTTATCGCCCTCATCTCGACACCTCCACTACGACAAACGTCTTAGTCTTCGAGAGAGGCCTGCACTCCGCTATTACGACCTTGTCGCCCTCCTTTGCGTTAATGCACGGAGGGTTGTGGGCGTGAATCTTTGACCTCCTCTTCTCATACCTATCATATTTGTTGTTGCGCTTTAGGTATTCGCGCTGCACTACGACGGTCTTATCCATCTTAGCCGATACGACCACGCCGTCCAGTATCTGGCCCCTGACGCTCAGGTGGCCGTGGAACGGGCAGTGCGGATCGGTACAGGCCGACGCTGGTGCCTGGACGTTTAGTCCGATGTCTTTTGCCTTTACTTCCATATTTATACCTCGATGGGGTTAACCGGTAGACCGGTCACTTCCCTTTCTTCCTTCGCTTTGGGATGCGGTTCTCGGGTTGTGATATCAATAGCGAGCCGAGGACCCTCACGCGCCTCCCGTCGGGGAGAGTGAATATGAACGACGCGGCCTGCTTCGGGATTTTCTTGTCCGAGCCTCCCGCGTCGATGACGAGCATGTTGCGCGTCTCGTCCACGACGACGCCCTTCAGGCGCAAGCCGGGGGAATCGACTTCCACCGGCAGGCCGATGAGCTCATTATATATTAGATTCTCGGGCGTGAGGTCCATAGGCGGCTCATTTCACGTCGATTAGCTCGGATGAGTATCCGATGGCCTGGAGAATATCCCTGACCTTCTCCTTATGGTCACCCTGGAGCTCGATGACGTTCTCCTTGATAGTGCCCCCACAGGCACACTTAGCCTTGAGGAGGCTGGATAGCTCCTTTAGGTTTATATCCCTTTCGTCAAGCCCCTCGATGACCGTGGCGACCTTGCCAAAGCGCCTCTTATCCAGGGTGATCTTCACCCTCATGGACTCTTTGACGATCTCCTCGCAGACGCACAGGTCTTCGGGGAGGCCGCACTTGTCACAGACCGCCACTTTATTTCTTCTCCTCCTTCATAATCGTGAGAATCCTCGCGATGGTTCGCCTCAGCTCGCGGATGCGCCCCGGGTTCTCCGGTGCGCCGCCCGTCGCCGTTATCGCCCTCTCCTTGAGGAGCTCGTTGCGCAGGTCCTTGAGCTGCTTCTGGAGCTGGTCATCGGACATCTCGCGGATCTCTTTTGCTCTTAAGATTGCCATTACTCTTCCCTCTTCTCTTCGGTGGGTTGATCGGCCGGAGCAGGAGCCTGCGCCTCAGCCTGAGGCTCCACTGGCGAAGCCTGCCCCTGCTTCTTCTGCTTCTTGGGAGGCTTCTTAGGCTTCTCCTCAGCCTGGTCGGCCTTCTCCGACTCTGCGATGATCTTTTCGACCTCTGCGGCGGCGCCCTCAGCGGGCTTGGCCTCGGCGGGAGCCGTTGCCTCGGCGGGCTTGGCCTCCGCCTCCTTCTGCGGAGGGACGATCTCTATGTGGTCGGGGAGAACCGTTCCGGGCGGCATTATCCTCACCTTGACGCCGATGACGCCGAGCTTCTTCTTGGCACGGGCATAGCCGACGTCTATGAACTGCTCGACTGGCTTGCCGCAGTGCTTGATGTAGCCGGCGATAAACTTCTCGGTCCTCTTCCTCGGCCCGGTGAGCTTGCCCGCGATGACTATCTCGACGCCCATGGCGCCCGCGTCCATTATCCGCTGGAGGGTCGACTGCCCTGCCTTGCGGAAGTACCAGCCCCTCTCGAGGGCGTTCGCCAGCCTCGTGGCCATCATCTGGGCGTTCAGCTCGGGCTTCTTGACCTCCTGGACGTCTATCTGCGGGTTGTCCATCTTGAACCTCACGTCGAGGTCCCTGGTAAACTTGCGGATCATCTTGCCCGACTTGCCTATGATCATGCCGGGCTTCTCGGCCTTAATCGTTATCTGGGTGCCCATGGGGGTGCGGTTTATCTCCATCCCGCCATAGCCGGCCCTCTCGAGCTTCTCCAGGAAGAACTCGTCGATCATGGCCTTCTTGAAGCCGTCCTGGACGAATTTCTTTTCAACTGCCAATCTAACGCACCTCTTCTCCTAGCACTACTTCCACGGTCACCGTCTCAATGTTCCAGTCGGTGGCCCTGCCCATGGCCCTGGGCATCATTCCACGTATGACGTGCCCCTTCTTGGAGGCTGCGTGGATAATCCTCATGTTTTCCGTGTCGAGGCCCTTGTACTCCGCGTTAGCCTCGGCGTTCTTCAACAGCTTTAAGATCTCTCCGCAAGCCTTTACCGGGTAGCGCCCCGCGTCCCAGCCGGACTGGTGCCTCTTGTGCCCGACGTTTCGGTTGAAGCGCTTAAAGGGCACCGACCTCTTCTTAGCCATGACGTCCTCGAGGAACTTCTTGGCCACGGAAAGCTTCTTTCCGCGAATCTCCCTGAGTATCTCGTAGCAATGCTTCGGCGAGACGTCGAGCTCATACGCCATTGCCTTAGCGGTGGTCGCAGGGTCAAACTGTGCACAATATTCCACTTTAGCCATCCATCCACCTCACTTCAGCGGCACGTACTTGCTGCCCCTCGTCGCGCCGATGCCTGCCGAGCCATGCGTGACGGGCTTTCTGGTCATCGCGAACTCTCCTATGTAGTGCCCGATCATCTCCGGGATGACCTCAACGGGCTTCCACTCCTTGCCGTTATGGATCTCGAGGGTCACGCCGATCATCTCGGGGAGGATTATCATTCCCCTGAGGTGGGTCCTTATCTTTTTCTCGCCCGCCCTTACGGCGTCGATTATCTTCTGCTCCTCCTCGGTGAAGCCCCTCATGACCTTCCTCCTCTGCCTGGAGGGGAGAAGGGCCGCAAGCTGGTTTAAGTCCATTTTCTTGAGGTCCGCTATGGAGAAGCCCCTGTAGGTGAACTCCTCCTTCCTCTTCGGAAGCCGCGAGGCCTGCTTTGACTGCTTTGATGCCATGATTATCTACCCCTTATCCCTTATGCCCTATGCCGGTCCTTCTCGCCGCTATGCTCCCGACCTTACGGCCGGGCGGCGTGTGCCTGCCAACGGTCTTCGGCCTGCCCGGGTGCTGCCTGCCGCCGCCTCCGAACGGGTGGTCGACGGCGTTCATCGCGACGCCCCTGACGACCGGCCACTTGGTGGCCTTGTTTGCCATCTTGTACCACTTCTTTCCAGCCTTCACGAACGGCTTGTCCGGCCTGCCTCCGCCCGCCACTACTCCAATGGTGGCCCTACAGTTAGGATGAAGCCACTTCATCTCTCCGCTGGGGAGCTGTATGACCACCTTGTTGGCCTCGTGCGAGACGACGATGGCGTTAACTCCAGTCGCCCTCGCGAAGCTTCCCCCGTCGCCTGGCTGCGACTCAACGCAGCACACCGGGCACCCATCAGGGATCTTGCCCAGCGGCAATACGTTGCCCACCGTGACCTCGGCCCCGGCGCCGACCTTTATCTGGTCGCCGACGCCAACGCCCTCGGGGGCCAGGATGAGCCTTTCCTCGCCATTCTCAAACTTGACGCGAGTTATGGGCGCATTCCTCGCCGTGTCGTGTATGACCTCGGTAATAACTCCAGTTATAGTCTCATCGCCGACAGTCCTGATATGCTCAAGGTTCGCCTTGAAGCGGGAGGACGGGGCCCTGTAGGTAGGTGTGCCCTTGCCACGGTTCTGAGACATGATTCGCTTTCCCATGTTTCAATCCCCCTTTAGAATATTCCTAGCCGGCTCGCAATTTCCTCAGCCGAGTTCTCGGGGCTCAGCGTCACAAGGGCCTTCTTCTCGCCTTTCGGGGTTATCATGGTGGTGACCTTTACCACCTTGACGTTATACATTTCCTCCACGGCCTTCTTTATCTGCTCCTTGCGCGCGTTCCTGCCAACCAAAAACTGGAGGGTATTGTTCTTCTCCATCGATAGCGTTGCCTTTTCAGTGATAAACGGGTATTTTATGATTTCCATTATTCCCCGCCCTCCATCATCTTAAATGCGCTCTCGCTCCAAACGGTGAGCCTGCCCGGATGCGTGCCTGGCGCGAGCAGCTCGGCGTTCACGCTGTCAAGGGTGGCCACGTCCACGCCTGGTATGTTCCTTGCGCCAAGCCCTATGCCCTTGTCCTCGCCGACCACGATGAGCACGCCCACCTTCTTGCGGTATTGCCTGCCCCTCATCTTGCCCTTTCCGCCGCGCACCTGTTTCTGCTTTGCGCGCTCCAGGTCCGCGGCAAGGCCGATTGCATTGAGGAAGGCCACCACGTCTCTGGTCTTGCTCATCGACTCGATCTCGTCCGAGACGACGATGGGCAATTCCCCATCATACTTGTAGCCCCTCGCCTTGACTAGCTCCTTATTCATGGTGGCCGCCACCGCCGACCTGATGGCGAGGAGCCTCTCCTTGTCGTTTATCTTCTCGGCGAATATCTTGTTCGGGTTGGGAGCGTGTGCGCTACGGCCTCCCCTGGCCTGGACTACCCTCGCCGCCCGCGAGCTATTATTCAGCCTCGGGACGTGGGCTACGCCTCTACCGCTGCCCCAGGAGTGCGCCGAGGTCAGCGTGCCCGCAGTCCTGTCCGGGCCGTAGGGCTGCAGCCTGTTAGCCTGTGCCGCAAGTACCGCCCTCTTGATGACGTCCGGCCTGAAGGCTTCATTGAACACCTCGGGTACCTTTATCGTGGAAGTCTTCTTGCCGGTCCTGTCTAAAACTGCTGCCTCCATGTCTAGCTCCTCCTGGCTCCTTGCTTGGATTCTGTGCTAATATAGGTTATCTCGGGCGCCTGCTTGGGCAAGGCCTTGGGCCTTACCGCGGGCCTGAGCCTGACCATCCTCTTGACCGGGCCGGGTATTGAGCCCTTAACCACTATGTAAGGATTCCTCAGGACGCCGTAGTGCAGGAACCCGCCTGCAGGGGTGACCTCCTCGGCCTTGTCGCCGAGCTTTATGATCCTCTTATTATACTCAGTCCTCTGGTGGTAGCCCGTCTGGCCGAGCTGCGGGACCTGCCACCTGATGCGGTGCGGGTTCCACGGGCCCAGGTTGCCAACGTGCCTCCTCTTGCCGGTGCGGGCATGCTTTCGCTTCTGTATGGCGATGCCCCACCTCTTGACCGGGCCCTGGGTTCCCTTGCCCTTGGTGATGGCAGATACGTCCACAAGCTCCCCCGGAGAGAATATGTCATTTGCCTTGACCTGCTTGCCCAGCAGCGACTTTGCAAGCTCGAACCTTTTATCCATGCTTCCGCCGGCGATGCGGTTTTCCACCAGCTCGGGCACCTTCTTCGGTATGCCCGATACGTCCTCTGTCTTAACATAAGTCAAAAGGCGCAGGTCCGCAACCTTCCCTTCCTTGACCAGGCCCGCTATCTTCGCGAGCTGGCCATCGGTGTCGACCGCTTTCCTGGGAAGCCTGATAAGCCTCGCCAGGTCCTTCAGGTCGCTGGCCCATGCCTCGGCTATCACCTTTTTGCCATACGGGCCATCGTCGTATGCCCGTATGCCCGCAACGTGCATCGCTGGTGCCTCGATAATCGTAACGGGCACGGCTATCTCCATGCCTTCGGTCGTGCTGTGCGGCCTGTCGTCTATCATCAATACGTGCGACATTCCTGCCTTGAATCCGATTAGACTCTGTATCTTAGGCTGCTCGCCCAGCTCTGCCCAATTTCTATATTTAGGCTTCTGGCTGCGGGCCCTCACCCTGGGGCTGTACGCAAGCGAGCCTCGCCTTGGTGCGTGTGGGTGACTCATCTTATTTTTCCTCCGATCTCTTGACAAATTTTTTAGGATGGCGCCGCTCTCGCGGCTATACGGGATCCGGCATCTGGCTTTGTCAATCGCCAGGTATCTTTCGATACTTGCGCTGAACTCGTCACTGCCTTATCAGGTTGAGCAGCCCAAGGGTGACGTATATCGCCTCTTCGGCCCTCACCGTCGCGGTGCCCTGGTTTGGGATGGAGTTCACCACGCAATCGGAATGGTCCTCAAGCTTGTGGCCTTCATCGTGCAGGAGCTGCTCCAGCCCCTTCGAGGGGCTTCCAAATGCGACGGATACCTTATCCCGGATTTTGCTTTTTATCTCGGATAGCATCTCGCAGGCCAGGGGATGCCCCAGCCTCGACGTCGCTATCCTTAAGCCATCGGTTTCCAGCGCATCGTGGAGCGTATCGGCGATACGCACTTCGTAGCCCCAGTACAGGGGCACGTCGCTCCTCTTCACGAGCTCGACCGTTAGCGGCCTTCGCGAATAGATCCTGACTGTCACGCGCTGCCCCTTCTCGACTTTTGCGTCGGGGAGCATTGCCGGGCTGTCGCTTCCGACATCGACCCATGCGTTTCCGTCAGTGCCGACTTTGGTCACAATACCTTCTCGGTATTCCTCTTCGCTAGTATGAGATGGTATCCTCAGTGGCGGGATGACTCCGATATGGCGGAGGGCGCCTTGCATGGGGAATATCTCTTTGCGAAGATATTGCGGGGTTTCCGCGTATCGCAAGACGGTGCTTATGAACCTGCTGTCGTCCCGCTTCGGGGTCTTATATACCACTATTTCGTCGACCCTGAAGATCGATGCCGCACGAGCAACCTGTCCGACCTTGTAGGTCTTTATTCGCGGGTCGGCGGTTTCTTCGGTGAGCGACGCCGGGATCAGTAAGCTCAAGAGCGTCCTGCCACGGTTTACACTCATACTGTACACTTGCTTTAGTTGGGTGCTATAAATGGAATATTAGTATATATATGTTACGGAGGTGGAAGGGCGAAGATGGGCATTTGCCGCTATCCAAATTTTATCATTTATCCAATTGCAGGCAACACGACCACAAACCTGACGCCCTTCGTGTAGTCCCCGGGCACGCGGTCCTCAGCCCATACTTTTCCGTGAAAATCGGTGACAAGGGTGTTTACGATGTATAGGCCCAGGCCTTTGCTGCGCAACTTCTTACCAGCATGTGAGCGGTCGAAAATGGCCGCCTTAAGGCCGTCAGGTATGCCGGGGCCGTTATCCTCCACCGCAACCCTGCATAACTTAGCTCCACCTTCGTACTGGCAGGACAAATCAATATTTACTACAAGCGGGCCGCTGGAATGCTTTATGGAATTGCCTACCAGGTTGGAGAACACGTCCCTGAGCAGGTCGTTCGCGAAAACTGTACACTGGCACCTGGCGTTAAGGTTAATCTTTACGTCCCTGCCGGGCACATTAGCATACTGGCATTTCACCGAGGAGAGCACATCCATCAAGTCAATCGCCTTTATCTTAAACTCGCCCGCCCTCTGCCTCTGGAGCTTTCTCACGTTGTCTATGAGCATCGAGCTATTCATTATGTTCTCGATAGCCTTATGGATTAGATGCTCATCGCCCACGTCGAGCCTTCCTTCGGATTTTAGCTTATCGTCGGCCATCTCGAGGAAGCCGAGTGCCACCATGTTCATGTTGTTTATATCGTGGCCCATGAGGTCGACGTATAGCTCTGCCTGTTCCCTTGCGTCTCTCAGCTGGTTCTCGATCTGCTTGCGCCCGGTGACGTCCTGGATGATGCCATACATCCACTCCGGATTGCCTGCCTTATCCTTTTTTATCTTATCGGCCACTACGTTCAGGTAGCGTATGGACCCGTCCTGCATGACTATACGAAGGTCGATGTTAAACAGCCTGTTTTCATGAATGGCCGCGTCGGAGGCCGCCTTAAACATGCCCATATCATCAGGGAATACCCGCGTTAGGAGCCACTCATAGGTCGGCTGTAGCTCCCCGGGCTTTAGCCCGAATATCTTAAATAGTTCATCCGACCACTGCATTCCATTATCTTTAAGGTTCCACGCCCAGTTGCCGACGTGCGCGATGTCCTGTGCCCTTGCGAGTATCGCCCTGCTCTTTAACAGCGCTTTTTCGGCCTGCTTGCGCGCCGTTATGTCCTGGTTGATGCCGTATACCCAGGATGGGTTGCCCTCCGCGTCCCGCACCAGCTTGTCGGCCACGGTGTTCACGTACCTTATGGAGCCATCAGGCCTAATAATCCTATAATCTATGCTCCCCAGCTTATGCCCTCTTCTAATCTCCTCAGCCAGCTTTCGGACCATATCCCTGTCATCAGGGTGTACATGAGATAAAAGCGCCTCTACCGAGGGCTCTATCTCCTGAGGCCTATACCCGAATATCCTGAACCCCTCGTCCGACCAGTTCATCTTATCATTCTTAAGGTTCCACGCCCAGTTGCCCACATGGGCTATCTCCTGCGCTTTTGACAGGATGTACTGGCTTTTTTGGAGGGCCTTTTCAGCCATCTTCCGCTTGGTTATGTCGAAGGCGACCACTATGACCGCTGGCCTGCCGCCATACTCCGTACGCCCCGCCGCAAAGTCTGCCCAGCCTTCCCTGCCATCCTTTGCCCTGTACTTCACCTCATATCTGGAGACCACTTTTTCGCCCCTCTGCCTCGCCAGCCCTCTTTCCCTTAAAATGTCCTGGTATTCGGGGCTTACCCAGTCCCAGAAGTTCATTCGCAAAAGCTCTTCTTTGGAGTAGCCCGTGATCTGCTCTGCTGCCGAGTTCACGTACACGTATTTGTCGCCCTGGTATAGGAAGATGGCCGCGGGCATGGTTTCTGTCAGGACCTGAAACCTGCGCTCTATTTCTCTCAAAGCCTCCGCTGCCATTTCGCTTTCGTCATGGGGCTTTGATGCCTTTTTTCTCATTGTGTCGCTCCGGTCGATCATAAAGACAGCATGAATGGAACGGCTTTTTTTGCAATAATTCATAATTTAATCGTGATTATATAAAAACGTTCGGGCGAACAACGAAGGAGCACAAGCAGGGCAAGGGCCAAGAAAAGATATAATTTTTTAATACCTTAATTTTTTGGTTTTTGGGGTTTAACTTTTTTATTGGTGTCTTGGTTCTTGGTTTTGTGGGGGTGATGTTTAAATAGTATTATTCCCCCAATGGGGTATACATGGAGGGTTAGGTTAAAAACTGGTTGGATGAGCAGCGTGGGCTGGGCGAGAAGTGTTTTGAGGTCAAGAAGAGGAATAAAGGGTACTACGTGTACCGTAGTACCACTTTTTGGGATAAACAGTCTAAAAAGCGGAGGAAAAAATCCTCGTACGTTGGCGTCTTGGACGGGGAGAAAGGCCTTGTTCGTGGTAAGAGGGAGGCTGGAAGTCTTCGCAGCGTCACGGTTAGGTATGGTAACGCGTTGCTACTGGATTGGGCTTTAAAGGACCTCGTTGGGCCTTTGGAGGACGCGTTCGGTGGATTGTGGCCCTCTGTCTATGCTCTGGTGTAGGCCCGTTCCATGGGGCATACTCCGTTGAAAAATGTTCGCAGGGAATGGACCCACCTCTACAACATTCGAGGCCTGTCCCCGGACCTGTCCCCCTCGAAGCTGGGCCGATTGTTATCGTTCATAGGGGAGAACAGGAGGATGCAGGAATCAGTGTTCAAGGCCCTGGCCAATGGCAGCGAGCTCGTCTACGATCTTAGCACCGTGTATACCAGGAGCGAGAACATTAGCATCGCTGAGAAGGGGTACAACAAGGAGCACTTGTACTTTCCTCAGCTTAACATCGCATTGTTTTGCAGCGTGGACCGGGGAATGCCCACACGGGATCCGGGTGATCCCGGGGAGCGTGCGAGACGCTAAAAGCCTGTATACCAGCCTCGAGGAGGATTGTCATGGGGATGTGCCTTGGTCCTTGATCGTGGTTTCAGCAGCTATGATACGGTACGGTTCCTCGGGGAAAAAGGCGTGAAATACATATTACCTGCTAAAAGAAACAGCTTGCTGTACAAAGAAAAAACAATGCTTGACAGCCATTTCTTTTATCATAAACGATTAGTGAAAACCGGGAAGAAAAAGGATGCCAGGTTCTTTGTATACGTGTACGAGGACCAGGACTTGCTATTGGAAGAGACCAGGACGTTGTACGAACGCCTCGACAAGGGCCTGGAACGGGGATGTTTCGAGAAGAGCCTTGAGAAGGCCGGGCGCATCATCATCATGAGCAACGTGGACACGAGTTGCGAACAAATTGTACAAGATGTACAAGAGCCGCGACAATATCGAGAAGATGTTCGACACGTACAAGACCGTCCTCGATGCTGATAAACTATACCTCCAGGACACTATGAGGGTGCACGGCCACGTCTTCAATAAGCTTCCTATGCCTTTACGCCTACACGAAGATCGGACAACTCCTGAAAAAAGCCGGACTGGACAACCAATACACACCCATGGACATGCTCAAAGAATACAGCAAAGTCTACATGCTACAACACCAAAAAGGCAACACCATAACCGAGATCACAAAAACCGTAGAAACCCTAGACCAAAAAAACAAAACCCAACTTATTCCCCAAAACCAAAAAGTTAAGGATTTAAATAATTGTGTACCTAGTGTCTTTTGTGTACCTCGTGGTGAAAAGCCTAGTGTCTTTTGTGTACCTCGTGGTGAGACCAAGAGTGGCCTTCTCTCCTGCTTTCAATCAGGAGCGTCCACCTTGTACGCTTTATTCCTTTTCCAGGGGCGAGCGTACTTTCAGCCTGTCATCTCAGCATCGGGCAGGGGCTGCCATACGGTGGAACTTCGAGACATTATTCTCGACTCGAAGAACAAGGGGCGGATCCCATCCCATCGTTGAAACGACGGGGACTCTCCGCCACACGGCCCCGCTGTCCTGAAATGATTTTACCAATATTTTGGTATATTAAATACCAGAATCGTGGTATATCGGAAGGGGATTAATGCATCGATAAAGGTAGCTACTTGAACGCGTTGAAGCTTTAGGTTAGCTGCCAAACGCTTTTCAGGCAAGCTCGAGGTCTTCAGACTTACACGTCGGACACTCGGGGTAACGGCCAGCAGCCTTAAAGCTTTTACCGCATTTCCTGCACTTATACTTCTTAAAGCCTATCCCCTCAGGGTCAATCTCGGCGTTAATGACGCCACTGGTAGAGCACATCTTATGCTACCCCTCTTTTAGCATCCATCCATGTTTAATATGATGAGCTATATTATGGATTATAGATATTTTAACTATATTAAAAATGTTACTGATAGTTTTTATGATTAGAAAATAAGAAAGTCGTCGAGGATAGGTGAAACTATCTTATATGGGCACGAGACATGATGACGGCGTAAAAGAGCGGCCGTCAGGGCTAAAAGCTATTCTGGACAGGTTCGGACGGATGGCGAAAGCCGTCTGGCATAGCATAGGCGAGAGTGAGCGATCCGAGGAGAGGCAGGCGCGCCTGGCGGCAATCGTGGAATACTCCGCGGACGCCATGATAAGCATGGCGATGGACGGCACGATAGCCACATGGAACCATGGAGCCGAGGCGCTCTATGGGCACAATGCAGGGGACGCTATCGGCAAAAACATCTCGCTCGTCATGCCTTCCTGCCGACAGCTAGAGGCGGGCAGGCTCATCGAGGCCATAAAAAGCGGAAAAAACATTAGAATCCATGATACGGTCCACATGAGGAAAGACGGGTCGCTGGTCGATATATCGCTAACGATATCGCCCATTAAGGATAGGGATGGAAAAGTGTCCGGCATATCCCTGGTAGCACAGGATATATCCAAGCTTAAGCAAGCCGAAGAAGCCCTAAAAAAATCGTATTTTGAGATGGAGCGCCAGGTAAAGGAGCGCACCTCCCAGCTATCCACGATTATAGAGGACCTGAACGCGGAGATAGCCATACGCAAGCGAGCCGAGAGCGAGCTCGAGGATGCGAAGGCCCAGGCAGAGCTTTACATAGACCTGATGGGGCATGATATTAACAACATGAACCAGGCAGTGCTGGGATTTTTAGAGATGGCTATAGATGCCCTTCAGTCTCGAGGGACGCTTGGCGTTGAGGATGTGCAATTGCTTGCCAGCTCCATGGAAGCCGCAAGGAACAGCTCGAAGCTTATCGATAACGTCAGAAAGCTGCAGATGGAGAAGGCGGGGGCGTTTAAGCCAGCCGTCGTCGAGGTGGGCAGCATACTACGAGAAGTTAAGGAAGCGTATCAGCACGTCAGCGGAAGGGACATCAAGATTAGCTATGCGCCGGAGGCAGCATGTAAAACGGTGGCAAACGAGCTATTAAAAGACGTGTTTTCTAATATAGTTGGAAATGCTATTAAGCATTCTACAGGCCCTCTTGTCGTTAATATCGCCTTGTCTAAGGTAACGATGCCCGATGGGGCCTATTGCAGGGTGACGGTAGAGGATACAGGCCCCGGCATTCCAGACGAGCGAAAGCAGAAGGTTTTCGAGCGTATAGGCAAGACGAGGATGGAGGGCAAAGGCCTGGGCCTGTATCTTGTTAAGACCCTCATTGACGATTATCATGGGAGGATATGGGTGGAGGACCGGGTGCCCGGCGACTACACGAAGGGCGTCCGCGTGGTGGTCTTGCTGCCATCCATGGGGTAAAAATGAGCAGATCATCTTTTATCTCGCTTAGGCTCCAGTACTATCGACTTGCCACCGGCCTCCCCAATCATTTTTATTATTGTCATGGGGTTGACCAGCTTATTGATATGCTTCCTCCGGTCTACCGCGTTAAACCCTTTAGTGATAAGCCACCCGCTTTTCTTAAGATAATGCAAGGCCTGGTTAGAGTACCTCTCCCCTCTTCCTATTATCTTCGCGGCTTCATCATTGGAAAATTCTTTATCCTCGAATACAAGCCATAGCGAGCAATATATCCGGAACAGGTACTTTGGCACAGGCTCTACCATTGAAGGTCCAGACATAAGTTGCGAAAAAAAGTATAAATAAAGACGAGTATATTCGTAAGTAACGAAATATTCATAAATAAGGAATATAAAATTGTTTTACTAAAGCTGCCCAGGCGGGGCCGCATATCCGGGAGGCGCAAGCATTGATCAAGGCCAGGTTCGAGATATTCAAAAGCGACGGGTACATATGTGCCGTTGGGCAGAACGTAGGCATTTACATATGCGATAAGAACTGGAACGAGCTGATGAAGGACATCTATGAAACGGTCGAGCTCTATTATGGCTTGCCGGATAAGGCCGAGCTCAAGATGACCGTGGAGGTGAAGGCGAAAGCGCCTGGAAAAATAAAGCCATTATAGGATAGATGGCATCATGGGCTCAACCGGAGCGCGCTGCACGCTATGACTACTACTGCCCCAAGGAACACCATCTTTATGGCCGACTTAATATAGCCCTGGCCGGAAATCCTGCCCGAAAACAGGCCCAGCATGACGAGCGCCAGTATGGCAAGCCCAATGGATGCGTAGACCGCGATGCCGTCCGGGATGAAGATGAAGGGCAAAATCGGCACCAGCGACCCTATAAAGCTGGAGCCGCCATGCAGGAACGAGTCGACGATGATGTTACGCCTGGCCATCTTCTCTATCCTGGTATCCTTGAGGTCCTGAAGCAGGGCCGCCTCCACCTCGGACAGCTTGCCGTATTCGACCGCCGACTCGGCCAGGTAGGAGCCTATGCCGTTAGTCAGGCACAGGGCGATGCCGCCGCCAAGGGCCGCCTTAATAATCACTCCAGCGTCAACGGTTGTGGAGGACAGGCCTACGATGATGCCAAGTATGGCCAAAATGCCGTCAATCGTCCCCAATATGATATACCTGCCCCTCTCGCTTTCCTCTAGTACCATAGCTATCAAAAATCAGCGGTCCTGCAGCGTCTCGACTTCCTCGACGAGCTTTATGCCCGCTGCGACCTCATCGATGCTGTGTATGACTGCGCCCATGTCCTCGATGACGCGCTGCAGCTCGTCGAAATCTATGTTGACGCCTTCGACGGTTATCTTGATGTTCTCAGTCTGCGTATCGACCTCGTAGAGGCTAAGGTTGACGCCATTAACGTGCTTCAAAGCGGCGATTGCCTTCGCCAGCTCCAGTATGGAGGGCTGATGGGGCTTCAATACATCTAATACCAATCTTTTAATTCCAGTCATTTTGAATCATTCTGCTTAATAATTGGATTTGAGATACTTAATTTTAAGTATAAGAGCTTTATCGTTCGAGACAGTATATGCTTAAATATTTTTGAGGCATACTAATCTTATATTATTGCTTAATCGTTGGTGAAAGCATGGCGCTTCCTGAAAATTTCAAGTGTGTCATCACTAACTGGGATTACATCTATAGGCTCTGCCGGAAAATCTCCAAGGACGTGAGAAGCTCGGGGTATAAGCCTGACGTAATAGTTGCGCTGGCAAGGGGTGGATGGTTCGCAGGAAGGGTACTGTGCGACTTCCTAAACCTGAGCGACCTCATAAGCCTCAAGATTGAGCATTATACGGGCACGGCGACGGCGGGCGGCGGCCCGAAGATAAGGTATCCGGTAGAGGAGAACATGATTAAGGGGAAGAACGTGCTAATCGTAGACGATATTTCGGACACTGGGAAGAGCATGATGTTCGCCCGCGAGTACATTTCCAGGTACAGCCCAAAGGAGGTCAGGACGGCCACCCTCCAGCACCTGCTTTGCTCCCAGACGAAGGCCGACTACGTGGGCGAAGTGCTGGACGAGTGGGCCTGGGTCGTCTTCCCCTGGAACTTCATGGAGGACATGTGCGACGTCACCAGCCAGCTCATGATGAAGGATAGCCTCAAGGTCTGGACTATAGAGGACATTAAGCTGGGCTTGAAGAGACACCACCAGATAGAGCCGACATATTTTGAGATCACCCAGCCAGGCAGGCTTACCGAAGTGCTGGAGGAGATGGAGTACAGGGGCCTCATAAGGTCGGTGGGCGAAGGCCTATGGGAGCCCGTCGTTCATTGAATGGAGGCGAGTCTTATGGTTAAGGTTGGCATAATCGGGGGTAGTGGCATCTATAACCCCTCGATGTTCGATAAGGTGGAAGAGAAGAAAGTAAGGACGCCTTTCGGGCCTCCCAGCGATTCCTATATGCTGGGCGAGATAGACGGCGTCGAGACCGTGTTCCTTTCCAGGCACGGCCGGGGCCACAGGTATTCCCCCTCGACCCTTAACTATCGCGCGAACATCTACGGCATGAAGAAGCTTGGCGTGACTCACGTCATCTCGGCCTCGGCGGTAGGCAGCCTCAGGGAGGATTACAGGCCCCTCGACATCGTTATACCCGACCAGGTATATGACCGCACGTGTAAGCGAGCCTCGACTTTCTTTGACGATATCGTGGTACACATAGGCCTTGCCGACCCCTTCTGCCCGGAACTGTCGCGCATACTCTACGAGGTCTCATCTAAAAAGTATCGCACGCATGATAAGGGCACATACCTGTGCATGGAAGGGCCCCAGTTCTCCACGAAGGCCGAGTCCAACGTCTACAGGAAGCTGGGCTTCGACGTCATCGGCATGACCGCCCAGCCCGAGGCCAAGCTGGCCCGCGAGGCGGAGATGTGCTTCGCCATAATAGCCACCGTCACTGACTACGACGTGTGGCACGAGGAGTCCGTGACCATCAGCCAGGTCATCGAGAATGCCGCGAAGAACGAGCAAGCCGTGCAGGACATCATAAGAAGCTCGGTTAAGCGGCTCGCCGACATGGGCGATTGCCAGTGCAGGCATGCCCTGGAGGGGGCCATTACCACCAGCGAGAACGCCATACCAGCAAGTGCCAGGCGAAAGCTACGCCTTTTAATAAGCCCGTATATTAAAGGCTAGGGGATACAATGCCCGCCGACCTTGAGCAGAAGACCGATACTACGCTGTATATCCTTGAGCACGCTGATAAGAGCGCCAGGATAACATGTACCATAGGCAAGGTGACTGTCAGCATGAAAAAAGGGCTGGACAGGGACGTCCTCGCCAAGATACTGCTGTCTCTCTCAAGGGTGGATTCGAGCATAGCCTACGAGTATGAGACGATGTGCAGGTATGACGATATCAACCGCCTGCGGCTGGACGACTACGTTGTCGTCTCTTACTCGAAGGCCGGCCCCTCGACCTATAAGACCATCTTTAGCGTGCCATTTTCCAGGCGGAAAGCGCTCCGCCGCCTGGCCATCAACATATCAGAGGGCCTTAAGAGTGGAGACGTGGACCTCTCCATCCTGTGGGATGGCAACCCTTCTAAGATAAGCCAGCTCTTCGAGGAGCTAGGCGCTGCGAATGGGTGGAAAATGCAGGTCATAGAGGCAAGTAAGGATAGCTAGGCATCGCTAAAAGCCTGGATATGCCATAAAAATGTATTTAACTTTGCCATTTCATTAGAAACTTTACTTATATATGAGCAGGATAAATGTGGACGCTACGGGCTCCATGTACACGAAAATGTGCAGGGGCTGCCGCCTATGCTGTAAGGGCGCGAAGATGGTTTTATTCGTGACGGGAGCCTGCGCCAGGGATTGCTTCTACTGCCCGCTCTCGGAGGGGCGAAAGGGCAAGGATATCGTCTACGCCAATGAGCGGCTCGTTAAAAGCGATAGCGATGCCATAGAGGAAGCAAGGCTGATGAGCGCGCTGGGCACGGGCATCACGGGAGGGGAGCCGCTGCTCAGGCTTGACCGGACGCTGCACTATATAAAGCTTCTAAAAGGCCATTTCGGCGAGCGGCATCACATCCACCTGTACACGGGCATCGCGCCTCCTGATGATGTCCTACAGAAGCTGGCCGAAGCCGGCCTCGACGAAATCAGGTTCCATCCCCCCATGGAGGAGTGGGACCGCTTCAGGGAGACGGAGTTTAATAGGGCGCTCAATCGCTCTAAAGATCTCGGGATGGACGCGGGCGTGGAGATACCCGCCATAAAGCCTGTGCCTGAAATTATCGCCGCAGTCAGCAAGGCCAAGGGATTCCTGAACCTGAACGAGCTGGAGTTCTCGGATACGAACTACATGGCTTTGAAGGAGAGGGGCTATACCCTTAGGGATGATACATCCAATGCGGCGCAGGGGAGCGAAAAGATCGGACACGAGATAGTTTTAAATAATATAGCAAATAGTAGATATTGCTCTTCACGCTTCAAGGACGCAGTACAGCTGCGTGAGCGCATTAAACGCGTGGCGCGCAACACGGCCAGGCCCTTTGACGAGATAAGCGCTGATGGAACAATTATATACGGGGAAATTAAAGGTAATATTGCGGATGCTCTCCGTATGATAAAAGAGATGAAGACCCCACGGCGGCTGTACCGGCTATACGATGATAGGATTGATATGGCGTGGTGGGCGCTCGAAGGCCTCTGCAAGGCCCGTGGCGCTGCCGGCTGGCAGGGCTCGATCGTCGAGCGATACCCGATGGAAGGCGGGCTCGTCGTGGAGAGGATACCGTTATGAATATGCTTGGAAGTGGTGACCCTGAATAGCTCTGAAGACGAATTGGTGCTCTCCCGCATCAAAGATTACCTGAGCAGGGATAAGGACGGCCGGCGCAGGGCCGTCCTGAAGATATTCCTGGAGGGCGGGCCATACGAGACGAAGGATATCGACGATAAGCTCAGGGAACAGCACTTTGACGTGAAAAACAAGGGCACCCCGGCCATGGTCGGGCTTATGGGCTCGAAGACGGGGATATTGAGCGTGGACGTCACGGGCGACCATAACATGTACTCCATCAAGGAGAAGTACAAGCGGCTCGTGAAAGAGGCGCTCGACGATACAAGCTGACTTTTATATGAATTTCAAGTACTTTCTGTGGAACCTATCGGTAGGCTGGTATGAGCATATACCCATACTATACCGGTGGTATGAGCATTCGATAAAGAAGGAGGTGTTGAGGCACCCGGTCCCGCAGCATGTTGCGATAATCCAGGATGGCAACCGGCGCTACGCGAAAAAGCTCGGCCAGCCCGCAGAGCAGGGCCACCTGCGCGGCGCCGACACCACGGAAAAGGTACTGGAATGGTGCAAGGAGCTGGGGATAAGGCAGCTTACGCTGTACGCGTTTTCTACGGAGAACTTTAAGCGCCCCGAGAATGAGAAAAAAGCCCTCTTCGACCTCTTTAAGTATTTTTGCCGTAAGGCTAGGGACGATAGGAAGACGCATGAGTCGAGGCTCAGGATACGCTCGGTGGGCGATATCTCCCTGCTTCCTCAGGATGTGAAGGATGAGATAGCCCTTACTGAGGCCGTCACGGCTGGCTATGACAGGTTTTACCTGAACATCGCTGTAGCCTACGGAGGCCGGCAGGAGATAATCGATGGCGCCCGGAAGATGGCAATGGACGTTAAAAACGGCACGCTGTCCCCGGAGAGCATTACGGAGAGCGTCGTGGACAGGTACCTGTACTTTGGCGCTGAGACCCGTTCGCAGGTGGACCTCATCATCCGCACTGGCGGGGATGAGCGGACCTCGAACTTCCTTCCGTGGCAGGCCAGCGGCAACGAGTGCGCAATCTACATCTCCGCCCCGTATTGGCCGGAGTTCCGCAAGATAGACTTTTTAAGGGCCATCCGTGCCTACCAGATACGTGAGAGGGACCACCGGATTAAGCTGGCGGTCAGCATGCTTAAGGTGAAGCGCCATAACGGGGGCCTTAAGATGGATGAGTTCAAGAGAGGGCTGGCATCTTCGTTGAAGATACCACTTGATGAGGTGGAGGCCATCATAAGGCATCCTATCGTTCAGAAGGAGCTTGCCAGGGCATCATGAGCGTTAGAATTACTTTCATGCCACTTTGGATGATTATATATCGTGCATCCGCCCATGTCATTAATGATGGATAGCACGCCGATTTTCGCCGGCAGATTCGATAATCCCTTTTTCAGTGGGCATGAGAGCGCAGGCTTTCTTGGCGAGCGGGAGCGCCCTCTGTGCGTCGAGTGTAAGGGCGCGAAGATGCTCTGCGCCAAGGCCAGGTGCCCCCTTCTGGTAAAATATTATGCGGCAGTCAGGCAGAAGCAGTTTATTGATAACGCCTTCATACGGGGCTCTGCTCCGGGCGTGTTCGTAGGGCGCTATGGATATCCTGCCGTCTCCATCGGCCCTCTTCTGCCGCCAATCCTTGGCGACACGTCGGAGCTCGACACCCCTGAGATGTGGCTGGGCAAGAGCATCGATGACATCGTGTCCATGCGAAGCTCGCTGGTAAGAGGGCTTTACAGGGTTAACGTCAAAAAAATCGACCATTTCACTAAAATTGTAGAAGACCTGCAGCTATTGTCCATGGCGGACAGGCCGATAGACACGAGCGCCGAGTTCTATAGGAAGCCCGCTGGCCGCATCGAGCTTGACGACGAGGTGCAGCCATTCGGGCCGTCTGCCCCCCTCAAGAAAATGGAGATGGGCAACTTTAGGCTTGACCAACGCCTGGAGAAGGCACATTATGACACGGACCTGCCGGCAAGGGATGCGGTGCTCAGCCTTTATGGCCATGACGTGCTGGTTACTCGCATCCAGAGGGCGTTTAGCATGGGGGCGTTTGGCGCTAAAAAGTCCCGGCGCCTCGTGCCGACGCGGCAGAGCATAACTGCCGTGGATAGCATGATAGGCGAGGCGCTGGTGGAAGATGTCAAGCGCCTGCCGATAATCAACGAGTTCAGGGTATTTGAGAGCTGGCAGCTCGATAACCGCTTCATAGTGCTCATGCTCCCGGAGACGTGGGGCTATGAGCTTGTGGAGGCGTGGTACCCTGATACCATCTGGAACCCTGCGGGAAGGGATATCATGGTCATATCCGACCATGAGCTTGGCAGCGGCAGGAAGGAGTATGCGAGGATAGGCGGGTGCTACTATGCGGCCAGGCTGGCCACCGCTGAATACCTGGTTAAGGAGAAGAGGCAGGCCAGGGTGGTCATCCTCAGGGAGGCCCACTCCGGCTACATTATGCCCGTAGGGGTGTGGAACGTTAGGGAGAACGTGCGTGCTGCATTGAGGGGGCCGTATGAGGCCTTTAGCTCACTGGAGGCTGCCCTGGCTTATGTGCAGAGCCGCTTTGATATACCTATAAAGCGTTGGACCCTGAACAGCTTTGTGCTCAAGGATGGCAGGTTTCAGCGCAGGCTGTCTGACTTCGGAGGAGCTGGATGAAAGTGAGGGAGATATGCTGTAAGACCGCTTTAAGCCCATCCAGGCTTCCCGGCCTGGACTATACGCTGAACCCCTACTTTGGCTGCGGTCATGGCTGTATTTATTGTTATGCGCCGGCGACTTTACGCTATGGCGGCCCTGAATCGTGGGGCTCATTTGTTAATGTAAAGGCCGATATGCCACGAGTATTGGAGAAGGAGGCCAGGATAAAAAGGCGGGGCGTCGTCGGAATCAGCACGGTCACAGACCCGTACCAGCCCATCGAGGAGAGGCTGGGGCTTACGCGGAGATGCCTGGAAGTGCTCCTATCAAAGGATTTCCCGGTATGCATCCAGACTAAGTCTTCGCTGGTACTCAGGGATGTGGACATATTAAGAGAGTTCCGGGAGATAGAGGTGGGCTTTACCGTGACGACGCTTGACAGCGGCATTAGCGCCGTCGTGGAGCCGGGCGCTTCACCGCCTCGAGAGCGGCTTAAAGCTTTAAGGGCGCTGGCTGATTGTGGCATAAGGACATGGGCTTTTATAGGCCCAATTTTGCCCGGAGTTGTGGACAAAGAGGTTTTGGAGAGCGTGCTGCAATCGCTTAAAGACGCAGGAGTTTCATATGTCATGCTGGATCGCCTGAGGCTAAAGCCAGGCATCTGGGGAAGGATGGAGGACGCCCTTAAGGATGAGCACGCCATACTGGAGGCGTGCAGGTTGGCCCTTTTCAAGGGCGATGGCACTTTCGATAGGCTAAAGGCCGACGCCGCAGTAATTTGCCGGCAACTCGAACTTGAGCATCACTTCAGCTTTTAGGCAAAATCCTTTAGTCGAGCAGCGTATCAAGATTCCCGTGTATGCAGTAATAGCCCCCATCCAGCTTATGCTCTATGGCCACGGGGCACATTCCACACTTGCATCCATTCTTTTCAATGGTACCCGTCATGTTACCGCGAGAACAGAAAAGGAGCTTCCCCTCCCCGACATAGCTCGGGCACGTGCCACAATACTGCTTACAGATGCTTTTATTCTCTGGGCTGTTTTCAACGAACATCTTTTCACCCGACCATATATACCATAATATTAAACATTTAATATATATAAATTCGATTCTCTCGTGCAACGGCAGATACAGGGAGGCATCTATCCCTCAGCCCCTATTTTTTCTATCTTATTTGCCATGTTAGCCCTTTTTGAGACCACGCGGTCAAGCCCCATGAACCCAACCACGCACAAAATGAACATGGACCCAATTATCGCCCACATCATGGGCACGTTGCCGCCCATCGAGTCCTTCAGGATGCCGCCAAACAGGGGGCCGACAGCCCAGCCAATGTTCCCGGTCAGCCCGTTAAAGCCGAAATACCTGCCCCTCATGCTCTCGGGCGAAAGGTTAGCCTGCATGGTGGAGGAGGCGGGCGACCAGATCATCTCCGCGAACGTGATGATGGCCATGCCTATGAACGGCACGATGAAAGCCGTCGAGAGCGAGAGCATGAAGAAGCCTATGGCGAACACAGCGGCCGAGAAGGCCAGCGCAGACGTCATTTTATACTTATTGACCTCTGACGAGACGCGATACTGGAAGAGCGCGACCATCAGCCCGCTCAATGCGTATAGCACGCCGATCCAGAAGCTACTCAGGCCCACGTATGCCGACGAGTAGACCGTGAAGAGGGTGTACATCTGCTGGTATGGGATGATCATGAATAGCATGAGGAGGCAGAATGCCAGGAACGGCCGGTCTCCCGCGACCACCGCGATGTCCTTGAGCCTGAGCCTCTCCGGCTGGAGCTTAGGCCTGGTATCCCTCAGCAGGAATGCTGCTATGAGGAGGTACGTGAGCGTGGTAAGCGCCGTTATGTAGAATAGATTGCCATACGAGGTAAACATGAGGAACGCCCCGCCCAGCACTGGCCCGATGACCCACCCCATGTTTGAGCCGATGCGTATGAGGCCATATGCTTCTACGAGGTCGGAGGGCTTTACCACGTCTGCTATCATGACGTCCGGTATGGTCCTGTATAGGCCGCCGTTGAACGAGTTGAAGGCGAGTGCAAGTATGAAAAGGGGTATAGCAACATGAGTATCTATGCAGATGCTTATGAGCAAATACGATATGATTTGTAATGTTAGCCCAATAATAAGCAGCTTTTTTCGGCCATAGGCGTCACATGCCGCCCCGCCCAGGTAAGCGGCCCCCGCCCCCACTATGGTCGTTATGAAGTCCGCCAGGCCGACCTGCGTCATGGACATGCCCAGGCTCTCGTACATGTATATGGACATGAAGGTCATGACGAGCGAGGTGCCCAATACCCCTATAATAGAGGCGCCAAATAGGCCCCAGACTTGCCTGTCGAACCTGGATGTGAAGCCCCCTATATCAAGACTTATCGTCATCTCTATCAGAGCTTATTCCAGGAGGGGCTTCGCTTATAAATATTTACCCCTGGTAAAAGCCTAAAAGCTTAAAAAGAGATTATGAAAACTAAGGCTCTAAGTTTGCTCAGAGCTTTTTGCCCGCTGGATTAGGTCCCGCACCTTCTGCCCACCCTTGTGGCCTATTTGAACGTAAAAATCGTGGCCGTGGGTCCTCTTGGTGGTCTCTCCACCCTTCCTGCCAGCTTCCCTAACAGTCATTTCTCCACGTTCTTCACTTCTAGCCATAGGTTATCACCAAAAAGACTTTTGGCTTCATGTTAATCAATCTATCCTGTGTAAATAGTATAATAGCCCCTAAATATGGAGAAGAATGCCAATATGGCGACGAAGCTCTTCTTCAGGGCTTCAGCAAATTCTATAAGCCCTAAAAATAATATATTTAAATTTATGCTCCAAAAGTCCCATACCATGCAAGTAGATGAGAAGCTCGATAGAGAGCTAAAAGCCCTGGCAAGGAAGAATAAGGCCGGCATCCATGAGGTTTCGCCTGAAGACATCGTGGTGGGCGAGTGGGTGCGCTGGAAGTGCATGTTCGGCTGCAAGGGATATGGCAAGCACTTGAGCTGCCCCCCTTATGTCCCAGGCCCGCAGCAGACGAGGGAAATGCTGAAAGAGTATAAGAAAGCGTATCTGGTCCACTTTAAAGGGATTCCGGGGATTAAAGAGATAGACCCTGATGAGGTGCCGGCGAACTGGCACGCTTTCCTGGCCCCTCTAATCCTGTGGATTCATGACACCGTCTATGAGCTTGAGCAGCATGCCTTCTACTCGGGCTACTATAAGGCTCTTGGATTCGGCGCATACCCGTGCTATTATTGCGAGGAGTGCGTGGCGGAGCAGTCGAAAGGGCCTGTGGACGTGAGCTTCAAGAGGGACTGCAGGCACGCCGAGAAGGTGCGGCCATCGATGGAGGCCGTGGGGATAGACGTGTTCGCTACGGTGAGGAAGCTCGGGCTGCCCATAGAGGTCATACCGTGTAAGGATAACCAGTATGGCAAGTTCATGCACCCGAGCTTCGACTCCTATGGGCTTCTGCTGATAGATTGAGAGAGTTTTTAAATAATTATTTGCATATATTTGTAAAGAGATATGGAGAGGTATTTTAGGATACTTGAGGGCGCCCCTGCGAGGCACACGCTGCTGAAGTCAGTTGGAGTGCCCGAAGGCTTTCGGAGTCTCGACGATGAGGGGCTGTGGCGGCTCCACGACCGGAAAATCCTGGAGTATCGGGAGATAAACAAGCGTTATGCCTCATATAAAAAACCCCCTGAAAGGAAGGGCGTATCGCTCTTAGACGTCAAGGAGGAGCTTGCCGCCCGCATCATGAGGCGATGCCAGTTCTGCGAGATACGGTGCGGCGCAAACAGGTATGAGAGGCACGGGGCATGCGGAGTGGACGCCACGTCGCACTACTACTCGGAGTTCTTACACTTTGGCGAGGAACCCGAGCTGGTGCCCTCACACACCATCTTTTTTGAGGGCTGCACTTTCGCCTGCGCATACTGCCAGAACTGGACTATAGCCACCGAGATAAGGGGCAGGGTGGTGGAGCCGGAAAGGATGGCAAGAGTCATAGAGATGAGGCACCTGGAGGGGAGCAAGAACGTGAACTTCGTGGGAGGGGACCCCACGCCGCACCTCCACACCATCCTGGAGATTATAGGCCAGGTCAGCTCGAACATACCTATGGTCTGGAACTCAAACATGTATATCACGCCGGAGTCGATGAAATTGCTGGAGGGCGCTATAGACGTTTACCTGGGCGACTTTCGGTATGGTAACGATGAGCACGCCAAAAGGTATTCGAGTGGTAAGAATTACTGGGCGGTTACTACGAGGGCTTTTTTGGACGCTAAAGCCCAGGCCGAAGTCCTTGTCAGGCAGCTAGTCCTGCCGGGCCACGTGGAGTGCTGCACCAAACCCATCGTGGAGTGGTGCGCCCGAAACCTTGGCAGGGATGTGCGGTTCAACCTCATGTTCCAGTACTTCCCGGAGTACAGGGCGTCGATGTTTCCGGAGATAAACCGCACCCTCACGAGGGCAGAGGCGCTCAGGGCCATGGAAATTGCCAAGAACGCGGGCCTCGCCAACCTCGTATAATATAAATTTATATAAATAAAAGACGCTATTAAGCTGCATCTGCCCCGCCGGCTGTCCGGCATACACTAAGTATAAGCTCAAAGACACGTTCTACTGCATGTACGGGAAGGCAAAGTAAAATCCTTACACTTTTCTGCTTAACGTTTTATCCACTCGAATAGTAGAGCTAATCATGGACGCGAGGGCGCCTTCAATTGCGCATGGCCTCAGGGAGCTAAAAGAAGACGAGGTCAGGAGGCTATTCGAGGAGCGGGTCTTTGAGCGAGGCGTCAGGTACTTCGAGCAGGGGCGCGTCGTGAGGCCATTCATCTACGGGGATAGCATCATGGCCGAGTGCCGGGGAACGCTTCCCCAGAACTACCAGGTCAGGGTAGATGTGAGAGGAGGAAGGCTCGTCGCTTCGTGTACCTGCCCCTACGCCTTCGGGTACTGTAAGCACATGGCCGCCGTCCTGTATGGATGGCTCAAAAATCCTGGCATGTATAAGGACCTGGGGCAGTCTGAAAGCCTTCTAAAAAAGATGGACAAGGACACGCTTGTCGAAATAGTCATGGACATGATCAAGTACGACCCGGATGCGTTTTACGTGGTGAGCCTGCGGCTGCTTCCCCGGGCCGAGGTGAAGGGCTTCGTGGAGCGGGAGATGCGCGCCATTTTTTCCAGGGAGTATGTAGACTATCTTAACGTTAGGGAGATAGTTAAGAGGCTTGACATTTTCCGGGAGTACTCTTCTGACGTTTTTCGGTCTGGCGATTTTGAGGCGGCCATGGATGCGCTGGCTCCAGTAATCGAGGCGGTGGTGGAGAACTACACGAGTCTGGATGACTCTGACGGGCTGATGCGTAACTTTTTCGCAACGGCAATGGACCTGTATGGGGATGTGGCCGCAGCCTACCGGCTGGATGGCGAGAGGCGGGGCTTCTTAACCCGTGCCCTCGAGTGGTACCTTGAGGCGGAGTGGGGGCTGGAGCGAGTCATCATGGATTTCCTGATAAAAGAGGCAGGCCGCCTGGGTGAGCGGGAGTTCATGCTAGACCTGGCCGAGCTAAAGATGGCAGACTACAAAAGAAGCTTCATCACGATGGGGCCGACGTACTCAGAGGAATACGAGTACGTAGAGGAGCGGCTCGAAAGGCTTGAAGCGCTAAGGGCTGGAGCCATGGGCACTGTAGCCGATAAAAAAATGAGCTAAAAGGCGTATGCCCCGCTATACCTTTTTAGTATGCTTAAGTACGTCTTCCTTCCCCAGCGCTTCATTATGGAACATGCTCGCGTGCCTCTGCACGATGTTGACGAGCTCGTCGACGTTCTCGTCCCGCACCATGAAGGAGCACGCCGGCACTCCCGCATCTTTGCAGCTAAACTCCTGTGCCATACCATCGCCAGACATAGTTTATAAATCAAAGTTATATAATTTTCTGATTAACTTATTGGCTTTTAATTCTACTAGTTTACGGCGCTTTTATTGGTAAAAAAACAAATTTTAAATACTATTATTGGTCAATTACCAAATATCCATCGAAGGAGAAACCTGGATAGATATGGATAATGAATCTGAACTGGACGATACAGACCTTTCTATCCTCAGGCTCCTCAGGGAAAACGCCAGGATGAGCTACCTGGAGATGTCCCGGCGAACGGGCATCGCGGACGCCACCATCCAGCACCGCCTAAAACGCATGATAAAAAAAGGGCTGGTGAAGCTTACCGTAAGGGTGGACCCCGTGGCATCGGGGTACGGCGTCATGGCAGTCATCCTCGTGCAGACCGACACCGAAAAACATGATGAGGCAAAAAACTCGCTGGCATCCCTCCCGGAGGTCACGGAGGTGTATAGCGTGCTGGGCGAGTACGACCTCATGATAAAGGTCTGGGCGAAGAGCCTTGATGAGCTGAACCGGACCATCAACGACAAGATAAGAGGCGTCGACGGGGTGGAAGACCTGGCGGAGATGGTCATGGTCGAGAGGGTCAAGGAGGAAGGGCCGCCCATGTAGGTGATAATGATGAGCGAGTCGAAGGGCATGAAAAATGACGGCACGAGGCCGGAGCTGGCAGAGCTTCTTCAGAGCGGCAGGGCCACGTTCTTCAGCCAGTTCATCGGGAAAAGGGTAGTAGATAAGAATGGGCGCATCCTGGGCAAGATGAAGGACTTCGCCATAAGGCCTGGCGAGGCTCTGCTGGAAGTCTCGGCCATCGTTTATGGCGAGGGGCTTTTAAGTGAGATCCTTGGCCACGACGTGATAGTGGGCATGGCAAACGTAAGCTCGATAGATAAGGACATCAAGCTGAAGGTGGCCATGGAAGACATACCGCCAGGCAGGCTCTCCGACAATGAAATGCTCATCAGAGAGACTATACTTGATAAGCAGATCGTGGACATTGATGACCTAAAAGTGGTCCGCGTTAACGATGTGCTAATGGCATGGATCAAAAATTCATTATGCCTGGTAGGCGTGGACGTGGGCTTTAATGGCATCATGCGCCGCATTGGCCTCATGTGGATACCGGAGCGTTTAAACGTGCTAAGGCTGCCGGAGCATATAATATCGTGGTCGTACATAGAGCCGTTAGACCCTGCCCTGCGAAAGGTCCAGCTGAAGATACCGCGCAAGAACGTGAACGACCTACACCCGGCGGATATCGCGGACATCATCGAGGAGCTGGACAATAAGGGCCGGTTCACCATTTTAAAGTCGCTGGATAAAGAGACGGCTGCAGAGACGCTGGAAATGGTGGAGCCAGAGGTGAGGTCGAACATGCTCCAGCAGATGTCGGCGAAAGACGTGGCGAGCCTCATGGACAGAATGAACCCGGACGATGCCGCCGACATACTTATCACGATGCCGAAAGAGCGGGCGTCTGAGATATTGAAGCAGCTATGCGATATCAGCAAAGGCCATGCGAGCGATATAAGAGATCTAATGAAGTACAGGGAAAACTCCGCGGGTGGCATGATGAACACGGAGTTCATCTACGTCCACCCTGACCAGAAGGTGTCGGACGCCTTCGCAAAGCTAAGGGCCCTGGGCAGCGAAATCGACATGATATACTATATTTATGTGCTGGATGAGAAAGAGCATCTTGTCGGAGTATTTTCTTTAAGGGACCTTTTGCTCGCAGACCCTGCTAAAAAGGTAAAGGATATCATGCAGGTCGAGGTGGTCAGCGTCCTGCCCACATCTTCCCGGGAGGAAGTCGCAAACGTGCTATCAAGGTATGACCTTTTAGCCGTCCCGGTGGTCAATAATGAAAACGTCATGCTCGGGATAGTGACATTTGACGACGCGCTGGAGTATACGCTGCCTGAGGATATTAAGAGCCGCCTTCCCGCGAACTACCACAGGATTAGAAGGGCGCATAAGGTGTGACTGTTATGTTTGGGGATAATGGCGGACAGCGCCGCCACTTCAGCCTTAAAGGCCTGCTATTGTTTTTGGCGGTCGTGGGGCCAGGCATTGTTACGGCGAGCGTCGACAACGATGCCGGGGGAATCACGACCTACACTCTGGCTGGGGCTCATTTTGGCTACGCCCTGTTGTGGACGCTGGTGCCCATCACCGTTGCCCTCATCGTGGTACAGGAGATGTGCGCCCGGATGGGCGTGGTCACGGGCAAAGGCCTATCAGACCTGATAAGGGAGAACTTCGGAGTACGAATCACCGTCCTCCTCATCATAGCCTTGGTGATAGCCAACCTGGGCAACACGATGTCCGAGTTCGCAGGCGTGGCGGCGAGCATGGAGCTTTTCGGGGCCTCCAGGTATATCTCCGTCCCCATAGCGGCCGCCCTCGTGTGGCTGCTGGTGGTAAAAGGCACTTATAGCCTCGTAGAAAAGGTCTTCCTTGTAGCGAGCGGCTTCTATGCGACATACATAATATCCGGCTTCATGGCGGGGCCGGACTGGGGAAATGTCCTCGAGAACTCTATCATACCCTCGTTCAGCTTCCAGCCAGGCTACCTCCTGATGTTCATAGGCCTTGTGGGCACGACCATCGCCCCGTGGATGCAGTTCTACATACAATCGGCGATCGTGGAAAAGGGCATCAGGATCCAGGATTACCTATTCACACGGATCGACGTAATCATGGGATGTTTCGTGACCGCCATCGTGGCGTTCTTCATCATCATGACCTGCTCGGCCACCCTGTTCGTCAACGGCGTAACCGTAGAGACTGCTGCGGACGCCGCCAGGGCCCTCGCCCCGCTCGCGGGGCAGTATGCATCGTGGCTCTTTGCCTTCGGCCTCTTCAACGCATCGGTTTTCGCTGCGTCCATATTGCCGCTGGCCACTGCGTATACCGTGTGCGAGGGCATCGGCTGGGAGTCGGGCATAGACAAAAAGTTCGAGGACGCGCCGCACTTTTACGTTCTCTATACTTCGCTCATCGTCCTGGGCGCGCTAGCGATATTAATACCGGGAGCCCCGCTGATAACCATAATGTTCATCTCCCAGGTGCTCAACGGAATGCTTCTCCCGTTTATCCTCGTGTTCATGCTCATCCTCATCAACGATAAGAAGCTGATGGGCGACCACACGAATAGCCGCCTGTTTAACGTGCTGGCGTGGGGCACGACCATCATCATGTCTTTCCTCACCCTACTGCTAGTTGTGACAAGCATTATCCCCGAGCTTTTGGGATGATACAAAGCCCTATATAGGTTGAAACCATAACGAATGCTTATCGACAAACGATGGTTTTAGTCATGGCAAGCGATTATGCGGACATCGATGCCCTGAATGGGGAAAAACGGGCGTAGCCCGCCCGTCGATAATATCCAACGCGGCGCCGGTCGCGCTGAAGCTAGCCGTGAAGTCGGTCAAGGGCCTGGTTGACGTCCGGCTTTCAAATGTTCATATAGAGCCATGCAAGGAAATGGGTGATAATTGTAAGGTGTGTGATGGGGAGTGTAATGATGGCTGATAGGATATTGATTGCTACTGATGGGTCAAGGTATGGCCAGATGGCCGTGGATTATGGGGTGAGGCTCGCTGGCAGGCTTGGCGCAGAGGTCATAGCCCTCTACGTCGTGAGCCTGAAGAGCCTGGAGGTGTACGCCCTCGGGCATCACGACGACATTGGCGGCTACGCCGGGGCTGACGCTGCGCTGAAGGATGAAGGGGAAAAGGCGCTTGCCTACGCGGCATCAGCGGGTAAAAAGGCCGGCGTTGCCGTTTCTACCAGGATGGTCCGGGGCTACCCGGCCGACGAGATAATCAGGCTGGCGTCGGATGAAGGCGTTTCCATGATAGTCATGGGTAGCCTGGGGAAGACTGGCCTCGAGCACCTTTTATTGGGAAGCGTGTCTGAAGCCGTTGTGAAAAAGGCCCCCTGCCCCGTTCTCGTCGTCCGCGGTGCCGTTAGCGCTTAAGCCTTACCGCACAGTTTTGGCAGCCCTCTCGCTCCTGGCAGAAAAGGTTTTCGTCAAGCAGGCACCAGTACCCGAAATTGCCCTCATCACCTTTTGCCTTATACACAGACCAGTAATAGCTTTTAAGCGCCGTGTCAACTAGATGGTACCGTCTCATATGATTAAATTAAATATATATGTTTTTATTAGTAAGCCTAAAAATGTGGCGTTCCGGGCAAATTAATAAAGCTTAGAGTACATATTAGAATACTATGACAAGGCTGGCGGCGCCAGTATCCTCTCCAGAAGGCCCGGGGTCCACGGTAAGCGACCATTTCGCCATGAGCGAGGACTTTGCCATCCTGGAAGCTGAGGGGGACAGGATAGTATCCATCGAGTTCGCCCATAATGAGAAGGCGGACGATACGAAGGCGGCGGAGTTCATAGCGGATAAAGGCGTCGAAGTCGTGCTGGCAGGACGCATTGGGTCGTGCATGACCAGGATATTTCATGAGAGGGGGATAAAAATCTTCTGCGGGGCGGAGGGCACGGTGGAGGAGGCCTTTAAGCAATATGTGGCGGGCAGGCTCATGGAAGTAAGCCCAAACCCGTATCAGCTATAGAGCGAAAGGTTATTTATCCCATAGAGGCATACGGAAATCTCTGATAGATGGTTGCGGTGAACGATGCCATTTCACGTGATGCTTATCCCGACCCTGGGATGCCCCTCGAAGTGCACCTATTGCTGGAGCTCTGACGTGAACTCCCCGAAAATGAGCATGGAGACGGTCGAAGACGTCGTAGAGTGGCTGAGGCTTTTCAGGCCAGGGGAGGCGGTAACCTTCACCTTCCATGGAGGGGAGCCGCTCCTGGCTGGCGCCGAGTTTTACGAAAAGGCGCTAAAGCTATTATCAGAAGGGACGAGGGACAGGAAGGTCGCGTTTGCCATGCAGACCAACCTATGGCTCATGACGCCCAAAATCGCAAGAATTTTAGCGAGGTATGACATCCCGATCGGCTCCAGCCTGGACGGCCCAAAATGGATTAACGACCTGCAAAGGTCTAAGGGGTATTATGAGAAGACCATGAGGGGCTATAGGATAGCGAGGGAGAACGGCCTTGACGTCAAGTTCATATGCACGTTCACGTCCTACTCGATAAAATTCAAAGAGGAGATCTTTAACTATTTCATGGATAACGGCCTGACTTTGAAGCTGCACCCCGCTTTGCCTTCCCTGCGTAGCGAGGAACCCGATAAGTGGGCGCTCGACCCAAGGGAATATGGGGAGCTTTTGGTATACCTTCTCGACAGGTACCTCGAGAACATCGGGAGGATTGAGGTGATGAACATCGACCTCCTGTGTAAGTGTATATTTACCGGCCATGGCACTGTTTGCACTTTTGTAGATTGCATGGATGATACGTTTGCCGTGGGGCCGGATGGTAGCATATATCCATGTTACAGGTTCGTTGGCATGCCAGGCTACGTGATGGGCAATGTGTCCAGCCATCCCACGATGGAAGAGCTTAAAAGTTCTAAGGCCGGGAAGCTGATGCAGAGGTATAAGAAGTACGTTGATACGCATTGTAAGGATTGCGCCCATATTAACTATTGTAGGGGCGGCTGCCCATACAACGCCATCGCTCCCTATGATGGCATGATAAAAGGCGTGGACCCCCATTGTGTGGCATATAAGCATATCTTTAGCGAGATCATCGATAGGATGAGCGAGGAGATGTTTGGCTCTTCAAGCCTTGAGACGACCACGTTTGGCCCGGGCCCGATGAGCGCCCCCAGGAAGGGAATCATGTCGCTCATGTTTAAGGAGATTTAATTACCAAAAATAATGTGCTGGGAACCGGATTCGAACCGGTGAACTCCTGCGAGAATAGATCTTGAGTCTATCGCCGTTGACCTGACTTGGCTATCCCAGCATCTTTGCAGCTAGCGGGCTTTCACAATTTTAGGCTTCCGTATATTTAAATTTATGGTCTCAAAAATTAATAACATATATTTTTGTTATGAGATAACTATATATACCGCCAGTTACATATTATATCAGGTACGAGGCGTATGATAACGTGCGTCTCGTATAAAGGGGGCAACATAAGGCGGGGCCGAACTAAGACGGCTCCGGCCTTCCGCACGGCCATCCTGCCGCCGAGCCAGAGGCCCGGGAGGGCTGTGCGGCCATCTCATCAGCAATTTCTCGTGTCGGCAAACAGCTCCCCCACTCTGGTAAGCCTAATCCTCAATTCCTTCTTATCTCGCTCCGTCATGATAAGGCCGAGCTTTTGCAGATTATCCAGGTAATACTTCACGTTTGAGCGGGGCGTGGGATGCCCCAGTTCCCTGTCAAGGATCTCCTTCATCTCTTTTATTGAGCTCACTCCACGGCCTTCGCCTTCAGCCTTCTCCCACTTCCGTATGAGCTTCAGCATCTCGTACTCTATATCGCTGATATCCGCTATGGGGAAGGGCGGGAACTCGTGTATCCTGGACTCGCCAGCCGCCATGCCGTGCGCCTCAATTTCACGGGCAAGTCCCCTTAACCTGTTTACGATTGCCTTTTCGTCTGCCCCCCTCTCCAGAAGCCTCATTATGGTGTCAATCACCTCTCCTTCATAGTATCGCTCCGGCTCCACGTAGAATAGCTCCACATCGCCATAGCCCTTATTCAGGAAAGCCGCCATCGTCAATGCGACCTGCAAGATTTTAGGGGCAGAAGATATGTTTATATAAACGGGATTGCCCGCAAGGGCCTCCTTATTGATCAACCTGTAAACGGCCTTAAACGTCTCGTTGAAATCGTATATATCCACGTATACTTCTTCCCACTCGATGGGGGCCTGCCGGATGGCCTTGATGAACTTCTCTACGGCCTCCTGCTGTTCGGCAAAGCCCTTTTTGCTTTTCGTAGGGTCGTTTATCAACAGGTAAGCCTTTGATACGGTGAAATCCTTGAATAACGGCTTTACTACACGATCATATTCCATGCCAGCAGGTATTATGTGAACGCCAGGTTTAGTCATATTTATTTCGTTTATATGGCCATATTGTACATATAATTAACCTTGGAATGTGCCATATAACATAAATTATCATCATATTTTTGATATTAGTATATTGTGGTTTCCTTTTGGTGCCATGATAAATCAAAAGGCTTATTTTTAGAGAGGCAAAAATAGTGAGCCTGTGTCCAAGAAGAGGGTAGAAGAAAAGCGAAAGAAGGAGCGTTCGAGGCGCCTCCTCTACGCGGGGATCTGTGCGGTAGCGTTCATTATAGTGATGGGCCTCATTTTCTTCGCCTGGTACTCAAATGTGCCGAAGAAAAGCGAGACTGCAAAGCTCTGGTCGATTGACGATGCGGGCAAGCTCAACTTCACCGAACGCGGAAAGGTTGAAGGCCGCGCCACCGTAATCGAGAATACGGATGGCTATACGCTGGAGAAGGTGGTATATAAGAGCTTTGGAGATGACGTTTACGCCCTTTTAAGGAGGCCGAAGAACGTCACGCGGCCCCCCGTCGTCATCGTGTTGCCCGCCGCGACGATAACCAAGGAGGCTGACCACGCCACTGCGGAGGCGTTGTGTGAGATGGGATACGCCTCGCTGACGCTCGACCTCAGGGGTAACGGGGGCGAGACCGGCGGATACTGGGTGAGCAACTGGACGGCGGGGTTCGACGATTTCCTGGCGGGCGGCGACCCTGTGCAGTATAAGCAAGTCTACGATGTGCTCAAGGGACTGGACTACGTGAAGTCGAGGGAAGACCTTGACGGCGGCAACGTGTGCCTGCTTGGCGAGAGCATGGGCGGCATGTGGGCCATCGTCGCCGCCGGCCTGGAGCCCGACTTCAAGGGAGTAATAACCATAAGCTCCTGCGACTTCGAATTGCCAGACACCAGCGATGCGCAGGCCTTGAGGTTCGTCAACGCAGTGCTGCCATCCAACTATCTAAAGGACCTGCCGCCGCGCAAGCTTGCCATGTTCCAGTTCGATGGCGACATCGTGGTTACGATGGAGCAGGGCAAGGCGTTATATGACAAGGCATACGAGCCTAAGGCCTGGCACCTCTATAGCGGCGGCATTCACGGAGTTTATGATAAGGCGTACGGCGCAGACCTTCGGTCCGAGCTAAAGGAGATGCTGGGTAAGTAGCATGGACACGCTGGAAAAGGCTATTAAATTTTTGATGGGCTCGCAGCGCGCCGACGGCTCGTGGGGCAATGGCGACCCGTTTGTATGCGCGCGCGTCATGCTCGCCCTAAAGGATGACGCGCCGGAGGGGATGCTTTTGAAAGGCTTAAAATACCTGGAGGGGCGGCAGGAGACGGATGGCCACTTCAAGCCTGTAGGTGGGATGTACTCGGATGCCACTAGCACCGCCTACGCCCTTATCGTCCTGAATAAGTTCGACTATGGCAAGGCGAGCCTGCCCGTCAGCCGGGGCATCGTATGGCTCGTGGAAAGCCAGAACAAGGACGGGTCATGGGGTAAAAATAAAGAGAAGAAGGCATATACTACCACGTTTTGCCTGCGGGCCCTTCATGCTTTTTACTTGAGCGGGATTAATCGGTTTGCGCGGGGCCTGGAGTTTTCGCTCGGGTATTTGAGGGGACTGGATTTCTCCCGCGAGCCTGTATCTCACGTTTATGCCCCGATATTGAATCTATACAGGATGTCTTACCTGGATGAGGGCTTGAGGGATAAATTTTTTGAGTTTGCGCTGGATGCGGCCGAGCCTGCCCTGGAGGGCGGCAGCGTGGCCGACGTGGCCTATCTTCTTGGCACGTTAAAAGCGCTGGGGGAGGCCGATGTTTCGGCGGCGCTGGAGGAGTGGCTGGCGGCGGCGCAGCACGATGACGGCAGCTTTGGCAAGGACCTCGCCTCGCCGGGCGACCCTAACTGGACGGCGCTCGTGGCGCTGGCCATTAAAGGCATGCTTTAGAATGGAAAAGCTTTAAATTTAAAGGCGCCATCAATGGGGTATACCATGAGCATGAAGATAGGGGTCATCGCCCTACAGGGAAACGTAGAAGAGCACGTCGAGGCGTTATCGCGCGTCTTCCGCGGAGAGATAGTCAAAATAAAACATAAGGGCACCGTGCCGTCGTGCGATGCGATCATTATACCGGGAGGCGAGAGCACCACGCTATGCAGGCTCGCATGGTCAGAAGGCATAGCACAGGAGATAATCGAGCGTGCACGTCAGGGCATGCCCATCATGGGCACATGCGCCGGCCTCATCCTGCTGGCCAGCAGGGGCGACGACGACGTGAAAAAGACGAGGCAAAAATTGCTGGGCTTGATGGACACGACGGTGGACCGTAATGCTTTTGGAAGGCAGCGTGAATCGTTTGAGGCGCCCCTCGATGTGTCATGCATTAGTGGTGGGCCGTTTAATGCGGTTTTTATCCGTGCGCCCGCCATCGTGTCCGCTGGGAAGAGCGTCGAAGCGCTCGCCACCCTCGATGGGCGCATCGTCGCCGCCAGGCAGGGGAACATGCTGGCGCTCGCATTTCACCCCGAGCTTACCGACGACGCCAGGATCCATGAGTACTTCATGGATATCGTGAAAAGCCACGCCAAAAAGTAGCGGAGCTCATCTCTCGACTTTTATCCCTAATATTTCCTTTTTTCCGTGATGAACGTCCCGCGCTATCTGGGCCAGGCCGACAGCCGCGGATAGCGTTCCAAGGGCTTTTATATCTTTTTTTAGGAGGCTGGACATCCTGTCTTTCACAAGCCCCATCGAGCCGACCGAGCCCGCCGTGAAGATGGCGGCGCCAGGTATGAGCGTCTGGAACGAGGCCACCTCCATGGCCGCAAACACTGCTATGGTGTCGAAGGCCCAGAGAGCGTCTTTGTCGTTTTTCTCTAGCGCCTCCATGAGCGAGCCAAGGCTTTTATAGGGTATAAGCTTGGACACGCCCGCCGTGGAGAAAGCGTCGTTGGCCGTGATATGGCCGGAGTCGACGTCTCTTATGGCCTGAAGGTCTAGAGGGCCGTGATGGACCCCAGGGGCAAATATGCAGGCGTCGATGGCCCCCAGCATTCTCAACTTCTCGACGCCCATCGTCACCGTATTAGAGCTTATATCCGAGACGATGAAATCCTCATCACCAGAAGCCATGTAAGCGTTGTAGGCGATGCCGAGCTTTTCAGGGCTGGCGCCATGCGAATATACCTTAAAGCACGGGTGCCCATAGTTGCGGCGGTGTATGCCAGGTATGACGACTGCGGGCAGGCCAGATTCGGCGATGGCATCGTACACGTTCGTTCCTCCGCCCACGTGTACTCCGGCCCCTTCACGGCTGATGACGCCCCTGTTTTTCACCTTCTCGATCGGAGTGATGCTCGATATTCCATCGCCCATCGAGTAGGTTACGGCGATCATCTCGACATCTCTCCTCGACGCCCTGAAATTTTCAAGCATGGTATCGATTATCTGCCCCTTGCTCATGTCGCGTGCCTGTTGCCTGGTGAGCTCGAACCATCTTTCATCTGTGTCCGCAAACCGTATGCCGGTAGTACCATGATCTATGCCTATATACACGTCTGGACCTTCCGTTATGCCGTACTCATGCTTTAAAGCTTATTAAGTATTGTCATGCGATGATAAAATAAGCGGCCAGAAAAGGATTAAGTTTTTACGCTTTCCCGACAAGTTTGCGACCCGTAATATCCCTCGTGATGCCATAATAGCCTATTAGTCTTTCCCTTTTCTCTTCCCCCCCCCCCCCACATTTGAATCGAAGATTGGTCTGATACTAATCTCCACACGAATCTTACGGCCATCCTTATGCAACAGGTCGCATTCAACGAGCTTGAAACCGTCCTCTTTTTCTAGCATTTTCCGAACCTCTCGACGGACTTTATTTCTGGACGCCTTAGGCATGAAGTCGTAAGGGCTTTTGCCTATGACCTCTTCGGGACTATAGCCGAGTATGTCCAATATCCTGGGGCTCGCGTACACGAAAACTTCGTCCTTGTCTATCTCCCATACGCCGTCCGGGACGTTTTCCACGATGCTGCGATACTTATCCTCGCCGACGCGGAGGGGTTCATCAGACCTGACGCGCTGGCCTATTTCAGATATCAGCGCCTTGTTAGCCACCTCGAGCTCAAGCGTCCGCTCCTTCACCCTTCTGTCAAGCTCATCGCGCGCCTTTTTAAGCTCTTCTTCCGCATGCTTGCGCGCCGAGATGTCCTCGACGACCGCTATGACGTACTTTATGGAGCCATCGGGCTTGCGTACCGCCGATACCGTGGCGTTCGCCCAGACGGGCGAGCCGTCCTTCTTTATGTACCTCTTTTCAAAAGAATATGAGTTTATTTTGCCCGACTTTAGCTCATTGAAGTGCTTTTCGCTGATTTGGACGTCGTCAGGGTATGTGATGCTTAAAAACGTCTTTCCTGCAATCTCTTCATGGGTGTACCCCAGTATGTCGCAGTATTTTTGGTTGAGGCGTATGAATCGCCCCTCAGCATCGAGGTGCGCCATCCCGACAGCCGCCTGCTCGAAGGTTGCATGGAACCTCTCTTCGCTCTCTTTTAAAGCCTCTTCCGCCCTCTTCCTGTCCGTGATGTTCTCGATGATGATGGTGACGCCCTTTTCGCCGTCGTCGAAGACCATCGGTATGAACTTGATCTCTAAGTAATGCATCTTTTCTTTTTGATATTGGACTTCAACTAAGGATTCTTTACCCTCTATAGCGTTTTTAATGTAGGATTTAATGAATGGCCGGACACTAACAGGAAATCTATAATTCTCTATGATTTCAATGTTCTTATAGAGTATATCCTCTCTTCTTATGCCCGATTCTTCGAAGAACCTGTCGTTTGCGTAGACCAGCCTGAGGTTTTTATCCAGTATGATGATGAAGTCCGAGGAGAGGCTGAGCATCGCAGATATGGGCAGGCGGTGTGATAAGTAATACACCTTTGAAGGGCCAAACTTTTTCACGTCTACCTGCCCTGTGAGCACAAGCATCTCGAGGTACTTAGCCACCGTTAGCCTGTTGATGCCTATCTCCTTCGAGATCTCGTTGATGTTCATGCCTCTCGGCTTGGTCTTGAGAGCCTCTTTAATGCGGGCGAATGCTTCCCTGCTGATTTCCATTTGTAATGATGTAATATTAATCCTGTATAAAATATTTTGGTTATCAAAAGTGATAATCATTAATCGAAAGCTTTATATATGATTATTGCTTTATTAGCTATTAGTATGCCCCCTTAAAAACGCTTGGGCGGGCAGCCTTTTTTAGCCCGCCCACCTCTCACCGTTTTTATGCTTGCCTGCCAAATGGCTTATACTGAGTGCCCCCGCCCTCATAGAATTTGGTGAAGAACTCAACCATGTGCAGCCTCAAGGCGTGTATCGACGGGCTAAACATGGCGAGGACGAGGTTGAGGGCATGCAGGAGGACCGCTGCGGTAAGGCCCACTATTACGACGCCCAGCGTGCCCGCGAACTCGTTGGCCACCAGGGCAAGGATAACCGAGGCCATTCCAATTGCCATCAGCCTCGCATACGAGAGGATGTTGCCCATCGTGCTCACCACCTCGATGGTGCCATATATGCCGCCGCCATAAAGGATCACGGGGATGGAGGCCAGCACCAGCAGTATTGCTGGATACAGGAGCGCCTGCGGCACGATGCCCCCGGCACAGCATATAGCCACTATAAGCCCCGAGAGGATGGCTATCATGCCCGCCTTCTCGGCGATATGCTTCTTACTCCCGACCGTTATGGCGTTTATCAGCCCTATGGCCAGCCCGAAATAGACGTGGAATATGCCTATGGCGATGGTCACTAGAAGCATGGGGATTATGGCTTCGACCCTGTTCAGCGTGATTCCGAATACCTGCAACGGATGAAGCCAGCCCATCTCCTCCCCAAAGTTCCCGAAAAACTCCCCGAACAAAAATCCAAAGAATATCGCTGGTATAGAGGAGATGGCGAGTATGCTGGACAGGTCACGCAGCCAGCCAACCTTCTCGAACTTTATCCTCGCGGCAATGGACAGGGCGAGTATTGCCAGCCCATAGCCGATATCGCCCACCATTATACCGAAGAATATGGGGAAGAACAGCGAAATAAACGGGCTCGGGTCCACCTCAAGGTACTTCGGGGGCCTGACTAGCCCCATGAGGAACTCGAATGGCTTCACAAACCAGGGGTTGTCGTAAAAAGTGGGGGCCTTCTCAAGGTCTTCGGGGCTCACCTCGAGCTCTTCTACGACCACTTTATCCCCATAAGCCTTTTGTATGGCCTTCCTCGTCCTCTTCAGGTACTTTGCCGGAACCCATCCCATGATCACGAAGGCGTACTCGGATTCCCCGAACTTATTGAACGTATTATACTCCTCGCTAATATCCTCTAGATGGCCCTTTAAGACCAAGAGCTCCTGGTACCACTCCACCGAGAGCTTTTCAAGCTCGGCGTTGATCTCGCGGATCTCCTCCATCGCCTGCTGCCGCCTCTGCTCTATGAGGATTAGCATGTCGTTGAACTTCATGCCCATGAACTCGCTGGGCAGGCGCACCTCGTTTACGTTAGCTGAAAAGAGGAAGGCGTGCACCTCATCTGAATACTTCTTGTGGAATATCGCGATCGCCGCCATCGACTCTTCATCGATATCCGTATGGGCAAGCTCAAAGTGGTCGTTGGTGATCTTCACGAGCTCGTCCCTTATCAGGTCGAGCACGCCCTTGAACTCCTTCTGGACGATAAGGATGTTAACCTCGTAGTTCTCGAGCACGGGCAGCTCGTGCTCGATGTGCCTTATCCTCTCGATTACCTTTTCATAGCGGCCGAGAGCTATGATGTTAAACTCGCGCTCGCTCTTCCTCGTCGCCAGCTCCTTCGTGGTCCACTCGACCTCGCTTAAGACTTCGGCTGCCCTTGCCATGACCTGCTCGTCGGTCATAGCGTGGAGCTTCTCGTCGATGATCGCCTGCTTCTCCGGGTCGTCCTTTTTTGGGAGCGTCAGCAGCACGCCTCCGACGCGGGCTAAGAGGCTCAATGCCTCGGCCTCTTTCCTGGCCTCGACCTTGTTCAGGCATATGCATTCCCTGGGGACGCACTCGCACACGTCTTCAAGGTGAACAGTCCCGGCATGATAAAGCGTGTCTACTACCCCTGCGAGGTCCTTTTTCGGGCCGATCACCTGTATCCTTTTCATCCTGTGGAGCATAAGCCTCCCTGGCCATCAATGGTAAGCTACAAACTTTATGATTAAATCAACCGCAGCAGGCAGGTTTTTCTCCCCCCGCTCACGGAGGGCTGAGGCCTTCATCGCCTCGCTCCCCTTAATCTCTTCAACCTGGCCATCTATCGCCGCCTTGCCGCGACGGTAGTGTTCAGCGGCAAGCTCGCTCCCCTTAAGCTCGGCATCCCTGATGATCGACTCCGCCCTTCGCCTGGCGTCTAACACGATGCCCTCGGCTTCCTTCGCCGCCACCTCCAGGCGCCTGTTAAGCTCCGACTCCTTATCCCTTATCTGCTCCAGTAAAGTCTTCTGTCCAACCATGCTATCATCTCACAGGCCATATCGAGACCTTAAAGCTGAAGTCATGCCATACCTATTCTTAGGCTGTCTCTCGCATCCCTCCCGTTTTTTCGCCTCTAGTATCCGCTGCCTGCACCGCTCAATGGCCTCCTTCTTAAGCTTATCAATGATATCGATAGCGTTCGCAGCCATAGTACAGCCTACTTAAACGTCATTTTTAGCTCGATAAAAATAAAACGAATTATTATTTATGAACAATTCGTTTATTGGCATACTAAACCATAAATGTTATGCTAAACAGAGCATGCGACCGCGAAGCTATCAGCAAAAGTATTATAAATGAAGCCAATATAGATTTTAGTCTCGAATTTCTAGAAATAAGAAGCGAGGAAAGTCCTTTGAGAATCAAGGCAAGACATCATTTAAGAGAGGATGCCGCAAAAAAGATCCTTGAAAACCTGAAGGCGAATTTTGGAGAATCCATCGAGGCCGAGCTTGCGGGCAAGACGCTGGAGGTCGCTGAGACCGACGAAGACCAGGAGTTCATCCTGGTCAACGGGGAGCCTCTATTGTTTTCGGTGAACGATACCTACTTTCCGACGATAAGGGGCGCGCTTAAGCTGCGGCCGAAAAGGAAGCGCGTCGTTATCGACATGGGGGCGGTAAAGTTCGTGGCCAAGGGCGCCGACATCATGAGCCCGGGCATCGTGGACGTCGATACCAGCATCCGCAAGGGAGACCTCGTGATAGTTTGCGACGAGGTGCACGGAAAGCCGCTCGCCATCGGCAAGGCGCTGGTGAACGCGGACGCCATGATGGGCAACAGGGGTAAGGCCGTCAAGTCTATCCATTACATTGGCGACCGGATATGGAAGATGGAAGTATAAGGCCTGGCAAACGATAAAGTAATTATACAGGTGGTGGCATTACATTTTAGAGGGAATAAAATGGCTAACAAGGGCATCATAGGAAAACTTTTCGGCTCAAAGCCAGCAGATGGATTGGATGACTACACGGAGATAAACCTCGAGGAGATCGAGGAGGCCCAGGGAAGCGGGCCCGCGGAAACGTATGTGCGCGTGGGAGAGCTCGCCAGCCTGGGGCAGATTCCTGAGCTTAAGAGGGAGATTTATAACGGGAATATAGTCATAGCTGATATCACGCCCATCAAGGGCGATAGCCTGACCAGGGATAGGGCTCTAAAGGACCTCAAGCAGGTCGCCCTCGACGTCAGCGGCGACATCGCGATGATAAACGACAACCAGGTCGTCGTGACTCCGATGTCCATCAAGATAGACAGGACAAAGTTTACTAGCAAGTAGCGCCCCTCAGTGTGTGATGAGAGACTCGGGAGCAGGAAGTAGCGAATCTACGGGCTTCTACAATTGTCCAGCGTGTGGCAGCATCCTCGAGATGCGAGGCAACCTGGACAATATACCATATTTTGGCGACGTGATGGAGATTAGCCTGGCCTGCGACTGCGGGTTCAAGTTCGTCGACACGATCATACTCGGGCAGAAGGAGCCGGTACGATACCTTAAGCGGGTATGCAGCGAGGGCGACCTGTGGACTCGCGTCATCCGGTCGACTTCGGGCACCATCCGCATACCGGAGTGGGGCGTGGAGATTGAGCCAGGCCCGGCCTCAGAGGCGTACATCACGAACGTCGAGGGCGTCATCGAGCGCCTTCAGTCGGTGGTGGAAATGGCCAGGAAATGGTCGGAGACCGAGGATGAGAGGCGGCGGGCTGAGTCGCTGCTGGATACCATGCAGGCGGCGCGGGATGGCAAGCCAGACTTTACCATAATAATCGAGGACCCGCTGGGCAACAGCGCCTTCATCGGCGAGGGCGTCGAGGTGGCGAAGCTTACCGATGAAGAGGCCAGGAGCCTTCGCACGGGCATGTTCATAGTGCAAAAATAGCCTATTCATGTCCGCCGGCCACGTTTCTATCGAACTCGGCCCCGGCGCAGCTATCGCATAGCTGGCCCTCAGTCCATGTGGCTTTGCCGCAACGTGGACACTTGGGCGAATGCTGCTTATCCCTGCCATACCCTTTTAACGCCTTTTCAGCTTTTCCTTTTACAGCCAGTTGACCGATGCCAAGCGGATTAAGCATTGCTTCCGCATCGCTCTTGAACTCCCCTCTCGTCAGCCCTACGACCTCTCTCATCTCGTCATCGGTGAGCTGTGCCTTCGGGATGCCTGTGGCCGAACCCGACTTGAGCTTCACGATATCGGCGAATCCCACGCCGGAAGACGCCGTACTCCTATTTACCAGGGGGGTTTCGGGCTCTTTCCTCGTACCCTTCCAGATGATTTGATAGGCCTCATTAGCGTTACGCTTTACGTGCGCGTCGGGGTAGAAGGAGGCGAGCGACTGAAGGAAGGGCATGGCCTTAGACACGTATTCGGGGTGAGACTTCGCTATGATGCCAATTATCTTAGCCGATTCGGCCCTGGTGGACTTGTTTATGCTCCCGAGGTGCTTGATTAGCGCCGCCGAGTGCCGCTCGAAGTATTCGGGCCTCTCCGCCGCGAGCCGCCGGAGGGCGCTGCACACGCTCGAGGATATCGAGCCGTACGTGTCGTCCATGGCGGCTATCAGCTCGGGCATCATGAGCTTGGCGTACCGGTCATCCCTATACACGAAAGATAGAAGAAGCTTGACTATCTCGGTCTTCAAGGATTTCCGCTGGAGGGCATCCTTTTTGTTTACAGGGGCCTTCAAAAGCGATAGTATGAGCGCGATGATGAACTCGTTCTTCGCCTCCGGCATGGAGGGGAGCACGGCGAGCGCCTTCACCGATGTGGTGAGCACGGCGATGTTGTCTGGATACTTGACCAGGTTAGCCATCAGGGCGTCTGCGAGGCTCTTGACCTCCTCCTCGCTCATCCCGGCCGCTAGCTCTTGAAGCTGCCTGACCGTGCGGTCATCGCCCTCGCCCAGGCTGATCTCCTGAAGTAACGCATCCAAGCGTCCCTGCTGTGGCCTCGAGCCAAATAACGGCATGTTATACCCCTGCAATACAAAAATTTTACTTTCAACGCCCTCTGACAAAGCTTTTATACGAACCTAATATTCAGTTTATATGGCTGAATAAAGATAAAGCTTACTTATCGTTTGGAGAAGGATTGATGAGGATACTTGGCATCGACCCTGGCATCGCGCTCACAGGGTTCGGCGTAGTCGAGAAGGATGGCACACGGATAAAGCCAGGGGGATATGGCCACATATCGACGGAGAGCGGCACGCCTATCCCGGAAAGGCTAAAGATATTATACGATGACATGGCCAATATAATGGAGGAATACGTGCCCGACGTGGTGGCTGTCGAGGAGATTTTTTTCAACAATAATGCCAAGACCGCCATAGTCGCAGCCCAGGCCAGGGGAGTCATCATACTCTCAGCGGTGAACAATGGGATCAAAGTGGTCGAGTATACGCCGTTGCAGGTGAAGCAGGCCGTCATCGGCTATGGGAGGGCAAGCAAGCAGCAGGTGCAGTTCATGGTGAAAGAGCTGCTGCATTTAAAAGAAATCCCGAGGCCGGACGATACTGCGGACGCCCTGGCCATCGCCATCTGCCACGCTCACTCGGTGGACGCCATGGATATGATGGAGAGAAAGCGGATATGATCGCTCATCTGGAAGGCAGGCTCGACTTTAAAGGCCCTGACAGGGTAGTCATCGACGTGGGCGGGGTGGGATATGACGTTAGGGTGCCCACACACCTTTATGACCTGCTCCCCAACGAGGGGGAGATGTGTAAGGTATACATACATACGCATTTCCGCGAGGAGGATGGCATTTCGCTGTATGGCTTCACGACGTGGGAGGACCGGGAGTTCTTTAAGCTATTGATGACCGTATCGGGGATCGGCCCGAAGGTGGCTCTCGGCATCATGTCGAGCATCACGGCCTCAGACCTGGCAGAGGCCATCGTGGCCGAAGACGCTAAGGCGTTGACCAGGGTCAGCGGCGTGGGCAAGAAGATGGCGCAGCGCCTGATACTCGAGCTGAAGGATAAGGTGGCGGAGATGGCCATCGTAAGCCATGAAAGGAGGCAGCCCGCCGACACCGTCTCAGAGGACGCCGCGTCGGCGCTCGTGGCGCTCGGCTATGCCAGGCAGGCAGCCGTAGCTGCGGTGGCGAAGGCGAGGGAGTCCATGCCTGCACCGGTTAAAGTGGAAGAGCTTATCAAGATTTCGTTAAGGTACCTATGATAAACGTCTCGAATGATAAAAAGGAGGAACGCCTGGTCTCCCCGGAGGAGACCGAGGATGAGAGGCTCGACAGGTCCTTTGAGGGGTTACGCCCGAGGACGCTCGAAGAGTTCATAGGGCAGCGCAAGGTCAAGGAGAACCTGAAGGTTTTCATCGAGGCCGCCCTGAAGAGGAAGGAGCCCCTGGACCACGTACTTTTATATGGCCCGCCCGGGCTGGGCAAGACGACCCTGGCGCATATCATCGCCAGGGAGATGGGGGCGAACATACGGCTGACCTCGGGACCGGCCATCGAGAGGCCCGGCGACCTGGCCGCGATACTGACGAACATCAAGGAGGGAGACGTCATTTTCATCGACGAGATCCACAGGCTGAGCCACGTCGTCGAGGAGGTCCTATACCCTGCCATGGAGGATTTCGAGATAGACATCATAATAGGTAAAGGCCCGAGCGCACGCTCGATAAGGCTGGAGCTGCCGAGGTTCACCCTGGTGGGTGCGACGACCCGGGCTGGCCTGCTCACCTCCCCGCTGAGGGACCGGTTCGGCATGTCCATGAGGTTCGAGTTTTACGAGCCCTCCGACCTCAAGACCATCATCGAGCGCTCCGCGCGCATCCTCGGAGTAGGGTTGAGCGACGATGGGGCAATGGAGATTGCCAGGCGGTCGCGGGGCACTCCCAGGATCGCCAACCGCCTGCTGAGGCGCATCAGGGACTTTGCCTCGGTGGATAATAAAAAGATCATCGACAGGGAGGCGGTGGACGAGTCTTTGAACCGCCTGGACGTGGATTGCCTGGGCCTGGATGGCATGGACCGCCGCATCCTTAAAAAGATAGCAAAGGACTTCGATGGCGGGCCGGTGGGCGTAGAAACGCTTGCCGTGACGGTGAGCGAGGAGGTGGAGACCATCGAGGACGTTTACGAGCCTTACCTGATACAGATCGGCTTCATCAACCGCACTCCCCGTGGCCGTGTCGTGACTAGAGCGGCCGTGGAGCACCTGAAAAAGATAGGTGAGCTATAATCCTCACTGGCTATTCACATAAAGATTTGTATCGATGAAATACACGTCTTTGGCGGACCCATCGGAGAAGACGAAGTGTATCCGGTTATTGTTGAACGTGATCATGCTGACCTTAGGAAGGTTGGGGTCTATGTTGACGGTATACTCGACGTTGTTTGAGCGGTTACTGAATATGAACTGGCGCAGGTCGTTGTTATCGCTTATCAGCTTTGATATTTGCTCGCTCTTCGTCACGTTAAGCTCTTCATAGCTTGCCTTAAGCTGGTCGTTTTGCTTGTACAGGTTGTTGTTCTCGACAGCCAGGGCCACTATGGCGATGAAACACACGATGCAAACGCCTACCAGTATGATGATGACCTTCGAGACGAGGTCATTATACCTTCGCAGCTTCTCCTCTCTTCTGCGCTCTTGATTTTCCTTTAGCTTTCTAAGCCAATCGTTCATTTCAAGCTCGCCCGAACTGGCCGGGCTGCTTATGGGGGGCCGCGAAGGCAGGTTATCGTTCACCATTATAGAGCCACCAGATATCTAGTTTACGCTGATTGCGTATATATTTTCTTTATCAAAAATAGGCCTAAACCTGAAATGTCTATATATACGCTTCTTCTTAAAAAACTTTCCCCTATACGCCGATTCCGAAATGATTATCAGCATTCGGATGCATACTATTTATTGTACCGGAAAGGTACTGGCAAAAAAGGGGTAATACAAGATGTACGTATCTGAAATAACCACAGACAACTTCGAAAGGATAGACATAAAGGCTAACCTTCAGCAGGTGCTGCCTTTATTCAAGAACTCGAACAACCCCGCAGTGCTCGTATTCGATGGGAAGGAATACGTGGGGATGGTGACCGAAAAGTCCATCGTCCGCTCCATCCACGACCTGAAGACTGGCATCAGCGGGCTGGTTAGAAAGACTCCGAAGATTACCCCGCACACCACCATTTGCGAGGCTGCCAGGCTAATGGTAGAAAACCAGCTTAAGCAGCTTCCCGTGTTCGACAGGAAGGTCATAGGCGTGGTCACCAACGAGAACCTCATGAGGGAGGCCACAAAGACCGACTTCGGGTCAAGGCCCGTGTCGAGCATCATGAGCGAGGACGTCATATCGGTGGACGCCGATGACCGGGTAGGAAAGGTCATCAACATTTTCAGGGAGGAGGGCATCTCAAGGGTGCCGGTCATGTCTAATGGCAAGCTCGCCGGCATCGTGACCATGCATGACCTGCTCGAGCTGATAATGCCCAAGAAGGTAGGGGCCGGAAAGGACAGCATCGGCGCCAACAATTCTCCGATGCGCAACATCAAGGTGAAGGACATAATGACGGATAGCGTCCTGACCGTCAAGCCAGAGTCCACGATCAGGGAAGCTGTCAACCTCATGCTTGACCATGACGTGCACAGCCTCGTCGTGTTTGACGAAAAGGTGAAGGGCATCATCACGAGGACCGACGTCCTGCTGGCCCTGGCTGCTATGGAGAATGAGAATAGCAACCCCAACTTTACGCTCCAGCTCACCAACGGTAGCCTGGTGGACTTTGACCAGGACTACGTGACCACTTCCATAAAGAACTTCATAAAAAAGTCAGAGCGTTTCCTCGGCAGGGGCACTATCAACGTGTACTTCAAGCAGCATAAGGAGACGTTCAGGGGCATACCCCTCGTATTATGCCGGGTGCGCCTGAAGACGGATAGGCATTATTATAATGCCCGTGGCGAGGGCTGGGGGGCGGATGGCGCCTTCCACATAGCCATGTCTACCCTTGAGCGCCAGGTGCTCAACGATAAGGAGATGCACGAGGATCGCCGCTATCCGGAAGCGTCCATAGCCGAGAAGCTGGATATCCTGTGAGCATGATAGGCGATGACATCGAGGGATTAAGCTGGCAGGAGTTCGAGGAATACATACGGGACCTGCTTGAGCACCACGATTTTGAGGTGCAGTTCCGTAAAGTGTTCAGGTCCCCTGAGAGGGGCTACCAGATAGACGTTGTCGCCTTCCGTAGAGGCCTGTGCCTGTGTATCGACGGCAAGAAGTATGGCCGTGGCAGGCATAGGCCTTCTTCTTTAAAGGAGCAGGCGAAGCTCCACTATGAGCGGTGCCTGGCCCATGAGCGAGCCTTCGGCATCCGCTCAATTCCAGTGATAGTCTCGTGGCTTGATGACGCCCTCATGGTCGAGAATGGCTGCATCTTCGTGCCCATCGATCGCCTTAACGACTTTTTACTAAACCTTGACGCCTACCTCTCAGACATGGGGTTTTAAGTCTCACTCCGATTCGATGCGCGGCGCAAGGAGATACGTCACAGAGCCATTACCGCCAGCAATGCTAAAGGTAAACCTCACGGGGTAGTCAGTCCCGAGGTCAATGGCCACACGCTCGGCCTTACCGAGCGACTTCACCAGGTCATTCAAGTAGTCAAGAGAGAACAGCGAGCGGACGTTACCGCTCGACTGTATTGAGATGAGGCCCGACTCAGGGATGTCCAGCCGGACCTTATCAAGGTCGCCCTCGGCCTCTATGTAGAACGTCTTATCAACGACTCCGAGCGCCATGTGGTCGGACACCTTCTCCGCAGCCTTTACCGCCCTCCTCAGCTCGGCGCCATTCAAGACGATCTTGGCCGGAAGCTCAAGGTTTGGCACCTTAGGCTCCTTCCTGATGGACGATGGGTCCAGTAAAGACAGGGTATATGCAAGGCCCCCGGTACGGATCTCGAGCTTACGGGTCTCCTCATTCAAGTTCAGCTCGACCTTATCATCCTTCGAGGCCATGCCCAGAATGTCGTTCAGCCTGGTCAAGTCAACTCCTATTTCGCCATCCGTGGCATCGTATGACTCAAATGCCTTCGAGCTGATCTCAAAGGAAACCATCGCCACGTTGGCCGGGTCAACCGCCCTGGCGGACATGCCGTCCTTCGTGATCCTGAACTTGGCCTCGTCGACCAGCGTGGAAACCGCCTCGATCGCGTCCTTTAAGACCTCTGCGTTGATTACCGCCTTGAACATATACCGTCTCCTTTAATCACTCTTCTAATTTTAATTTATGCAAGCTATATAATACATGCGCTTGTGGCTTAATTATATTCTCTCCAGGTCTTCCCGCACTGGGTACACCTGAAGAAGCGCACCTCGCTCTCATCGGCGCTCCTTAGCTGCCGCATCCACCAGTAGGCCTTCTGGTTGCCGCACTCGGGGCACTTGACGTCCTCAGTCGTGGGAAGGCCCGCGTCTTCCTTGCCCTCCAGGATCGTCATCTCGCGCTGGGGCTTTTCCGGGGCGCCTACGATGACGGCCTCGCTTGTGGCTGGCTTCTTCTGGAAGCCGCATTTACGGCACTTCAGGACGCCGCTGTTGGGGATCATGATGCTCTTGCACTTCGGACAAAATTCCATTTAGATTACACTCCTTCTCCGCATCGCTTATCATCGCGTTGTGGTCGAAAGCCAGCATCGGCACCTCGGCTGGCTTTAAAAGGATCACCTCGCTCGCGTCCGTCGACGCCTTATGCTCGCCGGCGGCTTTAAGCAGATAGCAGATTGATACGACCGGACCTCGCGGGTCCCTGTGGGGATTAGAATAGACCCCCACAAGCTTAAGTATTTCGGCCTTCAGGCCGGTCTCCTCCCATACTTCCCTTATCGCTGCCTGCTCTGTGGTTTCTCCTTCCTCTACGAAGCCTCCCGGTAGTGCCAGCATTCCTTTATATGGCTCATTTTTTCTTTTTATAAATACTAGCCTGTCTCTGTATATGACTATGGCGTCTACTGCCAGTGGGCGCATTTTCATCTTTATCATGGCAGAGATGAGGCGATGATGCTTATTAAATTGATGGCGAGTCATGGAAGGAAAAGCCCTTTATCGCCATAGATGTGCCTGGCAGTATTCTTTGCCCATGCAACCGAGCCGACGTCAGCTGCCCTGTGGGCGTCGCTGCCAATCGTGTATTTGACGCCGGCGTCCCTGCACTTTATGAGAAAATCCCATGAGGGCAAGGCGTGCTTTGAGTTTATCTCTATGGCCACCCCGTGCGCGGCCATCCGCTCGATGAGCACGTCATCGTACTCCCCGGCTTGCTCGAAGCCCCCTATAACCCAGGCGTGGTGGGCGAGCACGTCCACTTTGGGGTCGGTGACGGCCCTCAGAACGGCCTGATAGTAGGCTTCCACGGACGAGGCGCCATGATACGACGCGAGCACGATGTCCAGCCCTTCCCTGCTATCAAGAAGGACCTCGCCCGTCGGCAATATCTCCGCCTCGATGCCCACCAGTATCCGTACATGGTAATTTGGCTGGAGCAGCTCAGCTTCCTTTTTCGTTTCGAGGGCTTGCCTCTCGTCGATGCCGCTCCCATGGCCAGGGCCATGGTCGGTTATGGCGATGAGGTCGAGCCCCCTGGCCTCGGCGGCCTCCACCATGCTGTGCAGGCTATCCCTTCCGTCAGACTTGCTGGTATGGACGTGCATGTCGACCTTCATGTCTTGCCCCGGCCTCGCATGTGCCTGTACAAATAGACGACCCTCTCGATGGCAGAAAAGTTGGTCATGATTGCGATTATCACGACGGCCCAGTAGACCTGGTTGAGTAGCGACAGCACGATGAGCGTGATGGCGGTCTCGGGCCGGCCAAAGATGCCCACGCCCTCCAGCGGGTCTTTTATTTTGCCGTTCTCCTTCTTCTCAAAGCCCATCTCCGCATACGTAACTGGCTTGATAAACGTGTTTATCATAGAGCCGAATATCGCGATGGCGGCGATTCTCGGATCTGCCAGGCCGCTAAACGCTATGCCGATGAGGACGAGGCAGTCGACGTACTTATCAATGATCCAATCGATGGCCGCACCGAAGGCGGACGTTTTACCGTTGATGCGCGCTACCCCTCCATCGATGAAGTCGAAGAGGCCGGAGAGGAGGAGCATCCCCGCTGCCAGGTAAGTGTGCTGTAATACGTATAATAATGCGGATGTGATGCCGAACATTAGCGAGATAAACGTGAGCTGATTGGGAGTTAGCCCTATTTTTGCGAATAAGCGGGCAACCGGGTCGATGCAATGGATTAGCCGGTCTCTATACTTAGTTATGTTTACCATTGAGATTCCATGAAATGATGGCGCTCCCCCCATATAACTTTGACCTGAAACATGTTTAAATAGTAGGATGCAATACAGAGAGGTTGCTATGGACTCGAAAAAGAGGGGCTTCTACATCGGCCGCTTCCAGCCTTTCCACCTGGGCCACCTTAAGGTGATTGGGGAGATAGCGAAGCAGGTGGACGAGCTCGTCATCGGCATCGGAAGCGCCCAGCTTAGCCATACGCCGGATAACCCGTTTACCGCGGGCGAGCGCATCATGATGATATCGAGAAGCCTGAAAGGCCTGGACCTTTACTATTATGTAATCCCGATTAGCGATATTTACAGGAATGCCCTATGGGTGGCTCACGTTCGCTCAATGACGCCTCCGTTCTCAACTGTTTACTCTAACAATCCGCTCGTGTCAAGGCTTTTCCGCGAGGCAGGCTACGAGGTCGCATATTCTCCAATGTATAACAGGCATGAGTACTCGGGCACGGAGATAAGGCGGCGCATCCTGGCCGGGGAGGCCTGGGAAACCCTCGTCCCGGAGGCCGTGGTGGAGGTCATAAGGGAGATAAAGGGCGTTGAAAGGCTTAAGGCAGTTTCCGTCAAAGGCGATATCGAGGACGTCATCGATGGGGTGCCGTGAGCGATCTGAAAATGTGTGATGTCCTCGAAGTTTTCCATATTTTGTACCAGGCTGCCCGGCAAAGTCTACAAGAAAAAAGATGGTTTGACACCACATCTTCTACTTCTAGAGACTAAAGGGGGGGCTCTATGTGAAAACGGATGGTTTGACACCACATCTTCTACTTCTAGAGGCTGAAGGGGGGGGGCGGAGCAAAGCGAAGCCCCCCTTCAGCCTCAATAAAAGAACCATTTGCTCGACCATCACCATTAAATCGCCAACCATCCACCCGACCATCATCTCTACATACCAAACCATCCCAGACGAAAAACTTTATATTGAACTACAATCACATAAAATCAGCATTTTTACATTCACAGGAGGACTAAAAATGGCACAACAAGCTGCACAAGCTGGACCGGTATATATCATGAAAGAAGGCAGCCAGGCCACCAGAGGCCGCGACGCACAATACTACAACATAATGGCGGCACTGGCAGTGGCAGGCTCCGTCGTATCAACGCTCGGGCCGAGAGGCATGGACAAAATGCTCATAGACTCGACCGGAGACATCGTAGTCACTAATGACGGCGCAACCATATTAAGAAAGATGGACATAGAGCACCCCGCGGCCAAGATGATGGTAGAGGTCGCAAAGACACAAGACTCAGAGGTCGGCGACGGCACGACGACTGCGGTAGTGCTCGCGGGCGAGCTGCTGAGGCAAGCAGGCATGCTTCTGGAGAGAAACGTCCACCCGACATCGATAGTTAAGGGATATAGCATGGCAGCCTCAAAGGCGCTCGAATTGATAGAAAAGATGGCGGTCAACGTCACCGAAAACGACAGGGACATGCTGAGGAAGATCGCCGAAACCTCCATCACCGGCAAGGACTGCGAGAACGCAAAGGAGTTTTTATCGGGCATGGTCCTCGAGGCGGCGGGCTATATGATGGAGAAGGACTCGGCAGGCAACTACGAGGTCGAGAAGAAGAATTTCCTGCTGGAGAAGAAAACTGGCAACCTGGCAGACTCGAAGATAATCGAGGGCGTGGTAATTGATAAGGGAGTGGTCAATTTCCAGATGCCCAAAAAGCTGGAGAACGTCAAAGTGCTAGCGATGGAATACGGCTTCGACGCCAAGGACACCAAGTTCGACGCCGAGTTCAAGGTGAAATCACACGTCGGCTTCCAGGCGTTCCGCAACGAGGAGGACCGGCAGATAAAGGAGCAGGTTGACAAGATAGCCAGGCTGGGCGTCAAGGCGGTTTTCACCACGCAGGCTATCAACGACCTCGCCCAGCACTACATGGCGAAGTATGGGATAATGGGCGTCAGGCGGCTTAAAAGGTCGGACGTGGACCGGGTGGCAAAGGCCACTGGCGGCCAGGTCATCACCAACCTCGACGACATTTCCGAGGATGACATCGGCTTCGCGGGCCAGATCGAAGAGGTCCAGGTCGGCGACGATAAGATGATAATTCTCACAAAATGCAAGGACAGGCGGGTCATATCTGCCATATTAAGGGCTCCGTCAAGCCATATACTCGACGAGTATGAGCGCGGCATCGACGATGGGCTGCACGCGGTGCAGGCGGCCATCAAGGACGGCAAAGTCGTCCCCGGCGGCGCCGCCGTGGAGGCCGAGCTAAGCGTGAGGCTGAAGCAGTACGCTGCCTCTATCAAGGGCAAGGAGCAGCTCTCCGTCCAGGCTTTCGCCGAAGCCCTGGAGATAATACCGAAAGCGCTCGCCATGAACGCGGGCCTTAACGCCATAGACGCCATGATCGAGCTGAAGACGAGGCATGATGGCAATGATGGCGCGAACTATGGCCTCGATGTCTACACGGGTAAGGCCGTGGACATGCTCAAGGCAGGAGTCGTCGAGCCATTACGCGTAAAGACCCAGGCCATTAAGAGCGCGGCCGAGGCGGCGCAGATGATAATAAGGATAGACGACGTCCTCGCCGCAACCCAGGTTAAGCCGCCAGCAGGCAGCAAGTCCAGCGATGAAAAAAGCGAAGATTAAACAATGTGGGGCTATAGCCCCCCTAGTTCTTTTATTTAGCACCCATTAGCATTAATTTGGCACAAATCATGAAGACAAAAACATATATTAACAATAAGGATACATTATAAGAGGTCTTACCTGAATCAGGAGCTCCATTTATGGTTCGAAAGGTCAAGGGCATAGTCGCCGTCGCCGCCGTCATGCTTGTGTTGCTGCTCAGCGGATGCGCTTCACAGCCATCCGTCAAGGATCTCAGCCCTGAAGAAGTCGTAACCCAGTTCTGGATGCTGATTGGCAAGGGCGACTATGAGCACGCATATGATCTTGCATATCACGCTAACCAGAATTTATCCAAGCAGGCGTGGATTGACAAGCACGTGTCAATGTGGGGCGAGAAGGGTTCCTATATCAAGATTTATTCATTTAACGTGACCGAAAGCTACCCAATAAATAGCAGCCTGTTCGAGGGAAACTTCTCAGAGGCCCGCATTGTCAACACTAATGCCACGATATCCTATATGGGCCAGAATGAGACCGGAGAGCTTCGTATAGTGGTAGTAAACACCACAGATGGATGGAAGATCTTCGGTAATTATTAAGGCTTTAAGTTTTAATATATTCTGGCTGGCATAGTGAAAAGCCATGTACGATGTTTATAGGATAAGGGAAGACTTCCCTGTATTAAAGAAGGTCATATACCTGGACAGCGCCGCCACAAGCCAGAAGCCCCTGCCAGTGGTAAAGGCCATGGACGAGTATTTTACGGAGTACTGCGGGCCATATGGCCGGGGGGCGCACCGGCTCTCGAAGGAGACGACGGAGAAGTATGAGGATGCGCGCGAGGCGGTAGCATCTTTCCTCGGCGTGCCTCCAGGGAACACCATCTTCACGAGAAACACGACCGAGAGCATCAACATGGTGGCCTATGGGCTCGATTGGAGGAGGGGCGATCATGTCATAACATCGGTGATGGAGCACCACAGCAACCTGCTCCCATGGATGAGGCTGCGGAAGAGGGGCGTCGAGGTCACGGTCGTCGATGCCGATGACTATGGGGTCGTACACGTTAAGTCGATAGAAGACGCCATTACCGAGAGGACCAGGCTGATAGCAATAGGCCACGTCTCGAACTTCTTCGGCTCCATACAGGATGTGCGGGCCATCGCCAGGCTCGCTAAAAGGCACGGCATAAAGCTGCTGGTGGACGCTGCCCAATCGCTCGGCGAGATGAGCTACGATTTTGAGGCTTCGGACTGCGACTTCATATGCGCCTCGGGCCATAAGGGCCTGCTAGGGCCGCAGGGCACGGGCATCCTGTACGTAAAGGACGCCGAGGGATTAGACCCTGTGTTTGCGGGAGGCGGAACGGTTAGCAATGTCACGCTGGAAGGCTTCAGCTTCGACGAGGCGCCCTCTCGTTTCGAGTACGGCACCCCCAACATCCCCGGCGTGATAGGGCTGGGCCGCGCCGTTAAATACGTAGAAGCGCTGGGCGTCGATAATATCGAGTCCCATCTTAAGGGGCTTGCGAAGTATTGCGCCAAACGCCTCAGCGAGATCCCGCAGGTAGAGGTGTACGGCCCTGAGGAGCGAGGCTCCCTCGTGTCTTTCAACTTGAAAGGGCTGAACCCCCACGACGTGGCCATGATCCTCGACGAGGCCAGGAAGATATGCGTGAGGAGCGGGGCCATGTGCGCCCAGACCGCCCTCGCCAGGCTCGGCATCTCTGGAGCGGTCCGCGCCTCGTTCGGGTGCTACACCACAAAAGAGGAGGTAGAGGCGCTAGCCTCCTCTATCGAAATGATGGCAAAAACGCTCACGTGAGTTCACTAATAAAAATCATATCAAAGTGTATCATCCATGCTAAAGTCTCTCGAAAAGCGCAAGGAGCTTTTAGGCATCATTGAGAAGATAACCCGCGAAAAGGGCTACTTCGACGTCTACGACCTTTCGGTGGCAACTGGCATGCCCAGGAGCACCATACAGGACTGGGTACACCGTTTTGTGGATGACGGGTGCGTCACCGTCTTGGAAGAGTGTGCGGGCAGGAGGCGGGCGAAGTACGCCATGAGGCGGACGAGGAGCCTGCCAGCATCTGCGTGCAAGAGGATATTCACGACCGTCGACGGCGACATAGTAGAGATATTCCACGAGTGCAGGAGCGAGGGGTGCATCGCCTTCTGCGAGTACATGTACGCCATGGGCAACCCGCACGTGCGAAAGAATGGGCTCATATTAAGGCAGAAGGTCAAGGCAGGCCCTGTTGCCCCGCGGCACGATGAGGCGCTCTACCTTGAAAAGGTCCTGGTGAGCAATGGCCTGGTTTACCAGCATATACGCACGTTTGGGGGGCCAGCCTACTCGCTCACCGAGATGATGGAGAGCGCGGACGGCGTGCTTGACATAATGTACAATAAAAGGGGCTGCTATGTTGAGGGCGTCGTCGTGACCGAGGCGCTTACGCACATGGCCATCGCCGTGGACGACACCGACGAGGCCGAGTCGGGCGCCACGTTCGCGCTGACGCTTTCGCTGCTAGACCTCCTATCCTCAATCGAGGGCGTGCGCCGCATCTCCCACAACGTAGGTTTCCTGTATCCTGGCGTTCCTGGCAAGACGGCGGGGAACGCGGTGAGCTACATCGAGCTTGCAGTTAAAAAGGAGGTCGTCGAGTCGCTAATCCAGCGCGCGGTCGAGTACCTCAAGGGACAGACCCTGTCGAAGAACACGGGCATGGCCGTGAAGGTCGGGCTAAAGCCATGCCCCGAGCTGGTCGGCTTTGCCGCACGGGCGAGGAGGGGCATCGTGACCGCCGAGGAGGCGCTGGCAGTGGCGAGAAGGTCGCGCGTCAGGACTTTTAAGATTAGCGGGGAGCGCGGCATCATCGGGGCGGTGGCCGCCCTGGGGATGATTGATTGCCCTCCCGAGGACCTCATGGACGTCACCAGGGCTATAACATAACCGAAAAAGACTTATCCATTGTTATCGTTATCGGCTTGAGCTAAAAGGTCAAGCCTTATGGTACCCCACCCTGGTGAAGAGAGCATAATTTCTAAAGCCATTTTTATATGTATACTGGTCCTGATATTACTAATCATGGGCGTCTGTGTCTTCATCATTTATGATTATTTAACCCCTGACGCTTCCCTCACACCCGTAACGCAGACGCCTGCGATAGCGGTGACCCCGCCTCCTCTTCCCACGATGACCCCTACTCCCAGGCCAACCGCCACGCCGACCCCCACGCTGGACGCCGGACATTATCAGCAGGACACGAAGGTGACCGGGGGCGATTTCGAGTACTACTATCCCGGCATATGGAGCCACTACATCGTCTATGACATGTACGATGGCACGAAGAACTACTCTATGCTATACGATGTTAACACGCAGCGGACCACGAGGATAGCGGAGGGATGCGTATTCTCTAACGGGGCCATCAGCAACGGCAAGGTGCTACTATTCTACCCTGAGGGGAATAAGATTTATTTGTATGACATTAACAGCAGGAAATCTGGCCTCACGTCTTCCGATGATGACTGCGACAGGAGCGGCTTCACCATGTTCGATACGAAGCTTGCCTACTACCAGGACGACGGCCACTATAATACGGATGGAACATGGGTACCATTACACACGATACGGGTGTTCAACATGGTTGACGGGCAGACGTCAATAGTCATCTATGACATCCCAAAGCCTCTTGACATGAGGATTTACAAGGACATGCTCGTGTACACCGTAGTCGATGGCGAGGGCAGCGACGTATACCTGCTCGACCTTGCGAAGCTTAATTCAAAGCCGCAAAGGGTCTCGACTGGCAGCGGCAACAATAACCACGCGAGGATATATGACCATACGATAGTATACTACTCCGATAGAGATGGTAAAAGCCACATTTACATGTATGATATTAACACGGCCAAAACCTCAGTGGTTGCGACTGAGGGCGAGCAATGGAACGCTGACATTTATGGTAATACGATCGTATATGATGACAACCGCAACGGCAACTGGGATATATACGCTTATGACCTGAGCACCGGCGTGGAGCGAAGGATAACGAACGAGCCGCACGATCAGAGGGCGCCCGTTATCTACGGGAATCGCATCGCATATATGGATAACAGGAATGGCTACGATGCCATATATACGATGACCATATAAAAGGGCCGTGACGCGTGAACGCTAAGGCACGGCTATAATATGTCAAGAGACAAGGGTCCCCATTGAAACGGGGAGACGTCACAGCTTACCATTCGAGCGCTTACCTGTAAGCATTATCAAAAGGCTCTTATTAACATAGCGAAGCCCATGGTAAATCTGCTTAAGGCGCAAATAGTTAGTAAACTTAGACTCGCCAAGCCTCTTACGGATAGTCACGGGAACCGTGCCTATACGCAGCCCCTCCCTCCACGAGTTAAAGACCATATCGTACTCGATCTCGAAGCCTGAAGCGACCAGCCTGGGGTAAAGGGCCTCCACGGCGCGACGGCTAAAAAGCCAGTAGCTCGTCTGGATGTCGGGGAGATGCATGCCATATGCAAAGGACGTAAGCCCCGAAGTGGACGCGTTGATGAAAAGCGAGAAGCGGCCAAGCAGCTCACGCTGCCTTACCCTGTCTCTTGCGCCCAGCACAAGGTCAAAGCCATCGCTTTGCATGGCCGCGAGCATGCGCTCCAGCTCGGAAGGCACACATGTGTAGTCCGTATCGATCATGCCCAGGTATTTGTAGCCGTGGCTCAAGAAGTACTTCATGCCCGACCTCACGCCACAGCCCTTGCCCTTCCCGAACTCCTGCGTCAAAAAAGCGTAGCCAAGGCTCTCGGCTATCTTCCTCGTCCCGTCCGTGGAGCCTCCATCCACAACCACCACGTCCATCCACCCCGGGATTTCCGGCCCCAGCGCCTTAAGAGCCTCCTCCTCGTTAAGGGTGGGGAGCATCAACAAGAAATCGCTCATATGCGCCCCTCTTTATAGTAGCCTTCCTTCCTTAAGACTTCTTCGACCTGCTCGACCGCCGTGCCTATATACCTCTCGGGATCGGTGGCCTCGTCGATCTCCTCGGACGTGAGCTTTTCGGATATATCCTTATCCTCCATGAGGGCCTGCTTGAAGGGCATGTTGCGCTCGAACGCCTTCATTGAAGCGGCTCGCACGATCTCGTGCGCCTTCTGCCTGCCGAACCCCTTCTTGGCCAGGGCTATCATCACCGCCTCGCTCATCTGCACGCCCTTCAAAATGTAAAGATTGCGCTTGATGTTCTCGGGATAGAACGTCAATCCACTGATCACATTGATGGTCTTATTTAACATGTGGTCGAGCAGTATGGACGCCTCCGGTATGATGACGCGCTCGCACGAGGAATTCGTAAGGTCTCGCTCGTCCCATAATACGTTATTTTCGAGCGCAGGCTCAACGTATGCCCTGACCACCCGGGCCAGTCCGCAGACCTGCTCTGAGTTGATAGGATTCCTCTTGTGGGGCATCGTTGAAGAGCCGACCTGCCTTTTGCCGAAGCCCTCCGCAAGCTCCCCTATCTCGCTGCGCTGCATAAGCCTAATCTCCAGGCATATCTTGTCCAGCGTGCTGGCCACCAGGGCTAAAAATTCAATGTACTCCGCATGCCTGTCCCGCTGTATTATTTGCGAGGAAACGGTGACCGCAGGTATTCCGAGATATCTCATGGTGAGCTCCTTTATCCTGATGCCCTCCTTGCCGAACGCCGCCTGGGTCCCAACCGCGCCGCTCATCTGGCCCACCACGACCCTCGGCTTAAGCTGCCTCAGCCTTTCCTGGTGCCTCGCGACCTCCATGGCCCAGATGGCGAACCTGAGGCCGTAAGTCGTCGGGACGGCAAGCTGCCCATGAGTCCGCCCCGCGGTGACCAGCCTCTTGGTCTCGTCAGCCTTCTTTAGCAGCTCATGCTTGAGCCTTCCCAGCTTATCCTCGATGATCTCAATAGCATCCTTTAGCTGAAGCGCAAGCGCCGTGTCTAGAATGTCATTAGAGGTGGCGCCATAGTGGAGCCACTTGCCCGCCTCCCCGCACTGCTCCGCGTAGGCGAGCACCACGGACATCATGTCGTGGCTGATCTCCTCCTCTATCTGCTTCACCCTCTCCAGGCTGACCCTGTCCATGCAGGCCTCAATAGCCTCGGCATCCTTCTTTGATATGAGGCCCACCTCGGCCTCCGCCTTAGCCAGCGCGGCCTCCACCATGAGCAGCTTCTTAAGCTTTGTCTCCTCGGCCCATACCGCCTTCATCTCGGGCGTGCCGTACCTATACTCTATAGGGTGTATCGCCATCTTCGCATCAACCCATGCTATTAACTCGAAATACATATACGCATAATCATTAAAATAGTATCCCCTGGCAATAAAAAGCGAAAATCAGCCCTATACAATAGAGTGTGCCTGCCTGAACTCGACGAGCATCTCCGGGTAATTGCTGCATAGATACTCGGGGTCCATCGCCGCGTACCTCTCTATTTCGGCCGTCGTGTCGGCGTTCCATATGCCTAATGAGAAGCCCAGGCGGCGGGCCTCTCCGATGAAAGGCTCCGTGACGATCTTTTTGCTCAGCATGAGTATCCTCGTGTCAACGCCGAGCAGCGTGTCCATGTACTTTTCCACGTCCTCGGGCATCTCGTCCATGATGGCGGCCGTCACGAGTCTCGGGCATAGCTCTTTCACCTTTTTTATCGAGTCATAGCTAAAAGAGGATACCATACACTGACTCTCGATGCCGTTCTTTTTTATCGTATTAACGACGTCTTCCTCTATGCCCTTTTCTTTTATCTCGATGTCCATTTTGACGCGGCCCTTAGCCAGGTCGACGACCTGCTGGAGCGACGGTATTCGCTGGCCGGCCCCGGCGTCGAGCCTTTCCAGCTCGCCAAAGCCCATATCGCTTACCCTCCCGCTGCCATCCGTCGTCCTATCCACCATCTCATCATGAATGACCACCAGCACCCCATCCCTGCTCCTTCGCACGTCGAGCTCGATCCAGTCCACGCCCGTGCGAATCGCACGCTCAAAGGATAACAGCGTGTTCTCCGGCGCCTGCCCTGGCGCCCCACGGTGGCCTACTATCTCAAAATAATACACATCATAAAAAAGATCTGGGCATTTAAAAACTTTAGGAAAAACATGTAATGAGGGGCCACTCAACCCAGCCCCACCCACACACTCTGAACCCTCGACAGGCTATCAAGCTCCCACTCGACGCTGCGCTTGCTCAGCGACGGCATGCCCTTTATGGTCTTCACGAGCTCGCCCGTAGAATTGTCAGCCATCGACCGTATGGTGACCTTCACGTTGACGTCACCCATGTCCTTATTACACACGTTATAGACGTTCACGGTGAGCACCTGCACAGTCGTATTATTCTCCCTTTCCGCCAGTAATATCTCGTAGTTATAGGCTACCGTGGGGTCGCTTTCTAAAAACTCGCCCAGCTTAACCATCATGGTATCGCTCTGGTTCTTAAGGGCCGCATAATTCGATGAGACGTTATCATATTGCCCCTGTAGCAGGTCGTACCGCTCTTTAAGCTCTGAGCAATTTGCGGCGAGGGCAGCATACTTATTCGATAAGTCGTTATACGACATGTTCATCGTATTTAGAGCATCTCTCGCAATCCTGGCATCGTTGCTCGCGCCCTTCTCCTGATTATAGAGCAAAAATACTCCCGCGCATAGTAAAAGGACTATTACCACTAGTGCAACGACTAACACGTTAGTGAGTGAGCCCGATGGCGAAAAGCCGCCTCTGCTCAATGACCTTCCACTACTCAAACTACCATCCCCTTTCTTTTATTCTTAATTGCTACATTATAATATAAAAGGCTAGTGCTTTCATTACAATAGCGTGATGGCCGTGCAGATGGTTAGCAATAAAAAGATGGCATCACTCGTAGAAAAAGAAGATTTAATGCCAACCATCCATATTTTTCCTCAATCAGGCTTTATGTCTCAAACCAAACCGACCCTAAGCGGGTACCCGTAGAGTACTCCCATTTAACGTGCCTCTTATCAAGAGGCCCAACGTCAAGGAACGTTTGCTCGCTTACGCTGGTCGAATTATTGGTAATGGTCTGACACTTGATGGTAACCCTATCCTCTCTCTCGTCTCCAACGTTATATACAGTAGCCTCCAGGTAATTCTTACGGTTATTCGATGGGCCGCCCTCGTAGAAATCATAATGAAGCGCCATCACGGCACCGCCAGTCTCCTGAAAACTCTCGATAGTCTCGTTAAGCGCATTATACGCAGATTTCAAATGCTGATTCTCTACCGACAGCTTATCATAACGGTCGCTAACATCCTTATACTTTTTAGTGAGGTCTTCGTTACTCGCCACGAGCACCGAGTGATCATACGATAGCTTGTTATACTTATCGTTCAAAGCGGTATAGTCAGACTCCTTCTGGCTCAACATCGACGCCAGCCGTTTAGACTCTAAAAAATAATAGGCGCTAGCCGTGATCGCCAGCACCAGCAATGCCACGAGTATTATGTAAAACTTTCCTCTCCACAAAACGCCCAGTATGCCATCGTCGCCATCCACGCCCATCAGCTCTCCTCAAATCGCTACTTATACACGTGTTTTATCGATAGCTTTAATATAGTTTATCTCACAATCGGTTAACCTTTAACATTCGGCCCACGCTGAAAAGCTCCATACTGCGATATGTTTTGTCGCGCCGTCCTGCGGGCCTAAAAACATAAATGATTTATATGTCAGGCATCTATAAGGACAGTGGTGTGAACAAATGGATAGGTTAGAGCTGGTCACGCGGAACGTCGAAGAGGTCGTGACCATGGACGAGCTGAAGAAGCTACTGGACGAGAAGCCGCACCCGACAGTCTACGTGGGCTACGAGCCCAGCGGCAACGTCCACCTGGGCCACATGATAACTGTCAACAAGCTCATCGATTGCCAGAAGGCGGGGCTCAACGTGACCGTTCTGCTGGCCGACCTTCACGCTTATCTCAACCGCAAGGGCACGATGGAGGAGATCGAGAAAATTGCTGAGTATAATAAGCGCTGCTTTATCGCCCTGGGGCTGAGCGAGGAGAGCACGCGTTTTGTGCTGGGGTCTTCGTACCAACTGTCGCCGGAGTACGAGATGAACGTGCTCCGCATGGCATGCGAGACTACTGTAAACAGGGCGAGACGAAGCATGGATGAGGTGTCCAGGGACGCGGAGGACCCCCACGTCTCCCAGATGATATATCCCCTCATGCAGGCCATAGACATAGCATTCTTAGGCGTGGACGTCGCCATGGGCGGCATCGACCAGCGCAAGATACACATGATAGCGCGCGAGGAGCTGCCGATGCTAGGCTTTAAGAGCCCCGTGTGCCTCCACACGCCCATCTTACTGGGGCTGGACGGCACCAAGATGTCCTCCAGCAAGGGAAACAATATTAGCGTTGACGAGCCGGCGGAAAGCGTGGCAAAAAAGATAGAGAAGGCCTTCTGCCCGATGGGCGTCGTGGAAAATAACCCGGTGCTAGACCTTTTCAGGTACCACATTTTTATAAGATACCCGGCAGTAACCATAGAAAGGCCCGAGAAGCATGGAGGTAGTATCGAATATCTGTCCTTCGAGGCGTTAAAGGGCGACTTCGCGGCGAAGAAGGTACACCCGCTAGACCTTAAAAAAGCGGCCGCTAAGTACATGAACATGATTTTAGAGCCTGTAAGGAAGAGAGTATGACGAAGGTGGTAAACTGAACAGGCAAGGAGAAAGAGATGAGGGGGAGATCGCCGGCGAAGAAGGCGAGATGGTCACGAGGGTGAGGGTCCCAAACAAGAAGGAGAGAGAGGTTCTGGGCACTGTTACGAGCATGCTGGGAGCGAACCGCGTGGTGGTGCGGTGCGTCGACGGCGTGACGAGGGTATGCCGTATCCCTGGCAAGCTCAAGAAGCGCATCTGGATACGCGAGGGCGACGTGGTCATCGTCGTCCCGTGGGAGTTTCAGAACGAGAAGGGCGACGTGGTCTGGAGATACACTGGCCCGCAGGTGAACTGGCTGGAGCGGAAGGGCTTTCTTTAAAAAATTTATTACCTAAAAACGATATGAGTTTGCCCCTTGCTATTTATTGTACTCGTTTACGAGGCCAACCCCATACTCGGCAAGCCTTTTAGCTCCCGATTCGGTCCTGGACTCGGCAAAAACCCTGATGATGGGCTCGGTACCCGACATCCTTATCAACACCCAGCCCTCCGGCCTGTATATCTTAAGGCCGTCCGTCGCGTCCACCTTCTCTCCCTTTACGTGCGCCGCCAATTTTTTCATGACGGCCTCCTTATCCTTACACCTTATCTTATCCTTGATGCTATGGTATGCGGGCATCTCGTCCACTATGGATGAGAGCTTCTTGCCGGTGTGCGCCAGCATCTCGAGCATGCAGGCGACGGACATGCCCCCGTCACGGCAATACTGGAACTCCGGGAAGATGAGGCCGCCGTTGCCCTCGCCCCCGAAGACGGCGCCTGTGGCCATCATGGTCCTCGCCACGTAAATGCTGCCCACCGGCGTCCAGACGACCCTTGCGCCATACCTATCCGCTATGTCCTGGATGAGGGAGGAGGAGCTTACGGGGGTTACGATCGTGCTGCCTGGCTTCTTTTTCAATATGTGCTCGGCCATTATGGCAAGCAGGACGTCCTCGTTTACGAACCTGCCCTTCTCGTCCACAAACACGGCCCTGTCGGCGTCGCCATCGTGGGCAACCCCCAGGTCCGCCCCGGCGGCCACGACCGCTGCCTTCAAGTCGTTTATCTCATTGCCGGTCGGCTCGGGATTCCTGCCCGGGAAAGTCCCGTCCACCTGGGCGTTAATCGTGACCACCTTACAGCCCAGCCTTCTTAACAGGAAGGGCGTGGTCAGGCTCGCCGCGCCGCAGCCCGTGTCCACGACGGCCTTAAACCTTTTAGCCTCTATGGCCTCAGCATCGACGCTGGAGATGATGCCATCGATGTACATGGGCTTGGGGTCTGCGGCGCTCAGGCCGCCCGTCTGGCTCCAATTCGCCCTCACGAACTCCTTTGAATAGTAGAGGCTCTCCACCACCGCCTCGTCCTCGTGGGAGTACTCGGTCCCATCGCTCGCTATGCCCTTAATGCCGTTATACTCAGGCGGGTTATGGGACGCCGTGATGACTATTCCGCCGTCCAGGCCGCACTCCCTGACGTAGTACTGTATGGCCGGGGTGGGCGCGATTCCGAGGTCTATGACCCTGCAGCCCGTCGAAAGCAGTCCGGCGATGACCGCCGCCTTGATCATCTCGCCCGACTCTCTCGTATCCCTCCCGACAGCTATCGTTCCCGGCTTAAATGTCCCGAACCCCTTCGCCAGGTCCATAGCCATGTCGGTCGTCAGCTCTACGTTGGCCACGCCTCTAACGCCATTAGTCCCGAATAATGCCATATCGCTTCCTCAGTGAATGTCATGTACCCAGAAGTCGCCCCCGGTCGTGAACTCTTTCTTCCAGATGGGGACCTCTGCCTTAACCCTTTCTATCGCGTCTTTCAGCGCCGGGAACAGCTCTTGCCTGTGCCCGGAGAGTATGACTATATAAACAATATCCTCGCCTGCCTTGATGCGGCCCGTCTTATGATAGATCAGGGCCTCAAGTATGCCCTCCCTCTTTTTCAGGTCGTCCTCTATGGCCTTTATGCGCTCTCTGGCAACCTCGTCGAAGCTTTCGAACTCCAGCGCCTCGGTCCTTTCATCGCCCGCGATCTCGCGCACTACCCCCGTGAACGTGCCTATTGCCCCGGCCTCTTTATAGCGTGGGCTTCTTTTTATTTTTGCGACTAGATGCTCCAGCGTGACCTGGTCTGGCTGAGCCATAGCTATCCTCGCCAGCTCTTCGCCGCTGGCATTGGCGTCCACGCGGGCCACTATGTTCGGCGCCTCCACGTCTCCTATGGCTATCTTGGGCAGGCCGCTCTCCTTGAAGCCCTCCACGACTGCGAAATCCATCCCGTCCCTGGAGAGCTGGGCGAGCGCGTCATTTAGGCCAGCATTTTTTACGATCTTTACGCTTCTGGTCGGAGTCACTGCTATAGTAACCCCTGCCCCGGCGTTGAGGTGGCGCTCGGTATCGCCCGCCTGCGGCACGATTTCCTCCCTGGTATGCTTAATGGTGCCTACCGAGCCATGTTTCAGCAATTCTTTTACCAGCCTCTCGACAAGCGTTGTCTTGCCAGCCTTATGGTAGCCTATGATTGAGATGACCTTCATACTCGCATACCCTATGACGTGGATAGGCATTAAATCTTATGCAGGCTATAGCTTTATATGGCATAAGCGCCGTGTAGGCGATTAGCGTGTAAAGCATGATTGAGGGCAAGATATGAGGATCGTGTCGGGGCCGGCATCACAGCTCCTCGCGACGAGGGTGGCATCGCTTTTGAGGTGTGGCGTGGACCTTACGGAGTATAAGGAGTTCCCGGATGGGGAGGTGTATTGCCGGGTGACGGGCGACATCAGGAATGAGGACGTCGTGATAATCCAGAGCACTTTCCGGGCTTCTGATTTCATCTATTTATTGGAGCTTATAGACGCTTGCGATGAGGCAAGGAGCATCACGGCGGTGGTGCCATACTTTGGCTATGCGAGACAGGATAAGCGCTTCAAGCCCGGTGAGCCCGTCACGGCGAGGGCGCTGGCCAGGTGCATAAAAGCGGACCGCGTTTTCACCATAAACGTACATGACCGCTCCATTTTGGAGCACTTCCCTTGCCCTGCCGTTGACCTGAACGCCGCCCCAGAGCTCGGGAATTATATTGACGGCATGGAGCTCAAGGACACGACCATCCTGGCCCCTGATGATGGCGCCCTTAGCCTTGCAAAATCCGCCGCCGAGCCCCGCGGCCTGCACTACGACTACCTCGAAAAGACCAGGATATCGGGCGAAGAGGTGAGGATAGCCCCAAAAAGTTTAGATATCAGGGGAAGGGACGTGGTGCTCATGGACGACATCATAAGCACCGGCGGCACTATCGCCGAGGCGATAAAGCTGCTAAAGGCGGAGGGAGTGCGTGACGTTTACGTGGCCTGCGTGCACCCGGTCTTCGCCCACAACGCTTACCTTAAGTTGTATGATGCCGGCGTTAAGGAGGTCATAGCCACCGACACGCTGGAAAGGCCCATGAGCAAGGTCACGGTTGCCCCTGTCATTGCCGAGGCTGTAAAAAGGCTTTCATAGGGCCATCATGATGGCGTTATACAGGAGCATCACGCTGAAAAACAAGAGCACCAGGCCGCTGGCCAGCATTATGACTGGGTAGAGCCATTCCACCTTTTTTTGGGCGAAATGTAGGGTTATCGAGAAAGATGAGACCCATATGAAGATGCCGATGAAAAACCCGGCTATTCCCGGGGCATTGAAGTTGGCGATAAGCGCTGCGCCTGCCGTCACCCACCACAGGATGGACGCAGGGTTGGTAATGCCGACGATGACGCCAGTCATGTAATGGTTCTTTATATCCTCTTTTCCGCTCTCTTTTAGCGGCTTTTTGTGCCCTTTTAGTATTTTTACGGCCATGTACGCGAGTATGAGGCTTCCGGCGACGGACGCCATCATTTTAACGGTTTCGCCCGTGAACAGCACGGCAATGCCTATGAGCGTTATAAACAGGAAAGTGGCGTCCGCCGTCATCGCCCCGAGCCCAACCTTTATCCCTGCGAGGTACGACCTCTTGACCGATTCCGCGGCTATTATGGCGTTGACGGGGCCGGGCGGCACAGCCAGGGAAAGCCCTATGAAGATGCCCGCCAGCAGGCTGTACAGGTCGAACATGTTGTCTCAAATACGGCTTTAAAGCTAAAAATGTTATGCTTTTCGAAAGCCTCCAGTAAGGCTCACAGGCTCCTATACCTGCCCTTAGATTTACCGTTAAGGCCGGTCCTGGTATGGGACGCCACGGGCGGCGTATAATCCTTTTCCTCATAAGACCGCTTCATGAAAATGGGGGCCAACAACGAGGACACGATGACGATAAGGCCCACTATGGATAGAAGCTCGTTACTGATGATATGCTGGCCTCCTGGAGATGCGGAGATGCTCGCACCGATGCCCACGATAACCAGGGCATCCTCGCCCGCGCACATCAAAGAGACTCCAATACGATGGGCCTCATACCCCTTATAGCCGCCTGAGAGGGCACACCCAGCCCTCGTGCCGATATACTTACCCGCCATAACGATGACCAGAAGGCCCAGGAACAGGAGCAGGTAGCAAGGCAATGCCAGGTTACCGGCCAGGCGGATGGACGGCGCCTTGAAAAGGGCGCTAAAGTCCATAGAGATGCCCGTGTAGGCGAAAAATATGGGGATGAAAAGGCCGTAGCCAATCGCCCTGATCCTCGGCTCGATAACCGTACTGCTGTAAGGCGAGCCCGCCAGTATTGCCCCTGCCAGGAACGCCCCGATTACGTACGTCAGCTCGAGCCAATCGCTCAGGGTGGCAACGGCGAATAATACGATCAAGGAGAGCGTGATGATCGACTGCTCATCCCTGCTCTTCCGGGAGACGCCAAGCAGCCAATCAGTGACCACGCCGCCGAACTTGATGACGAAGATCATGAAGCCTAGCATCAAAAGGAATAGCTTAAAGGTGGACCATCCAACCTCGGACATGAAGCCGTTTGTGTCTATTGCTGCCCCGGTGGACCCCTTCGCTAGCAGGCCTACGATGGAGAGCAGCACCGCGAGGGCCATGATGGAGAAGATCCCGTCGGTGACCTCCACGGCAACGAGCGTCTTAAATACGTTCGAGAAGCGGTCGCCTATCTCGCTCAGGTAGCGGAAGCCGATGACGGTCGAGGTCGACGTCAGGCCCACGCCTATGAGGCAGCCCTGGATGACCGAGGTGTACAGGTCTTGCCCCAGCGCCATTCCGATGACGGCCATCAGGGCCGTGGAGAGCGCCAGGACTATCGCGGCGCCTATAATGGTGATGGAGGCGGCGCTCCGGGAGTTCGTCTTCATCACGCTTTCTATGTCAATGGAAAGGCCCATCAGGAACATCATGAAAAGGATGCCCAGGTCCGATAAAAACTTGAGGGGGTCCTCGGACCCTGCGGCGGCAGGGTGGATTATGCCGAGCATCATGGGTCCCAGGATGATGCCCGTGAGTAGCTCGCCCACGAGCGAGGGCATGCCCATCCGCTCGGCAGCTATGCCCAGTATCTTCCCTAAAACCAGTATGAGTAGTATCGAGAGTAGCAGGCTGGTCGATAACACTGTTAATGCTCCATAGAGGGCAGCGCTATATTATGCCGCTTTTTTTCTTAATCCATCCCTAATTCTTTTTGTACTATCTCTTATAATGTCTGAATATTTGAAGTTGTCTGTGCTGCCCTATGGCGAGCATTATGCCAGCAGCAATGGCGTCGGCAAGAACACCCTGCCACCGAACAGGAACACGATGATGGCGAGGATGACGAAGATTATCACGAGCCATTTTGCTATCTCAATGCTTAGGCCGGCAATGCCCCTCGCGCCGAGGATGTAGGCCACCAGCGCTAATATCAGGAACAATACCGCCAGCCAGATGAGGCCGTCCATTTGATCACTCACCCCTGATAGGCAAAACCACGTTTATAGATATAAAAATTGGTTGATTTTTAAGCTGGTTTTTGGCGTTTTAAGACACATAAAAGCCTAAAAATGCTTGTCACAGTATTTTAATGGCTTTTTAGGCAAGCAGAAGCATATAAAGGTTTATTGCCTTTTCATTTATCACCCGCCAGGAGGGTGCTATGCCTATGATCGATGACGCGTTTAAAAAGAACGTCAGGCTCTTCATCATGCGCTCATTTATCCTTAGCGTATACCAGGGCATATACGACGTGATATTCAACCTTTACATACTCGACCTGGGCTTCCGCGAGGATTTTCTCGGGCTGGTGATATCTGTTAACATGCTCGCCTCATCGGCGGCAGCGGTGCCGGCCGGGGTGCTCTGCGACCGCTTCGACAAGCGAAAGTTGATGGCCATCTCTGGCTTGCTCTCGCTCATATCCACGGCGCCCATATTCCTGGTAGGCTCGCCGTGGGTCCTGCTATTTTTCAGCGCCATAGGAGGGGCGTGCAGCTCGGTGAGCGCGGTTTGCGCGACGCCTCTCCTCACCGAGAACTGCGAGAAGGATACAGTGAGGATATTCAGCCTCAACTCTGCGCTGAGCTGGACGGCATCAATCATCGGCTGCATTGCCGGTGGCATCATTCCCGGCATAATGCTCCGGCTACGGCCCGGATGCCGCCCATATCGGCTCACGCTAGTGCTATCGCTCCTACTGCTCCTAGCAGGGTGGTCCACGCTTCTTATGATGAAAAGCGGCAAGCCTCGCCGTACATCTAGGAGGGCAAGCATAAGGTTTTCCCCGAACCTATTGAAGTTCACGACTATAAGCGCCCTCACGGGCGTCGGCACGGGCGCCGTAGTGCCCTACTTTAACGTCTATTTCACGAAAGTGCTCGGCGCAGGCCCCTCTGAGATAGGCGCTGTCTTCGCCATCACCAACGCCATCATGGTCGTGGGCTTCACCGTCACGCCACACGTTTCCTCGTGGCTGGGAAAGGCCAGGGCTGCGGCGCTCACCCAGATGGCCTCCATACCTTTCTTAATTATCATGATGGCGACGGCAAGCTTCACGATGGGATCGTTCGCCTATGCCGCCAGGATGCTCCTGATGAACCTGGCCGGCCCCGCGATAACAAGCCTGCAGATGGAGAAGATCGAGCCGGAAGAGAGAGGGTTCGCGATAGGGTTCATGTCCACCGTGAGCGGCGTCATCGTCTCGGCCAGCACGTACCTCAGCGGCTTACTCATGGCTCAGGGGAACTACGTCTTGCCGTATGCGGCGACGTGTTGCGCATACTTCATGGCCGCCGGCCTCATGTACCACTTCTTCAGGGAGGATGAGGATGGCATAGCCAGGCTAAAATCGCCTGACAGGGCTTCGAGGGCAGGCATAAAGATTTAAACTTCCGGCGCGAAATTTCGATACTTATAGGCCAGGGGGTATAGAGATAATAAAAGAGTACGTGCGCACCATAGCCAGCTTCAACACGAACGTGAAGCTGCTATTGCTGCGAAGCTTCATAGTTTGCCTGTACACGGGCATATACGGCATTCTCTTCAACCTCTACATATTAAGCCTCGGCTATGGGGCCGATTTCCTCGGGCTTGTGCTTGCCTCAAACGTACTGGCCTCATCCGTCATGTCCATACCTGCAGGTATCCTCTGCGATCGGTACGATAAAAGGGCACTCATGATAATATCGGGGGCGCTTTCAACGCTATCAGCCATACCCCTATACCTGTTATCGTCCCAGTATGCCCTTCTACTGTTCAGCGTTGCCGGCGGGGCCTTCGTATCGATAAGCTCGGTGGCGCTCACCCCGATGCTGGCGGAAAACGCCAGGAAAGAGGAGTCCGTACACGTTTTCAGCGCTAACGCCTCCATAAGCTGGATATCCTCAGTTATAGGCAGCGCGCTGGGCGGCATCCTCCCCGGCATGTGGGGGCCGTTTACAGGGCTCAACGCGGGCGGCCTGAGGCTAACGCTTCTATCATCGGCCCTGCTGCTCGCCATAGGCTCCATCCTCATGCTTCTAGTCAAGGAGAGCGGGTATGCCACCAGGATTAGATGTGGCTCGTTTTCGCTGAAGTCCTTAAGGCCTTCAGCCGACGTGGTGAGGTTCACGGTTACCAGCCTGACGTTTGGCGCCGCTTCTGGCATGATAGTGCCCTACTTTAACGTGTATTTCGTAAAAGCCCTCCAGGCTGGCGTGCTTGAGGTCGGCCTTGTCTCCGCCGCGGCCGGCGCCGTCATGCTGGCGGGGTTCATCATCACGCCATACCTCACCTCAAAGATAGGGAAGGTCCGCTCGGCGGCGCTGTCGAAGGTGTTCGCAGCCCCATTCGTGATGCTCATAGCCCTGTCACAGAGCTTTCTTCTGGCGGCGGCCGCATATGTGGCTTACGTATTCTTCATCAACATGGCCGGCCCGGCCACCACCAGCTTCCAGATGGAGCAGATTAAGCCGGGCGAGCAGGGCCTGGCCCTGGGCATGATGATGACGGGGAACTACATCGCCGTATCGGTGAGCACCTACCTGAGCGGCCTTCTAATAGCCAGTGAAAACTACCTTATACCTTTCGTAGGGACCTGTATCTTCTACGTCCTAACCGCCTTCCTGCTTTACCACTACTTCAAGGACGCCGAGAAGCCGCAGCTCGCTAAAAGCATCATGCAAAGGATTATCACGCCATAAAAACCACAAAGTATCTTTATTTTGATTATTTTTAACATTTAGAAAGGAGGGGATGCCCTGTTATCAACGACTACACCCAGGCACTGAAAAACTTCTCGACTAACGCGAAGATGTACCTCGCCTATAACTTTTTGACATCCCTTTACGTGGGCATAGCCAGCGTCATCTTTAATCTTTATATTATCAGGCTTGGCTATAACGAGCAGTTTTTAGGCCTCATCATTTCGGTGACGATGATAGCCACGGGCCTGTTCGCCTTCCCCGCAGCCCAGGTATGCGGCTGGATCGGGAGCAAGAAAAGCCTGCTCGCGTCTTGTATAGTATCGACGGTTGTGTCATTTCTGCTTTACGTGATGACCTCCCAGGAGTGGCTGCTCATGCTAAGCCTCTTGAGCGGCATCTTTTCCACGGTCCCCGTCATAATAGCCGCCCCCTTCATGGTCGAGAACAGCACGGCGGAGGATAGGATCTACCTGTTCAGCTTCAACTTCGCCCTGTTCGTGGTGGCCACCGTCCTGGGCATGGCCATAGGCGGCTACCTGCCTCAGGTGTGGTCGTCCGCCTTCGGGGTCGACGGGGGGAGCGCCCTGTCCTATCGCTACACGCTATACGCTTCGGTCGCGGTCGCCATAGCATCCATCATCCCTTTGATATTCCTGAAAGAGAAAAAGAAGGTTTGCGTAGGCTCTCCAGCGGTCGGGCCGATGCTGGCCGAGCTGGCCCGGTCCAGGGTGGTCAAGCGCCTGGTCGCCATAAGCTGCCTGATAGGGCTGGGCGCGGGCCTCATCGTGCCGTTCTTTAACGTTTACTTTAGCAAGATGCTCTCCGCCACGCCGGGCCAGATAGGCCTGATCTTCGCCATGGCCCAGGCCTCCATGGCGGTGGGGGCGATGGCGGTGCCCTGCATGGTCTCACGGATAGGAAAGGTCAAGACCGTATCGCTGACCTACCTCCTATCAATACCTTTCCTCGTAATCCTGGCAATTACCACCAACCTGTATATCGCCGGCGCCGCCTACATACTAAGGATGCTGTTCATGAACATGTCCGTGCCCATAAGCAACAGCTTTTCCATGGAGATAGTGCATAGCGAGGAGATGGCGTCCGTGTCGAGCCTGACGTCGATGGGCAGCTATATCTCGATAGCGGTAAGCTCCTATGTCGCCGGCGTGCTCATGTCGTATGGCTTTTACATTTTGCCCTACGTTGCGACCTGCCTGTTTTACCTGGCCGCCGCAGTGCTCTACTCCAGGTTCTTCAGCAGGTATGAGGCACGACATGGCTCTGGCACCGATGGCTCATAGCTGCCTGCGACCAGGCTTTGAAGGCACCCTTCCAGGCGATGTACCGCGAGCCCTGGCCGCCTCCTTCATCCTGGAGATGAACTTCGGGTATCCCGTGGCACCAGGCTCCTCCTCGCCAGTATCCATGTGGAGCAGAAATCCAGCCCCATAAAGCAGGGCGCCGAAGAGGATGACGATGAGCGTATTGACGAGAAGGGCGCCGGTTATCCTGGGCTCGATGACACGGACCACATCCCTCCCAAGCTCCGTATTAATGGAGGCCCACATCACCGACTTGACTACGGCTGGCATTATCAAAAAGGAGATGAACGCGATGGCACCCATCACAAGGATGACCTTGCCAGCGCCCTTAAGCATGTCCATCGTTGTCTCATACCACCGCTGTATGTACGAGAGGGCGAGTATTATGAAGAATGCGGCGAACAGCAGCGCTGAGACGAGGAAATAGAAGGCGTTCGCGCTGGCGCCCGCGATGCCCGCGGCCATGGAGAGCGAGCCCTGCACGTTCCCGTTATAGAGGTTTTCCGCATACTTATCCAGCACGATGCCTATCACCTGGCTCTCGCCTTTTCCATTCGCCTGATACGCGGTGACGTCGATGGACTGCCCGCCAAAGCGGAAGGTGAACGTGTCACCGCCTCCGCTTGCGAACTGCTCGACCATGCTGTCGTATTGCTCGTGCAGGCCCACCACCTGCGACGGCTGCATGGCGATGCCCTCGAGCGCGTCGCGCACCGACCCATACGTCGTAAGCTGGTAAGCGCTAAAAGATACCACCAGGCAGATGGCGATGAGCCCCATTAAGAAATATAAGATGTCTCTCCATCCAAGCGCCATTTTATCCCCTGACCATTTTACCCTTACCTTTTCCTTTTTGAGCCAATGATATTAATGCTTTACTCTCCAGGCTAAATAATTATTGGCCAGGCTTAAATATTTCCGGCACTATCCACCACCAGTATCGCATGGTTGTGCCCACCATGAGCACAGCGCCCGATAAGAACAATAGCCTGGATAGCAAGCCGCTAAAAAGCCCGGAGATGATTAGAATCAGGGATAGGGCCATGAGGGCGATGCTGGCGTCGTAGAGCAGGTAGTACTTTTTCATGCGTAGCGCCTCCCCGAGCCTGCGGCTCAGGGCACGGAGCAGTAGCGCCATCCCGGACAGCGCCACGAAAAGGGATGCCCAGTTGAGGAACTCTAGAACTCCGCTCAATGAGACACCCCCATCATTTTTCTGTAGAGGAGAAGCCCCGATGTCGCCAACGCTAAAAGCGTACATGCATTAGTTATCAGCAGCTCCCATCCCAGCCCTGAGCCGGCGTACAATGCGAATGCCATCGCACCCAGGAAAACGAGGGCGGGAGCGAGAAAAGAGAGGGGGAAAGTCTTCTCCCTGAACTTCAGCTCATAAAACCTTGCAATGCAAAAGATGAAGGCCAGCAATATGAGCTCGCATACGACGGCTGCCAAAAGGGCCAGTTGAGAGCCTTCCATGCCATCGCCTTACCGCTTGAACGCCTCGATGAACGCCTGCGCCCCTGTCTTGCGGGCCGTGCCGCTCATGATGCCCTCGTAGCCCTCGAACCGCGCCTCGATCTCGACGCCCCTGTCCGTTATCTTATACCTCCTTATGGCCTTATCATGGTCCGACCCCCTCATCTTCAGCACGCTTATTGACCTCCTTATCTCCGACTCTATCTCTACGTACTGGAGCATGATTATACAGTCTACGATGAACTCGAGGCCGTAGTCGGATATGCGGGATACCCTTGTGATTATGTCGGGCACCTCGTGGGTAAGGACGAGCGTCAGCCCGCTCTCCTTCATGTAGTTCACGAATGCGTACAGCTCCCTCCGAAGGTCTGTTGGGTTGCCCACGTTTAATGAGTATAATGAGATTGGGTCCACGACTACGCGCTTTGCCCCAATGGCGTTGACGATGTCGAGGCATTGCATGATGGGCGCCCCGCCCGCCTGGAGCATCTCCGAGCGCAGGTGGAAAAGCCTCATCTTTTTCTCGGCCTCCAGCCTTTTCAGGTCCCATCCGAAGTTCATTGCGTCGCTCGCTATCTTCTGGGGCATCTCCTCGACTGTCACAAACACCCCGCTTTCGCCTTCCGAGATGCCCTGCATTAGAAACTGAAGACCGAAAGTCGTCTTGCCCGTGCCTGGAGGCCCTGTTATCAGGGTGGTATCGCCTCGTATGAAGCCGCCGCCGGTCATCTCGTCCAGGCCGGCGATGCCCGTCCTAAGCCTGCTCGTGGTCATCATCTCACTATAAATACAAATTATATAATAAAGAGATATAAACGTTCGGTTTGACGTAAAATAAAGACTAAAGCGGAGCTCTAGTTGATAATGGATGGCTAAACACCACGTCTTCTTTTTCTAGCAAAAGAAAAACCTTCTGCCCGACAATAGCTTAGCTTATAATCCATAACTTTTATATAATCAAGTATTCTATAATCTATAAGTACCAAATGATAATTCAAGAATATAGGTAGGCTCGTGGTAGAATTAACCCGGTTAGCGCTCAAGGCCCAATAAGAAATAATTATTTATCCGGAGACGCTTCTGTCTTATTAGACCTTCTCCGCGTACTGGCATGCGAGATGGTGGTAGTAAGCCACATTATCCCCCTATACCTTCTATATAAAAATGTCAAATACGATAATAGCCTAATCTGGATGGGACCCGGTAATCTAGGGATTATGGGCGTGATGCTATTTTTCTTCATATCTGGCATCGTCATCTCAAACTCGCTATTCAAAAAGCTCCAGGCGGGCAATTATGGATTTGGCAGCTATTTCATCGACCGCTTTTCAAGGATATATTCAGGCCTGGTCCCATGCCTCATCATCATATTAGCCCTGGACATATTAATAAGGGCCATTAATGCCCCCCTTTTTTATCTACTAAGTCCCAGGTTCGGCACCTCAAGCATATCAATCGACATATTTCTGGCAAACCTGCTGATGCTCCAGATGATGCCTCCATTTCATATTCCAAGGCCTCCATTTGCCGAGCTTCTCTGGACATTGAACATCGAATGGTGGCTATACATGGCGTTCGGCTGGCTGATAGTATTCTATAAGCCAAAAAATATGCTCAAAGTTAAAGCCATGCTGGGATTTTTGCTCTTCTCGCTCTATCCGATATATCTGGCCGCTACAAACTATAGGGGGACTCTCGTCCCTGTATGGTTCTTCGGAGTCCTTATCACGGCTATGATGACCAGAGGGATATATGCCGAACAGATACGTAAATACTTCAAATACCTCTTCCCCATAGCTATCATCCTAATAGCCATAAGGATGTCTATCGACTTGCATATCGGTATAATATACTATGAATACGTCCTCGAACTTCTGGCAGGGTGTGCAATATTGCTAGCCGTCATTAACTTTAACGGCAAGGAGGAGATATTTAGAGGAGCCCGGCTAAAGGGCTTCATCAAAACCATGGCCAGCTATTCATACACACTCTACCTGCTACATGTGGCCATGATAGCTGCTCTCCTGGCGCTCGACGACATATACGGCCTCAGCTGCCCGTTACCGGCGTTCATCGCCATATCTCTAGTATTGACAAACGTGGTCGCATACATTGTGGCGTATTTCACTGAGATGAGGTATCGGCGCCTGGCTAAATGGATTAAAGACAAGGCTGAAAAGGCCCGCTTACGACTTTTAGCGCCAGCGAGGCCATCCGTATAATTAATGCCCGCTCTTGCGGCTTTAATGGTCCGAAAGCTTCTGGACCTCCTCGAAAAGGGACTTCAAGATCACGTTGCGGACCTTGTTGACCTCGGTCTCAGTTCGCTCCCGTGGGCGAGGGATTTCTATGTCTATTATCTCCTTAATACGGCCCGGCCTGGCGGTCATGACCACTACTTTATCTGCCAAAAAGACGGCCTCGTCCACGTTATGGGTGACAAAGAGCACCTTCTTCTTCTCCTTATGCCAGATGTCCAGAAGCTGCTCCTGCAGGATGTTACGGGTCTGGGCGTCAAGCGCCCCGAAGGGCTCGTCCATGAGCAAAATTTTAGGATTAACGGCGAGCGTCCTGGCGATGGCCGTCCTCTGGCGCATCCCGCCAGAAAGCTGGTGGGGGTACGAGTCCTTAAACCTGGACAGGCCGACCATATCGAGGTACTTTGCCACCACCCTCTCCCTCTCCTGAGGCGGCACCCTTTTTAGCTCCAGCCCGAACTCGACGTTCTTGCCCACCGTCCGCCATGGGAAAAGGGTGTACTCCTGGAACACGAACCCTATTTCAGGAGATGGCGAGGTTATCTTCTTTCCGCCCATCAGTATCTCGCCGCTCGACACGGGCTCCAGGCCAGCTATCATTCTTAGAAGAGTAGACTTGCCACAGCCCGATGGGCCGACGATGCATATGAATTCAGAGTCGTTTATTTCCATGGAGATGTCGTCCACGGCCTTGAGGGAGCGCCCGTTCGATGAGTACACCTTTGTGACGTGCTCAATCCTTATGTCGCTAGACATTCAGGCCACCTCCCTGCCGATGCCCTGCTGCCACCTGAACAGGCGGCTGCCCACTGCCTGGAAAACGACGTTTATGGCCAGCCCCATAAAGCCTATGGTTATCATGCCCACCATCACGACATCGGTCTGAAGAAGGTTCGACCCCTCCAGGATCATGTTGCCCAGGCCGAACTTGACCGCTATCATCTCGGCGGCCACCACGCACATCCAGCCGATGCCCATGCCGACCCTCATGCCGGTGAATATCGTGGGGGACGCCGCGGGAATGACGACCTTTCTCAACACTTCCCAGTCGCTGGCCCCGAAAGTGTAGGCGACCTCTATGAGCCGCTTTTCAACGTTACGCACCCCTGCTATCGTATTCAAGAGTATGGGGAAGAAGGCCCCTATGAAGACCAAAAATATCGCTGAGTTGATTCCAATCCCAAACCATAGGAGCGCCAGCCCTATCCAGGCGATTGGCGGTATGGGGCGGATGACCTCAACTATGGGGTCTACTATGTAAGAGAGCTCGGGCAGCCAGCCCATCGCCACGCCCAGGGGTACCGCGACGGCCGAGGCGACGAGGAAGCCTAAGAGAACCCTAAGCAGGCTCCAGCCCGCATTGATGAAAAGGCTACCATCCAGGGCCATAGAGAACATGGTCAGGAACACGTCGGTAGGCGGAGGGAGGACTATCCACTTGAAAACGTGAAACACTCCTGTTACAAGCTCCCATAGCAGGATTATAAACAGGAGGCCTGATATCTGCAATAAAACTTTACTCCACCTGGGCACGGAGATATACTCCATCATCATCCAAAATAAATTTGTTGGGCGGAGGAGTTTCCTCGCCCTCATATCTGGCTAATCAGGGTCAGGTCGAACAGCTCATCCCTCGTGTAGACCTTCTTAGTGAGGCCCAGCTCCTCCTTTAGCGCCCTGGAGAACGTATCAGTGCCTGAAAGGTATTCCTCGTCGGGCTTATACAGGAATGCTATGTGCTCGAGCGCCGCCCGCTCGATGGCGGTATCGTCTGCCAGCCACTCGGGGGAGGACACGATTTGCGCCGCTTCCTGCGGGTTAGAGTTTATCAGCTCCACCGCATCGCGGTGCGCCCTCAGGAAGGCCTTGACAGAGTCCGGGTACTGGCTAATCATCGTCTGGGTGGCCACGATGGAGTCGCATGGATGGCCCGGCATTATGTCCTCAGACCTCAACATGACCTCGCCTATGCCCTGCATCTCGGCAATGGTGACGTAAGGCTCCCAGGCCATCACGGCGTCGACCGTCCCTGCGTCCACCGCGCCCACCCATTGCCCGGCGGGAAGCTTCGCCATCGACACGTCGGTTTCATACGACATCCCATACTTCTTGCATAGCTGCCTGACCAGGATATCCTGGATGGAGCCAGGGCCAGGGGAGCCAATCTTCTTGCCCTTCAGGTCGGTGAACTTCTTCAGGCCAGAGCCCTTCTTCACGAAAAGGCCGGAGCCGTTCTTGTGCACGGCGGCCACTATCTTGACAGTCGGGTCCTTGTCGTACGCGAGTATGACCGGCGGGACACCGGCCACGCCGATGTCGATGCTGCCTCCCGCCATCTGCGTCATTATCTCCGGCCCGGAGTTGAAGTTGACCAGCTTGACTTTCATCCCGTATTTCTCTAAGAAGCCTTTAGTCTTAGCGACGTAAAGGGGAGCGTCATGGTCAGTGGTCAGGTATCCTATGTTCACTGTCTCTTTTACCTTTAGCGGAGCCGACGTCGGGGTCGCTGAAACCGTTGGGCTCGGGCTGGAGCATCCCGCCATGCCCAGGCCGGCAAGCCCTATGCCCGCCGCGGCCCCGAGCTTTAGCACCGTCCTTCTGGAGAGCCTATCCTCCTTAAGCCTATCAATGAGGTTATCGATAGCCATAATATACCTTCCGTTTGTTGTATTCCTCAAAATGGCTTATAGCTTTTCCCCAGGGCAACTTTCATTTAATACAAAAGTAGAAATATTTGGGCATACATTATACTTTAAGGATTGAGGTTTATGACTATAGCGGATGACGTGATCATGGCGGCATTTCAGTCTGACGAGGAGTTCAGGAAGACGCTTGAGAAGGCCATAAAAAAGGACCTGGGCTTGAGCATTACCGAGTTCGGGAGGCGTTCAGGGGTCTCCCCGAGCACGCTTTATAAGATAATGAGCGGGGAAAGAGACCCCAACCTCGGCACCCTTCGCCAGGTCATTGACGCGATACGCGAGATAGAGGGCTTGAGCCGGGAGAAGTTCATCGCCGTGATAGCGGCGCGGCCCGTGCTTGACCGCATCAGCGAGCGCGAGATGCTCGTGGATGGGAAGCGCATCGTGGTCCGTGAGTACTCTGCGATGACCATGGAGGACGCCATCGTGGCGGCTATTAAGGCGGAGAGGGATGGCGCCCAGGCCCTGGTTTGCGCCCCCATCGTTAGCTATACCCTTGAGAAGATCGTGCGCATCCCCGTGGCCACCATCATGCCCGGCAACAGCGTGGTCGCGGCCATAGAGACTGCTTCCAGGAAAGTGCTCACTCCATCCTGAATTATAAAATTTAGATGAGAAGCCTGCCGTCCTTCATCACTTGCCTGCCATCAACCCACATTGAGGGCTTCAGGACCAGACAATCCTGATGGATGAGGGCTTTGGCGTCGTTATCATAGTTAGAGCCGATGGCAAAGTGCACCGTCTTGCCCACTTTCTCGTCCTCCAGGAGGTTGCCGGTCATCCTGGCCTTGTAGTTAATCCCGATTCCCAGCTCGCCGATGTGCCTGGCGTTGCGCTCTTCCGCCTTGAGGCTTTTCTCACGTGCCATCTGCTCGCCCTTCCTGATGACCTTGAGCAGCGCTTTTGCCTCCTCGCCGCCCGTCACCTTATCCACATAGCCATCCTTAAGCGTGACCTTCACCGGCTTCTTGGGAATTACCGCGTTCGGGACGAGGTCAATGGTGCCATCGAACACGATGGTGCCCCTCGCGCTCGCAATAGCAGGGGAAATGAACACCTCGCCGGCCGGCAGGTTACCGCCCTGCCCGGGAAGCCTGAAGTTGCCGTCATCGAGGAAAGCCTTGCGGCCCTTAACCGATATATAAACATCGGTCCCCGCAGGGGAAGTTACGTGTATTTCATCCGCGCCTTCAAGGGCGCCCTTAATCCTGGCAGCTGTGGCCTGCATCTCTCCATAGTCCAGCGCCACGCACCGCTCGAACATCTCGACTGTCGTTGTAGGCGACCAGAACCCCCTGATCCTCTTATCGCCATCCATCAACAAGTCAAACACATGATCATACTTCTTGCCGTCTCTGCCAACATAGCCTATCGTAAGCCCATAAGGGTCTTTACCCATCTTATTGGCCGATAGTGAGACTATAATGTCCGGCTCCGCCCTTATCGCCTCCAAAACGAGACGTTCGGCATAATCATAAATAGTCTTCATCCCCTGTATGGCCATGGTTGGCCTGCCCTTCATCTCCCTCGTGACTTCAAACACGGCCCGCGCCACAGGGAACACGTCGCCCTCGAAGTTGGTGACGATGAGCACCTCTTCCCCTTCCCTGAGCCCCAGGACGTCCCTCATAGCCACCCTGGCTGCCTCTATCAGCTTAGTAATACCACCATCTCCTGTAAAAGCGTAAAATATCGGTCATAACCCATAAACCCTTTGCTTTAGCTGTATTTTTGGCGGAGCATGGTGCGCCCAACCAAAATTTTTTATATGTTAAACAAAATATAATACTTCATATGCCTGGCGCTAAAAAGATCGTAAGGCGTAGAAAGCTTTATTTCGTATAAAAATAATTACTAAAAAATAGTAATTGTTTGAGCTCCGGAGGCATGGCATGGAAAAGGTATCCGCATTAAAAAGAGGCAACTGGAAGAACAATGTCGAGAGAGACCTCAGGGGCTTGCTCGATAAAAAAGGCGCGCTTGGCGCCATAGTCACTTCCAGGAATGGCGACGTGATCACGCAGCTTTTCAACAAGAACATGCCCAGGCAAAAGGAGAGCGCCCTCATGCAGCTCGTGAAAAAGGCCGTGCAGGCCATCAACGGGATGCGAAGCTCCCCCCTCCGCAGGGTCGTCTTCGAGACAGAAGAGGGCGCAGTAGTCCTTTATAATGCGGATAACGCCATCATCGGCTGCCTGCTAGAGAAGGACTATGACATGCTATCCATCATGCTGGAGATAAAAATGGTAGGAGACCTGATAGGAAGCCACCTTAGTGTGGGAGAGCTAACGAAGGAAGAGTTCGAGAGAATAACGCGCAAGAGCCCCGACGAGCTGAAAGTCCTCGCCTACGACCTCGTCGGGAATATCACCAACCACTTCGGCGATAACGTTGCCAACGATGTCATCAGGTTCACGCTAGAGAAAAACCAGCCCCGATGGGCCGCAAGGTGAAATAATGAAGAAGATTAAGACTGGTATACTAGGATTGGACGACCTCCTTGACGGAGGGTTCAACGAACACTCGGCAAGCATCCTCGTCGGCTCGGCCGGCACCGGAAAGACCACGATGGCCCTACAGTTTATAAGGAAAGGCCTGGAACTCGGAAATGAAGCAATATACATTACTCTGGAGGAATCGAAGGAGCAGATCATGGCCGAGGCCAGGAGCATGGGCTGGGAAGACATAGGCGCCTACGTGGAGAACAGCTCCCTGGTCTTCCTCGAGGCCGCGGGCAAGGATCTAGCCGACTTTATCAAGGAGGAGATGCCCGAATTCGTGGACGACTGGAAGGGCTCGAGCGCCCGCATCGCCATCGACCCGCTCACGCCCGTCATATGGGCCTTCGATGATAAGTACGAGCAGCGCATGCTCATCTCCCAGCTTTTTAAAGAGACCAAGAAGGTGGGCACCGTGTTGAGCACGATCGAGGAGTATAGCGGCGAGGGCGGCGAAGAGACTGTCATCCCCATGTACCTGGCGGATAACATCGTCCGCATTTTCACAGTGCCCGGCACGGGTAACCGCATGATGAACGTCCTTAAGACGCGCCAGTCCTGGCATAGCGAGGTGACCTACCCGTACCGTTTCGTGCTCGGCATCGGAATAGTAGTCGACACCAGCGAGCTTGACGGTAAGCGGGTTAAAAAGCTCACCCCGGATTTGAAGCTGGCCATCAACAATGCGGTGGCAAACCTGCCAAAGCGGGATGCCGAGCAGATAAAGAACGTTATAAAGTACCTGGAGCGCGCGGACCTTGGCGACATGGAGCCCGAGCAGATCGTCAACATGCTCATC